>JAFABV010000011.1 GCA_023425865.1 Bacteroidota bacterium | reverse complement strand
AACGCAAAAGTACAAACTCTTTGGGGAAGTCAGCGGACTTCCCATTTTTTTTACTGTGGCAACCGTGTCAATATTATTTAATTGCCATCATACTGTCGATCTTTTGGTTTTATCGGACAGCAATAGTTTTATATAGAATTATAGGATGGTTTTATATAGAATCATCAGATGGTTTCATATAGAACTATCGGGCTGATTGGTGCGAACGGTTGGGCGTAGACATGGAGATGGGGCGACGTGCGGGGTGGTCACTGCGGCAAAGAAGGTGGCTTGGGCAAGACGCCACGGAGCGTATCTGGATACTGATACATGGGGCACGGCTCCAAACTACACTGGCTGTGCTATGACGGTGGGGAGATGATAACTTTCTGTTTTACAGTGGTAAACGTTGATGCCCGTGACAGTCGGGAACTATTTGCATACTCAGCTTATCCCGCGCTCGCGTATAATCTGGAAGATGCCCGTGTATTTCTTCACCCCCAACCGTTTATTATATTGGGAAAAAAGCCTAAATTTGCAACGATATAAACCAAAACTATGATGAAGAAATTTACTAAAGCATTTCTCTTATTGCTTCTCAGCCCTTGCATGGCGATGGCACAGAAATATGTGGGTGGCGACATCTCGCTGCTGCCCACTTATGAAGAGCATGGCGTGCGATACCTCGACCGCAACGGCGCGCAGGTGCAACCTCTCGAGTATTTCGGCCAGGCGGCGCAGTGGAACGCCATGCGCGTGCGTCTCTTCGTAGACCCGTCGAAGGCCGACGCCACCGACCGGGACGAGGGCGTGAGGCAAGACCTCGACTATGTGACGGCCCTGTGCAAGCGCATCAAGGCCGCGGGCTACGCGCTCATGCTCGACTTCCACTATTCTGACACATGGACCGACCCCGGACAGCACAGCACACCAGCGGCCTGGAACACCAGCAACGTGAGTGTGCTGGCCGACAGCGTGTACCGCTATACCCTGCGCTGCCTCACGCACCTGAAGGACAACGGGGCAGCCCCCGACTTCATCCAGCCGGGCAACGAGATTACCTACGGCATGCTGTGGCCCACCGGAAAGTGCTACCCCGACGGCAGCAACTATGGCACGGGCACCTTCGCCAACATGGTGGTGTATCTCAAGGCGGGCATCAAAGCCTGCAGGGAGGTGTGCCCCCAGGCCAAGATTGTGGTCCACACAGAGATGAGCCGCTCCACCAACGTGACGTCGTTCTACAACACGCTGGGCAATCAGATAGACTACGACATCATCGGACTGAGCTACTATCCCGACTATCACGGCACACTCTCGACGCTCAACAGCGTGCTCACCACATTAGAGAGCCAGCATGCCGACAAGGACATCATGATTGTGGAGACGGGCTACGGTGCCAAATGGTCGCTCAACGGCACCTATAGCAGTACGGTACAGCAGACATGGCCGCTGTCGGAAGAAGGACAGCGGAAGTTCACCACCGACCTCATCGCCACGCTCGGCAGCCACAGCAAGGTGACGGGCCTGTTCTGGTGGATGCCCGAAGACAATGAATACTGGGCCAACAGCAACCCCGCGCGCAGCCACTGGTGGAACGCCTCGCTCTACACCCAGGACACGGGCAAGCCCTTAGCGGCGATGTTCAACCTGCAGCGCTTCATTGGCAAAGACCCTACGGGCATCGCACAAACACCGCTTGCTACCATCCCAGATGATACCGACCATGCCATTTTCAACCTGCAAGGCCAGCGCATGGCATCGCAAACTGCACTGCCTACGGGTATTTACATCAGCAACGGCAAGAAGTTTGTCGTAGGCAAATAAGTGCCAACAAAAAGCCAAGTAAGGCCCAACAAAAAGCCATGATAAGACTGTTACATGGAACAAGTCTTATCATGGCTTTCTTGATGTCGTAGCGGCTACCGCTAAAGAGGTTACTCCTCCGTGCTGGTTTCTTTCACAATCTTCGGACCACGCACCTTATCTTTCTTCGTCAGGCCACTCTTAACCTGAATATTGATACCGTCGCTCAGTCCAGTTACCACCTTCTTACGTGTGTAGGTTTTCTGTTCTCCCGTACCAGAGACCAGATACACATAACTGTTGTTGCCGCTAAACTCGATGGCACTCTCGGGCACCGTCAAGGCCTGGCGGGCCTCGGCCAGCACAATCTCCGCATTGGCACTGTAGCCCGAACGAATCTGTCCGCCACCCACGCCATGCACGGCAGCCTTAATCTCAAACTGGTTAGCGCCATTGCTCTCCACAGCCTTCGGTGAGATATATTCCAGCGAAGCCTGCAACTTCTCGTCTTGCAGGGCACCGATGGTGATCTTCATCGGCATGCCTGTCACCAGCTGTCCCACCTCTGTTTCGTCCACGTTGCCACGGAAAATCAAGTCACCCATATTGGCCACGGTGGCAATGGTGGTACCGTCGTTGAAGGTATTGGAGAGGATGACCGTGTTGCCCACCTTCACCGGCACGTCGAGAATGAGTCCGCTGATGGTCGACCGTATGAGCGTGCTGCTCGTGCTGGCATTCTGTGCGGCCACACCGTCGCGCACCACCTCCATGTTATCGCGTGCGGCGCGCACCTCCTCCTGGGCCTGCTGCAGCGCCTGCCGTTTCTGGTCGTAGTCGTTGCCCGACACCAGCCCCTTGTCGTAGAGTGCCTTCATGCGGTCGTAGTCGACCTTGGCCTGTGCCGCGTTGATGCCGGCGAGACGCATACGCGCCTGTGCCGCGCTGAGCTGCCCCTCGTCGGGAATGACCTGCACCTTGGCAATGATCTCGCCTGCGGCTACCATCTGTCCGGCCTCCTTATAGATGTCGGTGATGATACCCGAGATTTTAGGCTTCACGTTCACCTCATTCCGCGGCTCTATCTTACCCGTTATCACCGTCGTCTTCCGAATGTCCTGTACGGTTGGCGTAAACTCCTCATAGGCCACAGGCTGCGGTCTACTCTTGACCCAAAGGAACACAAACGTGCCGATAAAGATGAGCAGCACTATAGCTGCCACAATGAACTTAAAATATTTTTTCATCTTTGTTAATGGTTTTGCTGATGATATATGGCGTTGTTACTCGTCGCGCATGGCATCAACCGGCTTGATGCTCATGGCCCTGGCTGCCGGTGCCAACCCCGACAGCACCCCCAAAACGCTGAGCAAGGCCATCGCCCCGATCGCCGTCCAGAAGTTTACTTGGAAGTGTGCCGACACGATACCGTCGGTGGTATTGCCTACTTCGAGCATTTGCAGGATGATGACGGCAAAGAGAATGCCGCTCATGCCTGCCACCGCAGTGAGCACGATGCTCTCGGTAATGATTTGAGAGAGGATGGTGCGTGGCGTGGCACCGATGGCGCGGCGAATGCCTATCTCCGTGGTGCGCTCGCGTACGGTCACCATCATGATGTTCGACACCCCGATGGCACCCGCCAACAGCGTACCGATGCCCACGAGCCAGATGAGGAAGTTGACACCGCTGAAGAGGCTATCCATCATAGAGAACATCACCTCGGTGTTGATAATGGTGATGGCTTTCTCATCCGTAGGGTCCACATGGTGGGCATTGCCCAACACCTCGCGAATGCGGGGAGAAATCTTCGACATGCGGTATCCCGGCTTTGCCGTAGCACAGACCAGGTCGATGTCATTGCCGCGGTTATAGGCATGCTGCACCAGACTGATGGGCACCGTCACCGACTCTTCCGCCCGCCCATTGATATTCATGTTTCCGGCCGCATAGTCCACCCCCACCACCTGATAGTAGGTGGAGTCTATCCGCACGCGTTGCCCGCAAGGGTCGCCTCCACCGGGGAACAAGGTCTTGTATATTTTCTTACCCAACACACACACCTTACGGCCCTGGGCAATATCCATATCATTGATATACCGACCGTAATACATCACGGGTTCCTCTATTTTGGTATAGTTGGGCAACAGTCCCTTAAACGAACAGGTGGCCGTCTTGTCACGGAAGGTAGCCGTCTTTCCCCATAGCGAGAGCATAGGACTCACAATATCGAGCTCGGGTATGTGTTGCTTCAGCCGCGTAATGTCTTGATAGGTCAGGTTCCATGTGCGCCCTTTGCGGAATCCATGATAGGCCTTGGTCGTGGCCTGAGGGAATATGATGCCGCTGTTGGTGGCAAATCCCGCAAAGTTGTTGTTCAGCTGTTCCTTCATGCCCTGCCCGCCTCCAATAAGTGCCACGAGCATGAAGATACCCCAAAACACGCCAAATCCTGTCAGGAACGACCGTGCCTTGTTGCGTGTGATGGTATCGAGTATCTCACGATAGCTGTCTATATCAAATCTCATTCTGCCCGTAATGCTTCAATGGGTTGTACGTTAGCGGCCCGCCGTGCCGGCACAAAGCCAGCGAGGGTGCCCGCGATTATCATCAGCACAGTGGCCTCAACACATACGTCGAGCCCCACCGTAGGATCGAGAAAAGTGGTGATGGCTCGCCCCACGCCCACGTCCACGGTCTGGTGGCCCAGCGTGACGTCCATGTATTGGTTGGCGGCAATGCCCAGCAGCATACCGATGTAGCCAAAGAAAGTGGTGATGATCACACTCTCGACGATCACCAGTCGGAGTATGCCCCATGGCTTGGCGCCGATGGCCTTGCGTATGCCAAACTCACGTGTACGTTCCTTGACCGATATGAGCATAATGTTGCTTACGCCCACAATACCGCTCAAGAGCGTAAAGATACCTACAATCCACAGTGCCGTCCGAATGATCGACACGCCCTGGTCCATCTGCATGGCCTGGGTAAAGCGATTCCAAATCCATACCGCGTCCTCATCGTCGGGGGCAGCACTGTGGTTGGCGTTGATGTTGGCCTTATACTGCTTCTCAAAGTTGTCGTTGTCTTGTTGCGTCTCCAGCCCGTGAAAAGAAAACACGATACGGTCGGCCTTGTCGCCTCGCCCGTACATGGTGCGTAGGGTGTTGAACGCCGTATAGGTGTCGGTACTCATGCCACTGTTGTCACTACTGTTGATACCGACCACCTGAAAAGCAAAGTTTCCTACCTTCACATACTTGCCCACCAACGACAACGGGCTCTTTGGCTCCAGCTCCTTGGCCTGGTTTTCACTGATGACCAACACCTTGCGGCGCAGCTCGTTGTCTATCTCGTTGATGAATCGTCCCGCCACCATGTCGAGTTTATTGATCTCGTCTTCGTTGGGATACACACCATTCACCGTGCTGCTCACATAGTTTTCGCCATTGCTGATGGTGATACCGCTCTGCTGAATCTCACCCCCCACCGTCTCCACATGCTGTGAGAAACGGTCAGACGTGGTGTTCATGTCGCGGTCGGTGAGCTCTATATAGCGCCCTTCCTTCAGGCCTTTATAAGCCTTAGAGGTCGTGCCGCCCCCCACCATCATCGAGTTACTCATGAAGCGACGGTTGTTGTTCATCATGCCATTGATGAGCCCGTTGCCGGCCCCCAACAGAAAGATGAGCATGAAGATACCCCATGCCACGGCAAACCCCGTGAGGGCTGTACGCAGTTTGTTTCTCCGGGCCGTGGCCCATATCTCTTCAAGCACGTCTCTCATTGATTATTGGCTTAGGCGTTATTTCATATATCCTGATGTACCGAAGGGTGAGGCGTTGTGGTCGAGGTTGTCCTCGATGGCCCCTATCAGTCCGTCTTTGATGCGGATAATCTTGTTGGTCTCATTGGCCACCCCGCTCTCGTGGGTCACCACCACGATGGTCTTGCGCTCCTCGGCATTGAGTTTCTTGAGCAGCTCCATCACCTCCACGCTGGTCTTCGAGTCGAGGGCACCGGTGGGCTCGTCGGCCAGGATGAGCTTGGGATTGGTGATCAGGGCACGGGCAATGGCCACACGCTGCTTCTGACCGCCCGACATCTCGTTGGGATAGTGGTCGGCCCAGGGCAGCAGGTCGAGTTTTTCAAGATACTCCAAGGCCATCTGATGGCGCTTGCGGCGCGACACGCCCTGGTAAAACAAGGGCAGCTCCACATTCTCCACCGCGGTCTTGAACCCGATGAGGTTGAAGCTCTGGAAGATAAACCCGATGAGCCGGTTGCGGTATTCGGCCGCCCGTCGCTCGCTCAGGTTCTTGATGAGCGTGTCGGCCAGCACATACTCGCCGCTGTCGTAACTGTCGAGAATACCCAGTATATTTAATAAGGTGGACTTTCCCGACCCCGAGGCACCCATGATCGAGACAAACTCACCCTCCTCGATGTCGAGGCTGATGCCCTTGAGCACGTGCAGCGGCTGTGCGCCGAAATACGTCTTGTTGATGTCTTTGAGGTGAATCATATTGTCTGGTAGACGTTTGCCGTCTGTGCTAAAGTTGCACAGACGGCATAAAAAATACGTTCCGGATGCTTATTTCTTATCGGCGCAGCAAGCCTTCTGCTTGCCCTGGGCCTCTTTTTTGCCTTCGCCGCAGCAGCTACCGTTACCCTTGCAGGCCGCGATCTTGCCCTGCTCCTTCAGTTCGGCAAGCTTGGCGCCAATCTTCTCATGCTGCACCGTACCCAGCACCACCTTGCCCTCGGGGTCGAGCAGATAGTACGTGGGAATCCATTGCACCTGATAAGCCTGGTCGATCTTCGTGCCTTTCTTCCATTTCACCAGTTCGCTGGTATGCAACCAGCTGAGGCCGTTCTTCGCGATATAGTTGCTCCACGCCGCCTTGTCGGTGTCAAACGAGATGCCGATAAACTGCACACCCTTCTTGCCATACCGCTCGTAGAGGGCCTTCACCTCGGGCATATCCTTGCGGCAGTCGGGGCACCACGATGCCCAAAACTCAAGCACGACGTACTTTCCGCGGAAGTCGCTCAACTTTACATCCTTCACCGAGTCGTTGTTCTGAATCTCGAAATCGGGTGCCTCGGTGCCGGGCTTCAGCAAGTTGGCGGCATACTTCACATCTATATCTTCTGTTGCCTCTTGCGCGCCGATGGTCAGCACGCTGGCCATCAGCATGACGGCCATCCATAACATTTTCTTCATATAGTCTTTTTTCTTATTTATTAAATATGTAAATCATTTACTATTATTGGGCTCTATTGCGGTAATTCAGCCCGTAATCCTTCCAATGCAGCCTGTACACCAGCCTAAGCCCACTCATCGCTTCTCGATGTGCAGCGTCTGGTCGCAGTATTCTACCACCGCGGGGCGATGGGTGATGAAGATCACCGTCTTGTCGTGCTTGGCCAGCAGGTTATGCAACAGCTGGCGCTCGGTGTCGGGGTCGAGGGCCGAGGTGGCCTCGTCGAACACCATGACGCTACGGTTGCGCAGCAGCGCGCGGGCGATGGCGATGCGCTGGGCCTGCCCCTCCGACAGTCCGCCGCCGGCTTCGCTGCACACGGTGCTGAGGCCGTCGGGCAGGTCGAGCACAAAGTCGGCGCAACTCTGTCGCAGTGCCTGCTCCATCTCTTCGTCGGTGGCGTCGAGCTTACCCAGCCGCAGGTTGTCGCGTATGGTGCCACTCATCAGGGTGTTGCCCTGGGGCACATACACGAAGTTGCAACGCATACGGGGTGACAAGGCGCGCTCGCGACTATGGTCATAAATCTCTACCTGTCCACGCAGTGGCTTGACCAATGCCAGCAACAAGCGTACCAACGTGGTCTTTCCCGCGCCCGTTTCGCCCAATACGGCCGTACACGAACCCGGCGGGAACTCGAAACTGAGGTTTTGGATAATATCTCCCTTGCCGTCTTCATAGCCATAACTCACCTCGTTGAGCCTGATGCCGCAGGGCGCCTCCATGTAGATGGGCGCACCCTGCTCCTCAAGTGGATTCTCCTCCAGCTCCATGAGACGTTCGGCGGCGGTAAACACCGAGACGAAGGCGGGCGCCAGGCGGGTGAGGTCGCGTGCCGGTCCCTGTATGCGGTTGACCAACTGCAAGAATGCCGTCATGCCTCCGAAGGTCAGCGTATGCTGTGCCATGCGCACGGCGGCCCAGAGGAAAGCCACCAGAAAGCCTACGGCAAAGCCCAAGTTGAGAATCAGATTGCTGAACACCGAGAACGCCGTACGCCGCACCACCTTGTGGCGCAACTCACTCTGCGTATGCTCCAACCGGTCGACCATGGCCCCATCGCTCTCTAAGGTCTTGATCAGCATACGGTGCTGGATGGTTTCCTGCAGCACACTCTGCACCTTAGAGTCTGACGTGCGCACCTCACGGGTGAGGCGTCGCATCTGCCCCATATAAATCTTGCTCATGGCAATAAACACGGGGATAATGCCTATGGTAATCAGTGCCAGCACGGCATCCATGCTGAAGAGATAGAAAAACGCGCCGACAAACATGGCCAGCACCGACAGCGTATGGGGGATGGTCTCGGTAATAAATCCCACGACACTGCTCACGTCAAACTCCAGTCGGTTGAGCACATCGCCCGAGTGACGCTTCTCCTTGCCCGACCACTCTGACCTCAGGATGCGGTCGAGCATACGCTGCTGCATACGGTTCTGGGCCCTGATGCCCAAGATGTTGCGCACCCATACGCTGGAAATGTTCAGGGCAAAGTCGCAGAGCACCAAGCCGCCCATCAGGGCCACGGCCCAATAGATAGAGCCTTGCACGGCGCCCGCCGCCACATCGATGGCACGTTGCATGGCCCACACCTGAGCCAATGACACGCCCACGGCCAGCAACCCCAGCAAGGCGTTGAGCCCCGCCTGCAGGCGGTTGCCCCGCGAGGCCGCCCACAGCCACCGCAGGATGACTCCTGCCGAATATGTTGACTTGGGAAAGAGTTTCTCCTTCCATCGTCTACTCATGGCACCCAGCCTGCCGTTATGATTCTCTATGTTGCTCATGCTACTGTGTTTCGCTCACCACGACTTACTCCATGGCACACTTGCCCACGCCCCGCTGGTCAACACCCCACATGAGTTTCTCGCGCAGGGTAGAGAAATAGCGGGTGGTGCTCAGGCGCACTATCTTAACCTTATGCGACGCCTTGCGGATGGTGAGGCGGGTGCCCTCGCGCATCTTCTGCGAGCGTCCGTCAATAGCCACCAAAAAGTTGTGGCTCCGGCTTTCTACGTCAAGGTCGATGACACAGTCGTCGTTGATGGCGATGGGACGAATGTTCAGGCTATGGGGTGCCACCGGCGTAATGCATAAGATGTTGGCAGAGGGCACCACTATCGGGCCGCCGGTGGAGAGGTTATAGGCCGTACTGCCCGTGGGCGTGGAAATCAGCAGACCGTCGGCCTGATAGGTCACCAAGTATTCGCCATTGACGCTACACCGCAGGGTAATCATCGAGGCGTCGTCGCGCTTGAGCAACGCAATATCGTTGAGGGCGTAAGGATTGTCGCTGATAGGCTCGCCGTCGGCCTCTATCGTAATGACAGAATGGTCTTCCACCCTGTAGCGCTGGTCGTAGATTTCATTGAGCGCCACATCTACTTCGCTGGGCAGCACGTCAGCCAGAAACCCGAGCCTGCCCATGTTGATGCCCAGAATGGGAATCCCGCTGCCACCTACGATACTGGCGGCCTTCAGAAAGGTGCCGTCGCCCCCTATCGAAAAAACAAAGTCGACATCTACGTCCAACTCATCAAAGACGCCTGTACACCATAGGTTCAGGCCGCCTTCGCGCACGAGAAAGTCATGATAAACTCGTTCTATATACAGTTCAGCACCCCGGTCGTGCAGAAAGTCGAAGATGCGCTGCACAGCCACCGACTTCTTGGCCTGGTACTCATTGCCTATCAAAGCAAAGCGTAACATCGTAATGATTGATTAGTGATAAGTGAAAATGAGAAGGTTTGAGCCGTTGGGCGTGCAGTTAGCGCATAGCGGCCAGTGCCTCAGCAGTCAACAGACAACGATGGCATGGGGGTAAACCTCTCACCACGACCTACTGCCTGCCGCCTCACACGCCCGCCAACTACAAGCCCAACGTCATTAGAACTTCATTCCTACGTGATACATGATAAACCCATAAATATCGGCCGACTCTTCGAGCTGCTTGGCCAGGGGCTTGCCGCCACCGTGCCCAGCCTTGCTGTCGATACGGATAAGCACCGGAGCCGGGCCTCCCTGACACTGTTGCAGGGTAGCCGCGAACTTGAACGAGTGGGCAGGCACCACACGGTCGTCGTGGTCGGCAGTGGTCACCAACGTTGCCGGATAATGCGTACCCGGTTTCAGATTGTGCAGGGGCGAGTAGGCGCGCAGATACTCAAACATCTCCTTGCTGTCGGCGCTGGTGCCATAATCGGAAGCCCAGTTCCAGCCAATGGTGAACTTATGGTAGCGCAGCATGTCCATCACACCCACCTGCGGTATGCACACCTTGTAGAGGTCGGGGCGCTGGGTCATGCAGGCACCCACCAGCAGACCGCCGTTGCTGCCACCCACAATGGCAAGTTTGTCACTCGAACTGTACTTGTTGCTGATGAGCCATTCGGCACAAGAGATAAAGTCGTCGAACACATTCTGCTTCTGCATCTTTGTGCCCGCCAAATGCCACTCCTCACCATACTCGCTGCCGCCACGCAGGTTGGCCTGCGCGTAGATGCCACCCCGCTCAAGGAACGGGATGCGGGTGGAGGCGAAACCAGGGGTGAGAGAGATATTGAAACCACCGTAGGCGTAGAGGTAAACCGGATTCTTGCCGTTGCGCTTGAGCCCTTTCTTATAGGTGAGGAACATCGGCACGCGGGTGCCGTCCTTGCTCGTCACAAACACTTGCTCGGTAACAAAGTCAGACTGGCGGAAGTTTACCTTCGGTGACGCATACACCGTGCTGGCGTCAGCGGCGGCATCATAACGATACACCGTACCGGGAACGGTGAACGATGAGAAGCTGTAGAAACACTCCTTCAGGTCGCGCTTGCCGTAAAACGACACGCTGCCCACCGACGGCAACTTGATTTCGTGCAGGCGCGTGCCATCCATCTCATAAAGGTAGGCATGGCTCGAAGCGTCTTTGCTGTACTCGAGCACCATCTTCCCATTGGTAAAGGTCACGCCCTCAAGCACCTCGGCAGCCTCGGGCACCACCACTTTCCAGTCGTTGAAACCGGGCTTGCGGATGTTGGCCACCATGAGCCGGTTGCGGGGGGCACCATCGTTGGTGAAGATATAAATGCTGTCGCCAATGGTCTGCACAGGACTGTACTGCTGGTCCATGTTGCCGGTCATCTGCACAAACTGTGAGCCCGGCACGCGCAGGTCGCGCACATAGAGGTTGTTGCCGGCACCGGCGCCCGACTCGTAAAGAAACATCGTGGTCTCTTCCTTGTTCACGCTGACGCTGTAGAAGCGCAGCGGATTGACGGGATTCTGGTAGAAGAGCACGTCGTCCGACTGCGGGGTGCCCATCTTGTGATAGTAGATCTTGTGTACCTCGTTCTTGCCGCTAAACTCCTTACCCTTCTCAGGGGCGTCGTAAGCACTGTAGTAGAAGCCGTCGCCACACCAGGTGGCACCCGTGAACTTGGCCCAGCGGATATGGTCGGAGAGCAACTGACCGGTGGCCACATCCTTGACATAGATTTCCTGCCAGTCGCTGCCGCTACGTGAGATGACGTAGGCCAGATACTTGCCGTCGTGCGAGAAGCTGATGCCCTGCAGGGCCACCGTGCCGTCGTCGCTGAGCGCGTTGGGGTCGAGCATCACGCGCTGCTCGCCGCCCAAGCGATCCATCTGGTAGAGCACACTCTGGTTTTGCAGTCCGTTGTTGCGGTAGATATACCACTTGCCGTGGTCTTCAAAGGGCACGCCCACCTTCTCATAGTTGGCCAAGGCCTTGAGCCTGCTGAGGAGTTTGTCACGGAAAGGAATCTTCGACAGGTAGTTCTGTGTGACCGCGTTCTCCGCCTCTACCCATGCCTTGGTGGCCGGGCTGTTGTCGTCTTCCAACGGACGGAAGGGGTCGGCCACGCGCACGCCGAAATATTCGTCTACTGTCCCGTCGTGGGGTGCGACAGGATAAGTGATGGTCTGGCCCGAGGCCGCAGCTGCGCCAAGAGTCAACGCTGATAATAACAGTGCCTTTTTCATCATTTCAAATCAATATTCTAACATACTCTGATACATGCAAATTTAATGATAAAAGTTAAATAATTAGCCAACATGCCCTACTATTTGAAACGTACTCAGCATTTTAACATGCTTTGCCACCCCGTTTCGTGCGATGAAGCCTGCCCCATGGCATAGCCAAAGATGCGCCGAGCAAGAATATTTCTATACAGAATCATCTGATGATTTAATATAAAACCATTTGATGATTTAATATAAAACCATTTTTTGATTCAATATAAAACCATTTCACAATTCTATAAGAATGATAGAATATCTCCATCCGTCCCGCTCGTCCACGACGTGCTGTGCGCATGGCCATAAGATGGCTTTGGAGGGAAAGAGAGGCGGTGGAGGGGGAATGGTATCTATAGAAGAGGTGCCCAACGGCACCCTCCTCCCACTCCTCTGCGGCTCTGCGTGCCAAGACAATACCGCCCGCGTACGCAATGACATGCGTCGCCACTCATCATTGTTTCTGAACACGGAAAACACAGATTTTACGGATTAACCATCCGGCACACCTTGATGACACGGAGCAACACATGGTGATATTCTAAAGATATTCTAAGATTTGCCGAAGGCGAGCGGAGGATTCATTCCCACCCCGAGCGCCCTCAGTCGATATGCGCCATGGCTACGTTTGTTTCCCTCCGCTCGCCTTTGGCGAATCTTGGAATATAGGAGAATATCATGCAGAGGGGGAAATACGCACAAAAAAAATACGCCAGAACTCATCTACGAGCTCCAGCGCATTGCCTATGTTTAACTAAAAATCCTTTTCAAATCGAATGAAAACCTCGCGGTTTCCATTGTCATCCGTTAAACAATCTATCAAATCTACCTTAAACCTAATAACTAAAAACCTAAATCTATTACTACTAACCTAAACAATCTATTAACCTTTTGACACTGCAAAGATACGGTGATTTTCTGATGTCCGCAACACTTTGGGGGTGCAGAAACGTATTTATGGTCTCTTTCTTGACCTGAATCAAGAGATTGTGCCCGCACACATCAATCAGTTAGCCCTTTCCCATCGTTTTGTCCCTTGCACGTGCTCCCGAGAAGTGGAGGAATATTTGGTACGGTCAGCTATTTTTACTTTTGAATTGGGTAGCAATTAGTTTTGAAATGTTTATCTTTGCACAAGAATCATCCACATGCCATGCGAATACTGATAGTAAACACGAGCGAGCGGACCGGCGGTGCCGCCGTGGCAGCCAACCGGCTGATGGAAGCGTTGAACAACAACGGTGAGAAAGCAAAGATGCTGGTACGCGACAAGCAGTCGGACTGCCTCACGGTGGTGGGACTGCCTCATCCGTGGCTGCAGCAACTATATTTTCTATGGGAACGCATGTGCGTTTTTTTTCACCTTAAATTTAACCGGAAACATCTGTTTCATATCGACATTGCCAATACCGGAGCTGATATCACGTCGCTGCCCGAGTTTAAGGAGGCCGACTTGATACACCTTTCGTGGGTGAATCAGGGCATGCTCTCGTTGCGTAGCATCAAGAAGATACTCAAGAGCGGTAAGCCCGTGGTGTGGACCATGCACGACCTGTGGCCGCTGTCGGGCATTTGCCACCTGTCGTTAGGCTGCGACCGGTTTAAGTCGCACTGTGCCCACTGCATGTATCTGCCCGGAGAAGGCGGCGCACACGACCTCTCATATAGGGTGTGGGAGCATAAGCGGCGTGTGTATGACGCAGGCAACATCTTCTTTGTGACCTGTAGCCGATGGCTGGCCAACGAGGCCAAGGCCAGCGCACTCAGGGGCAAGCACATCGTGGAATGTATTCCCAATCCTATCAACACCACCGTTTATTGCCCCACCAACAAGGCGGAGGCACGACAGGCGTTGGGATTACCGGCAGACAAACGACTCGTGCTGTTTGTGGCACAGCGGGCCACCAACGAAAACAAGGGCATGGACTACTTAGTGGAGGCCTGCAAGAAACTGACCGCGCAATATGCCGAGATGCGTGAGAATACGGCTGTGATGATACTCGGCGGGCACGCTGAGGACTTTCAAGACGTGTTCGACATGCCGGTGTACGCACTCGGCTATGTCAACGATGAGGGGAAGATGGTCGACGTATACAATGCCGCCGACCTCTTTGTGCTGCCGTCGCTGTCTGAAAACCTGCCCAACACCATCATGGAGGCCATGGCCTGCGGGGTGCCCTGCGTAGGCTTCAAGGTGGGCGGCATACCCGAGATGATCGACCATCAGCGCAATGGCTATGTGGCTGCCTATAAGAGTTCGGAGCAGTTGGCGACGGGCATCAGGTGGGTACTCGACGAGGCTGATTATGCTACACTGAGCCACCAGGCGCGCCATAAGGTCATCACCAACTATTCGCAGCACGCCATAGCCCTGAAATATATAGAGTTGTATAATCAGGCGCTGGCCTTCAAACGGTGTAACTTATGATTACCATCAGCATTATAACTTGTACATATCAGGCTGAAGCAGTATTGGAACGTACCCTCGAAAGTGTGTTTATGCAAGGCTACGCAAACGTGGAACACCTGATTATCGACGGCGCTTCCACCGACGGTACCCTGGCGCTGGCCGACGATTACCGCAAGCGCACTTTAGAAGCGGAGAACGGACACCGGGTAAGCATCGTATCAGAGCGCGACAAAGGGCTGTACGACGCCATGAACAAAGGCATAGCCAAGGCAACGGGCGACTATCTCGTGTTTCTCAACGCGGGCGATGTATTGCCCCACCGCGACACCTTAGAGCAGATTTCATGCAATGTAGCCGATGGCGAGACGCTGCCCGCCGTGCTCTACGGAGAAACGGATGTGGTGAATATGGAAGGCCATTTTCTGCATCACCGCCGCTTGCAGGCATCTGCCCACCTTACTTGGCGGTCGTTCCGCCAAGGCATGCTGGTGTGCCATCAGGCCTTCTACGCACGTACAGACCTTGCCCGCGCCACGCCCTATAACCTGCACTACCGGCTCTCGGCCGACGTAGACTGGTGCATAAGGGTCATGAAATCTGCCGAATCGCAGCATTTGCCCTTGCGCCATGTAGGCTTTGTCGTGGTCAATTACCTGGAGGGGGGCATGAGCGTCAAGAACCATCGGGCTTCGCTCAAAGAGCGTTTTCATATCATGCGTGACCACTACGGGCTGCCCGTCACCCTTGCCATGCACGTATGGTTTGTCATCAGGGCTGCCATCGGGCGGGGCGGATAAGCTGCCCTCGCCCACCCGCACCGCCACTGACAGGCCACCGCTTTACACAAAACGACCAACGCCCGGCAAAACTGTTGCTTTGCCGGGCGTTGGTCGTTTATTCGTGCTGTCAATACGTGGGTATTCACATAGGGACAAGCGTTATACGTATCTGATAATCTGTCCGGGACGAATACGCTGATTCTTGCGATAGCCGTTGAGACGGCAGATGGTTTCTACAGAAACGCCACACTTCTTGGCTACCGATTCCAGGGTATCGCCACTTACCACCTTATAATATACACGCTCAGGAGCATTGGCCATATTTCTAACGGCAGTAGACTCAGGATCCATGTCGGTTCCCACCTCACCGTAGATATCTTCACGCGAATATCCGCCATTGCCCACCTTACCGCGCTCGCGGGTAGCCAATGCCGACTCAGCAGCAATGTTGGCCTTGGTAAAGAGATATTGGTCGCAGGTGACATCCTGGTTGCGGAAGTCGAAGAATAAAGCAGGATTTAAGGCTACGCCGCAAAGGCGGGTTTCGAAGTGAAGGTGAGAACCTGTGCTTCGACCGGTGTTACCTCCCAATCCGATGGGCTCACCGGCTCTGACGGTTTCGTTTTCTTTAACGAGTTGCTTGGAAAGATGGCCGTAGATGGTCTCCAAGCCGTTGGGGTGACGAATGACGATGTAGTTACCATAACCTCCGCCCTCATATCTCACGATGCGAACCTTGCCCGAGAAGGCAGCCCGGATGGTGTCGCCAATATAAACTTTGATGTCGAGTCCCTTGTGAGAGCGTCCCCAGCGGCTACCGAAGTTACTGGTCACCACGCGACTGGGTGTGGGCATACAGAAATGTCGGAGGTTGATGACAAAAGAATCGGGGAGTTCAGTAGATCGGTGTGCGTAGGTGTTGTCCCAGTCGTCGCCATAAAGCTGGGCCGCGGGCGAGCGAAGTTCTTCGCGTTCGGCGAATTTCCTCACCTCAATAGAGTCGAGAACCTTGGCGCGGCGGTCAACCGGTGCCTGACGAGCTAACAGGTCTTGTCCCAGCACGGGCAACGCCGCAGTGGAAAACAACAGGGATATCGATAATGTCTTTAATGCCTTTTTAAATGTCATAGATATACCTTTTTCTTAGGTTTAGATCTCCTGCGGAAATAGAAAGCATTTCCTAAATCAGAAATGTCGAAAGTAACAACAATTCGTCAAAAACTCAGTAGATTTCGCAAAGATAATAAATACAGGGAGTGTTTCCTAATGCTTCGATACTTTTTAGCGCCTTTTTAACACAAAATATCATTTTCCCAACGCCTATTAACAAATGGGAAAATCTTTTTTCAGCATTGTATTTTGTCCAAGACAACCTGCCACAAAGGGGCTCAGGAACCTGTTTTTGGGCCTCGTGACTTCTGTGGAAAGCACCCGAAAACAACACCGAAACACATGGGGGGCATCATGAAAACAGGGGTATTGCGCACGCCGACAATTAGGCCGGATAATATAATAAGGAGAAAAGAGCCGGGCCGAGGGGCGCTTTTCTCCTTGGTCTGTATGAGCTATTCAACTGATGGCCGACCAGTTGATATTGGTTTTTCTGAGTTCTTTGAGGTGAGTCCAGAGCAGGTCGTACGCTGTTTTCTCACACTGGGGGTCATCGTCTATGATTTTTTGGGCCTCGTCACGCGCCATCTGCACGATCTGCCCGTCGCGGGCAATGTCGGCTATCTTCAGGTCGAAAGCCATGCCGCTCTGCTGGGTTCCCTCCAAATCGCCTGGTCCACGCAGCTTGAGGTCGGCCTCAGCAATGCGGAAACCGTCGTTGGTGTCGCACATGATGTCAATGCGTTTGCGGGTGACAGCCGTCAGCTCGTAGCCCGTGACAAGAATGCAGTAGCTTTGCTTGGCCCCACGCCCCACACGTCCACGCAACTGATGGAGCTGCGACAGTCCGAAACGCTGCGCCTCAAGAATTACCATGACCGAGGCATTGGGCACGTTGACACCCACCTCGATCACTGTTGTGGCCACCAGTATCTGTGTCTCGCCACGCACAAACCGCTGCATCTCGGCCTCCTTTTCCTTCGACTTCATACGGCCATGTATCTTGCTTAGCCTGAACTCCGGGAATATCTCGCACAGGCTCTTGTAACCGTCTTCGAGGTTCTGCAGGTCGGTCTTCTCGCTTTCTTCGATCAATGGGAAGACGATATACACCTGCCGACCCTCGTTGATCTGCTGGCGTATGCCATGGTAGAGGCTCGTCATTTGGTTGTCGTACTTATGCAAGGTCTGGATGGGCTTGCGGCCGGGAGGCAGTTCGTCTATGACACTCACGTCGAGGTCGCCGTAGATGGTCATGGCCAAGGTGCGCGGAATGGGTGTCGCCGTCATCACCAAGATGTGTGGCGGATTCTCGCTTTTGGCCCACAACTTGGCTCGCTGCGCCACGCCGAAACGGTGCTGCTCATCGACCACGGCCACGCCAAGGCGCTTGAACTGCACGGTGTCTTCTATTACGGCATGTGTGCCCACGAGGATATCGACCGAGCCATCGGCCAAGGCTTCGAGTATTGCGGCGCGTCTTTTGCCTTTCACCACGCCGGTGAGCAGCTCCACGCGGACATTCATATCGCACAAAAAGTGGCGTATGGTGGCAAGGTGTTGCTCGGCCAATATCTCGGTAGGAGCCATGATACAGGCCTGAAAACCATTGTCGATGGCAATGAGCATCGTCATCAGCGCCACCAAGGTCTTGCCCGAACCGACATCGCCCTGGAGCAATCGGTTCATCTGCCTGCCCGTGCGCATGTCCTGGCGTATTTCGTGCATCACCCGTTTCTGCGCGCCGGTGAGGTCGAAAGGCAGGTATTTGTGATAGAAGGTGTTGAAGATTTCGCCTATTTGCCCGAACACATAACCCTTGTATTTCTGCCGGTGTTCGGTGGCATAACGTAGGATATTGAGCTGCACATAAAACAGTTCCTCGAATTTCAGGCGTACCTGCGCACGCTGAACATCGTCAAGACTCTGCGGATAGTGTATCTTGCGATAGGCTTCCTCGCGTGTAATCAGGTGCAAACGACTGACCTGTGCGGGCAGTAGCGTCTCGGGGATGGAGCCTTGGGGGAGCTTTGTCACCAAGGTCTTGGTCAGTTTTTCCATAGCCCGCGAGGTCATGCCCGACTGCTTCATGCGCTCAGTGGTATTGTAATGAGGCTGCATGCCCATCGCGCTGAGCTGCAGCTCATCGAGCTTCTCAATGTCGGGATGGGCAAACTGATACCGTCCTTGGTACACTCCCGGCTTGCCAAAGACAATATATTCGGTGCCTACCTTATAATTGGCATAGATAACCTTTGCCCCGTTAAACCACACCAAGTCCACTACCCCGTGCCCGTCTGTGAAGTGGGCCACGATGCGCTTCTTGCGCGCGCTCATGGCAAACTCCTCAAAACTCAGTATCCTTCCCTTGATTTGCACGTAGGGCATATCGCCCGAAAGCTGGTCAATGCGGTAAATCTTCGTGCGGTCTACATATTTATATGGGTAGTATTCCAGCAGATCTCTCCATGTGGAAATCTCCAGCTGCGTGCGTAGAATATCCTTCTTTCGAGGTCCAACGCCCGGCAGATACATGATGTCTTGGTCCAGAATACTACTCATTTAGCCATTCAAAATGCAATAAAACAAAATTCAAGATTACTTGTGTGTGGTCTCTGCCAAACACAATGTCGTCGCGATAGAGCACGACTGATAATTCAAAGTTGCAGCAATGCCTCGGCCACGGCGAGGTCGAAGGGGGTGGTAAGCTTTATATTCTCGCGGTTGCCTTCTACCATTGTCACCTGGCACCCCAAGCTCTCGATGACAGAAGCGTCGTCGGTAAAGGTTTCGCGATAGGGTTGACTGAACGCCTGACGGGTGAGTGCGAGGTCGAACACCTGTGGGGTCTGCACCACCCTATAGCTGTCGCGTGGCACATTGATGGCATACCCCGTGGCACCTACATGCCGCAGCGTGTCGGTGACAGGCATCACGGGAATGGCGGCAAAGTCTTCGCGGGCAGCCTCAAAGCACCTCTCTATCACCTCGTGGGAAACGAAAGGCCTTACCCCATCGTGTATGGCCACCACGCCTTGTTCCTCGGCGGGGATGAGGGCCAACCCGTTTTTAGAAGAGTCGAAGCGCGTCTCTCCTCCTTCAGCAATCTGATGAGGAATGGTGCAACGGTGCTCCTCGCAGAGACCACGCCAGTAGTCGTGCTGCTCTTTGGGCAGCACGACGATGATGTTCAAGGTAGGATCGAAACTGTAAAAACGCTCAAGCGTATGCATGAGCACAGGTTTGCCGCCCAGAGGGAGGAACTGCTTGGGCAGCTCGGTGCCCATGCGCGTTCCCTTGCCTCCCGCGACAATAATCACATAATCCATGTCTTATCGCTTATGCTTACTTGTTTTCCATGAGGTGAGCATACTGCATCTTCACCTGTAAGTCGGCCACAGCCTCCCCACCAACAAAGTAACTCAGTATCTGATAGGCGTAGGGCAAGGTGGCGGCAGGGCCCTCACCTGTAATGATGGTGCCGTCTTCCTCGAAAAGTGTTGCCGTATAGGTAGCTCCCGTGAGGTATTTCTCGAAGCCGGGAGAGCATGTGGCACGACGTCCTTCAAGCAGTCCGAGCGAGCCGAGCACCATCGGGGCGGCACATATCGCGCCAATACGTTTACCCTGTGCGTGGTGCTCAGTCAGCAACTGACGCAGCGGCTCGAAGGCGTTGAGGTTGGTGGCGCCGGGCATTCCACCGGGCAGCAACAGCATGTCAGCGTCGGCATAGTCGGCCGGGGTGGTAAACACCTGGTCGGCCACAACGGTCACGCCATGCGATGATTCAACGTTTGCGGAGCCTGTGATGCTTACCGTGTGGATGTCCACTCCACCACGGCGCAGAATGTCTACGGGAGCCAGCGCCTCGATTTCCTCGAACCCGTTGGCCAGAAATTCATAAACTTTTGCCATGATTATATCTTTGTTTTATCGTTTGGTGACGCCGGCATATCAGTCTACACTCGACAGCGTCACATTGTCAAAGTCGATAAGGCCGTCAAGGAGACGCCCCACGGACTGTCCTTTGGGCATCCTCAGTTCCATCTCCACCTCATAGATTTCGCCCCTCGACGTGCGTTTGCTTTTCATCTCATAATTGTATATATGCACGTTCTCACGTTTGATGCGGTCTACAAACGCTATGGCATTCTCATGTGAAGGTGAGGAAAACGACAGCTGCACGTTGGAGGTGCCCAACTGCGGGATAAGTCCGTTGAGCACTTCGAGGCCTATCAGGATAAGCACCGTCACCACCGCGGCCACGGCATACATGCCTGTGCCGCACGCCATACCGATGGCGGCCGTCACCCATAGCCCCGCCGCGGTAGTAAGTCCGCGCACCACGTTCTTCTGAAACACGATGAGTCCGGCGCCAAGAAAGCCAATACCCGACACCACCTGGGCTGCCACGCGCGACGTGTCTTTCACGCCATCGACAAAGCCATAGATGGAGATGATGGTAAACATGGCCGCCCCAACAGCCACAAGGAAATGCGTGCGGAAACCGGCATCCTTGGAACGATATTCGCGCTCCAGGCCGACGAGGCCGCCCAATAGCAACGCCACCACAAGGCGCAAGCTAACATCGAGGAGAAGATGCGTTGTCATATGCCACTTCAATAAATCTTTTGCAGGACAAATTTAGGGAAAAAATCCAAGAAAAGCCCCATTGTTCGGGAGAATATCACAAATCTTTCCCTAAAACCAAGAACCTATCGCATTAACCCTATTTAACCCTCCACACTTTCTTCCACGCTAACTTTTTGCTACTTTTGCTGAAAATAAACGCTATGGAAGAACTTAATCCCACCTATCTGACCTGCCCCATCCGACAAGTCGTGAGCCGCTTTGGCGACAAATGGTCATTGCTTGTACTCTTCTCCCTTCACTCCAGCGAGAAGGGCTATCTGCGGTTCAACGAACTACACCGTCAGATGAGCGACTGCTCGCAGAAGATGCTTTCCTCTACGCTCAAGGGTCTCGAACAGAGTCATCTCATCCACCGCCAAGTGTACCCCGAGGTGCCCCCGCGTGTGGAATACTCGCTCACCGACACCGGAAAATCGCTCATGCCCATCATCGGCACGCTCGTAGACTGGGCAAAGCAACACTTTGAAGATATTGTTGCCCGCCAGATTATCTGACGCCCTAAAGGCTCCCACGCGGCATAACCACGCCCCCCACCATCTTCCATAACGACATCACCGCACACGAAGAGCGCCGGGTATCTTCTCTCTCAGAATGGTACCCGGCGCTCTTTGCGCTGTTACAACATATACACGAGTTCGGGATAAGATGAGCATGCAAGCAGTTCCCGACGGTCTTTGCCATCAACGCTCATCCCCTGTAAAACAGAAAGTTATCACCTCTCCTGTGTCGTTGCACAGCCGGTGCAGCTTGCCCCCCGCGGCGTCAGCCCCATGTATCCGTATACGCATACCCTCCGGGCCCTCATGCCCAAGCCACCTTCTTGGCCGCAGTGACCACCCCGCACGTCGATCCATCCCCATGCCTGCGCCCAACCGTTCGCACGGAATAGCCCGATAATTCTATATAAAACCAGTCGATGGTTCTATATGAAACCATCCGATGGTTCTATATAAAACCATCATATCATTCTATATAGAATCATCCCGTGACATGGGGCTTCTCATTTAGCCCGCCCGCCCTTGCCATAGGTGCGAAGGGCAGTTGAAACGGCAGCTTTGGGGCGCATAGCTGCCCCATTTATCATGACTAAACCCATGGTTTATGCCTGCTAAATGGGCGGTTTACGACAGAGATACCATACTTTACTGGTAAAAAAAAACTGGTACGAAGTGGTAAACTTGCCCAATATGCGTTTGCATGTGCGAGCCGCGATACCCAGATCGCTGGCTAATGCCACACATTTCATACCCACCGTTGCGCTGTTTGGCCGTGGCGTTGGCACCCCCTACCACAGCCTGCATACTCACCCGAGGGCGACTGTATGCACACTCATCTTATCCCGAACTCACGCAACATATTGTTAACGGCCAAGCCGCTATCGCGTAATGAGGCATACGGCGTATGCCGCCATGCCTTCCTCTCGCCCCACAAAGCCCATCTTCTCGGAAGTGGTGGCCTTGATGCTGATAAGGTCTTCATCACAACCTATCACCTCGGCCATGCAGGCGCGCATGGCAGGGATATGCGGATTAATCTTCGGACGCTCGGCACAAACCGTGGCATCGATGTTCCCCACCTGATAACCCTTAGTCGCAATGAGTTCGATGGTCTTGCGCAGAATCACCTTGCTGTCCATATCCAGGGTGTCATCGCTCGTATCGGGAAAGTGATAACCTATGTCGCGCATGTTGGCAGCGCCCAGCAAGGCATCGCAGATGGCATGAATCAGCACGTCGGCATCACTGTGTCCCAGCAGTCCCACCGTGTGGTCTATCTTCACGCCACCCAACCACAGGGCTCGTCCTTCCACCAACCTGTGCACATCATAGCCCATTCCTACTCTTATATTCATCATCTACGCGTATATTATCTATTCGTATTGTTTCCCCCGATGGTCCTTGCCTATCGCTTAAACAAGTCTTTGAGTCCATCCATGTCGAAGCTCAGCGTGAAGCGGAGCGTCTGGTCGAGCGGGTTGCTCTTGGCCGTGGCAATCACGTAACCGGCGTCCAATGAGAATACACTCATCTTGAAGCCCGCTCCCACGGTAAAGTATTTGCGGTTGCCCTTGTTCTCACTCTCATGGTGATAACCCGCCCGCAGCGAGAACTGGTCATGGTACACATACTCCGCGCCCACGCTCCACTGTATCTCCTGCAACTCTTCCTTAAAGCCATTGGGCGCGTCGCCGAAGCTCTTGAAGATGCCGCCGATGCTCGACACGTCGTAATAATCTTTCTGCACACGCTGCTGATAGTCCTCTGTCGACTCCCCGTCGTTTTGCTTGGGATAGGTGGGCACAAGCAGTTTGTTGGCGTCGGCGGCAATGGTAAAGCGGTTGTACTCGTCTACAGGCACCATGAGCGACGCACCCAGCCGCATGTTGGTGGGGATGAACTCACTGTTGTCGTCGCCGCCGAACGTAATCTTGCTACCGATGTTTGAGATATTCAGACCCAGGCCCAACTGGCACTCTCGGTCGCCCAGCGTGATATAATCCTGGTAGTAGGCCGACAGGTCCGCGGCAAAGGCCGACCCCGGCGACGTGTCTTCGGTGTAGTCGTAGGTCAGGTCGGAGTATATCCAGCGCACGCCCGCCGCTATTGAGAACTTCTCGCTCAGCATCAGCGAGTAGGCCACGTCGAGCGACATCTCATAGGGATTGATGGTCATATCGTTGCTCGCGCTAATGTCGCTTGAGGTCGATACCTCACCCAAAGAGAAGTAGCGCAGCGAACCTGAGATGGCACTATAGTCGCCTATGCGGTAATAACCGGCCAGATAAGCCAGGTCCATGTCGTTCACCAGCTGCCGCAGCCAGGGCGTATAGTTCAGCGCCAACCCCGCACGACTGATCGTAAACGGATACTTGGCAGGGTTCCAATACTGCGACACCACGTCCGGGTCGGTCGCCACGCCTACGTCACCCATACCTGCCGCCCGGGCGTCAGGGGCGATGGTCTGCGAGGTCACCGAGGCATTCACCGGGTTGAACATGTTCTTCTTGTCATCTGCCGACACGTTGACGGCCACCAGCGACAAGAGGCACGCGGCAACTATCTTAAGGATTCTATTCATCGTTGATGTAACTGATTATATGAACCAATAACGTCGCGCCTGCCTTAGTTATTGCCTACAACAATCAATTTCTTGGCTTTCGATGCCGACGCACTGACATCACTCGCTACGCGCACCCTATAGAGATACACGCCGGTGGGCAATTTGCTGCCATTGTCTTGCGTCAGATCCCAATCCACGGTATAAGCCCCTGTGGTCGAGACGCCGCTTCCCGAGTGTGACCACAGCAAGCGTCCACTCATGTCAAATACGTCAATGATGACATCGACCGCGCTTCCTGAGAAATCGTGGTTGATGATAAAGGTCGTCGTCGTCGTGGCCGGATTCCGCGACACGTCCACGCTGTACACCGTCGGCACGAGTCCTTTCACGACGTTGAAGCTGAGTTCGGCGGTCGACATATTGTTCAACACATCCCACGCACGGAAGAGCAGCTTGTGCTTGCCCGGTTCCAGCTCGGGAATGCTGTAATGAGTAGTCCCGCTGGTATAGGTTCCGAAGTCGTAGGCAAAGTTGCTGTTGAGCACATACGTCTTGGTGGCGTCGCCGTCGATGATCAGTTCCAGGTCGTGCCCCAGGCCGTTGCCCGTGGCATTGATGCCGTTAGCATCGGTCAGTTGCGCCACAAAATAAGGTGTGGTGTTGACATTGCCGCCATTGACAAAGTCGGTGGTATTGAGATAACAGTAGATTTTCGGCCCCACACTATCCGTGCCGATGGCATCCGAACCGCCCACCACAAAATTAGTGTTAGAACCGTTGACTATCATCTCCTTGGTGTTGTTGACAGCATAGAGATTCACGATGCCGTTAGCGTCAGAATAGTTAATGTCTTTGGGCACAACGAAAGAGAAGTTGAATCTCCCCTTGCGCACGCTGTCAGTCCCATTGTATAGCGTCTTGGTATAGGCCGTGAAGGTGAAGGCGCTGCCCGTCACCTCAGCGCTGATATTTTCCTTGCACGTGATGGTCTGCTTCGAATCGTTCACCACCGCCGTCATCACACCATTGAAGTCGGAGGCATTTTCGATATGGCCTGATACCTTGGCCACACCCCCGGCCTTCAACGCGGCCGTCTGATTGCCATCAACGGGCAGCCCGTTGATAGAGTCAATCACCATCCTGTTGTCCGACAAATTGAGCGCGAGGGCAGGGTCGCCGAGCAGCGAGTACTGCAGTTTGTTGGTGGTGCGGTCTTGTCCGGTGGTTATCATCTCATTCTTGGCCAACCGCTGCGCCTCGCCAATGGTCATCGGCTTGCCGTCTACCCAGCTCAGCACATAACGCAGGTAAGCCCTGTTGATCATCTTGTTGTAGTTGGCATACACCGTGCGCGTAGTGCCAAAGAACGCCACCGCTCCACCCTTTTCGTTGAGCACGGCAGCCTCTCCGATGTTCGTGGTCACGCCGTCAAAGGGCATAATGTCGCACGAGGCGGTAATCCACAAGGGCAGATTCTTATTGGTAAACTGCTGGAAGTCGGCCAGTTTGAGCACCGCCTCATGCGAAATCTGGTACTCAATGCCATGTCCGGCATAGTCCATAATCAGCGCTCCCTCAGCCTGCTGCTGCTTGATGAGTCTCGTTACCTCCGGATACGAATAGCCCGTCGATGAACTTTCCGCGTTATAGGCATCCCACATCACCTTCTTAATCTGGTATCCGGGATAGCGTGCGGCAATGTCTTCGGCCACGTCGTTGACGTCTCTCATGTGCAGGTTGTTGTTGCCGTCGTCGCCCATAAACATCAGCACATTCTGCCATGCGCCGGCATTGGCGTTCTCCACGTAGCCTATGGTCTTATCGACCATCACCTCGGCCTCAGCCGCCGTGGTCACAGGAAACCGTCCCACGGCCAGGTCGAGCTTGTCCGACCGCTGCGGGTTGGTGCCCTCGCCGTCGTCGAGCAGTCCGTAGAAACCATCGTCTACATAGCAGTAAATCTCGTTGAACGAGTTCTCACTCTCAAAGCAGAGCAGGTAATCATCGGCCACAAGGTTCTTGGTGTCGGGCGTGAGCATGCGGTTGTCCCACACGCAGTCGCCAAAGAGCAACAGAAAGCGCGGCATGTCGGCCTCGCTCTCGGCACGGTCGTAGAGCATCTTGAGGTAGCGGCGATAGGCGTTGGCATCGGGCGTACCGCTCGAGAACTCGTTGTACAGCTCGTCGGCCGGCACAATGTTCACCCGCAGTCCGTCGCGCTTCTTGTGGAAATCGGCCAACCGCTGGGCCTGTGCCAGCAGTTTCTGCGAGGTGGGAATGATCATCACCATGTCGGCGGCGGCATCGGCATGATGGTCTTGGTTAGTGATACGATACACATATTCGGGTACCGGAAACGACGTGGCGGCCAGATTGGGCGCCGGAGCCACCTTGTCCCATGCCATCGACGCATAGTCAAGGCGTATGGGACCGCCCGACGTTGTCTTGATGGTCACCTCCACAGCCTTGCCGGCCAGTGCCGTCAGCACGTAGTTGCCCGACCGCTCGTTACCCTTGTCGTACTCATACAGTGTCACCTTTAGCGTCCCCAGCAGCGAGTCGCCCACCAGCACCTGTGCCTCGCTGGCCGTCCCTGCCGACACATTGACCGACAGCGTGCCCCCCGTGGCACCGGCCGGATTGGGCAGCGTCACCTTCTTCGTCCGGCCCTGTGGTATGGCCTCCGGGTCGAAGAGGTTGCGTCCGCCGTGATACCAGCTGTAGCCGTCTACCTCGTAGAGCGAGTGGTAGTCGTCGGCCGAAGGGTAAAACGAGTTTAAGAACGTGGCCTCATCGATGGTGGCCGGCTGGCCGTCGCTCTGCGTCAGGAAGTAGTATCCGTAGTCAGAATAGGGGTTGCGCGTGCGGCGGGCCGCCGTGTTGCTGCTCCAGCTCACAGGCCCTTTGGCATAAAACAGACGCTTGCCGCCCACCGTACAGGTAGCCACCTCCTTGAGGTCGTCCAAGGCCTGCAGCTCCGAGCCTACCAAGGTCTCGTTCTGCAAGTTGCCGCCATAGCCATAGATTTTCACCTTTGAGGCATCTGTAAACCCTGCCTGTCGCACCAACGCGTCAGTGAGTTGGTATACCCCCGACGCCGGCACACGTATCTTTACCCATGTGCCTTGTGCCAATACCGAGTGGTCGGCATAGCGCGAGGCCGCCAGCGTCGAGCGCGTGGGCGCGTGGCCCTTGGCATTGGCGCCCGCAATGGCCGAGGCATCCACGCGCAGCATGAAGCTCACCAGTATCTGATACTTGCCCTCGCGGTACACCAGCGGGCAGAAGGTCACCTCCAGCGCGCCCCGACGGCGGTCGAGGGCCAGACGCTGTGTCACCGTGGGCAGGGCCGGCAAAGGCTCGCCCGACAGCCGACGGTAGTTGGCCACGTCCTGCGCCGTCATGTCGATAAACTCAGGATAGAGGATAGACGCCGTGTACACCGAGTCGGCAAAACTGCCCTGCAGCGGCACCGAGTAGCCAAACTGCGGCAGCACGGTGTCGACCGCCACCTCGTCGGAGGTGAGGTTGAAGAACCGCTGCGCCGAGGCCGTCAGACACAGGCACAGGGTTGTGAGGAATACGAAAAAGCGTCTATCTGTCATCATTGTCATTTACAGTTGAATTCGAGCACCTTGCGGTCTTCGAGCCACCCTTCCAGATGGTCGTCGATATGCACGGGACCTACGCCGGCCGGCGTTCCGGTAAACAGTATGTCGCCCGTCTTGAGCGTGTAGAAGCGACTGATGTATGCAATGATTTCGTCTATCTTGTACAGCATGTCGCTGGTGCAGCCCTGCTGCACGGTCTGGCCATTGATGTCGAGATGGAACCGCAGGCGCTGAACGTCGAGAAACATCTCCTTGGGCACCCACTCGCCGATGCATGCCGCGCCGTCGAAGCCTTTAGCCAGGTCCCAGGGCTTGCCGTCCTGCGCCAGTTTCTTTTGCAGTTCGCGTGCCGTGAAGTCTATGCCCACGGTCACGGCGTCGTAGTAGCGCGGGGCGAAGCGCTCGCTCACGGTCTTGCCCAGCTTGCATATACGCACCACCACCTCGGTCTCATACTCTATGCGGCCCATGTGGTCGGGAATGAAGAAGGGTTTATGGTCCTTCAGCAGCGCCGTCTCGGGCTTCAGGAAGATAACGGGCTCGTCTGTCTTTAATAACGTACCGTGCAGCTCTTTATTGTGCAGGGCATAATTCATGCCAATGGCGAAGATTTTCATTATCTTATTCTTTTAATTCATTGATTCATTAAAACCCATGTAGTGCCAGTGAGCGCCATGAGAACGCGTTCTCAAATGGCCGAACGCAGCCTACCTTATGCAAAGGTAGTGCCAGTGAGCGCCATGAGAACCTGTTCTCTAATGGCCGAACGCAGCCTACCTTATGCAAAGGTAGTGAATACCCGCCGAATCTGTGCCAAGAAAAATGAAAAACAACGCATACCTTCAGCACCACCAACCCCCGCATGCGGAAAGCCTTCCTGCCCATCGTCTTTCGGTCTGCCGCCTTGCACTCCCCACCCACCCCATAGCCCAGAAGATAAAGTAGTGTTAACAATGCTTTTTTATGTGTAAATATTAGCCCATATCCGACCAACCCAACCTGCTACTACATACCTTTGCAGGGTTTTATTAAAATAAGGTATGTCTATGGACAGACAGGTATTTCAGACAGACAACAAGTCGCGCTGGCGCGGCTTCCAGTGGAGCATGGCTCTCATAGGGACAATCATCGGACTTTTGGTGGCGGTGTTCGTCGTGATGCTCATCATAGACCGCATACCCAACATGCCGTTCCACGAAGACTATCGCAGCGCCATGACAGCGGCCAAACCCTACATGCGCCACAACCGCATAGCGCAGGAATACAAGAGTTTCAGACAATATTTCGGCAACGAGAAGAAGTCGCACGCCAACTATGCCAAGTGGGCGGCCGAGCGCAAGCGCCGCATCAGCCGCTACGATGGCAACACCAACCGCTACCTCGCCGAATGGTCGCACCTGCCGTCGGGCATCCGTGCGGCCTACTATGTGAGCTGGGACCCGCAGTCATACCTGTCGCTCAAGGCTGCCGTGAAACACCTCAACCTCGTGATGCCCGAGTGGTGCTTCATCTCTCCCCAAGACGGCTCGCTCATGGTCAAGGCCGATGCCAAAGGCGCCCACCTGCTGCGGCAGTCGGGCGTGCCCGTCATGCCGGTCCTCACCAACGCCCACCAAGGCGCATTCACCAACAAGGGCACCCACCTGCTGCTGCACTCACCCGCCCTCCGCGCCCGCCTTATCAAGCAACTCGTGGCGATGTGCAAGGCCCAGGGTTATGTTGGGGTGAACCTCGACTTCGAGGCGTTGGGCGAGTCTACCACCATGCCGCTGACCGAGCTGCTGCGCGAGATGTCATACGCCTTTCACCAGAACGGGCTGTACCTCACACAGGATGTGGTACCCGACAACGACGACTACGACCTGGCCGCCAGTGGCAAATACGACGACTATATCGTGTGCATGGCCTACGACGAGCACAACGCGCTCAGCGCGCCCGGCCCCGTGTCGTCGCAACAGTGGATTGGGCGCACCGTCGACCGGCTCACGGCACAGGTGCCCGCCGGCAAGGTCATCCTTGGCGTGGCAGCCTATGGCTACGACTGGACGCCGAAGGGTGACAACAACCAGAGCATAGACTATAACACTGCCGTGTCTACCGCTTCAGCCACACAAGCCAATATCGCCTTCGACAACGACACCTACGCCGTGTCGTACGTCTACGACGACAACACACACACGCCTCACTCGGTCTACCTCAACGATGCCGCGACCAATTTCAACACCCTGCGCTTCGGCTGCGAATATGGTGTGGCGGGCTTTGGCGTGTGGCGCCTGGGCAGTGAGGACAAGCGTCTGTGGAGCTTCTATGACAAAGACCTTACGCTACAAGGTGTCGTGCATTTCCGGGTGGGCGACCTCGAAACCCTCGAAGGAAGCAAGACGGCCAACTATCTGGGAGAGGGTGAAGTGCTCGACATCATCGCCACACCGCACGACGGACGGGTAAACATCGAGATGGACAACGACGCCATGCTCATTGCCGAGGAACAGTACATCAAGACACCTTCGGGCTACGAACTGCAGAAGTTTGGTGCCTGCAAGCCCAAGGACCTGCTGCTCACCTTCGACGATGGTCCCGATGCCCGCTGGACACCCAAGGTGTTACAAACCCTGAAACAATACCATGTGCCCGCCGCCTTCTTCATGGTGGGCCTGCAGATGGAGCGAAATCTCCCCGTGGTACGAGAAGTTTACGATGACGGGCACATCATCGGCAACCACACCTTTACCCACCGCAACGTCGCCACCAACAGTCCCGAGCGCACCTATATGGAGTTGCGCCTCACCCGTCTGCTCATCGAGAGCTGCACCGGCAGCAGCACCATTCTCTTCCGCGCGCCGTACAATGCCGACAGCGACCCATCAGGTAACGACGAACTCATCCCTCTGAACGAGGCACGAAAGCAGAACTTCATCGACGTGGGCGAGTCTGTCGACCCCAACGACTGGATGCCGGGCATCACTGCCCAACAAATTTTCGAGCGCGTGGTGAAAGGCGTGCAGCACGGCGACGGGCACGTCATCCTGCTCCACGATGCCGGCGGCGACAGTCGGCAGGCCACCGTCGATGCCCTGCCCCGCATCATCAGTTACCTGCAACACCAAGGCTACCGCTTCATCTCGCTGCCCGAATACCTTGGCAAGTCAAAGGCCGAACTCATGCCCCCCATCCCCCATGGCAAGGAATACTATGCCATGCAACTCAACCTCACCTTGGCCGAGCTCATCTATCAGGCAAACGATGTGCTCACCGCCATGTTTATCTTGTTTATCATCCTCGGCCTCGGCCGACTGCTGTTCATGGGTGTGCTCGTCATGCGCGAACGCCGCCATGAGCACCGCCTCAATGCCTTGGCCGCACAACTGCCCGATGGCCCGCGCCCCAAGGTAGCCATCATCGTACCGGCCTACAACGAGGAGGTCAACGCCGTGGCCTCGCTCACCAACCTACTCAGGCAAGACTACCCCGACTTCCATATCGTCTTTGTCGACGACGGCAGCAAGGACAGCACCTTCGAGCGGGTGTCGGCGGCCTTCGACGGCCATCCGCAGATGACCCTCCTGACCAAGCCCAATGGCGGCAAGGCCTCAGCCCTCAACTATGGCATCGCCCATACCGATGCCGACTATGTGGTCTGCATGGATGCCGACACGCGCCTGCGTCCCGATGCCGTGAGCATGCTCATGCGCCATTTTCTCATCGATAACGAGGGCAGTGTGGGTGCCGTGGCTGGCAATGTGAAGGTGGGCAACCAGCGCAACCTGCTCACCCGTTGGCAAGCCATCGAGTATACCACGAGCCAAAACTTCGACCGCATGGCCTATTCGGCCATCAACGCCATCACCGTGGTGCCAGGGGCCATCGGGGCCTTCCGCAAGAGTGCCATCACACATGCAGGAGGACTGACCACCGACACACTGGCCGAAGACTGCGACCTCACCATCCGCATACTCCGTGCAGGCTATAGGGTGGAGAACGAAGACGGGGCCGTGGCCCTCACCGAGGCGCCTGAGAAGCTCACGCAGTTTATCAAGCAACGCGTGCGCTGGTGCTTCGGCATCATGCAAACCTTCTGGAAAAACCGGTCGGCGCTGTTCTCCCTACGCCACAAGGGACTGGGCTTGTGGGCCCTGCCCAACATGCTCATCTTCCAGTTCATCATCCCAACCTTCTCTCCCATTGCCGACGTACTCATGCTGGCAGGACTCTTCATGGGCAACGCCACGAAGGTACTGGCCTATTATGTGGTGTTCTTGCTCGTCGACGCAAGCATCTCCATCATGGCCTTCCTGCACGAGCACGAACGCCTGTGGGTGCTACTACTCATCATCCCGCAGCGTCTGTGCTACCGATGGCTGATGTACGTCGTGCTCTTCAAGAGCTATCTGAAGGCCATCAAGGGCGAACTGCAAAGCTGGGGCGTGCTCAAGCGCACCGGCCATGTGGTGGAGCAGTAGTCGTCGCGGTGCCACAAGGCAATGGCCCGAGCCGTACACAACTACGCCACGATGCAATAGAGTAGATATGGGAATTTCTCCCCAGCACCTCTCATTGCACCGTACGTACGGGTCTCGTATACGGCGCTACATACATATAGGAGTACGCAAACTCTGATACAAAGCATAAGAGTCGACCAAGCCAGGTCGGCTCTTGCTTTTATCAGTCCTGTCCACTTTCGGCATGGCAAGCACCTTGGGGCTGAGAAGGTAGTTGAAGACGGACATGCCGCATTGGCGGTACCAGCCCAACCTTGTCATTGCAGCTTGGTAGATGAGGGTGTCATCAAGATTGCTCTTTGTGACTCGCTTCAGGACAAGCAGGTTCTTGTAGATGGTTCCACATTTCTTCCATCGCTTGACTATCACTACCCTTACCTTGTGACGCATCCATGGCCCGAACTTATCCCTAAGGTACGTGGACATACTGCCTATGCGGTAGTAGTTGACCCAGCCCCTTATGGTTTGGTTCAGTTTGGTGAAAACTTTGGACAAGGGCTGCGCACTCGCTCTTTTACGTACGAGTATGGACTTAACCTTGTCCTCCAGCTTCTCCATTGCCTTGTCCGTTGGCTTGCACTGCCAGCCTTGGGTGCCCTTCCAGAACGTAAAGCCCAGAAAATTGCTCTTGCCGGGCCTTACAACTTTGGTCTTGGTCGCACTGACTTTCAGACGCAACTTGCG
>JAFABV010000091.1 GCA_023425865.1 Bacteroidota bacterium | reverse complement strand
GCAAAAGTACAAACTCTTTGGGGAAGTCAGCGGACTTCCCATTTTTTTTACTGTGGCAACCGTGTCAATATTATTTAATTGCCATCATACTGTCGATCTTTTGGTTTTATCGGACAGCAATAATATAAAACCATCGGATAATTCTATATAAAACCACATGTTGGCAGGTCCGACCACACTTATCACACAAGGGCTTATAGCGTCACGACAAGCCCTGGTAGCACCATCGAGCAAGGTCGCAAAGAGAGTGCTGGAGCACGACATTGAAAAACGGTATACGTGCCAACCCATGCTTGGTTGGTGCGTATACCGTCATTGGAAAGTACTATTTTTAGCCCATACCTTAATTGTCGCGATAGCAGAACAGTAAGTTAAGGAGTGAAATGACAAATAAGCAAAACAACAGCAAGCTTACCATCATATCATTGCAAGTTGCTCAGCCCGACATTAGCCGATAACTTACTGCCATTTTCCTGCCTCATCATAGGTGGTAGTCATGACCTTGCGGCAATGCGGCAGCCCTTTGACGGAATCATAGACGGGCTCTCGCCATGCGTGCTCGCCGTCGTGCCATTCCCATAGATATCCTTGAGGATGAGATTGCCTATACCAATTCGGTAATGGGCCGTATCATAGAAGTTGTGGATGTTGTTCAGATCTTGTCTATCCGTATAGTCGTAGACATTCGCCTTGCCTAATATCCTGCACAAACAGGTCACATCTGCAGGATTCATTCGGAGACGTTCGGTGGTGGGCCCAATGACAAGACGCAGGTCGGTATGGTGTTTGCGGCAGAAATCGCGTACCTTGCACAACAACCTGAGTTGCGGCTGGAAGATAATTTGTACATCGGTTTTGGGCTGAGCATGGAGTACCTTGCTAAACCTTTTGTCGTGCCAATAGGCCTCGCCCATGCGCTTGATGCTATCTTCCATGAAGTCGACGACAGCCTCGTTACTGATGGCGGTACGTGTGGTGGCAGTACAGACCACCCCTTCGCTCCACGGCCCACTTTTCCCGGTAACAAGATAACGCAGGTAAGGTCCCAAGACATCCGTGCCAAAAAAAGCCTTTGCAAATTCGGTCTGCACCGTGAGCCAGCTATCGTGGCTCACGTCGGGAGGCATGACGTGCATGGCTCCGCAGCTGACGCAGTGTTTCATGAAAAACGTTCGGTCGGTCACCAGGAGTATGTGGCGCACGGGCTGATGGGGCTGCCGGTCCAAGGCATCGAGCACTTGACAGAGGTCGGCAAGCCCAAGGTTGTTGCAAAACAAGCGGAAGGGATGACCGTGGACATAGCTGTTCCAAGTGTCACATGAGAATGCTTTCGTGCAGGAGTTGCCCATGAGAAAAGCATCATAATGGGCCTTGTGGCGGTATAATTTGTATTTTTGCCAGGCAACGTAGCCCTCGTTCTGACAAATGGGAGAATGGTCGTAATCATCATATTGCCGCAACACCATGAACGGATCCCGTATCACGTAACAGGTAAGCGCAAACAGGAAGGGGAAACTGAGCAACAGCGACTTAACAATAAATTTAGAGTAAGGACGAAGTGTCATGGCTACTAAAACTGGATATAGATGAAATTTTCGACACCAAACGAGCCGTATACGAATATGAGAAGGACAAACAAGAAGTAGGCAGGCCACCTGACAACGGCCTTCTGCCGATCGCTCCAAGCGATGATGTCGGTACGGGCATTGAACCATTCTACGGCCATCATCAGCACAACCGCTGTTCCCCATACGATCAACAGATGGTCGCTCATGCCGAAGCGCAACTCCTTGGCGTTCATGCGTATGCCATCAAGCAGGTGGAGGTAGGTGTAGCTCACATCGCCCACCGACGGAAGGCGGAAGAAGAGCAATGAGAGGGCAAAGAGCAAATAGGTTCTGACGATGCCCCACCCAGACCAGAGGCGTTGACCCATGATATGGCCGATGCGGTCACGCGCCCCCTTGAATGCCGTCTCCCACACGACAAGCACGCCTTGAAACAGGCCGTACAGCATGAATGTCCAACCGGCTCCATGCCACACGCCAATAGCGACAAACGTGACAAGCAACGAGACGTAAACGCCCACTTTGCCCCATTGGCGCAGCGATGCGTTCAATGGCGTAAATACATAGTCGCGCACCCATGACGAGAGGGAAATGTGCCATCGACGCCACAGTTCACCGGTAGTGCGTGAGATAAACGGGCGGTTGAAGTTGGGCTGCAAGCGAAAGCCCAACATACGCCCGAGCCCAAGGGCCATGCAGGTGTATCCGGCAAAATCGGCATAGAGCTGGATGGGGTAGAGCAACGTGGCGAGCAACAACTGAGCGCCAGAGGCCTCGACCACATGGTCGAACACACTATCGAGCCCAGGACCTACGCGGTCGGCAATGACAAGTTTGAGAAAACAGCCCCATGCCACAAGCTTCAGGCCATGAGTGGCACTGAGATAGTCGAACGCCTTACCCGACTTGAGCTGGGGCAACAAGTTCTTCCCCCGCTCGATGGGACCTGAGAGAAACTTCATAAATAACACCATATAAAGAGAGAAGTCCAATAAATCGTTTTCGGGCTCTTCCTCCCAGTATATCTCGATAAGATAAGCCAACGCCTGAAAAGTGTAGAAAGAAATGCCCAGCGGGAACATGCCCGACCAGTAGCGGGCAATGAGCCAGAAGCCAACGAGACCGACAATGCCTCCCCAGAGCAGCGGCGCGGCGCGCGGCGTGTCGAGACTGCGGTGGAGCCAGCGGCCAAAACAGAATGTGAATAGGGTGATGCCGGCTGCCACGACAAGATACTGCCAATGATACCACGCAATGAACGTGCAACTCGTCACGAGCAGCACGGCATGCTGCCAGAGACGACCCGTATGGGCATAATACAAAACAAACGTGATGCCAAAAATCACCACGAATGGGATCGTGAGAAATTCCATGTGCTATATGCGTGCTTTTTACTTGCCGCGCTTGGTGATGACGTCTATCATGTCACCCACGTTGTGCAGTTTAACGATGTCGTGAAGTTTGAAACGAAATCCCCATTTCTTTTCCACGTCACTGATGATAGTCATGTTGGTGAGCGAGTCCCAGCCGTCCACGTCGTCGGCCGACATGCTCTCGTCGAGTTGCAAATATTTCTCCTTGAGTACGTTTGCAAAAATTTCGTTCAGTGCTTTGAGTACATCTTCTCTTTCCATGTTGTAAGTATTGTATGGCTATTGTCTTTTTGCTTTGTCAGACACAATAATTTCTCCAACCTTCTTCCGGTCTATTTTGTTGCTGGCATTCTGTGGGAAAGGATATATATGATAGATTTCAGCAGGTATCATATACCCTGGCAGAAACTGCCGCAAATGCGCAAGCAGTAGCGCATCGTCGTCAGCAGAATCGGTTTCCACTGCCAGCTCAATGACCGTGTCTCCCCCACTCCCTTCGGTCAAGGCCACTACGGCTACCTGCTCGCGGTAAAACTGACGAGCCACATGCTCTATCTCTCCAAGTTCCACACGGAAGCCCTGTATCTGTACCTGCGAGTCGAGTCGACCCATAAAAAGAATGTTTCCGTCGGGAGCTACGGCACAGATGTCGCCCGTACGGTACCAACGCTGTCCGCCTGCCTCAAAAAAGGCCTCCCCATTTTTCCGCTCATCATTCCAGTAACCCTCGGTAAGCTGCTCCCCGGCCAAGCACAGTTCGCCCGGAGTGCCGTCGCCCACAGTGATGCCCTGACCATTGGTCACCATGGTATGTACATGCTTCATGGCACGCCCAATACCAACAATGCCATTGTGTTCCTGCACATGTTCATGAGGCATACGATAAGCGGTGCAGTAGATGGTGTTTTCGGTAGGGCCGTAGACATTCCACACCTCCGCGTTGGGCAGGCAGCGGCGCCAGCGTATCGCGTCGTCAACGGGGAGTCCCTCACCGCAGAACAGTACGTAACGCACTGACGGAGCCTCAATCTCACCGAAATAGGGTTTCAGATAATGGATGACCGATGGCACCAATAGCAGCGCTGTAAGCTCATAGTCGTCCATGAGCCGATACACCTCTTGCCATTTGATCTTGCCCGGGGAAACGGTATAAACACACGCGCCACACAACAGGGGAGGCAAATAACTGCCCACAGACAAGTCGAACGTGAGGTCGAACATTTGCAGGCATCGGTCATGGGACGTAAGAACAACACCCAAGGCTGGCACGGAATCTACGAAAGCAGCCACGTTTCCCATGTTGACAGGAACTCCCTTCGGCCGTCCTGTACTGCCTGAGGTAAAGAGGATATAGGCAACGCGACTGGCATCGTAGAAGATTTCGTCGTAGAAACACTCGGAACAACTGGCAACTCCCTGCGGGCAGATGACCTCAACATTGTGGTATCTGGTGGTGGCAGAGGTGTCGATGACGGTTGTGATGCCCACCTGGCCAATGATATTCTCACACCGCCTTAAGGGCTGTAGTGGGTGAAGCGGTACATAGCTTTTGCCTTCCATCCACAGGGCAAGTATAGAAGCATAGGTGTGGATGTCGTCATTCACCACGAGACCTACATGGTCTCCATTGATGTTTCTTACTGCCATGCGAAGGCTGCCGACTTTGTCGGCCAGATCACGATAAGAGTAGTAGTGGTTGTCAATGCAAAAGGCATTGCGATTCGCATACGCTGCAAAGGTAGCTTGCAGATGAACCAACATATTACAGTCTGTGCTGTATGTTGATTTTTCCATAGTTTTTTTCCCCTGGGCGTAGGGAATTAGGGATCCCTAACAGTGCTTCAGGCTTTTTACTTAGTTAAACGTTACATAGGCTAAACACCGACTGGGGGTATACCTTGCATAGGCATGAATAAAAAATGCAAAAAAGGCATTATAGCGATTCAGCTTCCATGTCGCTCTTTGGCGAAATGGAAGCTGAATCGCTATAATGTCCATTTGTTTGTCTTGCCATCTGTAGCCACCAATACCGATACTTATCGGTATTGCACTCGCCAGGCATCACTTGCCCTTCAGCAGCTTGCTGTATTCTTCCTGATTCTGAAGCAACTTGAAGGCTTCATCGGCCTGCTTGTCGGTGCGCAAGGAGTTCTGGATGGCGCCACGCTGATAATAATAGGCCGCAACGATGTCGTTGACCAATAACGACTTGATGGCTACCTTGTTGCGGTCGAGGTCGCGCGCCGTATTGTGCTTGAGCTTAGCCTTGAGGGCCTCAAACTCGGGCTTGGCATCGTCGTAATAACCCTCTAACTTGGCCATCTTTTCCAAGGTCTCCATGCTCTTCTGGCTCAGCGCGTCATACTTAAAATTGCTATTGAGCACCATCTGCTTGAACTCTTCGTAGTCGGCGTCGGTCAGGTCGAAATCGGCAGGCGGGGCAATGGTGGGATGCTTGGCGATGTAGTTGATCTCAAAGGTGTGCACCAGTTCGTTGGAATCTCTCACTCCTATCAGATAGTAGACGATGTTAGACATGGAGTCGGCCTTCACCTCTACGTCGGGCATGATGCCACCGGCATCTTTCACCGGACGGCCGTTAGCCGTATAGAAGGTCTTGGCAAGTGAGTCGGGCACCTCCTCTGTCGAACCGCCGTTGGCATGACTGTAGTTGATTTTCTGGATGCAACGACCCGAGGGAATGTAGTAGCGGTGGGTGGTGAGCTTCATCTGTCCGTTGTAGGGCAGGTCGATAATGGTCTGCACCAGCCCCTTGCCGTAGGTCTTGTTGCCCATGATTACCGCACGGTCGAAGTCTTGCAACGCGCCACTGGTAATCTCTGACGAGGACGCGGAACTGCCGTTGACAAGCACCACGATGGGCATCACGGTGTCGATGGGTTCCACGGTTGTCTTGTAATCGCGGTTGCCGTTCTTGAGTTTTCCGCGGTTGCTCACCACAACCTTGCCCTTGGGCACGAAGCAGTTGACGACATTCACCGCCTCCATCTCCGAGCCGCCACCGTTGCCACGCAGGTCGAGCACAAGGCCTTTCATGCCAGCCTTCTTCATATCGATGACCGCGTTGCGCACATCCTTGCCACACCCTTCGGTGAAGCCGCTGAGGTTGATATACCCCATACCGTTGGACTGCAGGCCGTAATAAGGCACGGCAGGCATCTGTATGGAGCGGCGCGTGACCTTGAACTTCATATCCTTACCGGTCGAGGGACGCCGGATTTTCAGCTCAAAGGTAGTGCCGGCATCGCCCCGAAGATGTTCGCTCACGTATGCGTTGTCTTTCTGGGTCATGTCCTCCCCGTCGATACTGAGTATGATGTCGCCCTTCTTCAGGCCCGCCTCAGCTGCCGGCATATTCTCGTAGGGCTCGTCAATGCACACACGTCCGAGCTTGTAGTTGTAGCGTATGAGCGACCCGATGCCGGCATACTTGCCCGTGCGCATCATCTTCAGGTCGTTCTGTTTGTCTTCGGGATAGTATTCGGTGTAAGGGTCGAGACTCTCCAACATGGCATTAATGCCGTTGCCCACCACCTCGTCGGCATTGAGCGTGTCGACATACATCATCTCTAAATTCTTGTAGATGGCATTGAACACGTCGAGATTTTTGCCAATCTTGAAGTTATGGTCGCTGTCCTGAGCCCAACAGCCTAAGGCCAACAGCCAGCAACCCACTATTACCATTGCTTTTTTCATATGCGTTTTATCGTCTTTAGACAGACACAGACGCGCCATGCCCCTGTCCTATCCTCTTGATTTCTACTTTGTTTAAGCCGTTGCAAAGATACTAAATTATAGCTACACGCCAACTTTTTTCACATAAAATAAAATTTTCTTCGCAAAATGTTTGGAGGTTTCCAAGAAACTCTGTACCTTTGCAACCGCAATTCAGCACAATGCTTCAGTAGCTCAGTTGGTTAGAGCACCTGACTGTTAATCAGGGGGTCGTTGGTTCAAGCCCATCCTGGAGCGCAAAAAGGATGACTTCGGTCATC
>JAFABV010000086.1 GCA_023425865.1 Bacteroidota bacterium | reverse complement strand
CCTGATGCCGCACATTCCATACACCCCACTGCGCTGTTCGGCCGTGGCGTTGGCACCACCCTACCACAGCCTGCATGCTCACCCGAGGGGCAGTGTTTGCATACTCATCTTATCCCGAACTCGCGTAATACAAAGAACTGATGGATGAAATTGGTACCGTGAAGCTTCCGGATAACCTGACAGACCAGACTGACTGGGCCAAAGAAGTGTACCGTACAGGAAACACGCAAGACTATCAGCTCTCGGTTACAAACGGCAACGACCGGTTGCGTTATTTCGTATCGGGAGGCTACACCGGGGAAAACGGTGTACTTAAGACCTCTAACTTCAAGCGCTACAATTTCCGTGTCTCTGTAGAAAACCAGATCAAAAGCTGGCTGCGCCTGAATGGCAATGTGGCCTACTCAGATTATACCTATCATGGCACCGGCATCATTTCTGGTACAGGCGCAAACCGAGGCGGCGTGGTGACGGCTATCGTCAACACTCCAACTTACGCGCCAGTTTGGGACCCGGAAAACCCGGGACAGTATTACACCAATTTCTATGGCGTGAACATCGCAAGTCCAGCTGAAAACTTGGCCAGAACAAAGAACAACAAGAGCCGTTACGACAAGACACTGGCCACGGCTAAATTGACATTGACCCCTATCAAGGATTTAGAGGTGTCAAGTTCCGTGACCTTTGACAGAGAGAACGGCAACACTACCAACTTCCTTGACCCGTACGAGACCCAGAATGGCCGTGACAATTATGGTACAGGCTATGACGGTCGCTATTCTACCACAGTATGGGTATGGGACAACGTAGGCACCTATAAGCATGATTTTGGCAAGCATCACTTTGACATCATGGGAGGTACTTCGTTTACACAAAGCAAATACAGCAACAGTTACATCAATGGTAGTAACTACGCAAACGATGATATCAAGACGCTGAATGGCGCCAACAAGATTTCATGGACTGGCACGGGTACGAACGGTTCGGAATGGGCCATCATGTCGTTCTTCGGCCGTCTGCAATATAAGTGGAACGACACTTATATGGTAACGGCCAATCTTCGTGCGGACGGAAGTTCAAAGCTTGCTCCAGGACATCGTTGGGGAGTGTTCCCGTCGTTCTCCGGCGCATGGCGTATCTCCAGCGAGCCGTTTATGAAGGATGTCAAATGGATTGATGACCTCAAACTCCGTGGTGGCTGGGGACAGACCGGTAACCAGAGCGGACTTGGCGATTACAGCTACCTGGCCGAATACAGCATTAACCGCATACAGTGGTTTGGTGAAGGATATGACGCCAATGCCATCCCCACACGCACCCAGACGACTCTGTCTAACCCCGACCTGAAATGGGAAACGACATCGCAGACTGATATCGGTATTGACCTCACGGTGCTTGGTGGCCGACTCACTTTCAGCGCAGACTATTATTACAAGCGCACAAAGGACATGTTGATGACCGCAACCTTACCGGCCGGAAGTGCCGCGGCCCGCACGCTACACTATAATGGCGGCGTGATGCAAAACAAGGGCTTTGAGTTCAGCATCTCCTCACGCAATCTGGTAGGCCCGTTCAAGTGGAATACAGACTACAATATGTCGTTCAACCGCAACAAACTGATAAGCCTCAAACTCACGCAAATATATTATAGCGCTTATACTAACGGATATGTCAACGAACCCGTTGTGCGCAACATGCCCGGCAAGCCTCTTGGCACATTCTGGGGATATATCTCTGACGGCGTAGATCCAGAAACCGGCGAACTGATGTATCGCGATGTCAATGAGGATGGAATCTTGTCTGCAAGCGACCGAACAGACATCGGCGACCCCAATCCCGACTTCACCTACGGCATGACCAACACATTCTCATACAAGGGCTTCAACCTGAGCATTCTCATACAAGGCAGCTATGGCAACGACATCTATAATGTATCGCGTATGGAGACCGAGGGCATGTACGATGGCAAGAACCAAACCACCAAGGTACTTGAGCGCTGGAGAGTACCAGGCCAGATCACCGATGTACCCAAGGCTAAGTTCAGAATGCTCAACTCCACCTACTTCCTTGAAGACGGATCATATCTCCGCGTAAAGGACATTTCTCTCTCTTACGACCTTCCCCGTACACTCATCACCAAATGGGGACTATCGCGTGTACAGCCATACATCTCGGCAACCAATCTGCTCACACTCACCAAATATTCGGGCCATGACCCGGAAGTAAACCAATACGGTGACAGTGGCGCAGTGCAAGGACTCGACTGGGGAACCTATCCCATGAGCCGTTCCTTTGTTGTCGGACTCAAGTTAGAATTCTAAAAACCAAAGATATGAATACCATTTTCAAATATATAGCCATCAGCGTCTCGGCACTGGCTGTGGTTTCCTGCTCACTCGACTATGAGCCCATCTCCACGCCCAGCGAACTCACAGAAGGAGTATCTTCCGACACAGCTACTGCTGTGCTCAAGGACCGCGATGCCGCCAGCGCACAACTCAAAAACCTTTATGAACTGTTGCGCAACCGCCAAGAGCACTGGCATCTCGACTATCTGCTCATCGGCGACTCACACTCAGACAATGCCTATGCAGGCACCACCGGCGCCGAGGTAGAGCCTTACGAAACAAATGCCATTGACGCCAGCAACTCTGTACTCCAGCGCGACTGGAGCCGCTACCTGGAAGACATTGCCAAGACCAACGTGCTCATCAACGGGTTAGAACCCCTTAGAGCCGCAGGAAAGGTAAGTGACACGGAGTATCGCCAGTGGAGTGCCCAGGGAAAGATCTTGCGAGCCATGATTATGTTCAACATGGCCCGGATATGGGGCTCATTCCCTGTAATCACCACCATTGCCAAGACAATCACCGCGGAGAATGTTGACGAGGTATATCCCACTTATTATCCTCCACGCTCTACACCAGAGGAATGCTATCAGCAAATCATCCGTGACCTGGAAGATGGTGAGCGCGACGCGCCCGACTTCAACCCGGCCGACCGCACCCTGCTCAGTAAGACCGTGGCTCAGGCCATGCTGGCTAAGGTATATGCGGAGAAACCAGCACAAGACTACGCCAAAGTCATTGCTTACGCCGATAAAGTCGTCGCTACATCAGGCATGGCCCTCGAACCAGAGTTTGTCACCCTTTGGGGCTGGGATGACGCCGCCAAAGACTGCTATAAACGCAATACCAGCGAAGGCATCCTCGAGGTACACTGGTCTGCCGGCAATGGCAACTGGGAGAGCTGGATGTACGGAAGATCACTGGAAAATTATGATTACTATTTCACGTGGGCCAAATGGATTACGCCCTCACGCGACCTGATCAATGATTTCAAAAGCGAAAACGACACAGTGCGTTTTAATCAAACCGTTGTATACTACGCATGTACGTGGAGCAATTACTACCCTTCGAGCAATTATCCTTTCATGTACAAGTACCGTTCTGGTTACAACAACCAGTACAAACTGCGTTTAGCCGACATCATCTTGCTTGAAGCAGAGGCCTACGCCCACCAAGGCGACCTGACGAAGAGCGCGGCACTGGTAAACCAAATCAGGACACGTGCCAAGTTACCAAATCTGACATCGGCCAAGACATCATCCCAAGAAGCCATGGTCGAGGCCGTACTCCATGAGCGCAGACTCGAACTCGCGCTCGAAGGTGAACGCTGGTTCGACCTTTGCCGCAACGGAAAGGTTGAGAAGTATATGAATGGACTTAACAAGCGTGACGTAGGACGTCTGGCACAACGCAAGCCTTTCGACCAGAACTCCTATCTGTTGCCAATGCCACAGAGCGCCCTCGACGAGAATAACAATCTACAACAGAACCCGGGTTATTAATAGTGACAACAATGAATAAACATAACATCATGATTGCATCAATGGTTAGCGCGCTGCTCCTTTCGCTTGCAGCATGCGGTAGCGTCACGTCAGTTGACGACACCCCCAACCCTAACATCACCTCCAGTGAGGAACCAACAGGCGCCGTCGCCACACTGTACACAACGACGGCCGACCGCGCTATGACGCTTACAAAAGCATACAGTGCCATAGGCAACGAAGTAAACATGGCACCCACCACTATCCAGATTGACCCCACCAAGACCTATCAGCAGATGGACGGCTTTGGCTTTGCCATTACCTACTCCACCTGTTACAATCTCTTGAAGATGGACCAGGAGGCTCGCGCGAAATTTCTCAAACAGACGTATTCCGAGACCGAAGGTTACGGCGTGAGCTACGCCCGTATCTCTATCGGATGCAATGACTTCTCAAGCACAGAATACTCTCTCTGCGATACCAAAGGACTTGAGAATTTTGCATTGTACAAAGACGAAACCCAATACGTCATCCCCATACTCAAGGAAATTCTCGCGATTAACCCCAAAGTGAAGATCATCGCAGCCCCATGGACATGTCCGAAGTGGATGAAAGTGAAAGACCTCACCACGCTATCTCCCTTTGACTCATGGACCGATGGTCACCTCAATCCGGCTTATCGCGCCGACTATGCACAATATTTCGTCAAGTTTATCCAGGCCATGAAGAGCCAAGGCATCGACATCTATGCCGTAAGTCCTCAGAACGAACCCCTGAACAAGGCCAACTGTGCATCGCTCTATATGCCTTGGGACGAAGAGGCACCGTTTGTCAAGGAATTGGCCTCTGCCTTCAAGCAGAATGGCATTACGACAAAGATCTATGTCTTTGACCACAATTACAACTATGACAACCTGGCCGACCAAGAAGACTATCCCATCAAGGTCTATAACGCATTAGGCAACAGTTTTGAAGGGTCTGAACTCGTTGTGGGAGCCGCCTACCATGATTACGGAGGGACAAACGCAGAACTTACCGACATTCACAACCAGGCTAACGACAAGGAACTGATCTTTTCTGAGAGCAGCATCGGCACATGGAACAATGGACGCGACCTGACAAAACGCCTCGTGGCAGATATGCGCAACATTACTCTGGGTACAGTAAACCAATGGTGCAAGGCGGTCTTAGTTTGGAACCTCATGCTTGACGAGAAGATGGGACCCAATCTTGACGGTGGCTGCCAAACCTGCTATGGCGCAGTGGATATCTATGATAACTACAAAACGCTGAAGTACAACTCACACTACTATGTCATCTGCCACATGGCAAGCGTGGTACGCCCGGGTGCAGTACGCGTCGGCATGGGCCTTCGCAGTTACGCCGGTACCGACGTGCTGAGCTCTGCCTTCCTCAATCCCGACGGCAGCAAGGCTGTCGTGCTGCTCAACACAGGAGACTATGATTTCAATGTCACCGTTAGTGACGGCACCTCACACTTCAAGGTTACTGTACCTGCACAAGGTGTAGTGTCTACAACGTGGAAATAACTAATACCCACAGATTATGAAAACAATCAGCTATTTGGCCATTGCCTTAGCGGGCATCGCGCTCACGGCCACCTCTTGCCGTGATGACGACTATGAGAACCTCACCCCCAAGGGGAGTCCCGTTATCGAAGCAACCACTGTTGCCAACGCAGAGATGGGTGACAGCATCGACGTACAAGTCAACTGTAGCGACGCTGAGGGCTATGACCTGTCTACCCTCAAGGCAGAAGTATGTTATAGCGGTGAAGCCGTAAACGCAGTCACGATACGTACCAAAACACCTGGTGCCTATACCCTGAGACTTCATGTTCCCTTTTTGCGCTTTATCCCCAACGGGACAGCACAGATAAGGCTTACGCTGCAAAATGTAACCACACAAAGCACGGTGAAAGACCTGAACATAGAGGTTACTCGCCCACACTTCGCTGACTTGCAATTCGTCACGTCAGACAGCGTGAAATATGCCATGACTGAAGGTGAAGACTATACTTACTCATGTAGAGTGCCTATCACCGACAACGCCTTCAAAGGATTCTTCCAGACGGCTGACGGCAAATACAAATTTGGATGGGATGACAACGACGTGGCCGAAAACGGAAACGGATTTCTCTCTTTCCAGAGCAACAGCACTGGCACTGTGAACGTTAGCTTCAATAGCCGTGACTTCACTTTCGCTCCACAGGAAACACTGAACATCCAGCCGCTTGTGTTCCGCAACGTAGACGGCCAAGACAGCTATACGGGCATTCTTACCCAAGGCATGCTCTATCGGTTCATGGGTGACGATGCCGTCACCGCTGACAGCTGGTATTGCGACCCCGATTATTTCACGCGCAATGCCGACGGCACCTATACCTTCAATGCCCTGACAGGCACCTACACCGTCAAGGCCGTGTTTGAGGAAAGCGGATTCCGCATTTATTCTGGTACGTCTCAGGCTCCTACCAAGCTCAACGCCGACGGCACGGGAGCCATTTGGATCATCGGCGGCAACATGTTTGGCAAGCCCACCTTCGACCATGCTCAAGGGTGGTGGACCGACACCGACCATGCCATCTGTATGGCACCAGTGGGTGAGAAAATCTACCAAACCACCTTCACCGTGGGCAAGCAGCTCAAGCCAGGCACCAATGTCGACTTTAAGTTCTTTGGTCAGGCGGGTTGGGGCACAGAGTTCAAGGCCTCGGGCAACTACGCACTTACCTCCGACAACCCATGGTTCTACGTCAATGCTAGCGATGGCAACATCCACCTCAAGGACGGCGTCACCCTGATGAGCGGAGACACCTACAAGTTTACCATCGACCTCACACAAGGCACCGCCAATGGGGTACTGCGTGTAGAGAAAACTGACGTGCCCACGCTGAGCTTCGAGAATGCCGATGGCAAGAATGTCTTCACCGGAAAACTCGTGCAGGGTAATATCTATCAGTTTGTGGGCGACGATGCCGTAAAAGGTACCGACTGGTACTACGACCCCGACTTCTTTACGCGCAATGCCGACGGCAGCTATACGTTCAATGCCATTACCGGCACTTATAGCATCAAGGCTGTGTTCGACCAGGGTGGTTTCCGTATCCACGCCATGGATGGCGACACCCCGGCCAAACTCAATGCCGACGGCACAGGTGCCATCTGGATTATTGGTGATGCCATCTATGGCAAGCCCACCTTCAGCGCGGCACAGTCTTGGTGGACCGACACCGACCACGCCCTGTGCATGGCACCAGTAAAGGCGAAGGTTTACCAGGTGACCTTTACCGTAGGCAAACAGTTCAAGGCGGGCAACAGCGTCAACTTCAAGTTCTTCGGACAGGCGGGTTGGGGAACAGAGTTCAAGGGTACATCAGCCGACTATTACCTCACGACCGACAATTCCACCTTCCTCATCGGAACAGGTGCCAATGGTCACGACAATGGTAATATCTACCTGCAAGAGGGACTGACACTGGTTGATGGCGAAACTTATGTGTTTACCATCGACTGCAGAAAGGGCGTGGCTCCCGCTACCCTCTCTGTACAGAAAAAATGACATCTGCTTAACCCAACCCTACCCAAGGTGCGTCACCTTGCTGTGAAGTGCCTCTTAAAGTTGGGCGGCTAACCCAATGTTAAGTATTCATCTCTATCTGATGAGCCCGGTATTGTGCCGGGCTCATTTCATTTATCCTCAGTTTGCAGCATCATGCCGCTATCGCTTATGGTAGAATGCCCACACACCTCCGGCCTATGATGAATGACAATGGCTACCGGCTTGGAGTCCACAAAGAAGAACAGCCCGTCATGCCGACGGCTGTAGCCGTTGTATCAATGCTCACATCATCGATGAGATAACGCGAGGCCGTTGTCGGCTCGTCGCAGTGCGGCAATGGCGGGGCAGGCTTCTGGTTAGGCGTGTTGCGGTCGGGCAGGTTGCGATAGGCACCCGTGCGGAAGCTCAGGCGCTCCACACTCCTGACGGCATGCAGGGACTCTACAGCACGGCCATCGATGGCGACGCACCCGTTGTCAAGCGTTATCGTCACCGTCTTCCATTCATCCTTCTGGTAAGTGCCATAGTGCTGATTGCCGACCATGATTCGTCCCTGAAAGAAAGCCAGCGACAGCGCACGAGTGCCGTGACGGTCGGTGACATCTACCTCAAACGGTTCAGTGCCCTCTGTCTCTACGTTAACGCGAAATCGGATTGTGGCAGCCACCGAAGGTTGGAATACACGTATGGCGCGCGCGTAGTCATAAGGGTCAGCGTCAGAAAGCGAAAGATGGGCAGCGCTGTCAACCCTCACTTCGCACCATTGCGGTCGGTAGATATTCCAATTGGCGATGGGCGCGTCAGGCGCTATGCCGTTGAAATCGTCTTTCACGGGTCCCTCCCACACGGTACGCACGGGAAGTGGCGTACGGCTCACCCATATATCTTCCTTGTTGACACTGTAGCACAGCCAAAGGTTACTGTCGGGCGGCGTCTGCTCACGCTCGGTGATGCCGCGCACGTAGCAGGGGCCGAAGTCTTTGTTCTCACCCATGAAGCGGCGGGGCGGCACCTCACCATGAACTACAGAGATGGAGTCGAACACGGTGCCGTCACTACTCGTCATCACAGTGAGTGGATAACGATAGGGCTGCGTCTCTATCGGGTTAAAAACCAAGGCATATCTACCGTCCTTGGTGCGTTGTCCCCACTGTTTGCCTCCAGCCATGATGAGCGATGGGCAGCGCACGGGCGTTGACCAGCTCAGCCCCCCGTCGTCCGACAGGGCGGCATACGACCATTTCCACAGCGCCACCACCTTGCCGTCACGCCGATGATAATAGCTGGTGGCCTGCACACGGTTGATAGAATCCTTCAGGGTATAGAATCCATCGAGTCCCCTATCCTCGTCAATCCACTGCAGCGTCTTGAGTTTGTCACCCAACAGGGCGCGGCAAGCCTCCTTAAACCCCTTGTCGCGCGAACGCTCAAAGAAAGGATAAGTCGTGTTGCTTTCATTCCAATAGGTATGCGAGGAATAACGGATAAAATAGATGGGGCCCATCGTACCGTCGCGCCTCATCTCACGCACCACGCGTCCGATGCCACCCTCCTTGAAGGGGTCGTAGCTGTGGCCATAGAAGCCCACGATGAGCAATCGCCCATTGGGTGCCGTATAGAAGCCCATACGCTGGTGCATGATGTAGCCGTAGTAAGGCTTTGGAATGGTGACACCCTTCGGCGCCTTATATACGGGAAAAACCACCTCGGGCTTACCCCAGTGTCGTCCATCGGCCGAGGTCACAAGCAGCGTGTGGCCGGGTGGCTGCTGCTCATCCTTCGGATTAGAGAGATATTCCAGATAGAAACGCCCATTCCAGTAGGTTATGTTTGGCGCATGGTTGTAGGTCCAGCCCCTCACGGCATTGCTGTCTTGTGCGCCGAGCACGGGGTCGGGCACGGCACCATGCTGGCGGTTGGCCCGCATCACCTGTATATTTTCCGTGCCTATGGCATAGCGAAAACCCCCATCGTGGAGGCGTGGATTGCATATTTCGCCGCCAACATAGGCTACGGGTTCGGCAACGGTGCCGGTCTGCGCGTTTAACAGGTGCGTCACACCTAAGCATAGCGCAATCAGTAACGGAAGGATCCGCGTTCTTCTCATTGGAAATTCAATTGTAATGTTTCTCAAAGGTTCTGTCATTGGTGATGATACTGTAAAAGTTGAACGGCAAGCATGAGGAAAGCATAGCTACCTCACCTATGTCACGAGTACATCAGACTCGTCTATAACTATCTTTGCTCTATCGAAATCACCGCGTATTTTCTTTGGAGAGAACGAAATGGAATTACGGTTCAAGCAGATTTATGAAGCAAAGATAACCATTTTAGAGTGTCGTACAACTATTATCACCGCTAAATTTCGGCAGAACACCATTTATATCTCGCGCCAAAGGGTGAATGATTCTATATTATTGCTGTCCGATAAAACCAAAAGATCGACAGTATGATGGCAATTAAATAATATTGACACGGTTGCCACAGTAAAAAAAATGGGAAGTCCGCTGACTTCCCCAAAGAGTTTGTACTTTTGC
>JAFABV010000065.1 GCA_023425865.1 Bacteroidota bacterium | reverse complement strand
GAACTGGGCATGGAAGTCTGACAGCTTGGTGTAGTAGTCCAGCATCGTCTTATCCACTTTCAGCACCTTAAACTTCTGACCGAAGAAGTGCGCTTTGAGAAAGACGGCTTTCGCGTACACGTTAGATTCCTCGTACATCGTCAGGAACCTGTTCCATTCCACATCGTTGAAGCGCACCATCACGCAGTGCGTCTTCGGGTCCAACTTGGGATTTCTCCCGTACTTGCTCTTCTTTTTCATTCTGCTTATTCCTTTCAATTTTATGGTTTATCCATTGTCTAATCTCCGATTAAGAAACATCGAAATTATCCGACTGTGGAGGATAATTCTGCCCACGGCGATGAAGGCATTTTCAGTTACTTAGAATTATTCGGGTAACTGAAAATATATCTTGCTGTGTCTTTGAGGACACAAGAATCCTCCGCCTGTCGGATTGATTTCCGAGTATAATAACTCTATTTAGGTGTTGGTTAAGCCGATGAAGTATATTCACTGACCTGACCGATTCTACCGTAATCCTATCAGAGCTTGCGCCACTGCTCAATGTCGTTTCCGTAAGCGGCAAGGTGCTGACGGGCGAGGTTCTCAACCAATCCCGACACGCTCATACCTCTGCCTCCGAGACAGCGGACAATCCTGTCCAGCTCGTCACGTACCTCACGGCTGACGAACACAGGCTTGCGGTCGGCAATCTTGGGGACTTGCAGGTAGGCGGTACGGTACTCATCCAAAGACAGCCTGCGCTGCTTGCAACTGATGCGTCTGACAATCGTCCGTTCAGATGCTGCCACTATCCCAGTTGAGGGTTCCTTCACCTCCTCGTCTGCATCTGAGGTCCCCAGTACCTCTTGTTCGTCCGGCTGGATAGCTTTGGACACTGCTACCTGTATATCGGATGTGTCCGGTTCATCCAATGGAGGGAAGATAGCTGTTTCTTGTCCCGATGCGGAAGGAATATCTTCCGGCTTGTGGCTGTTCATGGAAGGCAGGTAGTCTTCCAAATTGAAGTTTTTGAACTCTTCATCGTTCTCGTAATTTCGTTTCTTTGTCATTTTGTTGAAATTTAAAGTGAATACTCATTGGTCTGTATGCGCATACTTGACCGTTTGTCATGAGCAAAATAACTGCCTATAATTCAGCCTGTCAAGCAAATGGATGCAGTGGGGCAATTTTGTGCGGTTTTGCCAATACGGGGTGTTCATACATGGTGGGAACTTCACTGATTTGCCGGATTGTTGGAATTAAACGAATAACGGTTCAGACTAGAACAAGGGCTTATGGCAAGCCTTACGGGTGGCTTCTTTTCTTCCATTAAGGAGAAGATGTGCCAACAGCTATTGTTTCAATCTGCCTTGAAAAGGATAATCAAAAGGTCATGTCGCCATAATCCAATTAAGAGTCAGTATTCATGGATTACGTTTTGCACTTTGTATTGTATGCTGACAACAGGCAATAGCTATAAGTAGTAATAAGAATATGCTGTACAAGCAATCTGCCACCTAGACAACCTCTACCACTTGGTGCCAAATGCTGCCAGTTTTGAAAAATCCTTTGTTCTATAGATTATTACCCTTTTCTTTGCAGCGAAAAAGAACAGAAACAACTAAAAGTCACAGATATGGAAATAGTATCAATCGAAAGAAAAACCTTTGAGGAGATGGTCGCCAAGTTCGACCGTTTCACTCGTCGCATGGATGCCATCTGTCAGCGGCACGGAGAGAAAACAATGGGCAAGTGGATGGACAATCAGGACGTGTGCCAAATGCTCAACATCAGTCCGCGTACGTTGCAGACACTGCGCAACAATGGCACGCTGGCTTACTCGCAGATAAACCACAAGACGTATTACCGTCCCGAAGATGTGCAGCGTATAGTCCCCGTTGTTGAGGATAGGCGAAAGGAAGCAAAGTTCAAGGGAAGGATTATATGAATTTGAGTCAGTAAACAGAGTATAATGATAATAATCACTAAATCCGAAGAAACATGAATGAACTGATGACCAAGAACAGCGAGTGGATAATCCACTTTCTGGGCAGCCTTGACCGATTGCTGGACAGTTTCGAGCATCTGACTGCCAACTACCGACCGACATTAGGCGGAGAGCGGTTCTTTACCGACAAGGAAGTGTCCGCACGTTTGAAAGTGAGCCGCCGCACACTTCAGGACTACCGCAATGAGGGGCGGATACCTTACATCCAGTTGGGCGGCAAAATCCTCTACCGTGAATCTGACATAGAACGGATGCTGAATGACGGTTACCGCTCCGCATACCGACTGACGGGCACCTGATTTTCTTGAAGGAGCGAAGTTTGCCGTCTGCCTATGTTTGCGACAGCAATGATACGACACTTTCGGCAAAAAGAAAAAAGGAACGGCTTATAGATGAAGTATTAAAATCCCGCTTCGTCTATAAGCCGTTCCTTTATTTCTTCTGATTTCCCGTCAGTCGCTTGTTTCCGTTGCCGGATGCCTTTTCAGTGCGTGGCAGGCAGTGGCAAGGTTTTCGGACTGAATACGCTCAAACTTGTTTGAGGAAGATTCTGTCCGAAACGGCTCTGCCGCCCGGCCTTGCGACTGTCACCTAAGCCATGCACTACCTTTGCATCCGTGCATCGGAAACGAGTGAATGACGGAATGAAACTCAACAATACCATGGGTTGCTGCCTTTGCAACAAGAAACGAACAGCATCGCTTGTGTCCCTTTTATTCTTGCACAGATTCTATCCATTACAAATTGTCTGAACACTAAACTCTCTTTACTGCATATCCTAAATGCAATGGCTACAATCATTTCAAGGCTGTAAACATCATAGCTGATGCCATTGGCTTGCTTGACATACTTCATCGTATCACATTCGTTCAACTCCTTATTTTTATATATAACATGAATCGCCTTGCGGATGCCACAAGAGAATACTCCGAATAGGTCGGCTATCTCAAACTTTGTCATCCATACAGGTACAGTCGGTATAATTACTGCACCCGTTTCACTGGTTGTAATTATTCCTCTGTTCATAGTCAAAGACTTTTTGATAAGACATTTTTCACATTCATCATATCTTTGAGGATGGAAGAATCCAAAACACGTGCATAGTGCTGCGTCATTTTGATGTTGGAATGACCGAGCATTTTCGCCACATTCTCAATGCTTACGCCATTGGCGAGGCACACAGAGGTCGCATACGAATGCCGGGCTGTGTGCGTGGTCAAACGCTTTGATATGCCACACAAATCGGCAATCTCTTTCAGGTAACTGTTCATCTTCTGATTGCAGGGAACGGGGAGCAATACATTCTTCTTTTGGCAAGTCGGATGGCTTTTGTATTTTTCTAAAATCTGCATTGGAACATCAAGCAAGGGAATGTTGCACATATTCTTTGTCTTTTGGCGGGGTTTGCGAATCCAATAATTGCCATTGTTGTCTTGAACGATATGTTCGGCGGATAGTTGCTGCACATCTATGAACGCCAACCCAGTGAACGCTGCAAAGACGAAAACATCTCGCACAACTGTAATCCTGTCAAGGGAAAACTCCTTGTTGTAGATACGATGCAGCTCATCCAAGGTTAGAAACTCACGGATTACTTCTTTCTCATGGAACTTGATGCCTGTAAAAGGGTCTTTGGTTATCCATTCATTGGCAAGTGCAAGGTTGGTTATCTTCTTCAGGCACTTCATGTAACGGATGACCGTATTTTGCTGGCACTCCTTTTCTGTCTTGAGATAAAACTCAAAGGCGCGAACTAACTCGCCATTTACTTCCGACAATGGCAAATCCTCCTTATCGTATTTTTGTTTGATAAGTTCTGCCAAATAGCGTTTGCAACTTTCA
>JAFABV010000030.1 GCA_023425865.1 Bacteroidota bacterium | reverse complement strand
TGCTTCAATGTCAAATACAACGCACATTTTTTAGCGGACAGCCGAAATAAGAATCCGCAAGGGGGCTTGTCAAACGTCCAAATCCGTAAAAATGGGGTGAAAGATATGTTTAGCGGACAGTAATATATTTTTTAGTTGAACAATAAGGGCCGCATGGTGTCACACGGCCCCTTTGGTGTAATAACTCCACACCTTATAATATATTGTTGGGAGACTGAAAAATATTCAACTGCTATACTTTTTCAATTATCTCACCACTATTTTCTTGCCCTGGTGGATGTAGATACCCTTGGTGGTGGGCTTGCTCACACGCACGCCCGAGAGGGTGTACCAGGCATCGTCGGTGGCAGGAGCCGCGGTCTGCACGCCATCGATGCCTGTCATCACGTTGTCGGTGACATCGTTCACCGTGTACTTGCCGTTGAGCTTGGTCGACGAGATCTCAAAATAAGTGTCGGCCGTCACGCGGTTGACATCCACAGTCTGGTTGCTGCTGGCCGTCGACGATGTGCCGATGCTGAACACAAAGTTCACATAGTCGTTGGCCGAGGTGATGTCGTAGCTCTTGTAAAACCACTTCTTGCCGTCTACGGTGGTGGTGGCGGTCACCTTGTCGCCGGGCCATGTGGTGCCGGTGCGGTAGCTACCCCAGGTGTGGAAGTTCACATAGTCGGCCCATCCCACCTGGTCGGTGTTGACATAGACGTTGATGGTGTAGGGTGTGAAGGGCTCCTCCTCGGTGACGGTGTAGGTGCGTGTGATGATGCCTGTCACGGCAGAGCCGATGAGCAGACCCACCTTGAGGGTGGTGGTGCCTACGGGGATGGAAATTGATGTGCCACTGGCCACCTTGGCACTCGATGCCGTGGGGGTGGTGCCGTCGGTGGTGTAGACCAGTTGGGCATCCGTAGTGGCGCTCACGGCCGTGAGGGGCACGCTGAGCGATGAGCCCGTGTAGCTGCCCGAGGCCATGCCTGCCCACGCCGTCTCTTGGGCAGGCTCGAAGTAGTAAGCATAGTTGGTGCCGCTGGCTATCTTCACCCAGCGGTTGGAGGGCACGGCAGCCCCGTCCACATCACCCACCACCACGAGCAGGCGTCCCTTGGAGCCAGAGACGATGTTGGCGTAGTAGCCAGTAGCCGAACGGAAATTGGAGTAGGTGCTCTGGTTGTTGATGCCCACGGCCTTGCGTGCGTCGATCATGCCCTTGAGTTCGTTTTCATAGCTCAGCCAGTGCTTGTAGAAGATGCAGGGCGTGCCCGGCATGGCCAGCATGAACGCGTTGGCGGCCAGTATATCATTCTTGATGGGGTCTTGCGGACTCGATGACGAACGGTATTCGGTGTCGTGATTTTCCACAAAGGTCACGGCCCAGCGGCGGTAGTTGGCGTCGGCCATCAAGCTGGTGTTGCCCAGGTTGGCCCAGTTGCCGTTGTTGACGGCGTCGCGCACGGTATAGCGGAAGGGGAAGTCGAAGGCCGCGCTCTGGATATTGCCGTTCACCATGGTGGCGTTGATCCACGATTTTACGTTAGCTACATTTCCGTCCCAGTATTCGCCCACCGAGTAGACGGGGTTGGCATAGCTGTTGTACATGCCCGTGAACGAGCCGGAATAGCCCTTCACCATGTCGTAGCGGAAGCCGGCATAGCCGAGGTCGTTCTGCAGCAGGTCGAGATAAGCCTTGACATTGTTCTGCACATTGGTGCTGTAGTGGTCGAGGTCGCGCATGCCGTCCCAGCCCTCGCCCGAATCGTTGTTGGCGCTGAGGGTAACACCTTCGGTTGTGGCCTGCGTCTTGGTCTTGCCGCCGTCGTCGTTGGATACGATGTCTGAAGGCAGCAGGTGATAGGTCACGCCCTTGTAGGTCTCGGTGGGGAAGGTAAACCATCCGGTGGTGGTCTTGCGGTGGTTGATCACCACGTCGGCAATGGTGCCGATGCCATTGGCCTTGTAGGTCTGTATGAGCGAGCGCAGTTGTGCCTCGGTGCCGAAGCTGCTGTTGTAGTTCTCAAACCAATAAAGGTCGTCGTAACCCATAGAGGTACCGCCTGCGTAGGCGCTCTGCGGCAGCCACACCAGGTCGATGTAGCCCTTCAGGTCGGCAGCCTTGCTTTGAAGGACCGTCCACTGCGAGTCGTCGAACGAATCCCAATAGAATCCTTGGAGCATCACGCCGCCATAGTTGGCGGGCCAGCCGTTGTTTTGCGACAAGGCTTGGGTATTGGGGAGCATTGCCACCCCCATGAGCATGAGCAATAACTTAGCGAAACGTTTCATATTTAAGTGATTATGTTGATCGGATGCGAAGATACCATATTTATATTGACAAACGTTTGCATGACCTATATCAATTATGGTTTATTAAATGCAAACGTTTGCATATTCTCCAACCTTCCACCAACCCACTAACCCACCAACAAACCAACAAACCAACCCACCACCACACCAAAAAAGCGGCTCCCCTTTCGGAGAACCGCCTCGGTGTTAACTTCTGATGAAACAGAGGTTATGTGGTCTTTTTCATTTGTATGTACAGGCCTTGTGCATGGCTCAGTTCACGGGAATAAGCTCGGCAAATGGTGCGCCACTGGTATTCTCCATGTGGAGCACAATCTTATAGGTGCCTGCACTCACAGCGATATTATCGCCATTCTGCTTGAGCTGGCTCAAAGAGCCACCCAGGTTGACACCTGCCCAGCTGCTGTCCTCGTCCTTGAACTTGAGGATTCCGTCAGAGAGCGTCACACTGTTGAGTACCCAGGTATGGTCGGCACTGTTCCATGTCATGGTCTTACCGGCATTCCAGTCGCCAACGGCGTCTCCTACTACGTGCATCTCGGTGAAGGGCTTGAGGGTGTAAGACATACTGCCCAGGTCTACGGTCACGAAGTAGAAGCCTGTGGCAGGTGCGGAAATATTGCCCTGACCATTGGCATCGAGCTTACCGTCGCCATTGTACTCCCAGTCGCCTTCCCAGTTATCGCTGTTGGGCTTGAACTTGAACTCGCCATCAAGGTAGAAGGCACCATAGTACTTACCGTCGTAGTTGGGTCCCCACATGGCCAGACCGTTGCCCCAGCTGTTGTTGTTGCCCACTTCGTAGATATACTCGGCATAGTTGATGGCTGTTACCTTATAGGTGTACGACATCATGTTGATCTCCACACGGATGTACTTGGAACCGGCAGGCACCTTGAACGAACCGCCATCAGAGAGGTTGGCACGACGGTCGAGTTGACCCTCAGTGCCGCTGTTGCCGTCACCGCTCTTGGTACCAAACACCTGTGACCAGTCGTTATTGGCAATGCCGTCGCAAGCCTTGTCGTCGCCGATGGCAAACCAAGTGTCTTGTGTGGGATCGGCCACCTGGAAGGTGATGGTAAACACGGGATCATCATATACATTGATATCGCTGTGCGAGAACTTCAGCGTACGGTTGATGGCCGAGCTGGCCCAGTCGTTGGGACCACCGATGAGGTAGTAGGCTTGGGCGATGTCGGGAGTAACGGTGGTGACGGTGTAGACTATCTTACCGGCATTGATGAGCACGGCCTCGCCGTCCTTCAATGCGTTGACATACACCTGCGCGTCAAACGTGCGGGCCACGGGGTTCTTGCCATAGACGCTCTCGATGAGAGACTGGATGTCTGACTTAGAAGAAAGACCTTTCAGAGAGGTGTTTACCGTGGTCGCCGTAGCGCCGTCTACCCCCTGCGGGGTGAGTTCCACACGTGCATTGCCCAGCGTGAAGCCATCGGGCAACGTGGCCGTGGTGAGGTTGAACACCTTCACAGAGTCGACCTCGTCAGAGAGGGTCTGTGCCTCTACGGCCGATGCCGTGAAGCCTGGAATGGTGATGGCATCCTCTTGCGCATTGGTCTGAGGCTGTGCCCAATCAGTGAAGTCGTCACTGCAGGCACCCATGAAGAGTGCGGTCAGTGCGAGGGCTAAATATGATAACTTTTTCATTGTCGATTGAACATTTAGAAATTCTACTTAGAGGCGAGGCAGAGAGGTGGCGGTAGGCTCACAGCCTCTCGCCCCACGCTCTGATAGATAAACATATTATTTGACCGAACCCTTATCTGTGCTGAAGTTGAGATATACCTTCTGGCCAGCGGTGCTGCCCACACGAGTCTGGTCGCCACCATTGCCACGATAAGATATCTTATCTGCGTCTATGCCAACGATAAACTCAGACTTCCACCAATCGTAGGTAGGTATCTTCACCCACATGCGGATGCAGCCGTCGTCATCAGTGCCGGGCAATGCAGGCAGGGCGGGAGATACAAAGTCTCCGTCAGCCGTAGCGGGAACAGTGAAGGCTGAAGAAGCCATAACCGTAGCCTCGTCCCAGCAATTGTCAGCCGTAACACCGGCAAGACCGATAGCGGCACGACCCATGAAGTAAACCATAGGCTTGTTGAAGGTCACTGTGTAGAGAATGTCGCGACCACTTACGGTAGCCGATACAATCATCAGGTACCAACCTGGGTTCTTAGACGAAATGTTACCATCACCGTTAGCCTCGATGTCTGAAGCAAGCTCGCTGGCAGGGTCGACAGTAATCTTACTGAAGCCAACCTCATTGCCGTCCCACTTGGTTGCGCTGTTAAACTTGATACCAGCTCCATCAATATATACCAGGTGCCAGTACTTGCATGAGGTATTGTTGTTGTCACGAGTTCCATTGACCTCAGTCATCGTAACAGCCTTATCCCAATTCCATTCGCTGAAGGCGCCATTGATGTAAATGTTGCTGGGCACAGACACTGGAGGCAGTGAGAAGAGCAGCTTCACATTATTCAACTTGACGATGTTGGAGATCACCTTGGTGTCTTCAAGGGGCTGCTTGGTAGCTGCGTTGTACACCTTGGCTATTGCCCGGAAATAAACCGGGGTGTTGAGCGGGAAGTCAGCCTCGGTCTTGCCATTGGCCAACTCGATGTTGGTGAGTGTGCTGGCCACCTCAGAGGCGTCCAACTGCATACGCGTCGTATAGAAAGTAGAGCTCAGCGCCTGGGCGTCGCTCATGTCTGCCTTGGTGCCTACTTCTACAGTATACTGCGTCTGAACCGGGAGGCCACCGAAATCAGGTTGGTTGCAGGTGAGGTTAATATACTGTGAGTTGGCCAGGTCTACCACATTGTTTTCAGAAATAGCAGGTGTGTTGAGTTGGAAACTCTGTGGTATCTGCATGGTCGGGTTTGAGTCGTTGTCATCCGAACAAGCACCGAAGAGTCCTACCGTGCAAAGGAGCAACAGAACCGACTTTATATTATTTTTCATTGTGATTCGTGTTTAATGTGATGAATTAATATCCAGTATTCTGAATCAGATTGGAGTTAGCCACGATGTCGGTAGTCGGGATGGCGTAGATGTTCTTATCGGCTGAGAAGCGAGAACCGTTCTTGGTGCCGCCCTTCCACTGCCACATGTAGTTGTTGTTGCCACCGAAACGGCCAAAGCGAATGAGAGTAGGACGACGCATTCCCTCGAAGTAGAACTCACGGCTCCACTCATCGCAGATGTCATCAAGGCTGTAGGCGCCGGTGCGTGTCATGGCCTTTGCACGAGTGCGCAGCGCGTTGATTGCGGCAGTACCAGTGCTTGTTGTGTTGCCGCCATTGATACGGGCGTCTGCCTCAGCGAAGATCAGGTAAGCCTCAGCGGCACGCATCAAGAAGTAGTCTGCGTCTGCAAAGGTCTTGTTCTTGCCGGCAGAGCCGTCTGTCTTGAAGTTAGTGAACTTGGCCGTGGCAAAACCACTCTTGAAGGTACCCACCTCTTCATTGTTCAACGTACGTCCTACGCCATCGAAGATAGCGCGGTCATCACCAGCGGCATCGGGCATGGCGTAAGCATCAACGTTAGGAGCGTCGTTCTGTGGGAAGAACTTCTTGATCAGGTCAGGACGACAACGGTTACCGCCCCAGGTGGCATCAGTGCCATTGCCCTTTGTTCCGTCCTTCTTCACGCATACGTCACCATCCATGGTACTGGCCATGAGGAACAGCGAAGCACCCCAAGAGGTGGTGCGAACACCGTCCTGCAAGATGGGGAAGAGGGCCTCTACAGATGCGCCATTCTCACCGTTGTCACCCATGAAGAGCTGCTGATAAGCACTCCAGGTCTGGCCGGCAGGGTCTGTCTTGGCTGTGGTATAGAGCTTATAGGGAGAGTCCATCACCTTTTTGGCATATGTCTGTGCGTCTGCCCAATGTGCGGTTCCGGTATAAACTTCGGCGTTGAGGTACATTCGAGACAGGAGCAACCATACGGCGGCCTTGTCCACAGCGCCATATCCTTTGTCTGAAGACGTCTTGGGCTGGGGCTCTGAAAGGCTACCCTCGATGTCCTTCAGTTCTTTTTCCAACCACTGGTACAGCTCGGCGCGCGTGTAGCGAACAGGGCTTGTGCCATCGGCATGCTCTGTAAAGCCTACATTGCCGTAGAGGTCCATCAGGTAGTAATAGTCGAGCGCACGAAGGAAACGAGCCTGAGCGGTCATGTTAGCGTCGTGGTCGCCAAAAGTATCGATGTACTGATTGCAAAGGGTAATACCAAAGTACAGACGATAGTAGAAACCACGAAGCATGGGATGAGAAGCGTCATAGGCGTTATAGTCGAATGAGGCAATACCCTCGTCACCCCAACCGCAAATGGCCTCGTCGGTGGGCAATTCGTTGGCATTGAACAGCTGACGGACATAACCTGACGTACCGCCATCGATACCGTCCACATCACTGTCACCATTGGCACCACCCTGGCCAGCCATGGCTATGTTAGCGTAGCATTTATTAAGCAGCTGCTCGGGTGTGACTTCGGTATGCATGTTCGGGTCGATAGGATCTACATGCAGACTGTCACAGGAAGCAAGTCCCACTGTCAGAGTGAGAGCTACTGCTGGAAATATCGTTTTAATGAAAGTCTTCATAATAAATAATGTTTAGAAATTAAGATTGATACCGAGCATTGCTGAGAACGGACGCGGATAGAGGTTACGGTCGATACCGCCATAGACCTCAGGATCAATACCAGAATACTTCGTAATGGTGAAGACGTTGTTCACTGCACCATATACACGACCGCTGATACCGCCCCACTGGCCAGCACCGAAGAGGTTGTTGAAGCTGTAACCCAGTGTAATGTTGTCACATTTCAAGAACGAGGCGTTCTGTACGAAGCGGTCGGACAGGATTGCGAAGTTATCGTATGAGTCCCAAGCTGCAGCCAGAGAAACAATAGGACGGTTGGCTATGTACTCGTTGACATATACACCCGCAGCGCTTACATTGGCTGAAGATGACTGCAGATCATTAAATACATAGTTGCCAAGGCTTGCGCGGAGCGTGAATCCAAAGTCCCAGCTCTTGTATTCGAGACGCGAGCTAAGGCCCATGGTTACAGGAGCTGCCGGGCTCTTATAGAAGTACTTGTCATTTTCATTGATGGTGCCATCACCGTTGCGGTCAACGACTACACCTTCGAGAGGTTTGCCATTGCTGTCATAAACCTGCTGATAAACATAGAATGAAGAAGCAGGGTGACCTACGGCATGTGCCTGGGCATTAGTGCCGGTACCTGCAGAGATACCACCTGTGGGCACGAAGTATCCGGGCTGATTACTGCCGGTGAGCTTGGTGATAGAGTTCTTATTGTAGGTGAAGTTGTAGTCAAGCATCCAGTTCCAATCCTTTGTCTGGATGGCATTGAAATGGATAGCGGCCTCCACACCATAGTTCTTCATGTCACCGATATTTGAGATCAACGTGTTCTTGAAGGTAGAACCAGCTGCCACGTTCACCACATTGATCAGATCAGTAGTCTTTCTTACATAGTAATCCACACTACCACTGAGACGCTGGTGCAATATGCCCCAGTCAAGACCCACGTTATAGGTTGTGGTTTTCTCCCAAGTGAGGTTGTGGTTAGTGGCTACAGGGCGAGCTGTCGAACCATCACCATAAAGGTCATAGTAAGAATCGATGCCAGTATTCATGGCATAGGTGTCAAAGTAAGGATAATCGCCGCTGTTGAGTTCCTGCTGACCTGTGATACCGTAACCTAAGCGGAGCTTAAGGTCTGAAAGCCAATTGATTTCGCGGAACTTATTCTCATCCTTGATACGCCAAGCGAAGGCAAATGAGGGGAATACACCCCACTGCTGGCTGTCGTAAGGCTCAAGCCAGTTGAATCGCGAAGAACCGTCGGCACGAACCGTAGCCGTGAGCATGTAGCGGCTATCCATCAGCGACCAGTTGGCACGACCGAAGAATGACAGCAACTTGCTCTCTGTCGCGAAATCATAGTGCGTATGGTTGTACTCCTGCCCGGCCTTTGAGGCGTCGCTATTGGTAGACTGGTAATATCCCCAGTATTGATTGTGCTGACTACGCCAGAAGTGCTGGTACTCAGAACCCAGCATAATGTCGAAATGGTTTTGTGCGGGATCATTGAAGTCATGATAATACTGAGCGTATCCGCTGAACGTATAATTGCGCTTCAGAATCTTATCCCAGCCGTGAGAACCGTAATATGCTGCCTCGGGCGAAGCCGGGTCTACATCAGTGGTCTGCTTACCTTGGGCAATATCAAAGCCCGCGGTACCATGGAGCCTGAGGTCTTCAAAGCCATTGACCTTATAGTCGATGTCCAGGTTAGCATTGAAGTCGCGTGAGATGGCACGGTCGTTCTTGAGGTTGAGCAAAGCCACGGGGTTCTTGGTAGCCTGCGAGTTGTAACCATAAGGCCAGGTCGGGTCTCCATACTTACCCGCATTGAGCCATTCCCAATATCCACCAAAGTTCGCGAATTTCTCCTCAGAACTGTATACAGGCACTGTGGGGTTCATCCATACGGCGGCCCCCACGGCGTCGGTATTGGCATAACGTGTCTTGGCCCACATTCCTTTCAGGTTGAGAATGAGGTTCAGGTGATTGTCGAGGAAGCTCGGAGTAAGGCTCACAGACGAAGTAATACGGTCAAACTTACTTGTCTTCAAGATACCCTGGTTGCCATTATAGCCCACAGAAACACGGTAAGGCAGGAAGTCTTTAGCACTACCCGAAATGGTCACGTTGTGCTCCTGTCCCCATGCGGTACGATATATCTCGTTCTGCCAGTCGGTGTTAGCGTCACCCAGCAGTCCCATTACAGTAGCCTGCTGCGAGTTACCCTCAAACGTATTCTGGATAAATTCACGGTACCGGTCACCATCCATCACATCAATGGTCTTGCGCTTGACGCTCATCGTAACGCTACCGGCATAAGACACCGCGGTCTTCTGGCCCTTACGTCCCTTCTTGGTTGTGATAATGATAACACCGTTAGAACCGCGCGAACCATAGATTGCCGTTGCCGAGGCATCCTTCAAGACGTTGAAGCTCTCAATATCCTGCGGGTTTACCATAGACAATGGGTTGGCCAGTCCCTTCACGCCATTGTTATCCATAGGAATACCGTCGATAACCACCAACGGGTCGCTGGAAGCGTTGAGTGAGGCGCCGCCACGAATACGAATCGTAGCGCCAGCACCGGGAGCGCCGCCAGATGAGGTCACACTCACACCAGCAATCTTACCCTGCATCATGTCTTGTGGATTAACCACAACACCGCGGTTTTTGGTGTCGGGCTTGAGTGCAGTCACCGAACCCGTGAGGTCCGACTTCTTCACGGCACCGTAACCGATAACCACCACCTCGTTGAGCGACTTCTCTGCGCCTTCACGGAGCGTAATGGTCATATTGGGTGACACCTTTCCTTTGAAACTTTCGTAACCGATATAGTCTACGGTCACCGTTTCTCCAGCGTTGGCATTAAGTGTAAAATTACCGTCGAGGTCGGTCACCGCGCCGCCTTCCTGTCCGTTTACGCGTACAGTGGCACCAATGACAGGCTCTCCGGTAGCATCCACTACATGACCTGTTACAACTACCTGCTGTCCAAAAGCCGTAGCTGCAAGAGCAAGTCCACATAACATGGTGACTGCTCTACGAGGCATTGTAATCTTTACCTGCTTCATCATTTTTGAGTTTTAAGTTAACGTGTATAATTGATTTTGTTCTTAGGCTTTCTACATTCCAAGTGGGTTCTGTTTACTTCTTTATTTGGCAGATCGTCGATTTAGGAATGGTTAGCACATGATTTTGGTGCAAAAATAAATGGAATTTAAACACCGCACACACTTTTTAGCACAAAAGCGAGCAATGTTTCATGCAAACGTTTGCATTGATTAATATCAAGTTTGCAAAAGCCGAGAAGGCTGTTGCATACCTTTTTGTTTATATTTGCAAGATATTGGTGTCCGCTAAAAAATCAAGCCCTGTTTACAAATGATTGTTTTGTCGGACAGCCGACATTTGGGATGTGTAGACAGACCATTTCAGGCTTAAAGCCTCGGAAAATGGATGAAAAGTACAAAAAATGGCATGCTTTCATTGCTTCAATGTCAAATACAACGCACATTTTTTAGCGGACAGCCGAAATAAGAATCCGCAAGGGGGCTTGTCAAACGTCCAAATCCGTAAAAATGGGGTGAAAGATATGTTTAGCGGACAGTAATAGTTTCATATAGAATTATCGGGCCGTAGGGTGCGAACGGATAGGCGTAGGCATGGAGATGGGGCGATGTGCGGGATGGTCACTGTGGCTAATCCCGACCTCGCGTATATGTAGATAACCTTTGCAGGGCATCATGCTATGAGAGACATGATGCCCTGCAAAGGGTTAAAGCCTATGCCTGGTGAGTGTAAGGCTTATTTCTTGAGCACGGTCTGCAAGGTGGTGTAGTCGTTGGAGGCGTCGATGATGCTGAGTAGTTCAGTCCATTTGGATGCCGGCAGATAGCCCTTGCTGTAAGTCTTGGTTACGTGGAGCATCAGTTTTCCGTTCTCGCTGGTAGCTTTGGCCACAAATGCGCCGCAGTCGTTGCTCACGTTTTTGTCAAGCTGTTGCAGACTCTCGGGTGACACCTTGTAACCAGCAGGTAATGTCACCTCGATGTCCCAGACCGTTTGTCGGGCCGAGAGCATATTGATGTCGGCGTCGCGCTGGCGGTCGGTACCCTCCACTTTCATCAGGTCTCCGAGCAGCCGCCCTGTGGAGAGGATGAGGTTAGGGCCTGCTTTCTTCACCAATCCTTCCATGGCATAGCTGGCGTGGAAGGCCACGGCTGGACTACCTTTTGCCGTTCCCACTGACACCAGGCGGCAGTCTTTGATGTCTTTGGGTTTGCTGCCCCAGTAGTTCTCCACCAGTCTTTTCATGCCATCCTGCTGCTTTTCCTTGTCTTTCTCTACCTGCTGTTGCTCGGCTTTCGCCTTTTTGTTGCCCAGCGTCTCGGTGAAATCTTTCTGGTCGGGTATGCGGTCGCGGTACGAGTCATACATATCCTTTAGGGTGACGATGGCCGGTGCCAGCAGCTGCTTGATGGTTCCTGTAGCTTTCTCCTCATGGCTGAACACGATGTCGGTACCGTTATCCATGGTAGCCTTGAGGGTGTAGATGTATTGGTTGTCCGCAGCCTTGCTCTCGGGCAGCGTACGTTGGTCGTAGAGAGATTCGTTCTTGCTTACCTTGCCTTTCCTGACGATGGCCTTCCTGCCCTGCAGTTCAAACGGCAACTCTCCCGCCACGATGGGTGCTGGTGTCCATGCATAGTATTTGTTGGCGTCTTTCACATAGGTCAGCGTGATGGCACTGCCATACGAGGTCATCTTGTCTACCGGTTCGCTGCCCTTCTCAGTGGCGATGACCACTTGGCTGTTATTGATGCCTGCAAATGCGAGGCAGGTGGAGAAGTTGTAGGTAAAATAGTCTACCCATGCGTTGGTGACCCTGTCAGCCAGATAGCTCTGCCGCAGCAGGTCGTAAACATAATCGGCGCGTTCAGCTATGTCGGGGTACTTCGTGTTGGCATTCTTGCATGCCTTGCGCAGCGACTGGTAGTACTGTCCGTAGGTAGTCTTGGTGTATTTCTGCCAGCTGTCATTCTGTATCTCTTCCACGTCGGGATTGGCCTGCAAGCCTTTCTTCTTGGTGCTCTGCGGTATGAACTCCCCCTTGAGCCTCCGCCCGATAACGTTGATGACCGTCAGCGGCGACTGCTCTGCCGGGCTGAACCACAGGTCGGGGTCGGTTTTCTCAACGTTCTCCACCAGTGCGTCAAGCACAATGTTCTTCTCCTTGTCGAAGGAGGCCACAAAGTCGGGAGCGCCGTTCAGAGTGCGGTACTGCACGGTGAGGTCGGGGTCGATAGAGCAGTGTATTTTCTTCCACAGGATGGGATATTCATCTTGATAGTTTATCACAAAGGGGTCGAGCGAGTGTTCCTCGAGTTTCAGTTCCTCGTAGGTGAAGAAGTCGATGTTGTCGCCGATGGCAAGTCCCGGCACGGCCAATTTCTGGCTCTTGTCCTTGTCGCCTTTTCCCTCAGCCACGTCGACGTAGTCTTCGGTGCTGACCTCTCTCACGCTGCTGTCGGGCTTGATGACCCGCACGCCGAGCACATGGCGTGCCTTCTCTTTCCACCCATGGTTGCGACGCTTATAAAATGTCTTGAAGTCGAACTCTGTGTATTTCTTCAGTGCGGACTGGTCGTTGATGTGTATGCATGTACGTTCTATGTCTTTGCAAATCACGTCGCGATCGACGGTGAAGCTCAGGTTGAGGACCGAGCCCACGTTGAGCATCGACTTCTGTACGATATTCAGGTCGCGGTACGATGCCACGATAACCGCACTTCGATTGTTGTATTTCTTAGGCAGGTCCACTCTTTTGAATTGTGGCAAGTCCATACCCCATACGTAGGCCTTGATGGTGTCGGCAAAGGCTTTGTACTTAGTCAGTTCGTCGGCCTGGGCCTGTGGCTGTCCCAGTAGCATTGCGGCAACGGTCAGTAGTAGTAATTTGGTGTAATGTCTCATAAGCGTTTCTCTTTAGGTTATTTAGTGTTTGCTGATGATGAGCTGCTCGTTGCAGGCGTCGTTCCATTGGCGTATGCAGTCGTTCCAGTGGTCAAGTTGTTCGCGGGGTATGTGGCGGTCGTTGATGGTGAGCACTCTTCTGAAGGTGACGGTGTCGCCTCGTTGCGCAAAGCCGCACTCCATGGTAGCCTGGTTGCAGGCGAAGGTGGCTGAGGCAGGCAGCACGACACGATAGCCCGCGGGCACCACCAAGTCTACTTGGCGCACGATGCGACAGCGCATGGGAAGCATGTAGTCGTGATGGCGGTCGGTGGTGTCGATGCTCAGTCCGAACATTTCGTTGTTGGGGTTGAGCTCCACATACATTTCTCCATCGAGGGTTTGTATCTTGCTGTTGTTGGTAATGTGTCCCTCCAGCCGTGCCCATGATGCCTTGCGATCGTTGCTGGTCCATGTGGTCTGGGTGATGGTGGCACTGTGCGTGTCGTCGTTGATGGTATTGCTCATGAAGAGCGGCTTGTCTTGCTGGGGCACGTGTTCATAGCTGTTCATGATCATCTCCTTCATGTCACCGCACCAGCTGTCGCTCACCGTGCCTGTGAGCATGGGTCCATGGTCTGCGCCCATCTCCAATTGGTAAGTGTAGTGCAGGCTGTCGGTAGAGGCGTTAGGAGGCATTATGGGCAGCGTTTGCAGTATCCCCTCGTCGCCGTTCTCTACCAGGGCCTCGCGCCCTTGCAGGTTGCCGGGTACATGGGTGATGGGGATGTATCGGTTGGTGGCATCGAGCCAGTAGGTGCGCCCGTCGTGGCGGAGGGTACAAATCATGTGGTTGGCTGCGGCCAGCGTGGGCATCTCGCCGATGCCGAACGGAATGTCATGGGTGCCGATGTCTACCAGTCGGGCGTCAAACTGCTGTGCCTTGAGCAGCGTGTAGAGCAGCATGGCCATGCCTTTGCAGTCGCCGTAACACTTGCGCACCACTTCGGCGGGACGGTCGGGCTGGTGGCCGGTGATGCCCGCTTCGAAGGCCACGTAGCGAATATGTTGTTGCACCCACTCGTAGGTGGCACGTATGCGGTCGGTGGGGGTGGTTGCGTGAGCACCTATCTCACCGAGTATAGACTGTAGTTGTGGTATGTCGCGGTCAATGAGCGTGAGCCCATGTGACCATCGGTACAGGTCTTGGTAGTCGCTGAATGCACCCTCGACCAGCACGTATGGGTAAACCGAGGCCATAGCGGGCATGTGGTCTTCTTCGACCATGGCCTCCTGTCCGCTTAAGGTAAAAGTATATATCAGGTAGCCTTCTTCCTCGCTCTGTGTGAAACTGACAGCTGGCGTGAGGTTGCGGGGCACAAGTTGGAAGCCTGTCAACTGTTTGGGGATGCGGAACACCACCGTCTTGTGTTCAATGGGATGTTCGTCGGAGAGATATACGCGCGTGAAATAGCGTATATCCTTGAACGTTCGTTCAAATTTGGTGCGAGCCGTGCGGTTTTTGCGGTCGAAGCTGAGGTAATAGTAACACACCTTGGTGTCGTCATAAAACACATTCTCGGGTGTGGCGTTCCGGTATTGTGCCGCCCCCTTGCCCGAGGAAGCGTCGAGCGAGATAAAATCGCCGTAGAGCGTGTACGACTGGATGTTGAGCGGACGGTCGGTCAGCGAACGGTAGTCGGTCACCACCTTGTTGCGCACGGTCACAGTGCCGTCGTCGGCCTGCATGAAAGTGTAGACGTCTGAACACTCGCTGATGACCACCTCCTTGTCTGTGGTCTTGGCACAGAGACTGCCGGCAAAGACCATGAGTATGGCAGTCAGACAATGTGTTTTCAAGTTCATAGCTCTCGTTAGTAGGATCTTTGTTGCAAATATATGAAATAACTGCTTATCATCCAACGAAATCCATTCTTTTTATCATTCTTTTTTTTCAAGGACGGGACGTGGGTTGTCACCGGCTCTCCCTGATGTCAAAGGGTGTATAGGTGGAGCGATTGTATATTGCGGGCATAGCCTACGGCCATAGCCAAACCGACAAGGAGGTGCTGTTCAGGCTGCGGTTGTGAATCGGCAGCATGAAGGATGAACATTCATTGCATGTGCGCAACTGATACAGGCAGTTATCCAATATATTTTATTATTACTGTCCGCTAAACATATCTTTCACCCCATTTTTACGGATTTGGACGTTTGACAAGCCCCCTTGCGGATTCTTATTTCGGCTGTCCGCTAAAAAATGTGCGTTGTATTTGACATTGAAGCAA
>JAFABV010000027.1 GCA_023425865.1 Bacteroidota bacterium | reverse complement strand
TGTCCAGTTCGTTGGTGCTTTTCTGGCTTTGCTTGCCGATGGTAAAGCCCAGGCCGCCCCCGGAGAGAAGGCCCGATTTCTTGACGGATTTTCGGTAGTCGCTCCGGCTGGTTTCTTCGGCTGCTTCTAGGGACAACGAACCTGTCCCTTTGTCCCTCGTTTACAGACCCGAGGAGTCAGCAAATTTTACTGACTCCTCTTTTCTTTTTTAGCACTAACTTCACATATTATTAAAGATATTTTTTTCTTCCTGATTAAAATCGTCAAATGTGTTCAATTTAATATACTTATCTCCATACTTTGGTCTTTCAGTTTGTTCCCAATAATCATTTTCTGAATGCAAGACATACTGTTTTATAACTTCACTTTTAATATTAACAATAGTATATCCTCGACCTCCCTGAATATAAAGAGTATCTCCTATAAGTTTATATTTTTTTATTTTCACCTCAAGAGTAGCATGTCTCTCCAAGTCAGCTAATATTGGCAATGCTCCCTTATTCCCCGAAATCTGAAAAGTACCATCACCATATACCTCGATAATATCTTTACCAGCTTCATGTTTTACATTTTTTTCATTTAAATACAGAGAAACTAGCAATCCAATAGCACAAATTGTAACCATTATTAATATTATCTTTAATCTTCCGCTGTTGCAAGCTGACAAATATATCATGAAAATTACGACTATGGTCAACAACACAAATAAAACTGTCACGTTCACCATCCTTCCTATTCTATCGTTGTATTTACATCTATAAAAACTTTTAGTGGCTTTATTAGGAAAGACACAGGGACGGTGGTGCTGTCTTATTTCACTCTTTCAATAATTCCTTTGCTAATCCCAGTGATTCGAGATATTTGTCGGATAGAAATTCCTTCTTTGCGTAATTTTCTAATACATAAATCCCGACTAGTCTCTTCTATATCTTTTATATCCCAAGCGTTCTTTCCGCAAATTTCTTTTACCTTTTCCAGGGCTTCCCTATCCGTCGTTCTGAAGCTTTTCTCTCCTATATCTAACACATTTACCTGGTTTTCTTCTTTATGCAATTCTATAAATTGTTCCTTCGTTATCATCCCTAAGATAAATGTGGCATTAATCAGAACACTTCTTTTCAGGTATTCTTCGTAACTACTCCATTTATACTCTGCTGCCGTTTTACTTAGGCCTGCTTTTACTGGATTGTTATGTATATAGCTCAACACAGTTATTAAATAGCCTTCATCATCAATTGGCTCACTTTTGAATCGATCTTGAAATAAATGGCCTATCCTCTTATATTTTTGATTGAAATAATACACATATCTTGAGCCTATTCTCTTGAATATTTGTTCTAAACTTTCCTTTCCTTCTTTCATGAGAAGATGAATATGATTTCCTAAAAAGCAATACCCGTATAGTTCATACCCACATATTTCTTTGCATTGCTCTAAAATTTCTTTCATTTTTTGGTTATCTTCTTCATCTACTGCAATTAGTTGCCTATTAATTCCTCTAATCATTATATGATATATGTTACTCTCACTTTTAACTCTCGCACTCCGCACCAAATCTATTCACCTCTATTTTAGCTTAACACTTTATCTGCTTTTTGCCAAGACATTACCACCGTCCCCCTGTCCTCAGGTGGCCGGTTGGTAGACTCCCTGGATGTTGTCTATCATCTGGCCACCAAGGGATATACTCAGGCCGCTTTGTTTGAATCGGTAGGTGTCATGTTCTTAGTCGGTATTGTCTGCCGCCTGAATAGTTACGTTCTGACCGGTTATCGTCGTGTCCTGGCCGCTGATGATATCCGAAGCCGTCACGGCCACGTCTTTACCGGCCTCCAGCGTTACGTTGCCCTCCCTCGAGCCGACCACACTGCCTGGCTGACACGGTCCAGTTCGTTGGTGTTTTTCTGGCTTTGCTTGCCGATAGTAAAGCCCAGGCCGCCCCCGGAGAGAAGGCCCGATTTCTTGACGGATTTTCGGTAGTCGCTCCGGCTGGTTTCTCCGGCTGCTTCGAGGGACAATGAACCTGTCCCCTTGTCCCTCCCCAAGAAAACAGGTCAGCCTATAGTCGGCTGACCCTAAAAGTACGTACACAATTACGGATATTCATTTGCATTTTTTAATTCTTCAATTCTTTTTTGAGCTTTTTCTTGAAGTCGTTCATAGGCTTCTTTTTCTTCCTTGGTTAGTTCATCTACTGACGTTAATAATTTTAGCTCGTCTTGATTATATTGACTTAAAGCCTTCTCAATAACTTTTCTTCTTTCCACTGACAAGTTCTTATTCCTAATCAATTTGATCTGAAATGGCTCTGCATAAATCACGAAAAATCCTGTGCTTCCATAGCAATAAAAGACATCATCCCTATAAGTGAAGAAAAATCCATCTTTCCCTTCATATGCATAAACATTATAGTCTAGCCGACCTGACTCAAGACTAGCATCACCTAACGCCAATCTAGGATATACATCTTCTTTCTTACTTACATATATTCTAAGATTTTTCCCAAAAGTATACTGTACATTACTCCACCAAAAAGGAGCATTAGGAACCCCGCGATAAAAGAATACAACAACAGATACTATATGGTAACAAATAAACAAAACGATTATGCTCATAAACCATTTTTTCAACTTCGATTTATTTCTCAACTACTCAGCCCCCCGCTATCGTTCCTCGTATATCTGCCGTCCAGGTAAATGGTTGTAAAGCTCCTGTATTTTGATATGCCACAGCCCCATTATTTATTAAAGTTAGCACTCCAGCCTTAAAGATTTCTTTGAGCCCTTGGTTTTTAACACTCTCTATCTTATCTACATAATTATGGTATTCAAAATTATACGCATCCCCTGCTTGCCCATAAAAGCTAATATTATTATTTTCATCGCGTGTAATTTGTATAGCAACCTTTAAATTACCATACGCAAGCTTTTGATCAATACTTGATGGATTCCCTTCTTCATCATCATGATTGTAATCAATCGACGCGTATACATATTTAGTTTGCCCAGGGCTTAAGTCCGCTGCCGCCTTCTTTATCCCATTTTTAAGGATAGCAGAATTAGTCAAGTCCGCCGAAACACTTTCTCCAAAGCCAAAATGCATAGCTTCCCCATTACCGTATAATGCATGATTTAAAAGCATTGAGGCAATTTTAGTATCCATGGCATATTCAGTTCCATACGCTCCTGCAGCAGCAACGGCTTTATCATCCACATACAGCCAACTAGCTAAGTCTTGATACTCACGCATAAAATCTGTTGCTCCTGTTTTACTTTCTTCCAACTCAGCTTGCATTTTCTCATACATTTCAATTTGGGCATCTGAAAGTTGCCTTTTTTCTACAATCCCACTTAACTCGTTATTCTTCGTTCCGCTTGCACCAGTAGATGCACCAGATTGTCCATTTCCACCTATCGTTTTTGCTGCCGCAGTTCCCACTAAAACACTTGCCCATTGGTGAAGATCTGGCTCTGTGATTTTTGAAAGTTCTTTCTGTACTGCTTCATTTACTCCTGCTCCTGCTGCACCTGATGCAAAGCTATTTCCACCCAAATCAGACATAATTCCACCAACCAATGCGTGAAGAGCAGTCTTATTAGACCCTCCTGTATCCCAGGAATCTACTTTAGCTTGTAATGCGGCTAGTTGTTCTGGAGTAGAATTTGCATCTGCTTGGGCTTTATTTAATTCATTTTGAGCAGCTTCCTTAGCTCTATCAGAAATTTTATGAACTTCCTCATAAGCTAATTCTCCAAATAGCTTTGATAATTCTTGTTTTTCCTGGACACTCTTTTTATCAAAAATTTTACCTAGCGTATTAACTACATTCGTAGTATCACGATTTAGACTGGAAATATCTTGATTTGGGTTACTCCTAACATCCACTGTTCCTGATGCTATAGCCGATTTAGTCGTACTGTTTGCACTGCCTTTAGCTGGAACTCCAATATCAGGAGTCAATCCTTGGTTTTTATAATTAGGATCATCTTTACTGTATTTTCTGGTATCCAGGTTCACCCCCACGCTGCTGGCGCTGTAATCGGCATGATTCTCAATATCCGAATAGGTCAACGTGTCGGTAGAGAGCTTATTCTTATCCGGTGTAGCCTCGCTGCTGATAACCGCACCCTTTAGGTCCGTATTCTGGCCAACCTGGATGTCGAAGCCGCCTTCGCCGGCGTAGATGCCGGTTTGTTCGGTGACGCTCCGGTATTCCGAGTCGATTTTTCCTTTGCTGGCTGAGCCGGTGCCGCTTACACCGCCGACACCAAAGTTGATGGTAGCTCCTGCTGATTTGTTGGTTTCTTTGTAATTATCCTCATCCTGCAGGCTTTCCAGATTCAGGTCACCATCAGCTTTGACATTGACTGTTTTTCCCTTGACCTGCGCTCCTTTGAGATTGGTATCCTCACCCGATTCGATGGTCACTGTATCGGTGGCAGTAATCTGCGTGTTGGTATGGGTTAACGTATTGCCATTTT
>JAFABV010000015.1 GCA_023425865.1 Bacteroidota bacterium | reverse complement strand
TAAAGCCCAGAAAATTGCTCTTGCCGGGCCTTACAACTTTGGTCTTGGTCGCACTGACTTTCAGACGCAACTTGCGCTCGAGCCAGCTGCTGACCGATGCCATTACTCTGTCCGCTGCCATCTCACTCTTGACAAAGATGTCGAAGTCGTCTGCATAGCGGACAAACCTCAGCCCTCTGCTTTCGAGTTCCTTGTCCAGTTTGTCAAGGTAGATGTTGGAAAGCACTGGAGATAGGCAGCCGCCTTGGGGAACGCCCTCCGAGGTGGCATGTACCAGCCCCTCCTCCATCACGCCCGCCTTTAGGAACGAGCGGACCAAGTGGAGAGTAGCAGAGTCGTTGACCTGCTCTCTCAGGATTGAAATCAACTTGTCGTGATTGACCGTGTCGAAGTACTTCTCTATGTCGAAGTCCACCACCCACTCATATCCCTCGTTCAGATATCCAAGCACCCTTTCCATTGCCTTGTGGCAACTGCGGTTGGGACGGAAACCGTAGCTGTGGTCGCTGAAAACTGGCTCGTACACCTTGCCCAGCACTTGCGCCGCGGCCTGCTGCACTACCCTGTCAACGACCGTAGGGATGCCCAGCGGCCGTTGCTTGCCGTTAGGCTTGGGGATGTAGACACGGCTTACGGGGGATGCCTTGTATCGCTTGCCCTTTACCGAGGCTTTTATCTCCTCTATGTGGGCGGGCATATACACGTCAAGCGCCTCAACCGACATCTTGTCCATGCCGGCTGCACCATGGTTGCGCCTGACTGACATCCAGGCTTCCCGGAAGTTTCTTTCTTCTACAATCTCGTCTATTAATTCCATTTGCTGCTTTTCATTCTGCTTGTAAATATACATCGGAGCGTCACCGCTACATCCAAGCTGGAGGAATTACGGTTTCCTCACCCTGCTCTTGTCTCACTTTCTGACTCCCGTTGCATTGCTTACAGCGATTAGCACTATACATACATTAACCCCTTCGGTGATGGTGAAGTACCTACTATGGGCTCAGCTGACTCCCACCCATGAGCTTTTTATCGCACGTGTCTACACGCTGGGTGGGCTCTCGGGGTAAGGCACTAACCTTATGACGGCCACAACCTCTTGGTTTACTGCTTTGGGGAGTACGTTTACCATTCGGGCTTCAACTTGTTTCGCAGTCTTACCCATGCCCATTTAGCCTTGTACCAAGTTTCTGTCCGTAGGCTCGGCCGTCTCGCTACGTGGCTTCCTTCATCCTTGACATTACTGACAACGACTTGCCTTTCGCTTCGCTTGGCGGTAAATACCTGCGACTGGAGTTGAAACAGTTAGGTTTGTGTCATGCCCGACACACGATAGAGAAAAAGCTGTGCATCTCACTTATGCACAGCTTTTTTACTTTATACTTTTGCGGCTCTGACGCGGCTTAAGGTCTCGGGCGTCATTTGCAGATAACTGGCGATAAACACCAGAGGTGCTCTCAAAACAACTTGCGGTTTCAGCTTACACAGGCGCTGGTAGCGGTTTTGCGCAGTCTCAAACCGCACCAAGTCTGCATGCACCTGAGAAATTATGAGACTCTCCTCCAATATCTTACGATACAAAATCTGAATATTGACATTGTGCAGGGCCACCTGCTCCAACTTGGTACGAGGCATACAATAAACGATTGTATTTTCAAGAGCCTCCACCTCCAAATGCGTGGGCTCTTCCTTGAAGAGACTCTCTATGCACATAAAGATCTCCCCATCAGCACCAATATGCTCAGTTAACTCCTTGTCATTTTTATAGTAATACTGCCGTACCAAACCTTTTTCTATATAATAGATGTCACGGCAAACCTCTCCTTCTCTGAGAATCATTTCTCCTTTGGCATACTTCTTAGGCACCAGAATACTCTCCAGAATGTCGAGTTCATCATGCGTCATGGTGCTGTATTTTCGCGCCAATTCACGCGCAATATCACGCGTGGTGTTTTGTAACTCCTTCATTTACTAATAGAATTTATATTGACAATAAGGTTATAGATTCTCAAGACGATTCTCTTAGTCGAGCTTTAGCACCGCCAAGAAAGCTTTTTGGGGCACCTGCACATTTCCGATCTGCTTCATGCGTTTCTTTCCTTTCTTCTGCTTTTCCAGAAGTTTACGCTTACGACTGACATCACCTCCGTAACACTTGGCAAGTACATCCTTGCGCACCTGCTTTACCGTCTCACGTGCTACAATCTTCGCGCCAATCGCCGCCTGAATGGCAATATCAAACTGTTGGCGCGGGATAAGTTCCTTCAGTTTCTCACACATCTGGCGGCCAAGCGTCACCGCGTTGTCTTGATGCGTCAGCGCAGACAAGGCGTCAACAGGCTCGCCATTGAGCAAGATGTCGAGTTTGGCCAACTTAGAAGGCCTGAACCCATCGATATGGTAGTCGAATGAGGCGTAGCCTTTAGAGATAGACTTTAGTCTGTCGTAGAAGTCGATCACGATTTCGCCCAATGGCATCATGAAGTGAAGTTCCACACGGTTACCAGAGACGAACTGCTGGTCGAGGAGTTCACCACGTTTATCGAGACAGAGTGTCATAATCGGACCAATATAATCGGCCGCCGTAATGATGGTTGCCTTGATATATGGCTCCTCTATATGGTCAATGCTCGTCATCTCAGGAAGACCACCCGGATTATGTACCTCGATAGCCTTACCGTGTTTGTCATAGACCATATATGATACGTTAGGCACCGTGGTAATCACCTCCATATCAAACTCACGGTCGAGACGCTCCTGCACAATCTCCATGTGCAATAGACCGAGGAAGCCACAACGAAAGCCGAAGCCCAAGGCCTGTGATGACTCGGGCATAAAGGTCAGCGAGGCATCATTGAGTTGCAGCTTCTCCAAGGAGGCGCGCAGATTCTCATATTCTGAGGGATCGATGGGATAAACACCGGCAAATACCATCGGCTTCACTTCCTGGAAACCCTTGATGGCCGCCCCACAAGGTCTGCCCACGTGGGTGATGGTGTCACCCACCTTTACCTCCGTGGCATTCTTAATACCCGAGATGATATAGCCTACCTCGCCCGTTGAGAGCTGCTTACGCGGCTCCATGTCAAGCTTCAGCACACCCACCTCGTCGGCGTCGTACTCCATGCCGGTCTGCACAAACTTCACCTTGTCTCCTTGACGCACCACTCCATTCTCCACCTTACAAAGAACAATGATGCCACGGAAGGAGTTGAAAATAGAATCGAAGATAAGCGCCTGTAGAGGTTTTGCGGTATCACCCTTCGGGGCAGGAATACGTGCCACCACAGCCCTCAGGATGTCTTCAACGCCCTCCCCCGTCTTACCACTGGCCCTGATGATGTCTTCAGGGTCGCATCCGATGAGGTCAACGATTTCATCTTCCACCTCTTCGGGCATAGCGTTAGGCATATCAATCTTGTTGATCACCGGAATAATCTCCAAGTCATGGTCGATAGCCATATATAGATTGGAAATAGTCTGTGCCTGAATACCTTGTGTAGCATCCACCACCAACAGCGCACCCTCACATGCCGCAATGCTTCGTGACACCTCGTAACTAAAATCAACATGTCCCGGAGTGTCAATCAAGTTCAGCATATAATTCTGCCCGTCTTGCTGATACTCCATCTGGATGGCATGGCTCTTGATCGTAATGCCACGCTCACGTTCCAGGTCCATATTGTCGAGCATCTGGTTTTCTGTGATTTTTATCGTCTTGGTGTACTCAAGCATACGGTCAGCCAGTGTCGACTTACCATGGTCGATATGGGCGATGATGCAGAAGTTTCTAATATTTTCCATTCTATTTTCTCTATCTTTAGGGGCAAAGATACGAAAAAGATAGGAGAAATGAGAACTGGTAGCAAAATTTTACTAACTTTGCCACAAAATTAAGCCGAATGTAAAATGAACAATAACATCTTATCTCTGGCAGCAGTTTGCATGTTTGTAGCAGGGCTTACGGCATGTCATCACGACACCTTGGAAGACCGTGCGGAAAAAGAAACCAAGGCCTATACAGAGCGTTACTGCCCCACCCCAGCGCAAAATTTCCAAATCACAGACAGCCTCTCCTTTACACGCGCGACAAAGACACTCAATTATTATTATAAATTTGTTGACAAAGCTGACAATGAGGAGTTGATCGCGGAATCAAAGCCCAAACTTGTTAAGCTTCTTATCAGTCAATTGAAAGAGGACACTAAGCTCAAGGCCTATAAAGACGCAGGCTACCATTTTCATTATGTTTACCGCTCCAAACAGTCTGGTAAGATTGTGCTTGAGGCTACAATTGGGCCAAAAGAGTATAGATAGGGGCTTAGGAAGACGAAAGTCCATGATGCCATAGGCATTCCTAAACAACAAATCCTGCCAAACAGTACACCCAGCCATGTTTCCTACTCCTTTGCCATGAAAGGCAGAGAGAAACACGGCTGGGTGTATTGTCGATACCTTTTAACAGATATACCTACCCGCCCGAAACCTTATTCAGGCTTCATGTTGGTGTACACATTCTGCACGTCGTCAAAATCCTCCAAACGCTCCACCATCTTGTCAATCGTCTCACGCTCTTCAGGCGTCACGTCCTTGAGGTCATTGGGAATACGTGTGAACTCCGCGCTGGTAATTTCAAAGCCATTCTCCTCAAGGTGCTTCTGTATTTCACCGAAGCTCGTGGGAGAACCGTAGATCGTGATCTCGGCAGTCTCCTCATCCACATCGTACTCATCGTCCACTCCGAAATCGATGAGTTCGAGAATCAGGTCGTCCATCTCTACGCCATCTTTCATCTTGAAGGTAAACACACACTTGTGGTCAAAGAGAAAGCTCAGCGAGCCCTGGTTGCCCAAGTTACCATTAAACTTATTGAACACCGAGCGCACGTCACCCACGGTACGGGTGGTGTTGTCGGTCAGAGTGTCTACAAACACCGCGATACCATGCGGGCCATATCCCTCGTAGGTAATTTCCTTATAGTCGCTGGTATCCTTGCCCATGGCGTTCTTGATGGCACGCTCGATATTGTCTTTGGGCATATTTTCGCGCTTGCAGGTGGCGATGAGGGCACGCAGAGTTGGGTTGTTCTCGGGCTCAGGGCCGCCGGCCTTCACCGCGATAGCAATCTGTTTACCTAACTTTGTAAAAACACGGGCCATGTGACCCCATCTTTTCAGCTTGGCAGCTTTACGATATTCAAATGCTCTTCCCATGGGAAAAAATATTACTTATTTATTGTTCTTGTTGATGCAAAAAGTTGTGCACCCACCCTGCTTAGCGCAGTTCTGCGCCGAGCTTGGTGGTGAGGTTTTTAATGAGTTTCTGCATGATGGCGTCAATCTGCTTGTCGTTCAGCGTTTTCTCCTCATCCTCAAGGATAAAGTTCACGGCGTAGCTCTTCTTGCCGGCGGGCAGGTTCTTGCCCTGATACACGTCGAAGAGCTCGACCTTCTTCAGCAGTTTCTTCTCGCTTTGGCGGGCTATGGCCTCAATCTCGGCAAATTCCACCTGCTCATCGACCAGCAATGCAAGGTCGCGGCTCACAGCCGGGAACTTATTAAGTTCGGTGAACTCCACCACGTTCTTGCGAATGGCCTTCATGAGTGTCGTCCAACTAAATTCAGCATAGAACACGTCGCGCTCTATATCCAGGGCGTGAAGCACCTTCTTGGCGAGCTGACCATATTCCACTATAGTCTGGCCACCACGGGTCTTGAGTCGGAGAGCATAAGCAAAGATGTTATTATCAGACTTCTCCTCCACTACCGCATTCCTGTTTAAGCCCACTCGGCGTAGGATATTTTCCACGTAGGCCTTCAGTTCATAGAACGACGTTTCCTCATTGGGATGCGCCCACGAACCTTCCACACGCTTACCCGTCACCCAGAGTGCCAGATGCTCGTCTTGCGTATAAGCCTTGATCGATGTGTCGTGGTCGTCCTTCTCTGGAGCATAGTGGTACACGTTGCCGACCTCAAAGAATTTCAGGTTGGCACGCTTGCGGTTGATGTTGCGGGCCAGCGACTCCAAACCGCCGAAGAGCATGGTCTGGCGCATCACGCCCAAGTCGCTGCTCAGCGGATTCATCACCTTCACGGTGTTGGCCCATGCAAAGGCGTTGAGGTCATCCTTGTCATAATAAGAAGCCTTGGTGAGCGAGTTATTGAGAATCTCGTTAAAGCCACAGCCCACGAGTTGCTCGCCCACGATATTGGCCATATGATGCTGGCGGTCCTGCTCGTCGGCCACCGTGAGCGATGACTTCAACTGAGTAGGAATCTCCACATTATTATATCCATAGATGCGCAGTATGTCTTCCACTACGTCGCAAGGACGTTGCACATCTACGCGGTAAGCCGGCACATTGAGCTGCAGGCCCTCAGCGTCCTCGCTGTCGATGGTCATCCCCAAACTGCCTGTAATACTCTTGATGGTATCAGCTCCCAACTGCTTACCTATCAGTCGGTCGCAATACTCATACTTCAAGTTTACCTTGAAGTCGGGCAGCGGTTGCGGATATACGTCCTTAATCTGCATCGACACCTTGCCTCCGGCCAATTCCTTGCACAGTATGGCAGCCTGCTTGAGGGCGTAGACGGTGCCGTTGGGATCGATACCGCGTTCAAAGCGGAAGCTGGAGTCGGTGCTCAATCCATGGCGGCGTGCACTCTTCCTGATCCATGTGGGATGGAAATAGGCACTCTCGAGCACCACGTTACGAGTGGTCTCATACGTACCCGAACCCTTGCCACCGAAGATACCGGCAATACACATCGGCTCCTCGGCATTACAGATGCTCAGGTCATGCTCGCCCAAAATATGCTCCTGACCGTCGAGGGTAACAAACTTCGTCCCCTCGGGCTGTGTACGAACCACAATCTTATGCCCCGTCACCATGTCGGCATCAAAGCAGTGCATGGGCTGACCGTAGGCCATCATAACATAATTGGTGATATCCACGATATTGTTGATGGGTCGTAGACCAATCACGCTAAGCCTGTCTTTGAGCCACTGCGGACTCTCTTTCACCTCACAATCCGTGATGCTTACACAGGCATAGCGCTTGCAGGCCTCGTGGTTTTCGATCTCCACCTCAATGGGTAAGTCGTCGTTGTCCACGCTGAAGGCGTCACAGTCAGGACGGTGCAACGAGGTCTTGTAGCCGCGCTGGGTGAGCCAGGCATAGAGGTCACGCGCCACGCCAAAGTGGCTCAGCGCATCGGCACGGTTGGCCGTGATATCAATCTCAATGACCCAGTCGCTCTCCAAATGGTAGTATTCAGCGGCGGGCGTACCCACCACGGCATCCTCGGGTAACACGATGATGCCATCGTGGCTCGTGCCCACGCCAATCTCGTCTTCGGCACAGATCATGCCCAAGCTCTCCACGCCGCGCAACTTCGACTTCTTGATGACAAACTCCTTGTCGCCGTCGTAGAGCACACAGCCTAAATCAGCCACAATGACCTTCTGTCCGGCTGCCACATTAGGCGCGCCACAGACAATCTGTTGGGGCTCGCCCTTGCCTAAGTCTACAGTGGTGACATGCAGGTGGTCACTGTTGGGATGCATCTCACAAGTCAGCACCTGCCCCACGTAAAGGCCTTTGAGGCCGCCTTTGATAGCCTGTACTTCGTCTACGGAACCTACTTCGAGACCGGTTGAGGTGAGGGCCTCTGCCACTTCCTCAGGGGTGAGCTCAAAGTCAACATATTCCTTAAGCCATTGATATGATACCTTCATTATATCGTGATTTATATTTCCTAACTGCAGTATAAAACGAGGCAAAATTACAAAAAAAATACGTCTTGCCCAAGTACACACCTTATTTTCTACATTCCCTCGGCATACTTTTAGAATACAAAGGCTTCCTCCCTACTCTTCACTTTTGAGTTTGGGCAAGGATATGTGGTATTTGATAGCCAAAAAACGCATCGTGACAATCACGAAAAAGACGACAACGGCTGTCACGCCCACATTGATGCCAATATGAATCAGCAACCAGTAGATCAGTCCGCCGGCGATGCTGATCATGGCATATAGCTCTTTCTTGAACACCTCTGGGGTACGGTTGAGCAGTATGTCACGCGTCACACCACCCGCGCAACCCGTGATACAGCCCATGACGATGGCCACCCAGAAGGGATGGCCACATGCCAACGTCTTCTGTATTCCAGCGATTGTGAACAGCCCTAAGCCTAAGGTGTCGAAGGCTAACCAGGCATTATCCAAGCGCTTGAGTGAGCGGGCAAAGACTATAACAAGCACCTGAGCCAGCAGGGTGCAGATGATGTACAGCGGCGAGGTCATCCAGAACGGTGTCACGCCAAGCATCACGTCACGCAGCGTACCACCGCCGATGGCCACGGCTATACCACACACAAAACCGCCAAACCAGTCATAATGTTTGGCGGCGGCATGGCGAATACCGGAAATGGCAAAGGCCAGGGTTCCTAAGATTTCGATCACCTCCTGCACCACGCGCAGGACGTCCGGGTCAGCGAACAGCATGATTACACCTGATTTTGCGGTTGTCCATGAACATAGGCCTCTACGTTAGCCACACAGGTAGCCAACAATCGCTGGCGTGCCTCGAAGGTGGCCCAGGCGATATGCGGGGTGAGATAGGCGCGCGGCGCACTGATCAACGGGTTGTCTGCCGAGGGGGGCTCCACGGTCATCACGTCGGCTCCATATCCTCCGAGTCGACCGTCATGCAGGGCTTTGGCCACCGCGTCGTCGTCAACAAGCGGTCCACGACCCGTATTGATGAGGATGGCACCCGGCTTCATGAGCTGCAGGCGCTGCTCGTTGATGAGGTGAAAAGTGGATTCTGTAAGCGGACAGTGCAGGGTGAGTACATCCGACACGGCCAGAAGCCCCTCGAGCGTAGTCTTTTGAATGCCCTCGGGAAGCGCCGACGAATCCTTCGAGGTCATGGCAAAAACGTCCATGCCGAAGTCGTGGGCTATCTTGGCCACACGCATACCGATATTGCCAAGACCTACTATACCAAGTGTCTTGCCCGCCAACTCTGAGAGCGGCGTATTGGTAAAACAGAAGTCTGGAGAGGCCGACCATTTACCTTGACGCACTTCTTCAGCGTAATGTCCTACTTGATTGGTAATGTTGAGAATATGCGAGAATGTCAACTGTGCCACGCTGTCGGTGCTATAAGCAGGAATGTTGGTAACAACGACACCGCGCCGGCGTGCGGCTTCCACATCAACCACATTGTATCCCGTAGCCAGCACACCAATATATTTCAGCTGTGGCAACTGTGCCATGATTTCTTCACTAATGTTCACCTTGTTGGTCAAGACCACCTCTGCGTCCTTAGCACGCTTTACCACCTCTTCGGGGGCGGTGCGGGGATAAACGGTGAGCTCTCCAAATACTTCAAGCGGTGCCCACGACAGGTCACCCGGGTTGGCCGTATGGCCATCCAATACTACAATTTTCATTTTTCTTTTCCTTTTTTTCGTCTTCTTTTTTCTTTCGTCTTTCCTCCTTCATTCCTATCCGGCTTTAGGTTTTGGCGGGTGATGTCATTGTCCTGTAAGCCTATCGCAATGTCCTCTGCCAACTACCCGCTCCCACCACTTCTCGGCAAACCGTTCACTCGCGGTAGCGATCACCCCAGCAGCGCAACATGTGCTGGTAGAGTTTCTCCTCGGCAGGCGTGTGCTGGGCATGCCAGAAACGTTTGCCCACAAGTTCGTCAGGCAGATATTGCTGTTCGGTGAAGTTGCCCGGAAAACCGTGCGGATACTTGTACCCATCATGATACCCTAAATCTGCCATGAGCTTGGTGGGGGCATTGCGCAGGTGTAAGGGCACAGGCAGATTACCACTCTGCCGCACCTCGGCCAACAGTTCATCGATGGCATAGTAGGCAGAATTGCTTTTCGGACTTGTCGCCAAGTATACCGTAGCCTCAGCCAAGGGAATGCGTCCTTCGGGCCACCCCACCTTCATCACCGCGTCAAAGGCCGCATTGGCCAGCAGCAAGGCGTTGGGGTTGGCCAACCCGATGTCTTCGGCCGCGCTGATCACCAACCGTCGGGCAATGAACTGCGGGTCTTCTCCACCTTCAATCATTCGTGCCATCCAGTAAAGTGCCGCGTCGGGGTCCGACCCTCGGATGCTCTTGATAAACGCCGAGATGATGTCGTAGTGCATCTCCCCGTCTTTGTCGTAAGCCAGCGGATTCTGCTGCAGACGGGTTTCCACCGCCTCGTTGTTGATCACCACCTCTTCGCCTTCGGTAGACTCCACCACCAATCCCAAGATATTGAGCAGTTTGCGGGCGTCGCCACCGCTATAGCGAAACAGCGCCCCTGTCTCTTCGATGACGAAATGCCGTTTCTTTAACTCCAAGTCTTCGGTGATGGCCCGGTTGAGTATCTTCATCAGGTCGTCTTTCTCAAGCGACTTGAGCACATAGAGCTGGCAACGCGAAAGCAGTGGCCGAATGACCTCGAACGAAGGATTCTCAGTGGTGGCACCGATGAGTGTCACCACGCCGCGCTCTACAGCCCCCAACAGCGAGTCTTGCTGCGACTTGGAAAAACGGTGTATCTCGTCGATGAAGAGGATAGGCGACTCAGTGTTGAAAAACCTGCCTTGACGGGCTTTCTCTATCACCTCACGCACATCTTTCACACCGCTCGTCACGGCACTCAGCGTGAAGAATGGCACCTTCAGCATACCCGCGATGATCTGCGCCAGAGTGGTCTTGCCCACACCAGGAGGGCCCCAAAGGATGAATGAGGAGATGTGTCCCGACTCTATCATCCTGCGAAGCACGCCACCTGGCCCTACCAGATGCTCCTGCCCTACATAATCATCAAGCGTCCGTGGACGCATGCGTTCTGCCAATGGTTCACTCATATTATGCAAATTTACAAATTCTTGACAAGAGAGGTTGGAAAGACCGAGTTAAAGATATATAAAGCTACGTCCCAAAGGCATTGTTCTTCCCATATAAAGACACTGTTCATCTCACGTAACGGCGCTGTTCATCCTATATAAAAGAGCTACAGACAACGAACGCGCAACCTACACTCGGAATAATTCTATATGAAATCATCAGATAGTTCTATATAAAATCATACGATAGTTTTATATAAAACCACACGATGGTTCTATATGAAATCATCAGACCATTAGAGAAGAGGCGTTGAGTGTCTCCCCTCACGTCGCAGGGCTTCGGGCGCCTAATAGTACGCGAGTTCGGGATAAGAAAAGCATAAAAAAAGTTGGTAATCTCACTAATATTTTGTACCTTTATGGTTGAATATCAATAAATTATAAAAATATTGAGTGATGATTACCAAGGACAAAGTTATA
>JAFABV010000014.1 GCA_023425865.1 Bacteroidota bacterium | reverse complement strand
TAAAGCCCAGAAAATTGCTCTTGCCGGGCCTTACAACTTTGGTCTTGGTCGCACTGACTTTCAGACGCAACTTGCGCTCGAGCCAGCTGCTGACCGATGCCATTACTCTGTCCGCTGCCATCTCACTTTTGACAAGTGTGGTGCTGTCTTACCTATTTCCATTTAGCCTTGTACCAAGTTTCTGTTCGTAGGCTCGGCGGTCTCGCTACGTAGCTTCCTTCATCCTTGACATTACTGACAACCACTTGCCTTTCGCTTCGCTTGGCGGTAAATACCTGCGACTGGAGTTGAAACAGTTAGGTTTGTGTCATGCACGACACACCACGAAAGCAAAAGGCAGCCCAGTGAAGGCTGCCTTTTGCTGAACAGAATGTTTTCCATCTATCTCAGCACCTCTATCACCCGACCGAGGTGATAGACCACCCACCCGTCTTCTACCGTAGTATCTGTCACCTCTACCACCGCGCTCTCACGGTCTTTATGATAGCCCACAAACAGATGCAGAAGGTCGTAGCGACGCAGGTAGCGTTTGCCGTCGGCCTCATCCACATAGGTATAGCGATTAATGGTCGTCTGCTTGATTTCGCGGTATTCTTCCTTTTTCACGCCGCTCACAATTTCATCGAAATATATCTTCTTGATGTTCAACGTGAGCACTTTTAGACCCTTTAGGTCGAGCGCCGACTGCCGCTTCGCCTGCCGTTGCTCCAGACACTGCGTCTCCACATTATAGATATAGTTCACGATGCTGCCATCGGCAATGCGCACCATGATGGCCTCAATGATGGACAGGGGCACCACATACCACTCGGTGGCATCATGTGGCCGACCGTCGTCACCGATGACGCGCACCTTGAAGTTGGCCCCTTCGAGCACCTGATGGAGCAGTTGCTCAAACTTCTGCGAGTGCATATTCAAAATTTTATAGCTGCTCACTACCTTTACCGGTGCCATGAGATAGGTGGGCTCGTGACTGGCATTGGCAATGCGCTCTTCCACGCGGTTGGTGGAGAACCCTATCTTGTAGAGGTTGTCCACATCGTGGATGCGCGGGTCTGTTGAGAGCGACTGCAGTACGTAGACATAGCCCGTCATCCGGTCACTGTCGGTCACGTCGGTGGCAGCATAGAATCCCTGATGGCTCTCCTCCTGTGTCTCCGTCACGGCATAGCCGTCGCCCACCACATTCTTGCGCAGTGTCTGGAGGAGGATGTCCGACTCGGTACCATTCTCATAGATACAGCGCGTGCGGCCATCGGGCAAGCCATTGGCACCCCGAGTGGTCTCGCCGATATCCTGCAGCAGCAGCAGCTGTCCGGCCACAATGAAGAAGTGATTTTTTTCCAGATTATCGGTCTTGGTAATGCGCAGCAGGCTCCGCCGGCCGGCACGCAGGTCGGCATGCACCTCTGCGAAGAGCGAGGCATAGCGGTCAAAATCGTCGCACGGGCGTCGCTGTGCCACAAAGTCGGGCCGCTCCTTCAGCTTCTTGGCTTTCTCCACGCGCCGCATATCATCGGGCATCTCAAAGAGGCGCTTCTCATCTTCGGAAACGTCCATCAGTGGATCGTTGAACAGTTGTTCGAGTTCTTCGTTGATATCCATCGTCTTATCCTAAAAGGTTCAGCCGGTCCAAGTCTTTCATCCGGTCATGGTTATCGCGGCGCAGGGCCTTGAGCGCCACGCAATGTTTCTTTTCAGTCAGGTCGCCGCTCATCCGGGGCTCGCGGCCATGGGCTTCCACCCATCGTGTCACCTCCTCGAGCTTCAGCGCCATGCGGTCGTCGGCAGAGAGTTTGGGTGCCTTGGGATGGATGCCCGCCATCAGCGGGTCTTCAAAGAGTTCCAATAAGTCTGTGGGCCATTCCATAGTCTTACGTATTTTGTGCTTCGGGAATTAATTGTCGGTCTCGTAGTCGAGCCCCATGTCGTGTCTGATCTTCAGGTTCTTGATCTTCAGATAGGCCACGGCCAGTTCCTTTACCTTGGGATTGGGGTTGTCGATATCGGGCAACTGGCCGTCATGGGCGGCGATATACTCCTTCAGCGGACCCTTAAAGAGCACGATGGCCTGTTCCAAAGGCATATCAAATTTCTGTTCGGCAATGGTATCCTGTATCACCTTCAGCGTAGGCGCGTCCACCTGTTTAGACAGCACCTCGTAAGCGCGCTGAAAGGGGTTGATGGTGTCTATCAGATTGATGCTCAGCTGGTCTATGTTGATCAGTCGGTTGGTGAGTTTGATGAGCCGGTTGCCCTCGCTCTCGCGTTCGCCGGCTGGTGCCGTCAAGTCTACGGGCTCTCCATGGTCATCCACCACATCGTTGCCTTTGATGAGGGTGTCGAGTATCACACGCTGGCGCACCTCCTCCACCTCTTCGTCGCTCAGGTCAGGATATTTCTCACGGATGACCATGGGGATGAGATGCTGTGTGATGGTCTCGGCGGTGGTCGACCCACTAAGGGTCTTCACCACGAGGTCGTTTTGCAGTATCGAGGCCTTGAGATCGTCGAGCTGTTCGTCGACGATGAGCCGTGTCTTGACACTCGACAGCGGCTTCAGCCCCTCCACCACGAGGGTGCGGGCAGGGTCGGTGGGTCTCTCGTCGTCGTCCTTCACAGTCTTGAAGTGCCAGCTCGGTGCCATCACCTGCTCCATGAGGAGCGAGGCGGTAATGGCCTTCAGAAAGTCGTTCACCGCCACCTTCACGTCGGCCTGCTCGGCATCGGGCATGGCAATCATATTGACAAAGGTGGCCGTGTCCTTGCCCTCACTGTCGCGCGTGCATCGTCCGATGATCTGCACCACCTCGGTGAGCGACCCGCGCACGCCGATGGTGAGGCAGCGCTCGCACCACTCCCAGTCGAAGCCCTCCTTGGCGGTGCCGAGGGCGATGATGATATCCATGTCGTCGGGGCTCTTCATTTTCTGCAGATAGGTCTGCACCATGGTGCGCTCGCGAGGGTCATCCTCCACGAGGTCGGCCACCTTGAGCAGTCGCCCGTCGGCCGTTTGCACGGTATAGATGCCGGTATTGTAGTCTTTGCCCACCACCTCACCGATGACCTTCATGATCTCTCCCGTCTCGGCATATTTGGTCATGCCGGTAGAGGCACGGCTGTTCACGCTGGGAATATGGATGATGGTTTTCTGCCGCGTGTCCACCACCTCGCTGAGATGGTCGAGATAGCTGCCGTGGTAGAAGTGGTAGCCCAGCACAAGATTCTTCAGGTAACGGTAGCCGTTGAGCTGTTCATAGTAGTTGTAGGTCACTGGGTGGAAGAGCGCCTCGTCCTCAGCCCGCAGCACGGGAATGCCGTCGCCGCGGAAATAGCTGCCGGTCATGGCCACCACATGTCCCGTGGAGTGATACATCACGCGGCGCACCAGGTCGCCCAGCCCCGAGTTGGCGTCGGCACTGGTGTGGTGGAACTCGTCTATGCCCAGCAGACAGTCGTTCATCGCGTCGTCAGGCAGCTCCTTCATGCCGTTGCGCAGCGTGGCATGGGCACATACCAGGATGTTGGCACCTTCCTGATGAAAAAACTCCACAAAGCGCTTACACTTGTCGCTCTCGTCTGAGGCATCACAGAGATTGTAGTGGGGAGCCACTTTCCAATCTTCGAAGAATCCGAACTTCTTCAGGGCCGTGTTTTGAAACGAGCGGCCGATGCTCTTCTCGGGCACGGCCACCACCACCTTCCTGATGCCTTGATGGGCCAGTTTGTCGAGGGCGATAAACATCATGGCGCGGCTCTTGCCCGAGGCGGGCGGCGCCTTGATGAGCAGGAAGCGGTGATCGCGGGCAGCGTAGGCCTTGGCCTGCATCTCTCGCATGCCTAAGTCGTCGACGGCACTCGATGTGCCGGTCTGCTGGTATTTAATGTCTACAAAGTTGCTTTTCGTTGTCATACTTATTGGTGTTTGTGCCGATGGCGGTGAAGGGGGAACGACATCTATGCGTGGGTCATTTTCTCATAGAGCCGGAAGAGGCACTCGAGGCGGGCCTCGTCGCTGGCAAAGGGATAGCCGGGATAGCAGCTCTCCACGAGGTCGTCGAGCCTTTGGTGGGCCTCGCGCAGGTCTTGAGGCATGCCGTCGGGGTCGTAGAGGTCGGCAAGCGTCTGCGCAGGATATTCCTCGCGGGTGAGCAGCACCGTGGTAGCCGCCTCCTCTATCTCTGAGCGCTTGGCCTCACTCAGCTTGGGGAAAGGGAAAGTGTTGTAACACAAGCCGGCAGAATAGCGATATCGAGTCTCCAATTTCCCTCCCACCGTCCGAACCCAAGCCATGTGCATGGCAGAGGTAAGGACGCCGAAGAGCCACAAGGGGGCATCGTAAAGAGCAAAGGCAGAATCAGAAACAACAGTTTCCGCACTTAAATAATCTATGGGAATATATAGCCGTCTTTCAGAAGAAACCCTTGGTAGTATTATACACTGGCCTTTGTCGTAGCGTATTTCTCCAAACTTATAGGGCCATTGGGCTAATAGTCTTGTCGTTTCTCGCTTGCTGTTTGCTCTCGCCTCCTTGCATTTCTCAACTCTTTCTCTAATTTGTGGTATCTGCAAGGCCTCTTCAACCTGATCGTCCTCTATCCAGAGACAATAACGCATTTCCCCTCTTATGAACTCTTGGGAACCAAGGAATAATTTGATAAACTTTTCTGCCTTTGGAGAATCCGACAGTAATTGTTGTTTCTCGTATTCGTCGAGAGTCAGTTGCCCATCGTCATTAGGCATACTTCCAAATCGCAGTTGCGGTATCTCAATGCTTAATGGCAGGCTTCGCTTTTCTACAATCATACTGCGACCGCCTGTCAAATAAGGGTTGATGTCCTTTACTTCATTCCTTTGTGACTCAGAGAAAAGATATTTAGGCTGACCATTGATATTTCGAACTCCCACTATGGTACAAGTAACACCTGCGTTATGTCTGGCATTGTTGGTCCATTTGAAAGAGCTATATGCGAAACTTATCTCTAAGTTTTGTTGCAGGATATACCCCCAAAGCGGCTCCACCTGCTCTCCCTGACAGATGGAATTGGTAGTCACAAAGGCAAACTGCGCATTCGTTCCTTTAATATATTGTGCGCCTAAATAGAACCAGGTCGAGATATAATCGAGGTTATTGTGAGAGACAGTGCTCCCCATGGCACACTCCATATCATCTTTCTGTTCTTGGTCTTGAAGTCTGGCTCCCAAGTACGGCGGATTTCCGAAGACATAGACTTCGTCTTCGGGCGCATGGGGACAGACCTCATCCCAGTTGACGCGGCAGGCATTGCCACAGCGTATCTGGGTGATGTTGTGGAGGGGCAGAGGCTGGGTGTGGGCTCCGAAGGTGGAGTTGAACTTGTTGTCCATCTGATGCTGGGCGAGCCACAGCGAGAGCATGGCCACCTCGTGGGGGAAGTCGAGGAGCTCGATGCCATAGAACTGGTCGAGGGTGATGTCAGTGCGGTTGCCGAAATCCATTACTCTGTCGTTGCGGCACTGCTCCTGCAGCCTGATGATGTCCATCTCGAGGAGGCGCAACGTCTTGTAGGTGATAATGAGGAAATTGCCGCTGCCGCAGGCGGGGTCGAAAAATTTCATGCGGCTCATGCGCAGGCGCAGCTCATGGCAGCCCTTGACGATGGGACGGCAGTGGTCGAAGAAGTCGCGCGAGCTGATGGCACTCATGTCGAGGAGTTCCTTCTCACGCCGGTAGAGGGCGAGCAGGCGCTCATATTCGGCCCGCAGGCTGTCCATGAAGAGCGGGTTGATGACCTTCATGATGTTGGGCACGCTGGTATAGTGCATACCCTCCTTGGCGCGCACGTCGGGATTGACCACGGCCTGGATCATCGAGCCGAAGATGTCGGGATTGATGTCTTTCCAGTCGAGGTCGCCACATTCGAGGATGATGCGGCGTGCCTTGGCCCCCATGCGAGGTATCGAGATGTGCTTGGAGAATAGTCCGCCGTTGACATAGGGAAACTGGGTGATGATGCGGGGTGTGGTGTCGGCGCGCAGCTGCACGTCCATGATGTTGAACGACTGGTCGAGATACCGGGCCAGGTCGGAGCCGTCGGGTTTCGTAAACCGTGCGATGGAGTCGCTGAAGAGGTTGGGGGCGAAGATGCCGGTGTCTTCGGCGAAGAAGCAGAAGAGCAGTCGGGTGATGAAGATGTTGAGGTCGTGGAGGTCGCGCTCGCTATCAAACTCGTTGTAGGCACGCAGCTCGTCGTGCAGGCGTGCCAGCTTCTCGGCTGCGCGGATGTCGGCAGGGCTCTCCTCGACATAGTGGGCACGCTCCACATTCATCAGCGGATAGAAAAAGGCGAAGTCGCAATACATGCGGTCGACGGGATTCTCGTAGGTGTCGTGCTCGCGCAGGTCGTAGGCCAGCACGGTGATGCCGTCGCTCACGGCGATGATCTTAGGTGCCGCCTGGATAACCAGCGGGTCGGCCTTGAGCCGTTCCATCTCGGCAGAGAGCCGCGCCGTGGCGGCCGCACAAAAACAGAAGTCTCCCTTGATGAGCAGTCCGTCGAACGCGTTGACGACGCCCTTGCCCTCGTCATAGCGGGCGAGGTCGCGCTCGCTGCGCCCGAAGGCGTAGAGGATGTGGTGGCCGATGCGCTCGGCCGGATGGCGATGGTCTTTTATCGCCTCGAGCCGACGCTCTATCTCTTGATATCCTAATTGCAGTTTTCTTGCCATGGGTAAACCAGATGTATTGTTGATAACGAAGGGTAGGTTTAATCACCCAAAGTTAGTAATTTAGCTTGACAGCACAAAAAAAACACGGCAAAAGTTGACCAAGCCCCCGCCCTTATCTCGCTTTCTGACTCCCGATGCATTGCTTACAGCGATTGGCACTATATATACATTACCCCCTTCGGTGACGGTGACGCACCTACTATGAGCTCAGCTGACTCCCACCCATGAGCTTTTTCTCGCACGTGTCTACACGCTGGGTGGGCCTCTCGGGGTAAGGCACTGACCTTATGACGCCACAACCTCTTGGTTTACTGCTTTGGGGAGTACGTTTACCATTCGGGCTTCAACTTGTTTCGCACTCTTTCCCATGCCCATTTAGCCTTCTACCAAGTTTCTGTCCGTAGGCCCGGCGGTCTCGCTACGTGGCTTCCTTCATCCTTGACATTACTGACAACGACTTGCCTTTCGCTTCGCTTGGCGGTAAATACCTGCGACTGGAGTTGAACCAGTTAGGGTTGTGTCATGCCCGACACACGAAAAAACTCCCACCACGCATACCTGCGAGATGGGAGCAAAGCCTATCAGGCACAAGGCCTGAAGGTCAAAAGGTTAGTATGATTAAGCAGTCAGAAATTTGTCTACCTTGTCGGCCACCTTCAGTCCGTCGGCAATGGCGCGCACCACAAGCGACGCACCTTGCGCGGCGTCGCCGGCCACAAACACATGCTCGGGGAACTTGGGCTGCTGGGGCTTGATGAATCCCATGGCCAGCAACACCATCTCGGCCTTGATGACCTCGGGCTTGCCCACGGGCTCCATGATGGGTCGGCCGCCCTCGGGGTTGGGCTTCCAAGTGATTTCCTGCACCTTCACGCCGGTGAGCTGTCCGTCTTTGCCCAAGAACTCTAACGAGTTGACGTTCCAGCGGCGCACGCATCCCTCCTCATGGCTCGACGTGGTCTTCAGCGTGCGGGGCCATGCCGGCCAGGGGTTGGCAGGGTCTTCGGGAGCGTCGATGGGCTGCGGCATGATCTCAATCTGCGTCACGCTCTTGGCCCCCTGACGGTGCGACGTACCGATACAGTCAGAACCTGTGTCACCGCCACCTATGACGAGCACGTTTTTGCCGTGGGCGTTCACCAGCTCGTCTTTCTTAAACTCCATGCCTGCCAGCACACGGTTTTGCTGTGCCAGCATGTCTAAGGCAAAATAGATACCCTTGAGCTCACGTCCGGGAATCTTCAGGTCGCGGGCCTCGGGCGTGCCTGTGCATATCACCACGGCATCAAATCCCTCGGGCAACTTGTTCAGGTCTACGTACACGCCGTACTTAAAGACGATGCCCTCTGCCTCCATCACCTGCAGGCGACGGTCGATGACGGCCTTGTTGAGCTTGAAATTGGGTATGCCGTAGCGCAGCAGACCGCCGGCAGCCTCGTTGGCCTCGAACACCGTCACGCTGTAGCCCTTACGGTTGAGGGCATGCGCGGCACCCATTCCGGCGGGCCCGGCACCCACCACTGCCACCGTCTTGCCATTGCGCACAGGTATCACCGGCTTCACAAAGTCTTCGAGGAAGGCATGCTCGGCAATGGCGGCCTCGTTCTCGCGAATGGTAGTAGGCTCATGGTCCATGAGGTTGAGCACACACGACTTCTCGCAGAGCGCGGGGCAAATACGGCCTGTAAACTCGGGGAAGGGGTTGGTGCTGTTGAGCAGGCGGTAGGCCTGCTCCCAGTCGCCCTTGTAGAGGGCGTCGTTCCATTCGGGCGGTTTATTGCCCAGCGGGCAGGCCCAGTGGCAGAAGGGCACGCCACAGTCCATGCAGCGGGCAGCCTGCGTACGCCGGTCGTTGCTATTGAGGGTCTGCTCCACTTCACCAAAGTCGTGGATTCTATCATTGATTGGTCTGTATCCAGCTTCCTTTCGCGGGGTATTCAGAAATGCTCTTGGATTTCCCATAATGTTGTTTTCTTTACTGTGTTAATTACTTTTTATTTTTGCTTGCTGATGCCTTTCCGGCGCTGTGCAGGCTGCTCTGACGCGGTCTTGACGACTCTGTCGCGACCCGAAAGCGTGGAGAGGGGCGAATGGTTCTGTATTGAATCATAAGATGGTTCTATATAAAAGTATCCGATGGTTTTATATTAAATCATCCGATGGTTTTATATTAAATCATCCTATGGTTTTATATTAAATCATCCGATGGTTTTATATTAAATCATCCGGTGGTCGTACCCGAACCATTGTTCCCCCCACGCCATTGCCACAGCAGCCCAAAGGCCCTTAGGCCACGTCGGAAAGGCTTTGGGGCTACGTGCTCAATAGTCGCGCTGCATCTCCAGAATCTTCTGTTGCAGTTTCTTCACCTGCTCTTCCTGCAGCACGCGCTTGTATTCGATGGGCACCACCTGGATAAAGTCTTCCACGTAGCGGTTCCAGTCGTCGAGCATGGTGCGTGCCAGCTTCGAGCCGGTGTAGAGCCAGTGCTGGCGTATGAGTTCGTGCAGCTCCTTGCGGTAGGTGCTCTCCTCCACGAGATTGATCTCTACCATATCCATGTTGCAGAAGTAGTCGAAGTTGTGGTTCTTGTCCCACACGTAGGCTACGCCGCCACTCATACCGGCCGCGAAGTTGCGGCCCGTCTCGCCGAGCACCACCACCCGACCGCCGGTCATGTACTCACAGCAGTGGTCGCCGGCACCCTCGATGACGGCAATGGCTCCCGAGTTGCGCACACCAAAGCGTTCGCCCACTTTACCGTTGATGTAGAGCTCGCCCGAGGTGGCGCCATAGAGACCGGTGTTACCGGCTATCATGTTATCCTCGGCGGCGAAGTTAGAGCGGATGGGCGGCAGGATGGAGATGCGGCCGCCTGAGAGCCCCTTGGCGAAGTAGTCGTTGGTCTCGCCCTCGAGCTTGAAGTCGACACCACTCACAAGGAACGCGCCAAAGCTCTGCCCTGCCGAGCCCTTGAACTTGATGTTGAGTGAGGGCAGCGTATACTCCTCGCCACGCTGCTTGGCCAACGACACCTGCTTGGTGATAAATCCGCTGAGCATGGTGCCTGCGGCACGGTCGGTATTGCGTATGGCAAAGTCGAGGTCGAGCTCTCCCCCATGCATGATGGTGTCTTTGGCCGCCTTGAGGATGCGCTGGTCGAGCACGTCGCTCAGGTCGAGCTTCAGGTCGCCCATGTGGCGGATGGCACCGTTGGTGTCTTCGCGGTGGAGCAGCCTGCTGAAGTCGAGGCCCCGCTCTGTGGCGGTAACGCTTCCGGGCTTGTCGGGCAGCTGCTCGATGAGGTCGGTGCGCCCCACGATGTCGGCCAGCGAGGTGAATCCCATCTCGGCCAGATACTCACGCACTTCCTGCGCCAGGAAGGTAAAGAAGTTGACCAGATAGCTGTAATGGCCCTTGAAATGCGCGCGCAGGTTAGGGTCTTGCGTGGCCACACCCATGGGACAGGTGTTGAGGTTGCACTTGCGCATCATGACGCAGCCCAGCACGATGAGGGCCGACGTACCGAACGAGAACTCCTCGGCGCCCAGCAGGGCCATGAGTATGATGTCGCGCCCGGTCTTCACCTGTCCGTCAACCTGCAGGCGCACCTGTCCGCGCAGTCCGTTTTTCACAAGGGTCTGCTGGGTCTCGGCCAGTCCTATCTCGGGTGAGATACCCGCGAAGCGCATGCTTGATGCCGGACTGGCACCCGTGCCGCCCTCGGCGCCCGATATGATGATGAGGTCGGCCTTGGCCTTGGCCACACCGGCGGCAATGGTTCCTACGCCACTCTCGGCCACGAGCTTCACGCTGATGGCGGCCGTGGGGTTGACGTTCTTGAGGTCGAAGATGAGCTGTGCCAGGTCTTCGATGCTGTAGATGTCGTGGTGGGGGGGAGGCGAAATGAGCGAAATGCCGGGAATGGAGTGACGCGTACGGGCAATCACCTCGTTGACCTTGAAGCCGGGCAGCTGTCCGCCCTCACCGGGCTTGGCTCCCTGCGCCACCTTGATTTGTATCTCTTCGGCGTTGACCAGATAGTCGGTGGTGACACCAAAGCGGCCAGAGGCCACCTGCTTGGTCTTGCTGTTGAGCGATATGCCGTCGTGCGAGCCATAGAAACGGTCGTCGCCCTCGCCACCCTCACCGGTGTTGGAGCGTGCGCCGAGCTTGTTCATGGCCAGGGCCATGGCCTCGTGGGCCTCCTTGCTCAGTGCGCCGAACGACATGGCGCCGGTGACAAAGTGCTTGACAATCTCCTCCACGGGCTCCACCTTGTCGATGCTGATGGGGTTCTTCTTGAACCCGAAGAAGTCGCGGATGAAGATGGGCTGCTCCTTGTCGTCGGCCATCTGGGTGTAGCGCTTGAACTGCTCGTAGCTGCCGTTGCGCGTGGCGAGCTGCAGCGTGGCGATGGTCTCGGGGTTCCAGGCATGCTGGATGCCGTCCTTGCGCCAATGAAACAGTCCGGTGTTCTCGAGCATGTCGGGGTCGGCCTTGGCTACGGCGGTCTTGCGAGAGACGGCGTCGGCGGCAATCTTGTCGAGGCCGATGCCTCCGATGGTGCTGATGTCGGTGCCGAAATAGGTCTTGAGCAGCGACTCCGAGAGGCCGATAGACTCGAAGATCTTGGCCCCGCGGTAAGAGCGGATGGTAGAGATGCCCATCTTGGCCATGATCTTATAGAGGCCTTTCTTCACGGCCTTGATGTAGTTGGCCTCAGCCGTGGCATAGTCTTCCTGTATCTTGTGGCGCTTCACCAGGTCGTCGAGAACGGCATAGGTGAGGTAGGGGCAGAGGGCAGAGGCGCCGTAGCCCAGCAGCAGGGCGGCGTGCATCACCTCGCGTATCTCGCCACTCTCGACGATGAGGGCGGTCTGCACGCGCTTGCCCACGCTGATGAGGTAATGGTGTACGGCACTCACAGCCAGCAGCGAGGGGATGGGCACGTCGGCGGGGGCGAGGTCGCGGTCTGAGAGTATGATGTAGTTGTAACCTTCGTCCACGCTGCGGGCCACCTCCTGGCAGAGGCTGTCGAGGGCCGAGCGCAGGGCTTCGCCCGGCTGTTCGTCGGCAGGGGTGAAGCTGAGCTTGAGCTTGCGGGTGTTGAAACCCTTATAGCGGATGTTGCACAGGATGTCGAGCTGCGTGTTGGTGAGGATGGGATGCGGCAAGCGCACCATCTTGCAGTTGGTCTCGTCGGGGTTGAGGATGCCGGTGCCCACCCTTCCGATATACTCTGAGAGGCTCATGACGAGGTTCTCGCGGATGGAGTCGATGGCGGGGTTGGTGACCTGCGCGAACTGCTGGCGGAAATAGTTGAAGAAGATTTGCGGACGGTCGCTGAGCACGGCCAGCGGCGTGTCGTTGCCCATGGAGGCCGTGGGCTCCTGGCCGTTGGTGGCCATGGGGATGATGGTAGAGTCGATGTCTTCTTGCTCAAAGCCAAACTCCACCTCCTTGCGGGTGAGGTCGGGCACGCTGTTCTCCACCTTTCGGCCGCTGTGTACCTTCTCTAACTGTATGCGGTTGGTGTTGAGCCACTGGCGGTAGGGATGCTCGGTGGCCAGGCGTTCCTTGATTTCGCCGTCGTAGTAGATACGGCCTTCCTGGGTGTCGATGAGCAGGATCTTGCCCGGCTGCAGGCGGCCCTTCTCAGCTATCTCCGAGGGGTCGAAGTCCATGACGCCCACCTCTGAGGCCACCACCATCATGTCGTTCTTGGTGATGGTATAGCGGGCGGGGCGCAGACCGTTGCGGTCGAGCATGCCACCGGCATAGCGGCCGTCGCTGAAGAGCAGGGCAGCCGGACCGTCCCAAGGCTCCATCAGGATGGAGTGGTACTCGTAGAAGGCCTTGAGGTCTTCGGAAATGGGGTTCTTGTCGTTGAAACTCTCGGGCACCATCACCGCCATGGCATGAGGCAGCGACAGTCCGCTCATGACAAAGAACTCGAAGACGTTGTCTAACGAAGCCGAGTCGCTCATATTGGGCTGCACGATGGGCGAAATGTCCTGCACGTCGCCCAAGGCCTCGCTCGACAGCACGCTCTCGCGGGCCTGCATCCACCCGCGGTTGCCACGGATGGTGTTGATCTCTCCATTGTGGGCCAGCAGGCGGAAAGGCTGTGCCAGACTCCACGTGGGGAAGGTGTTGGTGGAGAAGCGGCTGTGCACCAAGGCCAGGCCGCTGGTGAAATAGGTGTTGGTGAGGTCGGGGAAATACTGGCGCACCTGCAGGCTGGTGAGCATGCCCTTGTAGACGATGCTCTTGCTCGAGAGCGAGCAGATATAGAAGTCTTTGTCGTGAACGCGGCGCTCGATTCTCTTGCGGATGAGGTAGAGCACACGCTCGAAGACGGGCACCTTGTCGTCGGTCACGCCGGTGATGAAGGCCTGCTTGATAGCGGGCTCGGTGCCCAGCGCGGCCTCGCCGAGACAGTCGGGGTTGGTGGGTACGGTGCGCAGGTGCATGAGCTGGAGGCCCTCGCGCTCGATCTCCTCGATCATGATCGAGAGTATTTCCTGCTGGCGCTTCTCCTCTTTGGGCAGGAAGATGAGTCCTGTGCCGTATTTGCCCTTCTCGGGCACGGGGATGCCCTGCAAGAGAATAAACTCATGGGGTATCTGGAGCATGATACCTGCTCCGTCGCCCGTCTTGTTGTCGGCACCCTCGGCACCACGGTGGCGCATGTTCTCGAGTACCTTCAAGGCGTTGTCAACCAGCTCGTGGCTCTTGTTGCCGTGAATGTTGACTACCATACCTACACCGCACGCATCATGCTCGTAGGCACTGTTGTACAATCCTGTGTTCATATCTTTTGATTTCCTATTGGTTGTATGCTTGTTGATGAATACCTGCCACGGCGCGTCCGCTGGGGTCGTTAAGGTTCTTGAATGAGCTGTCCCAGGCCAGGGCCTCGGCGGTGGAACAGGCCACGCTGGGCACGCTGGGCACGCTGCGGGCGGCGCTGTCGCTGGGGAAATGCTCGGCAAAGATGGAGCGGTAGTAATACTCCTCCTTGTTCTGCGGGGGGTTGATGGGGAACCGCTCGGCGGCGTGGGCCATCTGCTCGTCGGTCACGGCCGCTGCCGTGACCTGCTTGAGCATGTCGATCCACGAGTAGCCCACACCGTCAGAGAACTGCTCCTTCTGTCGCCAGGCCACCTCCTCGGGCAGCATGTCGCTGAAGGCCTCGCGCACGATGCGTTTCTCCACGGCCTGACCCGGGCACATCTTCCAGGCCGGGTCGAGGTTCATGGCCACCTCCATGAACTCCTTGTCGAGGAACGGCACGCGGCCCTCTACGCCCCAGGCCGACAGGCTCTTGTTGGCACGCAGGCAGTCGTAGAGGTAGAGTTTGGAGATTTTGCGCACGGTCTCGCGGTGAAACTCCTCGGCCGAAGGGGCCTTGTGGAAGTAGAGGTAGCCTCCGAAAATCTCGTCGGCACCCTCGCCCGAGAGCACCATCTTGATGCCCATCGACTTGATGACGCGGGCCAGGAGGTACATCGGCGTAGAGGCACGCACGGTGGTGACGTCGTAGGTCTCGATGAAATAGATGACGTCGCGGATGGCATCGAGGCCCTCCTGGATGGTATAGTTGATTTCGTGGTGCACGGTACCGATGTGGTCGGCCACCAGACGGGCCTTGGCCAGGTCGGGGGCACCCTTGAGGCCCACGGCAAAGCTGTGCAGACGGGGCCACCAGGCACGCGTCTCGCCACCGTTCTCGATACGGTTCTCGGCATACACCTCGGCAATGGCTGAGATGACCGACGAGTCGAGGCCTCCACTGAGCAGCACGCCATAGGGCACGTCGCTCATCAACTGGCGGCGCACGGCGGCCATGAGCGACTCTCTCACATCTTTCACGGCCTGCTCGTAGGTTCCGCTGGCATGTCCGTCGGGCACGCTGTCTTGCCAGCCGCGGTGGTAGTAGGGCTTCACGCCGGGGGCCTTGCTCCAGTAGTAATGACCGGGAAGGAAAGGCTCGTAGCGGTCGCAGCAGCCTTCCAGGGCCTTGAGCTCGGAGGCTACCAGCACCTTGCCGTCGGCATCGTAGCCGATATAGAGAGGGATGACACCGATGGGGTCGCGGGCGATGAGGAAACTGCCGTCGGTGTCGTCGTAAAGGGCGAAGGCAAAGATGCCGCTCAGTCGTTCTATCAAAGACGAAATAGCGTCAGCAGAAGCTCCCTCGGCTTTCCACTGACGATATAAGGTAAGGATCACCTCGCAGTCCGACTCGGTCTGGAAGGCGTAGTCCTTGAATTGTGTACGGATATCCTGATGGTTGTAAATCTCACCATTGACAGCCAGCACTTGCTGTCGGTCGGGTGAGAACAGGGGCTGTCGGCCCGACTCGGGATCGACGATGCTCAGACGCTCGTGGCAGAGAATGGCAGAGCCGCCACAATAGATACCGCTCCAGTCGGGTCCGCGATGACGGATGCGCCGACTCATGGCCAAGGCCTGCTGTCGCAGTTCAGGACGCTGGTCCTGGATGTTGAAAATTCCTACTATTCCACACATGGTTGTTAATGTTGCTATGTTGTTTGCTAAAGATTGATATGTCTCTTGATGCTTGTATTGATCATTGGGCTTCCCCCGAGGGGGCAAAATGCAGACGGGTGCTGTAGCAGCCCGCCTGCCTTTTGAGATATGGGTCGCCGATGGCGGGGATCAGTTGTAGCAGCTCTCTCCGTGCTCGTAGATATCGAGACCTTCTTCCTCGATGCGCTTGTCGACACGCAGACCGACGGTCTTCTTGATGCCTACGAAGAGGATGACACCGCACAGCACAGCCCAACCGTCGATGCAGAGGATACCCAGCACCTGGGCCCCAAAAGCGCCGAAGCCATGACCGTAGAGTGCGCCGGTGCTTACCGAGAAGAGACCGGTGAGGAGCGTGCCTGCGATACCGCAGATACCATGTACGCTGCTGGCACCCACGGGGTCGTCGATGTGCAGCTTCTGGTCGATAAACTCAATGCCGAAGGGCAGGAGAACGCCGCAGATGGCACCGATAGCCAAAGCGCCTGCAGGCGACACAAGGTCACAACCGGCGGTGATACCCACCAGACCGGCAAGGATGCCGTTGAGGGTGAGCGAGAACGAGGGTTTGCCATACTTGATCCAAGTGGTGAACATCGTGGCCAGACCACCAGCCACAGCGGCCAGATTGGTGGTGAGGAACACGTGCGAGATGGCTACGCGGTTCACCTCACCGCTGGCAGCAAGCTGAGAACCGGGGTTGAAACCGAACCAGCCAAACCAGAGGATGAACACACCCAGGGAGGCGATGGTCAGGCTGTGACCAGGGATGGCGTTGCTGCGACCGTCGCTGCGATACTTGCCCAGACGGGGACCAAGCACGATGGCACCAATGAGAGCCAGCACGCCGCCCACACTGTGTACGATGGCAGAACCGGCAAAGTCGTGGAACGGCACGCCGAAGGTAGACATCATGAACCCGGCAGGATCGGCGTTGCTCAGCCAGCCGCCGCCCCAGGTCCAGTGGCCCTCGACCGGATAAATGATGAGGGAGATGAAGAAGCTATAGACGCAATACATTGAAAATTTGGTACGCTCGGCCATGGCACCGCTGACGATGGTGGCACTCGTGGCACAGAACACGGTCTCGAAGATAAGGAAACCCTCAACGGGGAGACCTGCTGCGTTCTTGTAGAAACTCAGGTCACCAAAGTTGGGCATGCCAATAAAGCCCTGGCCATCTGAGCCAAACATAAATCCAAACCCGACAAACCAGAAGAGCACGGAGCCTATCATAAAGTCGACAAAGTTCTTGAAGAGTATATTCGCTGTATTCTTACTACGGGTGAAACCTGCCTCGCACAGGGCAAAACCCGGCTGCATGAAGAAAACCAACATGGCTGCCAACAGCATCCAAACAGTATCAATGGAGATTCCTAATTCTTGTGTTGTCATAATCGTGTCATTAAAATGGTTGATACCTCTCTGTTAATTCCTATCCCTTTCAAACAATCTTTTAACGTTGTCCTGAAAGCCTTACTCTTCTTGCTCGGCATTATACAGCGCGATGTCTCCACGCTCACCGGTCCTGATACGAACCGTATTCTCTACAGGGATTACAAAGATGCGGCCGTCGCCAACCTCTCCCGTACGCGCCGCCTTCTCGACGGCAGAAATCGTTTTCTCCACATTCTTGTCACGTACAACAATGTTCAAGAGCACGCGCTCGATGCTACTGGTATCGTACATCACACCACGGTAGATACGGGCCTGACGCATCTTGCCCTCGCCACGCACATCATAGTAGGAGAACCACTCGATGTCGGCAGCAAGCAACGCTTCCTTCACATCATCAAACTTCGTCTTGCGAATGATTGCTTCGATTTTCTTCATAACTACCTATTATTAAATAAAACAAACGTTTTGATGTCTATTTGGTAATCAACAAGTGCAAAATTAATACATTATGTTATGATATAATACCAAACAACGACTATTTGGAACAATAAAATAAGTCGTTGTTACAATATATAAGCATAACCCCACGATATCGTTGCATATAGTAAGCAAACGCATGCCGAATGCTTACAGATTGGCATATACGCCAAAATAGTTGATTATTTTTCCATATATATAAGCAAAAAAGTTGCATTTTGCCTTAACTTTGCAACACAATCAAAACAAAAAGTAATCATTAAGGATAAAAGATAAGCAATATGATAAACAGTGTTCACTTCACTAAGATGCACGGGGCAGGCAACGACTACATTTATGTCGACACCTTATTATATAGTGTGCCCGACCCTGAGGCTGCCGCCAAGGCGTGGAGCAGCCGCCATACCGGCATCGGAAGTGACGGACTGGTGCTTATCGGAACACCCTCGGATGACAGCAAGGCCGATTACAGCATGCGCATCTTCAATGCCGACGGCTCGGAGGCCATGATGTGTGGAAATGCCAGCCGCTGCATCGGAAAATACCTGTACGACAGGGGGATATGCCCGAAGACAGAAATACGACTGGAGACAAAGTCGGGCGTAAAGACCCTGGCACTGCACATCGATCCGCTGAGCAATACCGTGGCATCGGTCACCGTAGATATGCTGGAACCCATGTTTGACGTACCCACCCAGTACACGGGCACGGCTCCGGCACTCCACGTGCCAGGCAGCACCAAGGCGCTGTTTGTGAGTATGGGCAACCCTCATTACGTCATCTTCGTCGATAGCATCGAAGGCCTCGACATCAGCGCCTATGGTTCTGCACTCGAATTTGACGGGGCGTTTCCCGAACGCTGCAACATCGAGTTCGCGCAGGTGAATGCCGACGGCACCATCCGCACCCGTGTATGGGAACGAGGCAGCGGCATCACCATGGCCTGCGGCACAGGTGCCTGCGCCACCGCCGTGGCAGCATCGAGCCTGGGACTGACCGGACGGCAGGCGGATATCGTCATGGATGGCGGCACGCTGCACATCGACTGGGCGGAAGACGACAATCACGTCTACATGACCGGACCGGCAGCTTTCATCTGTGAGGGGGAGGTTCCGCTGCCATAACAGACACATCGACAACGATGGACATCAACAAAGCAAACTTATCACAATATAAAGAAAATCAACATAACATGGCATTAGTAAACGAACACTATCTCAAACTCCCCGGCAACTATCTGTTTGCCGATGTGGCCAAAAGAGTAAATGCCTTCAAGGTATCACACCCCAAGACAAGGGTGGTAAGCCTCGGCATAGGCGATGTGACCCAGCCACTGTGTGAGGCTGTCATCGACGCTATGCACAAAGCTGTGGACGAAATGGCCGTCAAGGCCTCGTTCAGGGGGTATGGCCCCGAGCGCGGATACGACTTCCTGCGTGAGGCCATTCTGAAGAACGACTTCGCACCCCGCGGCATACAGCTTGAGGCCAACGAGATATTCATCAACGACGGCGCCAAGAGCGACACCAGCAATATTCAGGAGATACTGCGCTGGGACAATAACATCGGTGTGACCGACCCTGTGTACCCGGTGTATGTCGACTCCAATGCGATGATTGGTAGGGCCGGACTCTTCGAGCAGGGCAGCTGGAGCGACGTGACCTACTTCCCTTGCACGGCCGAGAACAACTTTATTCCCGCCCTGCCCGACCGACGCGTAGACATGATCTACCTGTGTTACCCCAACAACCCCACGGGCACGGTGCTCACCAAGGAAGAGTTGCGCAAATGGGTGGACTACGCGCTGAAGAACGACTCCATCATCTTCTACGACGCCGCTTATGAAGCATACATTCAGGATGACACGATCCCACACTCGATCTATGAGATCAAAGGAGCCCGCAAGTGTGCCATTGAGTTCCACAGCTACAGTAAGACTGCCGGCTTTACCGGCGTAAGATGCGGCTACACGGTCATTCCCAAGGAGCTCACGGCCGCCACGCTCGACGGCACACAGCGCATTGATCTCAACCCCATCTGGGATCGCAGACAGAGTACCAAGTTCAACGGTACCAGCTACATTAGCCAGCGCGCTGCCGAGGCCATCTACACCCCAGAGGGCAAGCAGCAGGTGAAACAGACCATTGCCTACTATATGGAGAATGCGCGCATCATGCGACAGACGCTTCTCAAACTGGGCTACAACGTCTACGGCGGCGAGAACGCCCCCTATCTCTGGGTGAAGACACCCGAGGGCACCGACAGCTGGAGATTCTTCGAGCAACTGCTCTATGGCTGCGGCGTGGTGTGTACGCCAGGCGTGGGCTTCGGCCCGAGCGGAGAAGGCTATTTCCGACTCACCTCGTTTGGTGACCGCGCTGATGTGGAGGAGGCCATGCACCGCATGGAAAAGTGGGTGGCAGGATAAGGCCACACACCGTTTGCCATAAGGATACCCTGTGCTGCGGAACGTCCGCAGCCTCTCAATAACACATCAACAAAATACAGGTACTTATGGAAAAGGTAAAAGGATTAGTGCTGATGGCTATCGTAGCGACCGCCATGCCAGCCACTGCTCAGGACAAAGTAGAAGGAACCATCGCCGCGGATGTTGTCAACCAATACATCTGGCGTGGACAGGATCTCGGCGATGTGAGCCTTCAGCCTACACTCGGCATTGCCTACAAAGGACTGTCACTCACCGCATGGGGATCGGTAGGTCTCTCTGACCCCAACGACACCAAGGAGTTCGACCTTACGGTAGCGTGGCAGAAAGGTGGATTCCACATCGGGGTGACCGACTACTGGTTCAACACACCCAACGAGAGGTACTTTGACTATGCCGCCCATTCCACAAGTCATGTATTCGAGGCCAACGTTGGTTATGACTTCGGACCGCTGGCACTCAACTGGTACACCAACTTCGCCGGAAACGACGGCGTGAACACCAGTGGCGACCGAGCCTACTCCTCATACGTCGAGGCCGCAGTGCCCTTCGCGCTGGCCGGCTGCCAGTGGACGGCAACGGTGGGTGCCGTGCCCTACGCCACCTCGTTATACGCCGAGGCCAACGGCTTTGCCGTGACCAACGTATCAGTGAAGGCCACCAAAGACATCCGTGTCACCGACTCCTTCTCCATACCGGTGTTTGCAGGCATCGCCACCAATCCCAGCAGCGAGAAAGCCTGGTTGCTCTTCGGTTTCACGCTGAAGCCTTGAGTCTCTCTACCGAAATGACTACCCGGCACTGCTGACGGCAGTGCCGGCTGAAACAGAACATAAACAACATATAAATAAAAAGTTTCGTATAAACAACTAATAGACGTATGGCAAACTTAAGATTCGATGCTGTTGAATCGGCATCTAAAAAACGACCACAGGAAGTAATAGCGCCGGTGGAGCGTCCTTCAGAAATTTTCGGTAAGAAAGTGTTCAACCGTCAGAAAATGTACAAGTACCTGCCGGCACAGGTATACGACCAGCTCATTGATGTGATTGACAACGGCTGTCGTCTTGACCGCACCATCGCTGATGCCGTGGCTAAAGGCATGAAACAGTGGGCCGACGAGAACGGCGTGACCCACTACACCCACTGGTTCCAGCCCCTCACAGAGGGAACGGCCGAGAAGCACGACGCCTTCATCGAGCACGACGGCAAGGGCGGCATGATCGAAGACTTCAGCGGCAAGCTGCTCATGCAGCAGGAGCCCGACGCATCGAGCTTCCCATCTGGCGGTATCCGTAATACCTTTGAGGCTCGCGGTTATTCGGCATGGGACCCAACCTCACCCGTGTTCATCATGGACGACACCCTCTGTATCCCCACCATATTTATTTCCTACACCGGAGAATCTCTCGACTACAAAGCTCCCTTGCTGCGCGCCCTGCACGCCGTGAACGTAGCCGCGACCGATGTTTGCCACTATTTCTATAGTGATGTGAAAAAAGTTGTGTCTAACCTGGGTTGGGAACAAGAGTACTTCCTCGTTGACGAAGACCTCTATGCCTCTCGTCCCGACCTCGTGCTCACAGGCCGCACCCTCATGGGACACGACTCGGCCAAGAACCAGCAGATGGACGACCACTACTTTGGCACCATCCCCGAACGTGTGCAGGCTTTCATGAAAGACCTCGAACTGCAGGCACTGGAACTGGGTATTCCCTGCAAGACACGCCACAACGAGGTGGCCCCCAACCAGTTTGAGCTCGCGCCAATCTTCGAGGAGACCAATCTGGCCGTAGACCACAACATGCTGTTGATGAGCCTGATGAAGAAGGTGGCCCGCCGCCACGGATTCCAGGTGCTGCTCCATGAGAAACCCTTTGCCGGCATCAACGGTTCGGGTAAGCACAACAACTGGAGCCTGTCTACCGACACGGGCGTGCTGCTTCATGGACCCGGCAAGACTCCCGAGGACAACCTTCGTTTCGTGACCTTCATCGTAGAGACCCTGATGGCCGTGTACCGCCACAACGGTCTGCTCAAGGCCAGCATCATGAGTGCCACCAACGCCCACCGCCTGGGCGCCAACGAGGCACCTCCCGCCATCATCTCCAGCTTCTTAGGCAAGCAACTCAGTGATCTTCTCGAGCATATCGAGAGTTCAGACAAGGAAGCTATCCTCAGCCTCAAGGGCAAGCAGGGCGTGAAGCTCGACATCCCCGAAATACCGGAGATTATGATCGACAACACCGACCGCAACCGTACCTCTCCCTTCGCCTTCACCGGTAACCGTTTTGAGTTCCGTGCGGTAGGCTCGGAAGCCAACTGCGCCAGCGCCATGATCACCCTCAACGCTGCCGTGGCCGAGGCCCTGACCATCTTCAAACAGCGCGTAGACGCCCTCATCGCTAAAGGCGAGGATAAGTTCAGCGCCATCCTCGACGTGGTGAGAGAAGACATCAAGACCTGCGCGCCCATCCACTTCGATGGCAACGGATACTCTGACGAATGGGTGGAAGAAGCCGCCCGCCGCGGACTCGACACTGAGAAGTCGTGCCCCATCATCTTCGACCGCTATCTCGACCAGGAGACCATCGACATGTTCTCTTCTACCAATGTCATGCAGAAGAATGAGCTCGAGGCCCGCAATGAGGTGAAATGGGAGACCTTTACCAAACGCATACAGATTGAGGCGCGTGTGATGGGTGACCTCGCCATGAACCACATCATCCCCGTGGCCACTCACTATCAGAGCCAGTTGGCCAAGAATGTGCAGAACATGTACGAGATCTTCGACGAGAATGAAGCCGCTTCTCTCACCGCACGCAACAAGAAACTTATCCGCGAGATTGCCGAACGCACACAGGCTATCGAAACGGGTGTAGAGGAACTGGTGAATGCGCGCAAGGTGGCCAACAAGATTGAATGCGAGCGTGAGAAGGCTATCGCCTACCACGACACCATCGAACCGAAAATGTTAGAAATCAGATATCAGATTGACAAACTGGAGCTTATTGTCAGCGATGAACTCTGGACTTTACCTAAATATCGCGAACTACTATTCATTAGGTAACCCGATATCATTAGCAATCTATTTCTTTATTGGTTGTTAAGTTTGCTGCGAGGCGTGGTTGTGAAACCGCGCCTCGCTATTATTTTGCGGGTTGTATCCGGTAGATATTATCGTGCGGCAGATGAATACACCTCTTATATATTGTCTCCTTAACCAACCTCACGGCCTGCCACCATTGGGCACAAGGCCTGAGAATAGGCACAGAGGAGCCATCAGCCCCTACGGCACGCCCGCACAATGTGAAAGCAATATCGCAAAAAGGCTGCCATTTGTTTTGCATTCTGCACAGATTAGCTTAATTTTGCAGTGCAAACAATAAAGAAATAGCAATGGCCAATTTAAGATTTGATGTGGTGGCAGAGGCCTTCCGCAAACGTCCATTGGAGGTAATGACTCCATTGGAGCGTCCTTCTGAATACTTTGCCCGGAAGGTATTTAACCGTCCTAAGATGTACAAGTATCTCCCGACTGACGTCTACGAGAAACTCATTGACGTGATTGACAACGGCGCGCACCTCGACCGAGGTATTGCCGACGCCGTCGCCAAGGGTATGCGCCAATGGGCCGAAGAGAGCGGGGTGACGCATTACACCCACTGGTTTCAGCCTCTGACAGACGGAACCGCCGAGAAGCACGACGCCTTTGTGGAGCACGACGGCAAAGGCGGCATGCTCGAAGAGTTCTCCGGCAAGCTTCTCGTGCAGCAAGAACCCGACGCCTCCAGCTTCCCCTCAGGCGGCATCCGCAACACATTTGAGGCCCGCGGCTATTCGGCTTGGGACCCTACCTCACCTGTCTTCATCATCGACGACACCCTTTGCATCCCCACCATCTTTATCTCTTACACGGGCGAGGCCCTCGACTACAAGGCCCCGCTGCTGCGCTCACTCCACGCTCTCAACACAGCGGCCACTGATGTAGCGCGTCTCTTTGACCCGCAGGTGAGCAAGGTGCAAACCAACTTAGGCTGGGAACAAGAGTATTTCCTCGTAGACGACAGCCTGTGCTCCGCCCGTCCCGACCTGCTGCTTACCGGCCGCACCCTCATGGGGCACGACTCGGCCAAGAACCAACAGATGGACGACCACTACTTCGGCACCATCCCCGAACGCGTGCAGGCATTCATGAAAGACTTGGAGGTACAGGCCTTGGAGCTGGGCATTCCCTGCAAGACCCGCCACAACGAGGTGGCGCCCGGCCAGTTTGAGCTGGCGCCAATCTTTGAGGAGTGCAACCTTGCCGTCGACCACAACATGCTGCTGATGAGTCTAATGAAAAAGGTAGCCCGCAAACATGGCTTCCAGGTGCTGCTGCACGAGAAGCCGTTCAAAGGTGTCAATGGCTCGGGCAAGCACAACAACTGGAGCCTGTCTACCGACACGGGCGTGCTGCTGCACGCTCCCGGCAAGACGCCCGAGGAGAACCTGCGCTTCGTCACCTTCGTGGTGGAGACCCTCATGGGCGTGTATCGCCACAACGGACTGCTCAAGGCCAGCATCATGAGTGCCACCAACGCCCACCGCTTAGGCGCCAACGAGGCGCCGCCCGCCGTCATTTCGGCCTTCTTGGGCAAGCAGCTTAACGAACTTCTCGAACATATCAAGGCCAGCGACAATAACACCCTGCTATCGCTCAAAGGCAAACAGGGCATGACCCTCGACATCCCCGAGATACCCGAACTGCTCATCGACAACACCGACCGCAACCGCACCTCACCCTTTGCCTTCACCGGCAACCGGTTTGAGTTCCGTGCCGTAGGGTCGGAAGCCAACTGCGCCTGCGCCCTCATCGTGCTCAACACGGCAGTGGCAGAAGCCCTGGCTTCGCTCAAAGAGCGCGTTGACCGCCTCACGCAACAGGGGCAAGATGTCACCAGCGCCATCCTCGACCTGCTGCGCGAGGACATCAAGACCTGCTCGCCCATCATCTTCGAGGGCAACGGTTACTCACAGGAGTGGCTCGACGAGGCCGCCCGCCGCGGGCTCGACACCGAGAACTCATGCCCCGTGACCTTCGACCGCTACCTCGACGATACCACCATCCAACTGTTTGAACACATGAACGTGATGAGCAAGAGCGAGCTGGTAGCGCGCAACGAGGTGAAGTGGGAGACCTATACCAAGAAGATACAGATTGAGGCGCGCGTCATGGGCGACCTGACAATGAACCACATCATTCCCGTGGCCACCCATTACCAGAGCCAACTGGCCAAGAACGTACAGAACATGTACACCATCTTCGACCGCGAGGAGGCCACGGCACTCACCGCGCGCAACAAGAAAATCATACGCGAAATCGCCGAGCGCACGCAGACCATCGAGACGGGCGTGGAGAAGCTCGTCAATGCCCGCAAGGTGGCCAACAAGATTGGCTGCGAGCGCGAGAAAGCCATTGCCTATCACGACACCGTAGAGCCGCTCATGGCCGAGATACGCTACCATATCGACAAACTTGAGCTTGTGGTGAGCGACGAGCTTTGGACGCTGCCCAAATACCGCGAACTGCTGTTCATCAGGTAAGCCTCAACAACCGCTCAACGCTATACCATCAATCCACAGGGGGGAGGAAGCGCCGCTACCGGCACATCCTCCCCCCTGTCGTACAATGACGTCTGGCCGCCAGCTACAGTCGGCGCAACCTACTGCCACCCCCCGTCACGAGAGAGGCAGAACGCCCACTTCGCATTCCGGGAAATGGCATTACCAACAGCCGCAGAGCCCCACCCAAAAAGAGCGGCAACCCTGCGGCCGTAAAAAGCTGTCGTTTATAATTCTAATTCCTCAACGATTACTTCGCTTGAAAACCCACAGGCGTGAGGCGGAAGCGGAACACCATGTCCTGGTAAGTCACCCTATACTTTTCGAGCGGCAACTGTCCCCAGGAATTGACACCTCCGACACCCGACTGCACGAGGTCGAAACACATCTGCGTGTACTTGCCCTTAGGCACCTCGGGAGAATGGCGTTGCTCTTTCTCATCGCCGTCGTCGAGGTCGTCTATCGTGTAGTGCAGCGCGCTGGCGCTAAACAGCTTGTCAGACGTGATGACCAGTCCCCTGCCATTGGCGTCGGTCTGCTGCCACCAGCGCAGGTCGCTCTTGGTGCCCGTCTCCTGCGGACGTATGTAGGGGAAATACTGCTGGTCGGCCGTCTGTGTATAGAGGCCCACATTCTGAGACAGCTTGCGGTCAGCGTAATTCTCCACCGGACCACGACCATAATACACGCTCTTGTCCATGCCGTACGGCAGCTCGGCCACCATACCGAAACGCAGCATATTGCTCACCTTGGCGCCTTCGGTAGCGTCGAGGGTCTCGGTCACGTCGATTACGCCATTGCCATCGATGGTATACAGCATGCTCAGGCGAGCCGATACGCCAGGCATATCGTAGTTGGCCTTCACTGTATAAACATCCTTGGCAACCTTAACCAGCTGAATGCCCAGCAACTTCATCTCCGGATTACGCCATGCGGCATAGCGCTTCTGCACGGCCGCACCCATATCGTTGTCGGTCACCGCGCGCCAGAAGTTGGGCTTGAAGGTCTTGCCCTCGGGCAGCAGGTCGAAGCCAGCCACCTGATAGCGCTTGAGCAGACCCGTGGTCTTGTCGAAAGCTATGTCGAAACGGCCCTCCGAGACAATCGTTATCTCGCCGCCCTTCTTGTTGTCCTTGGCCTTCACCTTGGCTCCTGTAGACTGAAGCACAGCCAACGTGGGCTTCACCTCACGTATGGGCAGCTGCCTGTGGGCCACCACCTGACCAGCCGTCATGAGCGGCTCGGCCTCTTTGAGCTGGAACTCCATGTTGAGCATAACCTCGCCGTCGGCAGGCACCTGATAGGGCAGCTGCACGGTGACGCGCTGCTGCGGAGCCACGTCAAGGGTCTCCACGCTGCCGTTCTGCACCGGCTTACCGTCGCGCGTGAGTGTCCATAGCATGCGGTAGTTGCTCAGGTCGCGGAAGAAATATTCGTTGTACACCGACACCTTGCCCTGTGCCACGTCAACGGGCTCGGCCCAGATGTTTTGGTATTCGTAAGCCACGTCGTAGGCATGGGGATTGTACTGACGGTCGGGACCGATGATGCCGTTGTTGTTGAAGTTGTTGTCTGAGGCGTCATAGTCATTGTAATCACCGCCGTAAGTGTACAGGGGCGACATTGTGCCCGTGCCCGGGGAGTAGCGCTGGGCAATGGCCTCGTAGTCGGCCACCGTGAGGTTAGCCTTGAAGTCAGGCTTGCGGTGCAGGCCCTGGTCTACGAAATCCCAGATGTATCCACCCTGGTACTTGGGATATTTGCGCACCAAATCCCAATATTCCTTCAGTCCACCGCCCGAGTTACCCATGGTATGGTTGTACTCACACTGAATGAGCGGACGTGTGGCCGTGGGGTCACTGGCATACCGCTCACATTCTTCAGGGCTCCTGTACATGGGGCAGTAAATCTCGGTGTTGGCCCCATCTCTGCCTGCACGCTCCCAGTGTATGGGTCGGCTCAGGTCTTGCGACTTGATCCACTGGAACGCAGCCGTAAAGTTGGGGCCGTCGGCAGTCTCGTTACCCAAGCTCCACACAATGATCGAAGGATGGTTAAACTGTTGCTCCACGTTGTGCTGGTTGCGCTCAAGAATCTGTTTGGCAAAATGAGGCTTCTTGGCTTCCGAGTCGTCACCATACTGGAAAGCATGGCTCTCCTGGTTGGCCTCGGCAGTGACATATAGTCCGTACTCGTCGCAAAGGTCGTACCACATGGGGTCATCGGGATAGTGGCAGGTGCGCACAGCGTTGATATTGAGTCGCTTCATGAGCATAATGTCTTGTATCATGCGCTCGCGTGTCACCAAGTATCCGCCGTCGGGGTCCATCTCGTGGCGGTTGGCGCCCTTGATGAGCACCGGCTTGCCATTGACGAGGAGCTGCGCGTTCTTGATTTCCACCTTGCGGAAGCCCACCCTCTGCGGAATCACCTGCACCACGTTGCCACGACGGTCTTTCACCGTAGCCACCAGGGTATACAGGTAAGGAGTCTCAGCTGTCCACGTCTTCACGTTGCGCACCATGAATCGCGCCGTACCATTGCTCATGCGCAGAAAGTCGCCGGTGGTCTTGCCCACCACGAGTCCGTTGGCATTAAGCAGCTGGAAGTCTATTTTAGGATGCCCCGTCACATCGACGTTGATGAGCAGTTCACCGTCCTGATAATCGTTCTGCAGGTCGGGGGTAATGCGTATATTGCTCACCTGGACCTGCGCGTTCTGGGCGTAGAGGTAGCTGTCGCGTGCCACTCCCGACAGTCGCCAGAAGTCCTGGTCCTCGTGCAGCGAGCCGTCGCACCAGCGGAAAGTCTGAAAGGCTATGAGGTTTTTTCCGGGCTTCACATACGGTGTAATGTCAAATTCGGCGGCCGACTTGGAGTCTTCGGCATAGCCCACGTATTGCCCATTGACATAAAGATACATGTTAGACGACACCGCGCCGAAATGCGCGATGACCTGCTTGCCGTCCCAATTGGCGGGGATGTCGATGACACGACGGTAAGAGCCCACATGGTTGTCTTTGACGGGAATGGCCACCGGATTATTCTTGTCGTACTGATAGCGCCACGCCAGCCCCACGTTCACATACGTAGGGTCGCCATAGCCGTTTACCTCCCAGATGCCGGGCAGCTTCAGCGTGTTCCACCCAGAGTCGTCGAGGTCGGCCTTGTAGAAATCAGTGGGGCGCTCGTTGGCATGACGTACCCACTTGAACTTCCAGTCGCCGTGCAGCGAGAGGTAGTTGGCCGAGCGGGTCTTGTCGCCTGCCAGCGCGAGGGCTTCGCTTTCATAGCCGAAGAAGTTGGTGTGTACCCTGTATCGGTTGACCTCGTTCACCTGCTGGTCGTGCCATTCGGTCCACGTGGGTTGATGTGTGATGACGGGCACCAGATCGTGAGTTGCGGCACCCAGATGCAGTCCCGCAGACAGCATCGCTGTTAGGAATAGTGTTTTCTTCATAATCAGGTTGAGAATTAGATTTAGTGACAAAGTTACGACTTTTTTTGGGGTTTGCCCTGCATTAAACATAATTTGACATAAGCCCGCAACCGATTATCCTACCACAGGCAGGGCCTGCAGGAGGCGACGCGACCGTGCTCAGCCCACTGTCATAGGGCGTTATGAAGAGGCCCCGAGGCCGTCATCGTCAGGCGGCAACAGGTGAGGCGTGGCATGATTCTATATGAAACCATCGGATAATTCTATATAAAACCATTGGATAATTCTATATAAAACCATCGGATGTTTCTATATAAAATCATCACACAGTTTGACAATAACCATCGGCCCCCAGAGGCGGTGAAGGGGTGCGAAAAGCACCTCCGGCCACCGCATAGAGCTAAAGAAAACAGGTGGTAAAGTACGCTATCTGCACGAAAAACGGTAACTTTGCCATGACATAAGCACGCATCATCATGGAGAATCCCTATAT
>JAFABV010000090.1 GCA_023425865.1 Bacteroidota bacterium | reverse complement strand
GCACCCTTTTGAGCCAACGTCTCCTTGGCGGTTTCGGAGAGCCGGACTACAAGTTTAGCAAGCGATTGTGCATCACCAGGTGCCACATGCCATCCGCATTCAGCATCCTTCACCACTTCAGCGCCCTCACCATTTAGACTTGCAATGATAGGACGACCCGCAGCCATATACGAACTGATCTTTGCAGGAGCATACAAATTGAATAGAGGCGAATCCGTAAGCGAAACCAACATTACATCTGCTTTTTTAAAAAACAGAGGCATAGTTTCAGACGGATACCTTCCCAAAGTCAATACCGTCTCTTCAAGCCCATGTTCCTTTACAAACTGCTGTACCCAAGACATCCTGCGTCCATCACCCACAATCACCCATTTAATATCTTTGCGCTCTTTTGTCAGCAATGCAGCTTGTAGATTGCATTCCATTCCGTGAGCTTCTCCTACAGCACCAGCAAACATCACCTTGAAGTTTCTTTCATCAAAAACCATTTCTTCATCAATCCCCTTCTCATTTAAAATATCCGCGAGATTCGTGCAATCCATGTTCGAACCATTACCATCTGACCATTGAGGATAATACACAATCTTATCCTTGTAATTCCCATACTTCAGAATATTCAGATCAAAACTCTTCGAACTAGTCAGTATCTTATCACTCCACTTGTATTCACTCTTTACAAAGTGATTAAAGAATCCCAGAATATGTCTATTGTTGATACCTCCTGCAGCAGCCAGACTCTCCGGCCACAAATCCAGCACCCAAGTATAGAGAGGCACCTTACGAAGTTTCTTATAAAGAACACCAGGAGCTGACATCATAACTGGCGATAACTGCTGCACAAACACAAAATCGTACTTATGGCTGATAGCGAGAAACAGCACATATCCCCAAGCCACTATGAAATAGCTGAAATAATTCAGAATCAGCATAATCTTATTGTTGCCACGAGGAAAGATAGGCAGACGTGTCACTCGTACTCCATTCACCACCTGATTTCTGTTCTTAAACATCCCATACCCTTTATGGAATACCCCATCCGGATAGTTCGGAATGCCGGTCACTACATGCACATCATGTCCCTCCTCTGCCCAATGAAAGGCGACATCATTACCACGAAATATCTCAGGGTAGAAATACTGGCACACGAACAGTATTTTCTTCTTATTACCCATATACCTTACTTTATGTGATTATGCGATATTTACCTAACCGATTTTTGTATGCAACGGCAACTACCATCAGTCCATCGAAGAGAATCTGGCCGAAATATCGGCGATTGAATTTTGTAGCAGAATGTTGAGATAAGTCCGTAAGTACTTGGACTTGATATCATACTATACATCCAGCAACGCTAAAAGTCTGCTGCCGGCAAGATGATTTAATGGAGATAGTCTCTTCCACAAATGAGGAGACATTTGTATTATATGGATCTTGAATTATCCGATATGATTGTAGAATTGGAGTTAACATACAATTAATTGCAGCAAGACTCCTCCTACTTTTTCTTAAAAAACAAACGACCCGAAAAAAAATAGAGATATTATAGATTAAATATTCTTTACAGCCCTTTTTGCCGATGGAAGACTATCTATCGTTCTTTTATAGAAATTTATTCACTAAATAAAATATCCTTTTACTTAAGAAATAAGAATGAGATAAAATTCTTACAATAATTGACGGATATGATTTTAGGGTTGTGCAATGCTTATTTGCTTCAAATGTTACAAGAACCGATTTATATTCAATAGAGAACTTAGGCTGCATTTCTCATCTGTTTTATGGTTAAGCAATCAGAAATAAACACGGCCTCTTCTCTATTACTCGCTATTTGTATTATGTGAGGGGGAGGGCAGGTAGTTATATCGTTTAATATACTTCTCCTCTTTCTCCGTATACTTGAAGAGATACCTCACATATGCCCGTTCCAGCGCGTATGGTATCGTCCAGCAGCATTTAGCAAAAAAGTCCTTTACATTGTTTGATTTCTTACCAAAGAGCCTTGCATAGAATGTGTAGAATCCGTAGATTATATGAATCATTGGGGTCAACTGCTCTCCCTCCGTTTTCCAATTTTTGTAGTTCTGTGCCCGTAGATGAAAACGCTCGATAGTATGATTCTGGCTATTCGTTCCTCTCATACGAACCTTTAACAATGGTTCTTGAACAAGAGCAATCTTATAGTACTTGGAGAGCTTGGTATAGAGCCGATCATCTTCGCCATTGCGTACGTCTTCTGGAAAATAAAACTCTCCTTCATTATAAATAGATTTGTCCAACATTACGGCAGGCGTAGCTATTTTTGTTGAGATGTGCCTTTGTAGGAATATATCTCCATAGTCTCTACTAGAATCGACAGCTATCTTTTTGCCGGTTTTTGGCCACCAATAGTAGAAGCCAACATGACTCCACTTTGCACTCGTTTCTTCCATGAAGGCCACTTGCTTTTCTAATTTTGAGGGCAACCAAATATCATCGGAATCCTCAAAAGCAATGTAGTCTCCTGTTGCATGACGAATACCATTATTTCGAGCAGCAGCAGGACCTGCATTCTCTTGATATACATACTGTATCTTATCGCCATACTTTGCGATAAACTCAGTCATATTCTCCTTCGAACCGTCGTTCACCAGAATGATCTCATGGATAGGATAAGATTGAGCCAGCACACTCTCTATGGCTTCATATAACCAATCAATATGACTATGAAACGGTATAATGACACTTACTGTTTTCATCATAATAAATTCAAGAATTCCATGTCGACATTAATCCTTGGCAAATAGTATATCTTCAATAGCGAAGGCTTCGTGATAGGACAAGCCACAGTACCAAAGGCATATTTATACACATCTCCCGCCAGGTGCTTGTTAGCATAACCACAAGCGTAATACGAACCATACGGAAAAGCAAACAACTCAACTGGCTTTCCAATCATCTGCTCCAGTTCACATTTGGAATCTTTCAGATCACGTAAGGCCTGTTCCCAACTGAACAAGGCAAACTCTCCATGACTAACCCCGTGAGAGCCTATTGTGCAAAGTTCACATTTAGACATTTCAACGAGTTGCTCCTTTGTAATGAAACCATCCTTATTCAAAAGCGATACGTTCACAAAAAGAGTGAAAGGAATACTTGCTTCTTTCAGCAGAGGATACGCATTGTGATAGAAGTTTTCAGGCACATCGTCTATGG
>JAFABV010000057.1 GCA_023425865.1 Bacteroidota bacterium | reverse complement strand
TCTTTATCACCCGCTGATTCCAAAGTAAATCAACGGCAACTTTCTCATCCGGCGGAGGCGAAGGAATTTCTTCATCCCTTTTACTACTACAACTGATTAAAACAATTGCTGTAGTAAACAGTAGTATATATCCTTTTACTGTATTATTCATTTTGCTGACAGATTAAATTAAGGCTTAATAACCTGCATTTTGCTTCAGATTTCTATTTACATTAATCTCTATCTGAGGTATCGGCCACAAGTAGTTCTTTTTATTGTCGAAAAGCCGTATCTCTATCACCCTCATATCGCCTTTGTTGGTTACATTGTCGTAACTTGGGCTTCCGTTTTCATCAATATCCGGGGCGCTGGCCAATAAACCTTTCTGTACGCGTCCCAACAGATTACCCTTGAGTACTTCTTCTGCAATTTTCCAACGTCTGATGTCATAAAGCCGTTTCCCTTCCAGCGCCAATTCTATTTTTCGCTCGGTTCTTACAATGCCCCTTAATTGGTCTTGCGTAAGGTTTGTACCTATTCCGGGCATTCCGACCCTTTCTCTTACCTCATTGATGGCCGCATATACAGAGTTATCTATCTGGTTCAGTTCTATCTTTGCTTCTGCATACGTAAGCAGTACCTCAGCATATCTCAATAATAAAAAAGCAGTATTACTTCGGTTCAGATAGTTCGGGTCTTCCATATCAGTGTATTTTTTCCAACAATAACCCGAAAAAGTGGCGTAAGGATTCGTAGCATCCTGATTAGCTACCCGTGTAGGCGGATTAGCATTATAATTCCAACAGAGAAGACTATCTTTATGCGACTCAAATTGATATCCGGCAAATATCATTCCCGGCACAACACAGGTTTCGTACATCCGTGGGTCCCGATTCTCAAAAGGTTTCTTAGGATTATATAGTGGCGATTGGTCAATGGGAAGACCATCTATGCACAAGTATGAATCAATCAAAGCCTGATTAGGCACCTTAGAGCTGTAGCCTTTTCCCATACGGGTATTGACACCGCCTGGGAATGAATGATTTCTTATTCCAGCCAGGTAATTAATTTTAAAAAGTATTTCTTTGGATACATCCTGCTTGCTTTTAATGAAGAGGTGCCCATAATTATCTTCCAGTTCGTATTGACCTAACTCCATCACTCGCTTTGCAGCATCAGCAGCAACACTCCACCTGCCGGCATAAAGGGCAACGGTCGATTTCAATGCAAGCGCGGTGCCTTTCGTTACTTTTTCAACATCTTTTGCGTCGGTATATTTAACAGGCAGAATGTCAGAACAATCCTCCAACTCATCTAAAATAAAATCATATATATCTTCTTTCGGATCGCGAGGGACGTAGGAAGTGCTGAGATCCAGCAAAGTAGTGACTAGCGGCACATCACCAAACATTTCTATTAAATGGTGATACCAATAAGCCCTCAGAAACCTGGCTTGAGCTACATTTTGGTCGACCCGTGTCTGATTAGTTATATTCTCTATCCTGTTTACATTTTGAATGATAAAATTGCATCGCTGAATACCGTCGTACATGCTCGTCCACAGATTGCCAACAACCCAATTATTCGGATCAACTTTACCATTTCCCAATTCTTGCCATGAAGCATCAGCACGTTCCCACGCGATATCAGTGGTACAATCCAGCATGATCTCAAAAGGAAGGCTATATCCGCCGTATCCATTCCATAATCTTTGATATGCCCCAACAACGGCCAGGTCTAATTCTACTTCCGACTTTAAAAAAGTCGAACTGGCTGGCTTATCAATCGGATATTTGTCGAGGTAGCCACTGCACGAACTCGAAAAAACAACTAGTAGTGTAAATAAACTTATATAGGTTATGCGTTTCATGATTTCTAATAATTAAAATTTAACATCTAAACCAACAGAGAAACTACGCACCTGAGGATAGTGGTTTCCTCTACCCACAGCAGATTCCACATCAAATCCATCCCAGAAACTATCGAACGAGAAGAGGTTCTGGCCACTCACATAGATTCTTGTACTTTGAATACCACAATTCTGTAATATCTTCTTGGGTATATTATATCCTATCTGTACATTTTTAACCCGCAAATATGCAGCATTCTTCATCCAGAAAGTAGAGTGCTTTTCATTATTTGGTTCGTTAAAAGCAAGCCGGGGATATGTTGCATTAGGGTTATCCTCACTCCAGTAATCTTTATGCCCTTCGGTAGCCGTTCCGCCAAGATAGAAAGGCATTACTGCCTGAGAATATAAATATCCATCGGCTTTGCCGACACCTTGCAACAGCATATTGAAATCAAAATTCTTCCAGGATAAATATGTTGATAACCCAAAAGTGAATCTTGGAATAGAATTTCCCACAATCACTTTATCATCATCGTTAATAACCCCGTCGCCTTCATCAGGAATCCCGTCCCCATCCGTATCAATAGTCAATTGGTCTTTGTACATAATGTCGCCTAAAGAGTAATTTCCATATTGTTTTGCATGATTATTTAACTGATCTTCGCTTGTGAAAAAGCCAATAGCCTCTAAAGCGTATATGGAATTCATTGAATAGCCTTCGTGGTTAACAACCAAGCCATCACTGTTAATCCCCTTTAAATCAATCACTTTGTTTTTTACATCGGATAAGTTAAAACCTATGTTATAAGAAAAATCGTTTACCTTATCTCCATAATTCAGTGCTAATTCCCAGCCTTTGTTTCTTACTTTCCCTGCATTTTGATAAGGTGCTGTCAAACCAATAATCTTAGGGACATCCAGTTTCAGCAAGATATCGGAAGTGTTTTTGATATAATAATCAAATGTTACCTGGAGGTTTTTAAACAACGTGAAATCTACCCCGAAATTGGTCATCTCTGTTTTTTCCCACGAAATGCGGTTGTTGGCCATAGCCTGCAATGCGGCGCCATTGTAAGGAGATGAATTGAAAACATAAGGCAAGGCAAGGTTAACAAACGAATCAAAAGGATAGGTTCCGATGTTTTGATTTCCCAGTTGACCCCAAGACGCTCTTATTTTAAAGTTGTCGAAAGTACTCCTAAGAGGTTCCCAGAAAGCCTCTTCAGATATTCTCCATCCACCCGAGAAGGACGGGAACAATCCCCATCTGTGCCCTTTTGCAAATCTGGACGAACCATCGTAGCGAATGTTTG
>JAFABV010000001.1 GCA_023425865.1 Bacteroidota bacterium | reverse complement strand
CCACTATCAGGCTCTGCCTGCGCCTCACCTTGAGATAAGAGAGCATGGTGTCGATATTCGAAAAACACTTAAACCACTGCGGCATCCCCTCCGTGCTGTGCGTGAGTACCAGTCGCTCGGGGTCGCGGCCACTCCACTCCCGGATGTTGAGTTGCGGATGGTCGGTGTTCACCGTCTCCCGCCCCACCACAATAGCGTCGTTGTCGGCCCTAAGCTTGTGTACGAGCATCTTGGTAAAGGGGGTGGAAATAGCCAAAGGCTCTCTTTCCTTGCCCGCTCTACTCGGTCGGGAGGACAAGGGCGTGGAGGCTGCCATCATGCCATTCTTGGTCTCGGCCCACTTCAATATAATATATGGCCGGCCCTCGGTATTCACCGTGATGAACTTACGGTTGAGCTCCAGGCACTCTTTCTCGAGCACGCCCACCGTCACCTCAATGCCTGCCTCGCGTATGCGCTGTATGCCTCGCCCCCGCACCTCGGCAAAGGGGTCGATGCATCCGCACACCACACGGCGCACCCGCTTGCTGATGATGAGGTCGGCACAGGGTGGCGTCTTGCCCCAGTGCGAGCACGGCTCCAGACTCACGTACATGGTAGCCTGGCGCAACAGTTTCTCATCTTCGGGGCGCACGGCGGCAAAGGCATTGACCTCGGCGTGGCCCTGACCACACCGCACATGGTAGCCCTCACCGATAATCCTGCCGTCGGCCGATACGATTACCGCGCCCACCATGGGGTTGGGCTTGGCATTATGCTCGCCGTTGCGAGCCAGCTGAATGCAGCGCCGCATAAACCATTCGTCGGTTTGTCGTTGTAGCTCGTCGGTTGTTTGCTTGTGTGTCGCCAATATCTCTTTTTCCATCATCTTGCTTGAAGTTGGTCACCTACTTGTCATCGGTTTGTCGCAAAGTTAGTGGTTTTTGCTCAAAAGGCGTTGTAAAAGAGGAAAAAACAAGTTTACCTCCCGCGTGGCCATCTCTTTACCCCATCTGAGCACGTGGTGGCTCCATGGTTTGCCTTGTTTCATCATGCCTTTTGTATCAGGACGAAATTACTTGGATTTGTTCATAACGTCATGCTTCCTTGCTGCTTTAGTCCGCCGCAAGCAGTGGTCGTGCGTGCGCAAAGCACTCTTTTACCCTCCGCGCCTCTGCCTGTAAAAAGATTCCCTACCATGAGATTGACAGGCCAACATGCCCATCTGAAGAAACCACAAGAGCCACCAAGAACAATGACGCGGGCAAAACCATAACATGATTTCATATAAAACCATCAGATAATTCTATATTAAACCATCAGATGGTTCTATATAAAACCATGAGATGATTCTATATAAAACCATGAGATGGTTCTATATAAAACCATAAGACCATGTGGGCAATACCGTCGCTCCCCAAGGCTCTACACACCGGGTCGGCAGGCCCGTGAGGCCCGTCGAGAGCGGCGTGACGCCGCGGCGAGAAGGCTGTGGAGAGGCATGGAATAAATACCGAAGGATGTTTTGCGCAATCGTTTTTTTTACCTAATTTTGCCATAGAGGCTTGTTTGCCACGACAAGCAACACCTACGACACAAACTCAAGAACTCGAATATCACGATGAAAAAGACAATCTTACTGATGGCCTTAGCCGCCGCGCTCCATGCCCACGCACAAGGTACAGACGGCACATGGAAGGGCACGCTGCAGGCCGGTATGCAGAAGTTGACCATGGTGTTTCACCTCGATGCCACGGCCCGGACAGCCTCTATGGACGTGGTGGAACAAGGTGTGGACCATTACCCGATGACCGTGAACGTGCTCACCGACGACTCGGTGAACGTCGCGGTGCAGCAGATGGGCATCAGCTACGCGGCTCGCCGCGAGGGTGACAAACTCGTGGGACTGTTCAGACAGATGACCTTCGCCATGCCGCTGAACATGGAGCGCGGCGTCCTGACCTTCAACCGCCCGCAAGAACCCGTGGCACCCTACCCCTACACCACCCGCGAGGTGACCTTTGCCAACCCGTCGGCACAGGCCGTATTGGCCGGCACACTGACCTTCCCCGTGGGCTATAAGGCCGGGCAGCGGGTGCCGGTGGTGCTCATGGTGACGGGCAGTGGACCGCAGAGCCGCGAAGAGGAGGTGTTTCACCACAAGCCATTTCTCGTCATTGCCGACTATCTGGCACGCCACGGCATTGCCTCATTGCGCTATGACGACCGTGGCACGGGGCAGTCGACGGGCAACTACAAGAGTGCCACGAGCCGCGATCTGGCCAATGACGCGGCCTGCGGTTTAGACTTCCTCAAAGGCATGAAAACATTCTCACGCATGGGCATCTTGGGCCAAAGCGAGGGTGGTGCCATCGCCTACATGCTCGGCAGCGAGGGAAAGCCCGACTTCATCGTGAGCCTCGCCGGGCCCGCCTGCAAGATCGACACCCTGCTGTTGCTGCAGATGAACGCCATAGGCAGGGCGCAGGGGCTGCCCGCCGACCGCTTTCACAGCGTGGCGGAGGTGCGCCAACTGCTGGCCGCAAGCGACACGTCGGCATGGATGAGGTATTTTCTCGACTGGGACCTGCGACCCTACGTGCGCCAGACCAAGTGCCCGGTGCTGGCCCTCGGCGGCGAGACCGACCTGAATGTGCCAGTCACGCTCAACGTGCCGGCACTGGAAGAGAACCTGCCCAAGAATAGGAAAAACAAGGTGAAAACCTATCCGGGGCTGAGCCATCTCTTCCATCACAACCCCACGGGCGACCCCGGAAAATCGGCGATGGTCGAGGAGACCATCGCGCCGGAGGTGCTCGAGGACATCGCCCAGTGGATAAACCAACTGTAAACCGCACCGTCATGAACACCTACATACAACTCTGGCAGAGCCTCACTCCCCTCTACGACGAGGGCGAGGCCAAGGCTGTGGTACGACTGCTACTCGAAGACGAGTTCGGCCTGACGCTGACCGCCATCGTCACCGGGGGAGTGGAAGCCCTGACCGCAGATGAGCAGCAAAGGCTCTCAGCCCAGATGGCACGCCTGGCGCAGGGCGAGCCCGTGCAGTATGTGATAGGCAAGGCCACCTTCTGCGGACGACAGTTTGGCGTGGCGCCGGGCGTGCTCATTCCGCGCCCCGAGACCGAGGAGCTATGCCGCGCCATCAAGTCGTACCACAACGTGCCGTTCTGCGTCTTGCGGGCGCCCGGCCCCCTGCGCGTGCTCGACGTGGGCACGGGCAGCGGATGCATAGCCGTGACGCTGGCCCTCGAACTGTTCAGCGCCGAGGTCACGGCATGGGACGTGTCGCCCGACGCGCTCACCATAGCCCGTGACAACGCCCGCCACTTGGGCGCGGAGGTAAACATAGAACTACAGGACATCATGACCGCCCCTGCCGACGACCGCCAATGGGACATCATCGTGTCTAACCCACCCTACATTGCCCGCAAGGAGGCCGAGGCCATGAGTGCCAACGTGCTCGACCACGAGCCCCACATGGCCCTGTTTGTGCCCGACGACGACCCGCTGCTGTTCTACCGTGCCATCGGGCAGTATGCCTGGCGGTCGCTTCGCGACGGCGGTATGCTCTATTTTGAAATCAATCCGCTGTATGCCGACGACCTGCGCGCACTGCTTGAGCACCAGGGCTTCAGCCACGTGCTGTTGCTCAAAGACCGGTTTGGAAAGACCCGAATGTGCAAGGCCGAGAAACTATCGACCGTAAAATCATCCATTTGATTATGATATATACCGAGGAGAAAGCATTGTCGAACTTGGCCGCCCTGTGTTCGCGGGGTGAGCATTGCGCAGGCGAACTCGATGAGAAGATGCGGCGATGGGGGCTCGATGAAGGAGCGCGCCGGAGGGTGTTAGACTATCTGAGAAGTCACCAATTTGTCGACGACGCCCGCTACTGCCGCTCGTTTGTCAACGACAAGGTGAAGTACGACCGCTGGGGGCGCCGCAAGATAGAGCAGGCACTATGGGCCAAGCACATCGACCCGCAGGTGTCGGCCTCGGCGCTCGATGCCGTAGACGATGAAGACTATCTCACCGCCCTGCGCCCCCTGCTCAAGGCCAAATGGCCCACGATAAAGGCCAAGAGCGACTATGAGCGCAGCATGAAGCTCATCAACTATGCCATGGGGCGGGGTTTTGAACTGCGACTCATCAGGAAGTGCATCGACGAGATGGGCGAGATAACCGACGTAGACGATGACGATTAGCCTGCCGCAACGCCTGCTCGACCTGATAGCCCCCCGCCAATGCGGCATCTGTGATACGCGTTTAGGCCCCGAGGAACACGACCTCTGCATGTCGTGCCTGCTCCACCTGCCCCACACCGACCACCTGCGGCATCCCTACGACAACGATTTGGCGAAGATGTTCTGGGGGCGAATAGCACATATAGAGCGGGCGGCGGCATGGATGTATCACCAGGCGGGGTCGCAGGCCCTGCGCCCACTGTACCAGCTGAAATACAACCACCGGCCGGAGAACGGACGTGCCTTGGGGCGCATCATCGGAAAAGAGATGGTGGAGCGGGGCTTTTTAGAGGGCGTAGACTGCATTGTGCCGGTGCCGCTCGCCCCCAAACGGCAGCGGCAGCGAGGCTACAACCAGAGCGAGGTGATAGCCCGTGGCATCAGCGAGGTGAGTGCCATACCCGTCGTCACCGACGCCGTGAGGCGCACCACCTTTGCCGGAAGCCAGACTGACAAAGGGCGCTGGGGGCGCAACGAAAACGTGGAGGGCGTGTTTGTGGCGGGCAAGTGCGACAAAATCAGGAACTCTCACGTGCTCATCGTCGATGACACGGTAACTACCGGCGCCACAATCTGTGCCTGCGCACGGCCCTTGGAGCAGGCGGGCGCAAAGGCCATCAGCGTGGCGGCGGTGACCTTTGCCGACCCCAGAAGATAGGGCGCCATGGGCGATGGGCAAGCGAGAAACACGAGTGGAGAAAGCGGTGAAGCAGAAGAGAAGCGGGCGAGAACCGAAGAGCGCGGCGCGCATGAATAACCAAGAATTATGACACATACCATGAACCTCGCCGCGCACCGCAGCATTTTAAGCCGTTTTGCTTGTTATTGTCACCATTTTGCACTAACTTTGCCGAAAATAACAAGTTAAATCAGCAACCACATGGACAACCAGAAAAAAGCCTTCGCAGAACGCCTGCTGAACGTGAAAGCCATTAAGCTTCAACCCAATGACCCGTTTACCTGGGCCTCGGGGTGGAAGTCGCCCTTCTATTGCGACAACCGCAAGACACTGTCGTATCCCGACTTGCGCAGCTTTGTGAAGATAGAATTAGTTCACGCCATCCTCGAACATTTCCCCGAGGCCACGGCCGTGGCCGGTGTGGCCACAGGCGCCATTGCCCAAGGAGCCCTGGTGGCCGACGCGCTGGCGCTGCCCTTCTGCTACGTGCGCTCGAAGGCCAAAGACCATGGCATGGGTAACCTCATCGAGGGTACGCTGCCCGAAGGTGCCAAGGTGGTGGTGGTGGAAGACCTGATCTCTACCGGCGGAAGCTCGCTCAAGGCCGTAGAGGCGCTGCGCCAGGCCGGATTCGAGATTGTGGGCATGGTGGCCAGCTATACCTATGGCTTTGCTGTGGCCGAAGAGGCCTTCAAGGCTGCCAACGTGAAACTGGTGACCCTGACCGACTACGAGCATGTGGTGGCCAAGGCAGAGGAGACCGGATATATTTCGACAGAAGACATCGAGACGCTGCACGAGTGGCGCAAAGACCCCGCCAACTGGAAAAAATAACAACTTATGACAACAATAGAAAGCACCATCCGACAGATTGACCATCCCCAGCAGGCGGTTTACAACATGCTGAGCGACCTCAACAACCTGGAGCGGGTGAAAGACAAGATACCTGCCGACAAGGTGGAAAACCTGGACTTCGACAGCGACAGCATCGCCGTATCAACCCCCATGGGGGCGGTGAGAATGGTGGTGGTAGACCGCGAGGAGCCCAAGACCATCAAGTTTGAGACCCGAGAGAGTCCGGTGCCCTTCAACTTCTGGATACAGATTCTGCCCGTCGAGGAGAATACCTGTAAAATGAAACTCACCATTAAGGCCGACCTGAACCCCTTCATCGCCGGCATGGTGAAGAAGCCCTTGCAGGAAGGTATCGAAAAGATTGCCGACGCCCTGCAGCTCATCAACTACTGATAAGGAGTGAGAGCCAGGAGGCGGAAGCAGGATGTCACGACACCAACTCCCCGCGCCCGACGGCCAATATGCACGCACACACTTCTTACCCTCACTTCTAAGTTCTGAAAAAATAATGGCAAACAAACTCTGGGAAAAGAATTTCGAGGTCAACGCCGAGATAGAACGCTTTACCGTGGGCCGCGACCGCGACATGGACCTGTACCTCGCTCCGTATGACGTACTGGGCTCTATGGCCCATATCACCATGCTCGAAAGCATTGGGCTCTTGGAGAAAGACGAACTGCCGCCGCTGCTCGACGAACTGAGCGACATCTACCACATGTGCAAGGCGGGACAGTTTGTGATAGAAGACGGTGTGGAAGACGTACACTCGCAGGTGGAACTCATGCTCACCCGCAAACTCGGCGACATGGGCAAGAAGATACACTCGGGGCGGTCGCGCAACGACCAGGTGCTGGTAGACCTGAAACTCTTTACCCGCCACGAGCTGATGGAGGTGGTGGAGAGCGTCAAGGTGCTCTTCGACGAACTTATCGAGAAGAGCAACCAATATAAAGAGGTGCTCATGCCCGGTTACACCCATCTGCAGATTGCCATGCCGTCGAGCTTCGGCCTGTGGTTTGGCGCCTATGCCGAGAGCCTGGCCGACGACATGCTCTTTTTGCAGGCCGCCTACCGCATGACCAACCGCAACCCCCTTGGCTCAGCGGCAGGCTATGGCTCGTCGTTCCCGCTCAACCGCACGATGACCACCGAGTTGCTGGGCTTCGACAGCATGGACTACAACGTGGTGTACGCACAGATGGGGCGCGGCAAGATGGAGCGCAACGTGGCCTTTGCCATGGCCACCGTGGCCGGCACACTGGCCAAGATGGCGTTTGACGCCTGTCTGTTCAACTCGCAGAACTTCAGTTTTGTGAAGCTGCCCAAGGAGTGTACCACCGGTTCGAGCATCATGCCACACAAGAAGAACCCCGACGTGTTTGAGCTGATACGTGCCAAGAGCAACAAGCTGCAGGCTCTGCCACAGCAGGTGACGCTCATCATGAACAACCTGCCCGTGGGGTATTTCCGCGACCTGCAGATCATCAAGGAGGTGTTTCTGCCCGCGTTCGATGAGCTGAAAGACTGTTTGCGAATGGCAGCCTATATCGTCAACAAGATGGAAGTCAACGCGCACATTCTCGACAACCCCATGTACGACCCCATGTTCTCGGTGGAAGAGGTCAACCGGTTGGCGGCCGAAGGAATGCCCTTCCGCGACGCGTACAAGCAGGTGGGGCTCGACATTGAGGCCGGTACCTTTAAGGCCGACCGCAACATCCATCACACCCACGAGGGCTCTATAGGCAACCTGTGCAACGATAAGATTGTGGCGCTGATGGACAGCGTCCTCGGCGATTTCCACTTCGAGCGCGTAACGCAGGCCGAACAGAAGCTGCTCGCAAGAGGCTGACACCTACACACCACAATGCCCATGACCCTGAAGAAGTATTTACTGCCCGCCATCACCGCCCTGCTGCTGTCGTGTGGCAACACCGTCGACGAATACAGTCGTGTGCCCACCTATTTGCTGATAGACAACGCCGTACACAACGACGCGACCTTGGCCGCCGCCATGACCGCCCACGCTGGCGTCTTCGTGACAGTGACCATCACTACGCAGGGCGGCGCAAAATACTTTACCTTCAAAAGCAACCAAGGCACCGAGAGCAAGACGGTGTTCAATGCCATCGACCAACGGCGCTCGTTCATCTTAGGAATGAACAGTGCGCTGATCGTGGGCTACGGCCACTCGATAGATGGCATCTTCTATGCCTACGACCGCGAATGCCCCAACTGCTTTAACCCCGACAACCTTCCCATGCGCAGCTACCCACTGACCATTGACAGCCGGGGCATGGCCACCTGCGCCAACTGCAAGCGCACCTACGACCTCAACAACGGCGGACTCGTTGCCACAGGCGACGCGGGCAAGAAAATGACGCGCTACTATGCCAGCACAACGGGCCCCTACGGCATACTCAGCGTGCAGTAGACTGAGAGGACCGCATGGGTTGTTGGCGCAATTGACAACAGTTTTGATTGACCATGGCCTTTTGCCAAAAGGCTTTTTCTTAAATTGTGTAAAACCTTTTGGCATTTCAAACTTTTCCCCCTACCTTTGCATAAGTATATGCGGCAATAGCTCAGTTGGTAGAGCACGACCTTGCCAAGGTCGTGGTCGCGAGTTCGAGTCTCGTTTGCCGCTCACATATTTCCACGCCGCAATGGTGGAATTGGTAGACACGAGGGACTTAAAATCCCTTGGCCAGTAATGGCTGTGCGGGTTCGAGTCCCGCTCGCGGCACTTCCCTAAAATCTTATATCCTTATGCGTAAACAACTCATCCTTTCATTATCAGCTATTTCTTTCGTGGCATTTTCTTCGTGCTCAAAGCTTGGGCCGTTGTCTGCCGATAACTTTAACGTAGACCCCAACCCCCTCGAAGCCCAGGGCGGCCAGGTGCCCGCTGTCATCAACGGCACGTTTCCTGCCAACTACATGAAGACCAAGGCGGTGGTTACCGTGACTCCCGAGCTGCGCTACGGCAACGGGCAGGTGGCCAAAGGACAGAGCGCCACATTCCAAGGCGAGAAGGTACAGGGCAACGACCAGACCATATCGTATAAGGTGGGCGGACGCTACACCATGAAGACGGCGTTCGACTACGTGCCCGACATGCAGAAAAGCGATATGTATCTCACCTTCGACGCACGCTTAGGCAAGAAGAAGGTGGACTTGCCCGCCGTAAAAGTGGCCACGGGAGTATTGTCTACAGCAGAACTTTACAAGCAGACGCTGATGAACGCCGGTGGCAGCATCGCCCCCGACTCTTTCCAGCGCGTGAAGACCCAGAAGACCGAAGCCAACATCAAGTTCCTCGTTAACCAGGCCAACCTGCGCAAGAGCGAGCTGAAGAACAACTCGGTGAAGGAGTTTGTCGACATGTTGAAAAAAATCAACGCCGACCGCGAGGGCTTGAACCTCAAGAACGTGGAGGTGCTCGCCTATGCCTCACCAGAGGGTGGCTTTAGCTTCAACGACAAACTGGCCAACAAGCGCCAGAACACTTCTGAGGCCTATGTACAGCAGCAGCTGAAGGCCGCCAAGCTCACAGGCTCAGACATCGACGCCCGTTACACCGCACAAGACTGGGACGGGTTCAAGCAGTTGGTACAGGCCAGCAACATCCAGGACAAGGACGTGATCTTGCGTGTACTGGAAATGTATAAGGACCCCGAGGAGCGTGAGCGCCAGATTCGCAACATGAGCGAAGGCTTCCGCGAGCTTGCCGACGGCATCCTGCCCGAGTTGCGTCGCAGCCGACTCATCGTCAACTATGAGACCATCGGCCGCTCTGACGACCAGATCAAGGCGCAGTATGCTGCCGATCCTTCTAAGCTCAGCGCCGACGAACTGCTTTACGCTGCCAGCCTCGAACCCAACCCCACTGCCAAGAAGGCTATCTACCAGAAGACTTCAGAGCTGTACAGCAACGACTACCGCGCCTACAACAACCTTGCCGCGCTGGCATTCAACGAGGGCAACGAGTCGGCAGCCAAAAACTACCTGCAGCAGGCATTCGCCAAAAACAGCAAGGCCGCCGAGGCCAATGCCAACTTAGGCCTTATCGCCCTGAAGAACGGACAGATTAAAGACGCTGAGAACTATCTCGCCAATGCCACCGACGCCAACGACTTTGGTGAGGTGCTGGGTAATCTGAACATCGCTAAGGGCAACTATGCCACTGCCGTACAGAACTTTGGCAACGCTAACACCAACAGCGCGGCACTGGCACAGATTCTCAATAAAGACTACGCTTCGGCCGTATCTACACTCAAGGGCGTGAAGAACCGCGACGCCATGACCGACTATCTCACGGCTATCGTGCTCAACCGCCAGGGCAACACTTCTGCCGCCAAGGAGTACCTGCAGAAGGCCACAAGCGCCAGCAGTGCATTGGCCAGCTACGCTGCCAACGACCTGGAGTTCGCCAATCTGAAATAACCCCGACGGGGCAAACAAGAAATAAGATGACCCTTTTGTCCCCACTGGGGGCAAAAGGGTTTTAATGTTATACTCGAAGACATGTTCAAGCGACTGCTTATCTTATCACTCGCCGGTATACTGCTCACCGCATGTGGCGTTGACAGCAAGCACTTCAAGATAGAGGGGCGACTACTCAATATGAACCAGGGAGAACTTTATCTCTATAGTGACAACGACGGTGTAGACGGCATTGACACCATCAAGATAGAGGGCGGTCGATTTGCCTATGAAATAACATGCGAGGAACCCACCTCGATGGTGCTGGTATTTCCCAACTTCTCTGAACTGCCGGTATACGCCGAGCCGGGAAAGAGCATACAGTTGGACGGCGACGCCTCGCACCTCAAGGAACTGAAGATGGACGGGTCGAAGACCAACAAACTCATGTCTGACTTCAGGGAACAGATTGCCAAGGCATCGCCTCCCGAAATACGCGCCTATGCCCGACGCATGATCGAGGACCATCCGCAATGGCCCCTGGGCATCTATCTGGTAAAGAAATACTTCGTCACCACACCCGAGCCCGACTATCGTGAGGCCGAACGCCTACTGCAACTCATGAAGAAAGAGCAGCCGCGCAACGGGGCGCTGGCAGCATTGGTTAAACGCGTCAGCGCACTGAGCAAGTCGGACAAAGGAAATCGACTGCCTATGTTCACGGCTTATGACATCAACGGCAAGCTCGTTTCTTCGTCCGACCTGACCCACGGAGTGGCAGTCATCATCAGTTGGGCCAGCTGGAGTTACGACAGCATGGGGATGCTCAGACAGGTCAAACAGCTGTTGCGCGGCAAGGCAAGACGTGTGAAGGTGGTGGCTATTTCGGTGGATGCCGGCAAGACCGACTGCCGCAACGCCCTTCGATACGACTCTCTGGCATGGCCCATCGTCTGCGATGGTAATATGCTTGAGGGGAAGACCGTGCAACAATTAGGGCTCGCCCGCGTCCCGGGCAACCTTGTGGTGAAAGATGGACGTATCGTGGCACGCGACCTCAACACTGATGACTTGAAGAAAAAGATAGAAGAATACCTGTAGCCTCTGCCCGTTTAACCCATACATACCTATTGAAACTATGCTCGTGAAAACATACAGTGCGGCTGTCAACGGACTTGATGTCACCACCGTCACCATTGAGGTGAGCCTGAACCGAGGCGTGATGTATCACCTCACCGGCCTTGGCGATGAAGCCGTGCGCGAAGGCCGCGACCGTATCGCCGCCGCCATGCTATACAATGGCTTCAAGTTTCCCAAGGCCGATATCACCGTCAACATGGCTCCGGCCGACCTACGCAAAGAGGGAAGCAGCTTCGACCTGCCCTTGGCCATCGCCATCCTCGCGGCCGACGGACAAATCGACGCGCAGGTGCTTCATGAGTATATGCTCGTGGGAGAGCTAAGCCTCGATGGTAAGTTGCAACCCGCCAAGGGCGTGCTGCCCATAGCTATCAAGGCGCGCGCAGAAGGATTCAAAGGGCTGATCGTGCCCCGCCAGAATGTGCGAGAGGCCGCCATCGTCAATAAGCTCAACGTCTACGGACTGGAAAGCATGACCGAAGTCATCGACCTGCTCTGCGGACGGGCGTCGTTTGAACCTACGGTCATCGACACGCGCAAGGAGTTTTACGACCACCAATATAACTTCGACCTCGACTTCTCCGACGTGCGCGGACAGGAGAACGTGAAGCGCGCGCTCGAGGTGGCGGCCGCCGGCGGCCACAATATGATCATGATCGGCCCGCCAGGATCGGGCAAGAGCATGATGGCCAAGCGTCTGCCGTCCATACTCCCACCCCTCACCCTGGCGGAGAGTTTGGAGACCACACAGGTACACTCCGTAGCCGGACTCTTGGGCAAGGAGTCATCACTCATTTCGCAACGTCCCTTCCGCGCGCCCCACCACACCATCTCCGAGGTGGCCCTTGTGGGCGGTGGCAACACGCCCATGCCCGGCGAGATCAGTCTGGCTCATAACGGAATTTTGTTTGCAGACGAATTACCTGAATTCAATCGTCACACCCTCGAAGTGCTGCGCCAGCCTCTCGAAGACAAACGCATCACCATCAGCCGCGCCAAATACACGGTAGACTATCCCTGCAACTTCCAGTTCATCGCCTCGATGAATCCTTGTCCCTGCGGCTACTATGGCGACCCCACCCACCACTGCGTGTGTTCGCCCGGCCAGATACAACGATACCTCAACAAGATCAGCGGCCCATTGCTCGACCGCATCGACCTTCAGGTAGAAATAGCGCCACTGCCTTTTAAGGATATCAGCAAGACGGCACCGGGCGAAGCCAGCGCCTCGATACGAGAGCGCGTCATCACTGCCCGCGCCCGCCAGACGGAGCGATTCAAGCAGCACAAGCACATCCACTGCAACGCGCAGATGACCGAGCGCATGATACATCAGTATGCCGAACCCGACACTGAAGGTCTCGACCTCCTCCGTGCCGCCATGGAGCGCCTCTCGCTCTCTGCCCGGGCCTACAGCCGCATCCTCAAGGTGGCCCGCACCATTGCCGACCTGGCAGACAGCGACAAGGTTACCTCCACCCATTTGGCGGAAGCCATAGGCTATCGCAACCTCGACCGTGGCGACTGGGCGGAGCGCCAAATGTAACTGCCCAGTTCAGAAGTTTACGCCACACCACAACTTTGCAACCAAGTTGCATGAGCAACTTTGTACCTTTGCACCGTCAATAAAGGAACGAAGTTCCGCGATGTAAAAGTAATAATCAGTTGCAAATATGAATAAGAAACTCATCAGAATCATCGCTGCCGCCATATTGCTGCTGGCAGCATGGCTCATCACCCGTGCCACGACACTGCCCATAGCCGCACAATTGGTGATATTTCTCGTACCTTACCTCTTGGTGAGCTACGACGTATTGGGCGAAGCCGTCGAGGGCATCATGGAGGGAGACCCCTTTGACGAAGACTTTCTCATGGTCATAGCCACCATCGGCGCGTTGCTCATCGGCTTTCTGCCCGGTGCAGAGCCCCAGTTCCCCGAGGCCGTCTTCGTGATGCTGTTCTTCCAAGTAGGCGAGCTCTTTGAAGACTATGCCGAAGACAAGAGCCGCGACTCTATTTCCGAACTGATGGACATACGCCCCGACACGGCCCGCGTGTTGCGGGGCAATGAAGAGCAAATGGTAGATCCTAACACGGTGGCCATAGGCGACACGGTGCTGATACGTCCCGGCGAGAAGATTCCGCTGGATGGTATCATCACCGAAGGTAATACCAGCCTCAACACCATAGCGCTCACCGGCGAGAGCATGCCACGAAGCGCACGACCTGATGACGAGGTTATCTCTGGATGCGTGAATATCTCTGGGCTGATCAAGGTGCGCGTCACCAAGAGCTTTGGCGAGTCTACGGCCTCTAAGATCATCAAACTGGTAGAAGAAAGTAGCGCCAATAAGTCGCGCAGCGAAACCTTCATCCGCAAGTTCTCACGCGTGTACACCCCCATTGTGGTATTTCTTGCCATAGCCTTGGCCATTGTCCCACCGTTCTTTGCCGACTCTTATAGCACGGCCTTCCCCGTATGGCTCTACCGTGCGCTAACGTTCTTGGTCGTGAGCTGTCCGTGCGCCTTGGTGATCTCAGTGCCCCTCACCTTCTTTGGCGGCATTGGCGGAGCGTCGCGTCAAGGCATCCTGATCAAGGGCGGCAATTATATGGACACCTTGGCCAAAGCCCAGACCGTGGTCTTCGACAAGACAGGAACCCTTACGCACGGTGTCTTTGCCGCCACCGCCGTGCATCCCCACGACATCACTGAGCAAGAGCTCTTGCATCTTGCCGCCCATGTGGAGCGCCATTCCTCGCACCCCATTGCCGCCGCCCTGCGCGACGCCTATCCTCATGAGCACGACAACTGCACCATCGAGGAGGTGGAAGAACTGGCAGGACGGGGCATCCGCGCCAAGGTCAACGGACGCCTGGTATGCGTGGGCAATGAGAAGATGATGGCCGAGGCCGGGGCTGAGGTACATGCCTGTGAACGCTGTCGCGACATCGACGGCACGGTAATCCACGTAGCAGTAGACGGTGTGTATGGCGGACATGTGGTCATCTCTGACCAGGTGAAGGCCGATTCGCGCGAGACCATTGCCAAGCTCAAACAAATGGGAGTCCTAAAGACCGTGATGCTCACCGGTGACCGCGAGCAGGTGGGCCAACGGGTGGGACGCCAGTTGGACATCGACGAGGTGTACGCCGGACTGATGCCCGCCGACAAGGTAGAGCAGGTGGAGCGTTTGCTCAAGGAAAAGCGTAATGGGAAAAGTCTGGTTTTTGTCGGCGACGGCATCAACGACGCACCCGTTCTGGCCCGTGCCGACGTGGGTATTGCCATGGGTGGCTTAGGCAGCGACGCCGCCATTGAGGCTGCCGACGTGGTACTCATGGACGACCGCCCCTCGAAGGTGGCCTTGGCCATTGCCATTGCCCGGCGCACCATCAACATCGCCCGACAGAATGTGGTGTTTGCCATCACCGTGAAAGTGGGCATCCTTATCCTTGCCGCCATAGGATGGGCCGGCATGGGGCTCGCCGTCTTCGGCGACGTGGGGGTAATGGTGCTGGCCGCGCTGAATGCCATGAGGGCATTGATGCACAAATCCTGACCCACAACACACTACGCCGGACTTCGCGTCACCATGAAGAGCGTATGCCGTAGGAGTAATGCCCTACGGTGATGCGCATGGTGACGCGGAGTCCGGCGTAGCTCATGATTATTTGGTAACCTTAAACCAGTCTACATCTATCCACCCACGATTGGTTTTGCCCGCGGGTTCTTGTGCCACAAGTCCTATCTTGGCACCAATCCATTTGCCCTCACGCATGGAGAATGATTCGCCCACAGGCTTGAACGACTTGCCGTCAGTGCTAAAGGCAAACCGTACCTTGCCCGCGGTCACAGTCATGCGCATATAGATTTCTTGGTGTATGGCAAACTGATAGTCGTTCTCATCTTGTCCCGTGCGGTTGAGTGTGGCCAGCGTCTTGACCGTCTCCGCCGTACCTTTATCGGCATTGTGACAAGTAATCTGCTGCAACTCAAACTTCTCACCCACCCGTTTCACCACCAAGGCCGAATAGTCGAGGCCCATGACGATGATGCCGCCATATTGGTTCTGGTCTTTGCTGATGAGCTTGAGCTTGGTGGTGGCCGTGAAATTGTCGGCCGGCGTCTTCTGCAACAGCAGGTTGGGGGTATGCCACAACGTGCGATCGCTCTTCCAAGTGTAAAGACGGAAATATCCCAACAAGGTGGGCATGCCGAATGCCTGCTCATAGTTGGCCTGCCACTGCCACTGCAAGCCCAAAGCAGGCATATTGAAATCATCGCTCTCCACAGGGTTGACCACCTGCTTTGAGGCAGACTTGGGCTTACGATAGGTGGTATAAGGCTCACCGCAATAACCAGTCTTAGGCACACGCCCCATCACGGGCCAGTTGTCTTTCCAGGTTACCGGCTGCAAATGCACCACGCGTCCGTAGGCTCCCTTGTCCTGGAAGTGCATGAACCAGTCTTCTCCCTGCGAGGTGTGTACCCATCCACCCTGATGGGGGCCGTTGATGGCCGTGGTGCCTTGGTCGAGCACCTTCTTGTATTCGTAGGGACCATAGGGCGACTTGGCGCGCATGGCCACCTGAAAGCCCGTGGGCACGCCGCCGGCAGGGAACATCACCCAGTACCATCCGTCACGTTTATAGAACTTCGGTCCCTCGGCCGTGCGATACTCCGTACCATTGCCGTCGAACACGATAACAGGATTACTGATGGCCTTCGTGCCCTCGGCGTTGAGCTCACGCACGGTGATGACCGAGGCGAAGCGGTTACGGCTGTTGGCCCATCCATTGACGAGATAGCAGCGCCCGTCGTCGTCCCACAGCGGACAGGTGTCTATCATGCCCTTGCCGGCGATGACGAGCACGGGCTCCTCCCAAGGTCCCGCGGGGTTCGCGGCCTTCACCATGAACACGCCGTTGTCGGGGTCGCCCCAGTAGATATAATACTGGCCGTTGTGGTAGCGCATGGCCGGAGCCCACACCCCATTGCCGTGGGCGGGCTCGCCGCTGAAGAGGCTGTCGGGCGTGAGGCGCGTCACGGCATGACCAATGAGTTCCCAGTTTACCAGGTCTTTGGAATGAAGGATGGGCAGACCGGGAATGCAGTTGAATGAGCTGGCGGTGAGATAGTAGTCATCGCCCACGGCAATGACATCGGGGTCGCTGTAGTCGGCATTGATGACGGGGTTGGTGTAAGTGCCGTCACCATTGTCGGGACTCCACACCTGCGACTTGTACTGAGCCTGCACAAGCAGCGGAAGAACAAGGCCAACCGCCAAGAGAATGTGTCTAAGCATAACGAAGTAGATTGAGGTAATGTCGTTTTTAAGTGTAGTTGCTGAAAACTGAATTACTCCAGGCGTCACAAGGACACCCGGAGTAATGAACGAGGAAATGACTATGCACCTCGCTACCGCCATGTTTCCCTGCAGCTTGCAGAAGCCTTACAGACTGCGGCACGAGGTGAGGCGGGGTAATTTATTTGGCGTATAGCGCCACAATAGTCTCTAACATCTCCTGCTTGCCGCTGGTCTGCTTCGGCTCGCCCCTCTTCTTGGCGTATGCCACAAGGTCTTCGAGCGAGAGCTTGCCCTCTTCGAAGGCCTTACCCTCACCGCTGTCGAAGCTGGCGTAGCGGTCCTTAAGCATCTGGGGCAGCGGGCTCTCATCGATGATGGCTGCCGCGTTCTCCAAGGCGCGTGCCATGGCATCCATGCCACTGATGTGCGCGATGAAGATATCCTCGGGGTCGGTGGAGTTACGACGCAGCTTGGCGTCGAAGTTGCTGCCGCCGTTACCCAGTCCGCCGTTGCGGATGACCTGCATCATGGCCTGGGTGAGCTCGAAGTTGTCGATGGGGAACTGGTCGGTGTCCCAGCCATTCTGCGCGTCGCCGCGGTTGGCGTCGATGCTGCCCAGCATGCCGTTGTCTACGGCCACGGCCAGCTCGTGCTCGAAGGTGTGGCCGGCAAGTGTGGCGTGGTTCACCTCGATGTTCACCTTGAAGTCCTTGTCAAGACCGTGGGCGCGGAGGAATCCAATCACCGTCTCGGTGTCTACGTCATACTGGTGCTTGCTGGGCTCCATGGGCTTGGGCTCGATGAGGAAGGTGCCCGTGAAACCCTTTGAGCGGGCATAGTCGCGGGCGGCACCGAGCATGGTGGCCATGTGCTCCTTCTCACGCTTCTGGTCGGTGTTGAGCAGACTCATGTAGCCTTCGCGTCCGCCCCAGAACACATAGTTCGAGCCGCCGAGCTTGATGGTGGCGTCGATGGCATTCTTGATCTGCACGCAGGCACGGGCCACCACGTCGAAGTCGGGGTTGGTGCTGGCGCCGTTCATATAGCGCTTGTGGCTGAACACGTTGGCCGTACCCCACAGCAGCTTGATGCTGGGGTTGGCGTCCATCTTCTCCTTTACATAGTCGGTGATGGCCTGCATGCGGGCCTCATATTCCTCGATGGTGTCGCCTTCGTCCACCAGGTCAACATCATGGAAGCAGAAATACTCGATGCCGAGCTTCTGCATGATCTCAAAACCAGCGTCAACCTTATCCTTGGCGCGCTGCACGGCGTCAGCGGCCTTGTCCCACTCGTAGTCGCGGGTCTGCCCGCCAAACTGGTCGCCAGAGGCACCGCCCAGCGTGTGCCACCAGGCCATGGCAAACTTCAGCCACTCTTTCATCTTCTTGCCCTTCACCACCTTCTCGGGGTCGTAGTAGTGGAAAGCCATGGGATTCTTACTTGTCGGTCCCTCGAAGGGGATTTTTCCTACTTGAGGAAAATACTCTTTAGTCATAATAGTTTTTAATATAGGTTTGAAATAATATCGCTCTTCCGGTCCATGCTGCGGCACGGCCCTAATGCGGCCGCCCACAGAACGTACCTGCAAATATAGCAAATTAATTCTACCGCATCAGCGTGAACATGATTATTATCGTGTTATTTTTAATCATTTTATGTTTTCTGCCTTTGTTTTCTTGCCCACACACATGTAGACATGTGTCCGCCATAACTCAGCACGCAAACAGTTCCCGACTGTCTCTGCCATCATCGTTCGTCCCCGTAAGACAGAAAGCTATCACCCCATCCTGTGTCGTTGCACAGCCTGTGCAGCTTGAAACCGTGGCATCAGTCCCATGTGTCAGTATCCACATACCCTCCGTGGCGCCTTGCCCAAGCCACCTTCTTGGCCACGGTTACCACCCCGCACGTCGACCCATCTCCATGCCTACGCCCAACCGTTCACACCCTACAGCCCGATAATTCTATATAAAACCATCCGATAATTCTATATAAAACCATCCGATGGTTCTATATGAAACCATATCATCATTCTATATAGAATTATTACTGTCCGCTAAACATATCTTTCACCCCATTTTTACGGATTTGGACGTTTGACAAGCCCCCTTGCGGATTCTTATCTCGGCTGTCCGCTAAAAAATGTGCGTTGTATTTGACATTGAAGCAA
>JAFABV010000085.1 GCA_023425865.1 Bacteroidota bacterium | reverse complement strand
CTTTGAGTTTTGAGTAATGTTTTTTTTGTCACATCTAATTTACTCATTTTCCGTGACATACGGAAATACTCAAAGCCTTTTTTATGCAATAAATTCAACCTCAAAGTCTAAATCCGAAACTTGAGTTAGATATACAATTTGACGAGCTTCCACATTGCCATTTCCCGTATTTACTATAGCGGCGTTATATGTTGTATTATGGGTTATATTTGTCAGTTTGCTTTCTTTTTTCATTATTGATGCAAAATTGATGTATTCATTATTATCTATTTTCAGAAAGTAGTCAATTAACTTTGATTTTATTTCAATAAGAAGATTCTTTATTGAGGCCACAGTTGCAAATTGATACGCTCGTTGAATTTGTCCTGCTATGCAGTGTCCCATATAATTATACCATATTGGGACTGGCAATGGCACCTGAATTGTGTTTGTTGTTGCAGCACCTTTAACAAGTTCTTCTATTTCTGAAATTGGTTGTTGTATTGCAATATGTGAAACACTCTCTCTTATCTTCTTATCTTTAATCATTTCTATAGGATATTCAAAGCCAAAAACCTCCTGAAAGCCTCTATGAACATCAACCTTTACTCCACAATCGATAATTCTATACGATGGTGGCTTTTCCTCATATCCATTCAATTCTTGTGATACCCAATCAAGCAATTCTTTATCTGGCTTCTTTGAGGCAAATATCTTTGTTTTTAACATTATGACAGATAGTGGCGCATCATTCATGATGTCCGACAAAATTTTTTGAGCGATATCAGAAATATGTTCGTAATCCATTATAAATATTTTAGAAAGCAAAAAACTTTGAGTCCATTGCCCTCTTCAGGTTATACTTCTTGGTGGTGTCGAGGGCACGCTCGATACAGATGAACTTCGTGTCGGTATGTGCGAGGAAATATTCTACCGTGGCATCGTTCAGTTTGTTGTCCACAGTGATGTAGGCCTTGTGGGTAGCGTCAGTAGCCAGATATACATGGTTTGCCTCAAACTGTGGTTGCGGTTCGAGTTTATAGGTGAGCTGGAATCCTTGCTTGATAAGGATTTCGGTTATCAACTCTTCAGCATTAAACTGAATGGTGAGCTGCCGCTCCTTTTGCGCGATATACTCTTGCAAAAGTTGCAGATTCTCCTCGTCGGTTTTCTCTGGATCTGGTGCAAAGTCAACACGCGGGAAGCTCGACTTGCTTAAAGTAAAAACTTTGAAGCCTAAATCTGGCATATAGACTGGTTCTTCATCATCAAAGGATAATTTTTCTTTTTCCTCTTTAATTTTGGCATCAGCCTCTTCTTTAACTATCTTGCATGCTCGTTTTGTCCTTTCAATTGTAATTTCAGAAATTGTCTTAAGTCCTGCATTATAAGGCACGCTATCTTTTTGTGTTATTTCTGGAATTTGAACACAGACGAACTGAAATTGATTTTCTTTTGAACGATACAAATTAGTTTGCATAGCAGCATGAGCTGTAACTCCACTACCAGCAAAAAAATCAAGAACAATGCCCCCTCCTTTGCACAAACTGAGCAAATAACTAATAAGTTCTATTGGTTTAGGAGTATCGAAGACAGCAACTCCATCAAATAGTGTCTTTAGGTTTTCTTTCGCATTTTCATTCGTTGAACCATCTTTTGCAAAGATTATACTTTCAGGTGTGAGACCTCGTTCTTTTTCATCCAAAAACGTTTTGATTCTTGGTACAGCATTGCCGTCCTTGCCAAACCAAATTCTATTATCCCTTATCTTTTCTTCCATAACATTCTGGTTATACACCCAACAGCGGCCACTTGGCAAATCATGTTTTTTACCATTAGGTGCTACAAGAGTATAAAATTGCGACTTTGTACCATGACCAGCCTGCGCATGTGCAGGATCTGATTTCCAAAGGCCTCGTGGGTCATTATCGGGGTTAGAATAATTTGCCAATGCTTTTTCATTCATTGGCAGTTGTGCTATACGACGAACATCCTTTTGAGACTCCTTTGCATAACATAAAATATAGTCATGCCTAATTGATACTTCTACTCTATTTTCTCTATTTAATCTTTTTTCCCAAATAAATTGTGCAACAAAATTCTCCTCACCAAATATCTCATCGCAAATCTTACGCAAATGGTGTATCTCATGGTCGTCCATAGAGATAAAGATAACGCCGTCCGGCCTGAGCAATGTTCTTGCCACAAGCAGACGGGGATATATCATGTCGAGCCAGTTGCTATGAAAACGCCCATCGTTCACAGTGTTTGTATCGAGGGCAATACCATCTTTCTTAACTCCTGTACTCTCCCAATAGGCTTCTTTACCCTCTTTGAAATCATCATTGTAAAGGAAATCTTCTCCTGTATTATATGGTGGGTCAATATAGATACACTTCACTTTCTCACGATACCCCTGCTGGAGTATTTTGAGCACTTCGAGGTTCTCGCCCTCGATGATGATGTTTTCGGTCTTGTCGGCATTGACGCTGCGGGCGGGGTCGTAATGCAAAGTGGCACGCGTGGGTGTGAAAGCGTTGCGCTTGGCTGCCGACTTGCCGAACCATCTGAATTCATATCGTTCGGTCTCGGTGTCTGGTGTGCCTGCGGCTTTCTTCACCTCGTTGATGTCGAGTCGCCCCTCTTGGGTAAACCAATCGGGAAACAACTTACGGAGCGTTTGCAGACGCTCTTCGTTAAGGTCGGGGCTGAGGGTGATATGGTCTTTATATGTTTCCATTGTCGTTATTTTGTTTCGAGTTCTGTTTGCCTGGTGAATGTCTCAAAATCTTTAATAGGTGCCTTGAACTGCACATCTACGCCAAGTGCATCAAAGTGGCGGATGGCACATTTGATACGCGCTATCTCGTGGGGTGTGAGTGCCTTTTGATCGTTAATATCGTTGGTGCCCTTGATTTCTACCACAAAGTAGTATTCCTTATCATTGGCTTCTGTGAGCCTTTTGCGTTTTAACACTACGCCAAAGTCGGGCTCGTAGTTACCTATGGGGGTGGGAATCTTATACCATGTGGGGAACTTCAGGAAGCACGCCACATTCCTGTCTTCCTCGTCGGCATCGCGTGCGAAGTCGCGTTCGAGCAGACTGTCGTATAGTGTCTTGTCCCATAGACCGTGATTGGGCGTAGAGACATACTCGTTGCAGTCATCGCAATAGAAGTCGGTAAATCTTTCAATATTGTATCTCTCATCCGATGGCGTATATTCCACGCAACGCACCAACTCCTCCAACTGCATCGACTTTATCTGCACCACGGCACGTTCAATGAATACGGGCGGATTTTTCACATATTGCTGTTTGTTGTTAATACCATTAAATATCCTCATCGCCGACCGATAGCACAGTCCGGTCTTCTCGCTCACATCCTCAATGAAATCGGTAGGTGTGAAGTGTCCTTTCAGGTTCATGTATTCCGATCCACCGTATTCTCTCTGTGAGAAGTCGCTGATGTTTTGCACCCGATAGCTTGCCACCTCGGCCACATAATCTTCAATTTCTATGGTGTTGACGGCCTCGATGCACCTGCTCACCAATGTGTCTTCGTCAAAGTGAACCCGGTAGGTGGTGAGTCGCGCTATGCGTTTCCAAAACTCACGGAAGGCACGCTGCACACTATCCTTTCCATTGAGTTTGAAGGCAACACGATGTGTAGGCTTACCCTTATGTGTAGGCTTCATCTTAGGTCCGGCATCGGGTGAACCATAAGCCTCGGTAATCTCAGCTTGATAGCTCCGGGCAAAGGTATCGTAGGTTTCGTTGGGCACGATGGTAAGCTGATTGATAAGTTCATCCTCAGGTGTGTCGTCTTTGTCGTAGACACGCTGCCCCTCTTGGTTGACACAGATACGCAAGCCACGACCTATCTCCTGCCGCTTCTTGTTCTCCGAAAAGCTCTCGTTGAGCGTGGCGATACCGAAGATGTTGGGATTGTCCCAACCAACACCAAGAGCCGAATGGGAGAAGATAAATTCGATTGGGCTGTCGAACGACAATAGCAGCTCCTTGCGATGGAGAATCTGGTCGTAAATTTCCTTGTTGCCCTTCATAGAAGCCTCGCTGTCTGTATATTCTCCCTGCGTGGTCTTGGCAAAGTAGTAGCCCTGCACGGTCTTGACTTGTTCTTCCGATGGCAGCTTTCCCTCATGGTATTCGGAATAGAGTTGCTTGTATTTCTCCTCAAAAAGTTGCTTGATAATAGGACGCTCCACGCTCATGTAGTTGGCCACTCTGTCGATGAAGACCAGCGAGAGATTCTTAATGCCCTGCGGCTTCAGCCGAGCCTTATTCTCGAAATGCCTACGTATGAGCCATTCCAACTGCAAGCCCCATACCTGCTCCTTGTTGGAAGATGTCTGTTTCTCTTCAATGGACGCCCCATTGGCAAAGGTCACCATCCAGCGATGGTTGCTCATCTGCTTATAGATGCGACTGATGGTGTAGTCTGCATAAGAAGCATTGCCCGATTTGGCGGCCAGATTGTCTCCCTTTTTCAGTAGCCCCGACTCCTTAAACTCAAAACGGCCCTTGGTCTTATTGAGTTTCCACAACTTCAGCTTCACCTTCGGTTCTGTCTTTGTTTCCTGAATGGCAGCGAGTTCAATCTTCATCGTTGCCTCGTCGTTCTTCTCGGCTACAGTAAGCACTTCTATTTTTTTGACCAGCCCCAACCTATAGCTTTCGGCAGGAGTCAGTCGATAGATGGTATTCCATTTCACCTTATGGGTGGCCGAATAACGTATCTTGAACAACGGCTGCATCTTTGCCAGCCAAGCCACAGAGTTCTCCGTGTCCATGCCCTCCTGTGGCTCGTCCATAAAGATAATAGGATGTGTTTGTCCCAAAGACTCAATATGGGGCAAATTGTTAAATAGTCCCTCCTGCTCCTTACGGTTCAGAATATTGTCCTCAGTATTAAACGAAGCCATGGTGAGAATCATAATCTGGGGACAGTCCTGCGTAATGAAATCACGTAGTTTGCTTAATTGCGAACTGTCATATACAAAAGTATTAGGCGTAAAGCCATACTTGTCGGCCAGTTGGTCTTTGAAATTCTCGAAGGTATCGATTACCCCCTGACGAATAGGTATAGAGGGAACGATAACAACAAATTTGGTAAGTCCATGCTCTTTATAGAGTTCGTATGCCGTTTGCAGATAGGTCAGCGTCTTACCCGTGCCAGTCTCCATCTCTATACATACGTCGTTAGTCTCCTTAAAATGGAAGTCGGCATCGGCAATGTTATTTTCCTCTGCTATTTTGTGTATATTGTCCCAAATCTGCTGCGGGTATAAAGAGCAAACATTGGCATAGATGTCTTCCTTCTGGGCATTGCCCGAGGTGTTTTTCTCCATACCATCGAAAATGCCCACAACACTTCTGATGGCTATGGTCTGATGCTCTGGTGCTTCTAATTGAAATTTCATAATTCACTTCCTTTCGGCAATTACATGTCGGCTTCTATCAGGTCTTTAATGTCCACTTCAAGCAGTTTGGCTATCTCTACGAGTTGTGATACCGAGGGCTGCACCTTGTTTGTACTCCATCGCGACACCGTCATATCAGTGACACCTAACCGTTCTGCCAACCAACGGTTAGTGATTTGCTTTTCCGCAAGCACCACCCTAATTCTGTTGGGATGAAAAATTTCTTTTGCCATAGCCAGATTTATCATTATGTGTTCAAAGATAAACATTATTTGCGATACTCAAGAGATAATAGATGTATTTTTTAAGCTGACCATGAAAACAGCATGCCATACAATTCAATGTTTACTATCAATCTATCTTCTGAACGTCGGTTTGTTCCTCATCTCCTCTTGTTGCTTTTCCTTTTCCTTATCATTGTCAAAGATATCAACCACATTTTCGATTTCCGCCTTTCCCTTCTGATGCTCGAACAAGATAAGAAAGGGATGGGCGAGAAGGGGCAGAATAGTGGCACCATTACGCCTGTCGTTTGACTCTTTAGAAAGATATCCGCAGATGGCTGTAGCCTGAGGGAAGGTAAAGTGATGCAAATTAGCGTCATGGGCAAAGTCTATCACAGCATTGATGGCATTTGTGGGGTGTATTTGCACGCAGAGCCGCAGAGATTTTAGAGTTTTTGTCGCACGATGGGGGCGAAGCCTTGCCGAGGGCCGCCAGCGGCCTGAGTAGGAAACGGAGGAGGCTTAAAGAGGTAAGGGCCGACACCACCACCTTTTGGAGCCACCTCCTCTGTCTTTTGTTTAGCGGATAATTCTATATAAAACCATAGGATGGTTCTATATAAAACCATAGGATGGTTCTATATGAAAACATAAGATGGTTCTATATAAAAACATAAGATGCTTCGATATAGATGGAGAGACCCCGGCCCGCACTTTGCGATAGCACGGGCGGCGATTTGAGGTAGGATAAAGCGGCGTTTGGGATGGGCTAAGGCATGTTTGAGGCGGAATGATGAAGCTGAAGAGACAGAAACGCTACCCTGCCTATCCTCCGCTCGCCTTTGGCGAATCTTAGAATACAGGAGAAAATCTTTACCACGGAAAACTCATCACAGTATATCTCTTTGAACCCACCTGTGGGTCTGATGACAGAATATCATGGCTCAGAATAATTGTGAGGGGAGCAGAGCGTTTACGAGAAGAGAGCAGAGCGTTTACAAGAAGAGAGCAGAGCGTTTACGAGAAGATAGTAGAGTATATTACGAGAAGGGGCACCGATAGATGGCTGAGGCTCAGCCATCTATCGGTGCCCCCCTTGATACATAACCTGCCGGGATAGCGTCGTCGAACCTATAACTCCGTCAAGCGCCTATCACTCCGAGGACGATCAGTACACCTCATCGACGGCCATGGTCACCTTTCCGGTCATGGCCGGTGCCGTCAGGCGCAACTCAAATGGCACACCAGCTTTCAGTTTGCCGGTTTTTATCTCAAACAGCCAGCGCTTATGGGTATCATGAGACGATGACATCGGGGCTATGGGCTTGTCGGCAACCTCAACCTTCTTGCCGTTCTGCCACAACTCAATGGTAGCGGGCAGATAGATATGCCATACGGGTGCCTCCAGGCATCCCACCGTTATGGCCTTATCCGCACGCGCGCCATCAAACCGCAAGGTAAGCTGCTTGTCGGCAGATACCACCCAATTGGTATGATAGTCAGAGGCCAAGCCTACGTAGCCGTCGGTGAGTTTAGGCACATTCGTACATTTGAACGCCGACTTGCGACTGATGACGGGCAACTGCAGGCTGTAGTCAGACAGATATTGCACCAGGCTTCCGTTTGCCTCGCGATAATTTGCCATATCCTTCAGTTCGTTGGCCCCTGAAAGATTTTCCAGCCATACCTGCATGTCATTGTTGTTAAACGCCATGCTTGGCGTGCGCATCATCTCCAACAACGTATAGTTGAAAGCCGTCAACAACCGGCTCACCCGCTTGCGCTCATCACCCGTGATTTTCTTCGAAGCCTTGTCCAAACTATCGCAGAAGCGTCTAAACTCCTCAGGCTTGAGGTAGGCGTTCATTTCATCCTCAATGCCTCCATAATACGGTATTCCGTTGGCCGACTTGATGGCACGGTCTTCCAGTGTCAGATAGAAGTCAGCCAGCGCGGCGCCTGTGGCCGGATAATACCTTGAAAAATACTGGCGCACCAACGGCTCCACCTCTTCATCGGGGTTGACCATGAGCGCCGCGAGCACATAAGTCTGCATGTCGTCGAAAGAAGCGTAGTCGTCACCACTGCCGTTAAAGATCACGCCATCAATCTTTTGCTCGCGATACCACTGCAAACGTTCACGCGCTATGCGAAGGAAAGGATAGGGTGAAAAATAATCGTCAAAGTTGCGCATGTAGTCCCACACATATATACGGCCTACCGCATTACGCCATCTTCCCAACAGTTGCTTGAACTCAGCCGCTTCCTTGCTCGTGGCAATGCCAGCCTGATAGGGCAGGTCCATGGCACTGATGATCACCCCCACGTTAGCTGGCAGCTTCCGGTTAGGTGCCTCCTTAGCCGACGCATAGGAAGAGGTAAAGAACTCGTGGTTAGGAAAACGCTTGGCCATGCGCTCTATAAACGCCGACAAGGCCGGCGTGGCAGACGTCGGCCTGTTGCCAGCGGCCTTGCAAAGGTCGCACTGACAAACCACCGCGTTGTCGTTGGGCATGATGACAAATCGGGTGCCTCCACTCTTCGCGCCATCTCCCCAGTCGTTCAGGATATAAGCTTCCAACCGCTTGTAAAGCTCGTCCGACGAGAAGCAGAACTGGCTACGGTCACGTTTAGCGCCATCGAAGGCGTAAACCGTTTCAGGCAGGTTGTCGCCCAACACTTTCCCAAGGTTATGCCCCCAGATGCCCCAGTCGAAATCAATGTTTCCGCTACCGAGTATAGGCATCAAGTCAATATTCTTATTCGACGGAGCATAGATGCTGCGGTACTCGAAACAGAACGGTATCTCACCGTCACGCCCCAAGTCGGCCACCACCGGCGGCAGGTCAGCCACCTCTATGCGCTCATTATCTTGCCCCAAGGCCGAAATCAACTGATACACCAGCCAGAGCATGGCCTTCAGATACCATCTCGCGATAGACTTCCTTGCCTTAGGCTATACACTTCCCACTATCGGGCGAGTTACGGACTCGCACCGATTAGAGAATGTTCGTGCTGGGTGAACAAAAACATACCGACATATTAATACGCGAGTTCGGGATAAGAAAAGCATAAAAAAAGTTGGTAATCTCACTAATATTTTGTACCTTTATGGTTGAATATCAATAAATTATAAAAATATTGAGTGATGATTACCAAGGACAAAGTTAT
>JAFABV010000084.1 GCA_023425865.1 Bacteroidota bacterium | reverse complement strand
ATAACTTTGTCCTTGGTAATCATCACTCAATATTTTTATAATTTATTGATATTCAACCATAAAGGTACAAAATATTAGTGAGATTACCAACTTTTTTTATGCTTTTCTTATCCCGAACTCGCGTATTTTTATTATTTTTGCAACATGTCACAAGTTTACATCAAAAGCGCTGACGGTTTCCATGGTATGCCTGCTAAGATTGAGCTATCAAGCATACGGAGATGTATGCCACTATTTGCGTTTTCCAGATAGAAAGCTATCGGATTATGAAAAGTGATGAGAAACTGATCGTTGAACATTTACGCCAGGGGGAAGAACAGGCATACCAATATCTGTTCGACCACCACTATGCAGTGATGTGCCACGTAGCGGAAAATTATGTACACGATGGATTTCTGGCCGAAACCATCGTGGGCGACATCTTCTTCCATATATGGCAAATACGTTCTACACTCAACATCAACTCCTCATTGCGCCATTATCTGCTGCAAAGCGTCAGAAACCGTTGCTTAGATTACCTGAAATCACGATACGCCCAATACGAAGAGCATCACCCCACTCAACAGTTGGTCAATCTATCCATGGCAAGATGCATCGACAACGAAGACTATCCCTTGGGGCGACTGCTTGAGCAAGAACTCGAGGAAAAGATTTCAGACGCCATTGCTCGCCTTCCCCAAATGTGCGGCAAGGTATTTACCATGAGCCGCTTTGAGGGTTTGAGCAACGAGGAGATAGCCACCCAACTGGGACTTTCGACCAACACCGTGAAGTATCACATCTCACATGCACTCTCGATACTGCGGTCAGACCTCCGCGACTATCTTCCTTTTCTGATTACGCTGATGATTGTAGGCTGACCGTCTTGGCTGGCAACATCGTGCCGCCATGGGCAATGCTCCCTTCTCTTCTCCTTAGCCTACGCCCCTACCACCACGGGGTGGAAATGTTAAAACCCTAAAAAAAACGACATACCACCTACCCGCCTTTACATTTTTATCGTCATGCCAATGAAACGTAATCACATGAAACAGTTACCCGAACAGATAGACAACCTACTGATTCAACGTTTAGAAGGAAATCTGAATGCAGAAGACGCGGCCCAACTCGACAGTTGGATAGCCGAATCGAAGGAGCATGCCGACTATGCCGAGCAACAGGAAGAGCTCTGGTTCTCATCGGTCAGACAACGCGATTTATCGAAATACGATGCCACCAAAGCCTTTGAACGGTTCAGGCAACGTATAGTGGATGAAGAACAAAACACCGAATCATATCGCCGGTCATCATCATGGCCCATTACCCGCTGGATTCGCTACGCAGCCATCATCGTGGCTATAGCCATGGTGGGATATCTCTCTTACAACCAAGGAGAACAACAGCTGGCGTCAGCCTTCGCTGACGTAGTCATCGAAGCCCCCGAGGGTTCACGCATCAAAACTACGTTACCTGACGGCACCGAAGTATGGCTTAACGCTGCCTCACGGATGGTATATTCGCAGGGGTTCGGACTGAAAGATCGTAATGTGCATCTCATCGGAGAAGGATATTTCAAGGTGAAGCACAACGAGGAGCTGCCCTTCAGCGTACATACTACCAACCTACAAGTCAACGACTTGGGCACTGAGTTTAACCTATGCGACTATCCTGACGACCCCGAAGCCGTTGTCACCTTGATGGAAGGAAAGGTGAACTTCACGACCAAGACTGACGCCAACAAGGTCTATGACATGAATCCCGACCAACGGGCAGTGTACAACAAGAGTACAGGACTTGTAGACATCTACACTTCGACCGAAGGCGACGCATCGACCTGGCTATCGGGCAGCATAGTGCTCAACGGGCAACCGCTCGAAGAAATTGTCCGACTTTTGGAGAGATGCTATAATATCAAGATTGAGGTGAAGAACCCAGCGGTACTGAGCAATAGGTTTTACGGTGACTTCGACCGCAACACCCAGAGCCTGACCGAAATATTAGACGCACTTGCCGCCACAGGCCGGTTGCGCTACACCATCAATGGAAAAGTAATCACATTATACTAACCAAACAAATGACTATGAGCCTAAGAGAAAAGAAGCAAATCACAACGAGAAAAATCCTGATCGGATACACCAGATCTAAAATCCCTGACTAACTTGCCCCAAGGCACACGGCCCGTGCGTCTTGTTGCCTGACCATTATCTCCAAGAAGGTCTATCTCTAACCATTAAGCATTAAAACGAATCGTATGATCATGATTGACAAGAGAAAATTGTTGTCCGCCCTGCTGGTCTTGTCGGGTTGCGTTACTACCCTTGCGCAAAATGTGCAGCTCCGACTGAACAACGTCTCGGTGAGGACGGCCATGACAGAACTGAAGCAGAAGAGTGGGTATTCTTTCGTTTATGAAGGTACCGACATCAACACCACCAAGAAGGTGAACGTAAATGCCACAACGCTAAGACAAGCTGTCGACCAAATTCTGGAAGGACAGCAAGTGAGCTATGAAATCAAGGACAAGAACATCATTGTCTCGCAGAAAAAGACAAAGGCTACCACCCATACTTCCACACCGGCAAGAAGCATTGCGGGCACCGTGACCGATGAAAACGGCGACCCTGTCATCGGAGCTACCGTGAGAGTAAAAGGGTCGAACAATGGTGTCATCACCGATATGGATGGTCGCTTCAAGATTGACGCTCCGCAGGATGCTGTTCTCGAAGTAAACTATATAGGCTATGAGGTGCAGGAACTTGCCCTCAACGGCCGTGGCACAGTAGCCCTCTCGCTTAAGCCCATGGCTACCAACCTGAACGAAGTGGTGGTAGTGGGTTACGGCATACAGAAGAAGGTGAACCTCACGGGTTCGGTATCATCAGTAAAGGGAGAGGAACTCGACATGCGTCCCGTTACCGACGCGTCGCAGAGCCTGCAGGGAATGATTCCCGGTCTGTTGGTATCAAACAACAGCACGGGGCGCCCAGGCTCAACAGGTACGTTGAGTCTTCGCGGACAGGGCAATCTCTCGGGTACTGGCAATCCCTACATACTTGTAGACGGTATCGAGATGAGTCTCTCAGACGTGAACCCCAACGACATCGAGTCGATCTCGGTGCTCAAAGACGCCGCCTCGGCAGCCATCTATGGCGCACGCGCAGCATATGGTGTGGTTCTCGTGACCACCAAACGCGGCGAGGAAGGCAAGATGAGAGTTAACTATCAAGGAAGCGTGGGATGGAGCGCTCCTACTGTGTTACCCGACATGGTCAACTCTCTTGAGTTCGTGCAGTTCTGGAACGCCGGTGCCACCAATGCCAACTCTACCCGTCTCTATAGCGACGAGAAGATAGCACAGCTCGCGCAATACATGAAAGACCCCAGCAGCGTGAATCCTTGGGCAGAACTTCCGGCTAACTCGCTAATGAACCCAGCCTTCGAGAATACCGAATATGGACTGGGGAATGTCGACTACTTTAAGCTCCACTACAAGGATTATGCCTTCAAGCAGCAGCACAATGTGAGCTTGAGCGGTGGAGGCAAGCAGGCACAATACTATGTATCGGGCGGATACCTAAAGGAAGATGGTATATTGCGCTATGCCGACATGAACTTTGAGCGCATGAACCTTGCATCTAACTTGCAGTCGCAGCTCACCAATTGGTTGAAGCTAAAGATGAACATGAAGTTTGTGCACTCCAACAACAATACTCCTTTCGGTGACGGAGGCCTCAGCGAAGGCTTCTACCATTCTTTGGCCCGTTTCCGCCCCACCATTTCACCCACCGACCCCAACGGGCACTTCACCGAGCTAACCATGATTCCTTATCTGCAGAGCGGTACCTTTACACGCACCAAGCGCGACCACTTTGACATCACCACCGGTTTCGAGGTAAAGCCGTTCAAGGGCATGGTCATCAATATGGACTATACTTACAAGCTGGTGACAACAGGTTACGAAGCCAAGAACGTGGCGCCGCTGATTTACGCGGCCGACGGCGTGACAACCTCGAAAGGTGTACGTGGCGAGCTGGGTGTAACAGCCGATGGCAAATACACACGCTATAACACACATACGCATTACCAGACTATCAACCTCTATGGTAACTATACATTCTCGCTAAACAACAGTCACAACTTTACGTTGATGGGCGGTTATCAGGAAGAGAACAACAAGTACGATTATCTACGCAACTCTATCACCGGCCTCTACTCGCAGACCAACCCCAACGTGGGCATGGGCACCGGCGACAAGCAGGTTACTGACACACGAACCAGTTGGGCCACCCGTGGTTTCTTTGGTCGCATCAACTACGATTACCAAGGCCGCTACCTGCTCGAAGTAAATGGCCGTTACGATGGCTCTTCACGCTTTGCAAGCGACCACCGCTGGGGATTCTTCCCATCAGTATCGGTAGGTTGGAACATCACCCAAGAGAAGTTCATGCTTCCTGTAACCGACCTGCTGTCTCACCTGAAGCTGCGCCTCTCTTACGGCCGACTGGGCAATCAGGCCGGAGCGGCGCTCTACACCTTCGCTTCTACCATGGGCTTGAGCAACGCGCTGGGCAGCTATATCTTCGCTGACGGCCGACATATGTACATCACAGCCCCTGGCGTGGTAAATCCAGCCACTACATGGGAAAAGGTTAACAGCAAAAACCTCGGTATCGACTTCGGGTTATTCGGCAATCAACTTACCGGTAGCTTTGATATCTACGAACGCAAGACCAAAGACATGCTTGGCCCCGGCGTAGACTTCCCCGACTTCTTCGGCGCCAGCGCTCCCCAAACCAACAACGCTTCGCTGCGCGACCGTGGATGGGAGTTTACTATCAACTACCGTGGCAAGATTGGCAAGGAAATCAACTACACCATAGGTGGGTCGCTGGCTGACTCAAAGTCGGTGGTCACCGATTATGCCAACCCTACCGGTACGGCTCCCGGAAGCAACTGGTACAAAGGCAAGACCGTGGGTGAGATTTGGGGCTACCGCACAGATGGACTGATTCAGACGCAGGAACAGGCCGACCAATACAATGCCACGCACGACAACTCATTCTTCACCGCACAGAAGTGGACACCGGGTGACGTGGCTTTCCGCGACCTCAACAACGACGGTAAGGTGAATAACGGAACTAACACCCTCGCCGACATGGGCGACATGGTGGTGGTGGGTAACCGCCTTCCACGCTACCAGTACACCATCAACGGAGCCATTAGCTGGAAAGGGCTCAGCCTCAGCTTAATGTTCCAGGGGGTAGGCAAACGCGACTGGGATCCAACAGGCTCTGTATACTTCTGGGGCAGTGGACCCTATGCGCAGGTTACTGTGTTCAAAGAGCACCTCGACTACTGGAGCGAGACCAATCCCGGCGCTTACTATCCAAAGCCTTACATCAACTCGGCTGGTGGCGTGACCCCTTACAATGCCAAGACCTTGGCCAGAACAACAGACCTTTACCTGCAGAACGCAGCCTACTGCCGACTAAAGAATCTTACACTCAGCTATACGCTGCCCAAGAGTTTGACCAGCAAGGCAGGCTTCGAGCAGATTAGGGTGTTCTTCTCTGGAGAAAACCTTCTGACCTTCACCAAACTTAAGAAAATGTTCGACCCAGAAGCAGTCTTCACTTCCGACAGCTATAGCGGAGAAGGTGGAAAGAACTATCCCATGAACAGGGTGCTTTCTGTGGGCCTGACTGTCAACCTTTAAATATGCAAGATTATGAAACTCAAAGATATTTGTTTAGCAATCCTTGTCCCAGCAGTCATGACCGGTTGCTACGACCTCGACAAGAATCCGGAAGGAGTATTGTCTACCGTAAATCCCTTCACCTCTATAGGCGAAATGAGCAGCTACCTCGACCAATTCTACCAGACGGGTGTACGCCAACAGGGATTCGACTCGTGGGGCGGCAACTACATAGCCTCTCTCGACATGAACAGCGACAACATGTCAACCAACTCGGTGAACACTCGTCTCAATGGCGGACTCACTCTGGGTAATGCCACTTCGCTGTCTGGCTATACCAACATCCGCAATGTGAACTTCCTGCTGAACAACCTTAGGAACGGCAGCGACATGACATCGGTTGCCTACAAGCAGTGTGTGGGCGAGGCCTATTACTTCCGTGCGTGGTACTACTTCCAGCTGTTCCAGAACTACGGCGAACTGACATGGGTAAACACCCCTATGGATCCAAACCAGGAAGCCATGTATCTGCCCCGCCAGAGCCGTACCGTAATAGCCGACAGCATCTTGGCCGATCTCGACAAAGCCATCATCAACCTCAGCACACAGGATAACAGTGCCAGTATGCGTGTACATAAAGACATTGCCCGCACGTTGAAGAGTGAGGTGGCACTTTACGAAGCTACGTGGGAGAAGTACCACAAAGCCAAGAACGACCCCTTCTACGACAAGGCCGTTACCGATGCCAAGATCAAGGACTATCTGGAACAGGCTGTGAAGGCATGTGAAGAGGTTATCAACCGGGGGGTATGGAAGATTTATACCACCGGTAATGTGCTCGACGACTACCGCAAGATGTTTCAGACCGAGAACCTCACCAAGAACCCGGAAGTTATGTGGTTCAAGCTCTATGATGGTAACAATGTCGGAAACAGCGTTGACCGTTACCTCAACCAGGGAGGTGGAAGCTGCGGAATCACGGCTTCGCTCGTGGACGATTACCTTACCCGCGACGGTAAACCCTTCATTGGCAGTGAGGTATTGGAGGCTAAGAAGGTGTTTGGCAATGAGTTGCTTCCCACACTTCGTGACCCTCGCTTGGCACAGACGGTATGTACACCAGGACAGATTCTGCGTCCTGACCAGAGTGGCTATGTAGTACCTCCCTTGAATGGGTCGGGGTACAACAAGAACGAAACAGGCTACTCGATGCTCAAATATGTGCAGATTGACTATACCGGCAGCCTCGACCAGGAAGGTAAAGGCAGCACCCCAGGCATACAGTACCGCTATGCTGATGTGCTACTGAACTATGCAGAGGCATTGGCAGAGCTTGACGGGGCAGGCAATGCCTCGAAGATTATCGAAGCCCTGAAGCCTTTGCGTGACCGTGCTGGTATGCCCTCGGTTGATTTCGATCGCGAGTATAACACCGATGCCAACTATCCTTTCAGGAATTTGGATAAATACATCCAGGCTGTACGACGCGAGCGCCGCGTAGAGCAAGCGTGCGAAGGCCGTCGCCTCACCGACATCTTCAGGTGGGCAGCAGCCGACGAGCTGATTGTGGGTAAACGTGCTCAGGGCGTACTCTTCATCGGCAGCAATCTGGCTAACCACGCCAAATACGGCACAAGCCTCAAATATGACCAGGCATCGGGCAACAACCTATATCTTACCGGCAAGCCCGGAGACGCATATCGCTATGTGCTGCCTGTTAATCCTTCATCAGGATACACTTACTGGAAATTCAACGTGACCCGCGACTATCTCCTTCCGATTCAGCCGCGCATGCTCTCGTTGACAAACAATATGTGGACACAAAACCCAGGGTGGGGCAAATAAGCTCCACCACCCTGGGGTAACTATAACTTACACAAACCATGAATACCAAGATTATCGTCTATCTCACCGGAATGATGGCTGCCGGAGCCGGACAAGCCGTCCATGCCCAGCAGAAGAAGCCCATGAATATACTCTATATCATGAGCGACGACCACTCTTACCAGACCATCAGCGCCTACGACACACGCTTTGTGCAGACGCCCAACATCGACTGGATTGCCAATAACGGCGTGAAATTCAACGAGAGTTTTGTGGCAAACTCCATCAGCGGACCCTCAAGAGCCTGTATGCTGACGGGTAAGCACAGCCATAAGAATGGGTTCACCGACAACACCAGAACCTTCGACGGGGCGCAGCAGACCTATCCGAAGCTGCTGCAGAAGGCTGGTTACCAGACGGCCATCATCGGAAAGTGGCACCTCACGTCTGACCCAACGGGTTTCGACTATTGGGATATTCTCACCGGACAGGGCGACTACTATAACCCCGATTTCATTCGCAATGGCGAACAGATACGCCGGCAGGGGTACGTCACCAATATCATTGCCGACCTGAGTATCGACTGGTTGGAAAACCAGCGCGACAAGGACAAGCCTTTCTGCCTGCTGATGCACAACAAGGCGCCCCACCGCGTATGGAGCCCCGACACCTGCGACCTCGACCTCTACAACGACAAGGTGTTTCCCCTGCCCGACAATTTCTACGACAACTACGAAGGAAGGGCTGCGGCTGCCAAGCAGAAAATGAATATCGCCAAGGACATGGACATCGTGTACGACAACAAGATGGTGGACCCCGATATTCACTCTAATCCTGACCTTGAAGCATGGGGAAGGGCCAACTACGAGCGCATGACGCCGTCACAACGTGAGCAGTGGGACCGCCATTACGACCCCATCATCCGCAAATTCAAGGAGGCCGGCCTGTCGGGCAAGGCGCTTGCCGAATGGAAATACCAGCGATACATGCACGACTATATGAGCGTCATAGCGTCGGTGGACCGCAATGTGGGACGGGTGATCGAGTTTCTGCGCGAGCATAATCTGCTCGACAATACACTCATCGTGTACACCTCCGACCAAGGATTCTACATGGGCGAACATGGGTGGTTTGACAAGCGGTTTATGTATGAGGAATCGTTCCGCACGCCGCTGCTGATGTATCTGCCCGGTGGCAAGCATGGCGAGGTGAACCAACTGGTGCAGAACATCGACTATGCGCCCACCTTCCTGGAGCTTGCCGGCGTGCAGGTGCCCAAAGACATACAGGGCGTATCGCTGCTGCCTCTGCTGCAAGGCAAGAAGGTGAAGGACTGGCGCAAGAGTCTGTACTATCACTTCTACGAGTATCCGGGCGAGCACAGCGTGTGCAGGCATTTCGGCATTCGCACCGACCGCTACTCGCTGATGCACTTTTACAATGACATTAACACTTGGGAACTGTATGACCTGAAGAATGATCCGAGCCAGATGCACAACATCTACGGTAAGCCCGGAACCGAGAAACTGACAAGGGAGCTTAAGAAGCAACTCTGGAAGTTGCAGGTGCAGTACGACGACCCCATACGCAACACTGAGGCCGCAAAGTAATCCACCCCTGGAAGAGGTGGCTGACGGCTGCACTGTAACTCCCGGTATCGTGTCAACCCACAAAGGTTGTGGGCACCTCATCCAGAGATATTGTCTATCCCCCATCTACGACCTGAGGGTTATCCAAGTGCGTTTCGCATTATTGGATAACCCTCAGCTATTGTGTGGCGCGTCTCCGAGGCAGCACGTGCCGGGACATCAATCTTCCATGAGCTTACGGTACCTGCCCTTCTTGATCTCCTCATTGCCCAGTCGTCGGGCCTTGTCGATCTCGTATTCTGAATAGCTACCCTCGAAGTAACGCACCTCGCCATTGCCTTCGAAGGCCAAGATGTGGGTACAGATGCGGTCGAGGAACCAACGGTCGTGACTGATCACCACGGCACAGCCGGCAAAGGCCTCAAGGCCTTCCTCCAGGGCACGCAGGGTGTTCACGTCGATGTCGTTGGTGGGCTCGTCGAGCAACAGCACGTTGCCCTCCTGCTTCAGGGCCAAGGCCAGCTGCAGGCGGTTGCGCTCACCACCCGAGAGCACGCCGCAGAGCTTGCTCTGGTCGGTGCCCGAGAAATTGAAACGTGAGATATAGGCACGGGCATTGATGTCGCGTCCTCCCATGCGGATGGTCTCATTGCCCTGCGATATCACGTCGTACACCGACTTCTTGGGGTCAATGTCCTTGTGCTGCTGGTCAACGTAGGCCAACTTCACGGTCTCGCCCACCTCGAAGGTACCGCCATCGGGCGTGTCGAGCCCCATGATGAGGCGGAAGAGTGTCGTCTTGCCGGCGCCGTTGGGCCCGATGACACCCACGATACCGTTGGGCGGCAGCATGAAGTTGAGGTCGGAGAAGAGCACCTTCTCGCCGAAGGCCTTGCTCACGTGCTGGGCCTCGATGACCTTGTTGCCCAAGCGCGGGCCGTTGGGGATGAAGATCTCGAGCTTCTCCTCGCGCTGCTTCTGCTCCTCGTTGAGCATCTGCTCGTACGAGTTAAGACGCGCCTTACCCTTGGCCTGGCGGGCCTTGGGCGCCATGCGCACCCATTCGAGCTCACGCTCCAAGGTCTTGCGGCGCTTGGATGCCGTCTTCTCCTCCTGCGCCATGCGCATGGTCTTCTGGTCGAGCCACGAAGAGTAGTTGCCCTTCCAGGGGATGCCCTCACCACGGTCGAGTTCGAGTATCCACTCACTCACGTCGTCGAGGAAGTAGCGGTCGTGGGTTACGGCAATCACCGTACCCTCGTATTGCTGCAGATGCTGCTCCAGCCAGTCGATGCTCTCGGCGTCGAGGTGGTTGGTAGGCTCGTCGAGCAACAGCACGTCGGGCTTCTGCAACAGCAGGCGGCAGAGGGCCACGCGTCGGCACTCACCGCCTGAGAGGTTGGTCACCGCCCAGTCGCCCGGCGGACAGTGCAGGGCGGCCATGGCACGGTCGAGCTTAGAGTCCATATTCCACGCGTCGGTGGCATCAATGATATCCTGCACCTCGGCCTGCCGCTTCATGAGTTGGTCCATCTTGTCGGGGTCGCTATAGTATTCCTCCTGACCAAACATGAGGTTGATTTCATCGTATTCCCTCAGTGCGTCGTACACATACTGCACGCCTTCCATCACGTTTTCCTTCACCGTCTTGTCGGGATTGAGCTGCGGGTCCTGCGGCAGATAACCCACCTTGTAGCCAGGACTCCACACCACGTCGCCCGACGTGGGCTGCTCCAGTCCGGCAATGATCTTCATCAAGGTCGACTTACCGGCACCGTTGAGACCGATGATACCAATCTTCGCGCCATAGAAAAACGAAAGGTAAATGTCCTTGAGAATCTGTTTCTGGTTCTGCGGGATAATCTTCGACACCCCGACCATTGAGAAGATAATCTTCTTGTCGTCTACTGTTGCCATATAATATTATATAATGTAATGATGCTATTTATCAGACCGTATCACCAACTGGTGATTCCGCCCAGTGATATCTTGCCTCAAAGATACGCAATCTTCAGCGAATAACCATCATAAAGGCAAAAAATTAGTACCATACCGGGATAACTTATAACTTGGAACTTGGGAGCGCCCCCACGCCATCAGGCAACAGGCATGGGGTAAATGTTAAACAATACTAACCCGATGGGATTGTTAGACACATCGCATGACTACCACACGCAATTATTGTAATTTTACAGATGGAAACTCATCGTCTGTTTCCACTCAACAGACCATCATTCAAACTATCTGTAAAATATGACCTACGCAAAAACCATCGCCTCTTTATGCCTCATGGCAGCCAGCGTGCTGCCCGTTGCCGCACAGACCACCGCCACCATTCATGTGGGACAGGGCACAAACATCATTCCCAAGGAAATCTACGGCCAGTTTGCCGAACACCTCGGCACCTGCATCTATGGCGGACTGTGGGTGGGGCCAGAGTCGCCCATCCCCAACACACAAGGCTACCGCAACGATGTGCTTCAAGCCCTGAAAGACCTCAAGGTGCCTGTATTGCGCTGGCCAGGCGGATGCTTTGCCGACGAATACCACTGGATGGACGGCATCGGGCCGCGTAATCAGCGACCGAAGATGCAAAACAACAACTGGGGCGGAACCATCGAAGACAACAGTTTTGGCACGCATGAGTTTCTCAACCTCTGCGACTTGCTCGGCGCACAGCCCTATATCAGCGGCAATGTGGGCAGCGGCACAGTAGAAGAACTTGCCAAATGGGTGGAGTATATGACCAGCGACGGCGATACACCCATGGCCAAACTGCGCAGGCAGAACGGCCGCGAGAAATCGTGGAACGTGAAGTACCTCGGCGTGGGCAACGAGAGCTGGGGATGCGGCGGAAACATGCGGCCCGAATACTATGCTGACCTCTTCCGACGGTATGCCACCTACTGTCGCGACTACGACAACCACCATCTCTACAAAATAGCCTCGGGAGCCAGCGACTACGATTACAATTGGACCAAGGTGCTCATGGACCAGGTGGGCAACCGCATGAACGGACTGTCACTCCACTATTACACCGTCAAGAGCTGGGACGCGCCCAAAGGCTCGGCCACCCGCTTTGAACCCATGGAATACTATTTGACCATTGGCAAGTGTCTGCAGATAGAAGATGTGATCAAGAGGCACAGCGGCATCATGGACCAGAAGGATCCGCAGAAGAAAATAGGACTGCTCGTAGACGAATGGGGCACCTGGTGGGACGAAGAACCCGGCAGCGTACCCGGACATCTCTACCAGCAAAACACCATGCGCGACGCCATGGTGGCCGCACTGTCGCTCAACATCTTCCAGCGTCACACCGACCGCGTCAAGATGGCCAACATCGCGCAGGTGGTGAACGTGCTGCAGAGCATGATACTCACCGACACCAAAGGCACGGGGCACATGGTGCTCACGCCCACCTACCATGTCTTCAGGATGTACAACGACTTCCAAGACGCCACCTTTCTGCCCACCAGCGTGCAGGGTGACTCTATCGACGTGGAGGGCGGACGGATGTACAACATGACCGCCGGCAAGATTCCGGCCGTGTCGATCTCTGCCGCCAAGAAGGCCGACGGCACCCTCGTCGTAGCCCTTGCCAACACCAGCCTCGACAAACGGCAAGACGTGGTGCTCACCCTCGATGGCGCAAAGCCCAAAACAGTAAATGGACAGATTCTGACCTGCAAGAACATCACCGACTACAACGATTTTGAGCATCCCACCGTAGTGGCTCCAACCAACTACAAGGGCGCGAGAATAAAAAATGGCGACATCACGTTCAGCCTCCCCGCCAAGTCGGTGGTAGTGGTCAACGTGAATTAAGCCTACGCTCGACGGAATAGGCCATAGCGACACGGCTATCGCCCACCATGCAGTAACCAGGTCTCAATCTTCTTATCATTGAAACCTGGTTATCACATGATTAAAACATCTAAGGGGTAACTTTGCCATGAACTCAGCGGACAGCGGTCCCGCATAGACAGTGAGCATGTTGAACCCAAAAGATGTGATATATGAAGAATGTATTATTCACCTTATTTCTATTGTTCATCAGCGATTTGTTTGTGACCACGCACCATGTCTTCACGCTCACCGGTCGCGTGGTAGACCACGAGGGCGAGGGTATCGCCGGAGTCGTAGTCAACGACGGAGTGAACTTCACGACGACCGACGCGCTTGGACGATGGACGCTCAACACCGACAGCATGGAGAGCAAGTTTGTGGCAATCTCCACACCTGCACAATATTACCTGCCCAACGACAGCGGCATGGCCCGATTCTACATACCCATAGCCGAGGCGGTTTACCAAGACCATAACGTCTTTGTGCTCACCAGGCGCGAGCGTCCGGCCCGTCATTTCACTTATCTTGCCATAGGCGACCCGCAGGTGCAAAACGACAACGACCTGAGACGATGGCAGAACGAGACCATAAAAGACCTGCGACGGGCCACCGACTCGCTGAAACACAAGGGCGACGTGGTGGCCATGACATTAGGCGACCTGGTGTTCGACCGGCAGAAACTTTTCACCGCCTACGCGGCCACGGTGCGCAACCTCGGAGCGACCACCTTCCAAACCATCGGCAATCACGACATGAACGGTAAATATGCCGACCGACATCTTGCCGGCAGTGAGGCCGACGCTTATGCCGAGCACGACTATGAGGCGATGTTTGGTCCCACCGACTACTCGTTCAACATCGGCGAGATACACGTCATCACCATGAAAAATATATCCTACCACGGCAAGGGCCGATACATAGAGGCCATGAGCGACAAGCAACTCGAATGGCTGCGCCGCGACCTGAGCTATGTGCCCAAAGGCACTACGGTGTTTCTCAACATGCATGCCCCGGCATGGAACAGCGTCTCGGGCATCGACAACATGCGTGAGGGAGACCTGCTGGCCAAGGTGCTGAAAGACTATGTGGTACACGTATTCTGCGGACATACCCATTTCTTCCAGAACGTGGCGGTCAACCCTACCCTCTACCAGCACAATGTGGGCGCGGCTTGCGGTGCCTGGTGGCAGGGGCAGGTGGGGCAGGACGGCTCGCCCAACGGCTACCTCATTGTAGACGTCGCAGGAAGTCAAGTGAAATGGCACTACCGCGTCACGGCCGATGGCTGCGACACGCAGATGCGCCTCTACCGCCCCGCTACCTTTCGTCAAAGCCCCAACGATGTGGTGGCCAACGTTTGGGACTACGACGAGGCTTGTAAGGTGGAATGGTACGAAGACGGGAAGAAAAAAGGGGCCATGAGCCGTTTTGTGGCTACCGACGAGGAGTTTCTACGAGAGCGCACGCCGCGATTGAAGAACAACGCCGAGCGACCTACGGGCCATCTCTTCCGATGCCATCCCTCGCATGAGGCCAAAACCGTGACCGTGGTGTTCACCAATCGATTCGGGGAAAGATATCGACAGCAGCTTGACTTGGGATGATGGCCGCCCAGTAAATACAGCTACACCTCATACCATTTGAACATCAAGCCACCACGAACGTACCGTGTCTTGGAGAGGAAGAGGTCTTCCCTCCTCAGCGACTCTCCCCGTGCCGGATGCCACCTCTCTGTCATTATCGGTACGACTTGCTCGCTATCCAACTGTGGATGAGCAACAGCAGGTTATTCCACGCCCTGTTGGAGATACGCCTCGTGGGAAAATCCATCTTAAGACCTAATTGGAAGTATGGCCGGGTCAGCGCATTACGACGATGCGTAGTCATACCCATCAGGGGTCCGTCGAGATAAGTGACGTTATAACGTTGGTGCCCCCACAGGCCGATGGCCAAGCCGTAGTCGAGGTTTAGCGACACCGTACTGAAAAGATGGATATCGACACCAATACGCGGCACCGCCGACAGTCCGGGAGACTGCACATCCCACTCCATACTGAACCTGCTGCCAGGATAAGCCTGCTCGGCAGTGTAGATGCCCTTCCCCTGCCGCTTACCGAGGTTCAGCACATTGGTCTGTAACATCGCGCCGACATAGGGTTGCACTATCCACTTCTCTGGGAAGATGTACAATTTGGCACCTCCTTGCACGCCCATCATGTTGACCTGCTTAAAGCCCATGCCATTCGATGCGTCGCACATCATGCCGTCGCGCTCAAGATACAGTCCTCCCGTGAATGCCAGTCGTGGCGTGAGGTAATAGTCGGCCGAGAGATGAAAGTACATTCCCTCGTCGTCATTCAGGTAGTAGGGTTCTCCGTCAACCGAGGCATCACTCAGCGTCACGCCACCCAAGCCTCCACTGATGGCCCATCTCTTCCCTTCCTGCTCACCTTGTGCCAGAAGCGGCTGCGCCACCATCAACATGAGTACTGACAAAAAAACTAACATCATCTTGGTATTGATCATATTGCGTAAGTATTATGGTTTGCGTAGTTATCGTTGGTTCAACCCAGTACAAAGATATAAACATTATTCTATTCACGCCCCATGATATCTTTTTTTTTTACCCTAACAGATCAGTTTGCGTCAACATCATGCCTCAGCGTTTACTCCCGCCGAATGTCTTCGGTGTGTATCCTGACTCTGAGGTCAGCACGTCCTGAGTCTTTTCGACGTGTATCTCGCTACGGTAGACACCACATTCAAAGATACGCATTATGCTCTCACACCCCCTACCACGGAGAGGCACCAGTCAATAGCTGAGGGCTTCGCCAAGCATGAGCGAAACCCTCAGATTTAGGTTCACGTTGTATATCCACCTATAGAGGGAGTGCCCAGCGTCACCCCACCTCCTCTGGGCCTCTGCGTGAAATTATACCCACCCTGCATGAAATAACCACCACCTCGCATGGGTTCTTTTTAACACGGATGACACGGAATTTTCGGAATTGCCATCCGGCACATTTGGATACTACGGATCATCGCGTCGCGATGGGCGGATGCCACGGAAACCTGCCACCCCTACCTCCTGCTTGCTTTCCCCGAAGGGGATAAACTCTTGATAGGGCACGGTTGGCACGCATGGCGACCGCAGGGAGACATGACGTGCCTACCGTGTCTAAGCTTGCGCCGGATGGAAGAACTCTGTAGGAGTTCAACATTTTCAAGAATTGCGGTTAGTGTCATGCGTTGTTCGTTGCAAACGCCTGTTGAACTCTTACAGAGTTCTTATACATCCGGTACGACGGTTAGACAGGGTAGTCGCTTCGCGCCAACCCTGCCCTATCAAGCGTTCAACCCCTTCGGGGTAGGAGAACTCCGTGGAGACGGATGGCATGGAAAGAATGGTATTTGGCATACCAATGAGGGTGTATGTTGCACACAGGTCTTTCTTTGGCACGCAGAGCCACAGAGATTTAGGAGTTGCGCATCTTCGATGCGGGAGATGAGGGGTTGGTAAGCAGAGCCGCAGAGGGTTGGGAGCTGCACATCTTTGATGTAGAGGAGGGGATGGAATCAGAGGGCCGATGGCCTGAGGAGGAATGGAGAATGGGAGAAAACGGCAGCAGGTTCCGTGGCATCCGCCCATCGCGACGCGATGCTCCGTACTATCCAAATGTGCCGGATGGCAATTCCGAAAATTCCGTGCCATCCGTGTTAAAAAAAACATGCGAGGGCCGGTGGTTTCACGCAAGGTGGGTATAATTTCACGCAGAGCCGCAGAGAGTTTAGAGTTGCGCATCTTCGATGCGGGAGAAGAGGGATTGGCTAAGCAGAGGGCCGATGGCCTGAGGAGGAATGGAGAATGGGAGAAAACGGCAGCAGGTTTCCGTGGCATCCGCCCATCGCGTTGCGATGATCCGTCCTATCAAGGTGTGCCGAATGGTAATTCCGAAAATTCCGTGCCATCCGTGTTAAAAAAAACATGCGAAGGGTGGTGGTTTCACGCGGAGGTTTTGGGGGCACACAGAGACGCAGAGGAGAGCGGTGCCTCTCCAAGGCAGAATACGGTGACGACTTCACTACTGCACTCCAAAATCATCTCTACCGCCCCCCAAGATATCCGAAAGGTGTGAGGGAAATAAAAACACCGAAGAGCGAAGCTCCTCGGTGGTATTGTAGTCGATAGGGGAATCGAACCCCTATGCCAAGATTGAGAATCTTGTATCCTAACCGTTAGATGAATCGACCGCGGAAGGTGATAAAAACGCCTCTGTAATCATAGAGGTTGCAGAGGCTTTGGTAGTCGATAGGGGAATCGAACCCCTATGCCAAGATTGAGAATCTTGTATCCTAACCGTTAGATGAATCGACCATGTGCAGGTATAAACCTGGCGGAAGCTGGGGGATTCGAACCCCCGGTACGCAAACGCGCACGGCAGTTTAGCAAACTGCTGGTTTCAGCCACTCACCCAAACTTCCTTTCCGTTGGTTCGTAAACCTACTACATTTTTTCAAATGCGGTGCAAAGGTAGTTCTTTTATTTTGTATTACCAAACAAATACGGGAGTTTTTTATCAAAAGTAAGCTAATTCTTCCCTTCACCACCTTTTTTATATATAGGTGACGGCCCTGCCCTTCTCTCTCCACGGAGAGGGGAGAGCATGGCCGCGCCCCTTATTTCTTGATGACCGCCAACACCTGTTTGGCAATGGCCTTCATACCCGCCTTGTCGGGATGCCCGTTTTGCTTCGACACATCGTGCAGTTGGATGACGGGCACACCATAATATTTGCAAATGGTGTGTATGGACGAGGTGTAATTGTTGTCGAGGTCGCTGTTAGAGATAAAGTACAGACTGGCATTGGGGTAGCGGTCGAGCGTATGGCTGAGCAAGAATGCCAAGGCCGGACGGAAAAAATATTTGTCGGCCATGCGGATGTTGTCGTACTTAAATTCTCCCAACGGCGCGTGAGCCCAGGCATCGTTGGTGCCGCCAAAAATAAGGATGATGTCGGGGGTGCCCAAGGCATCCATACGGCGAAGAAACGATTTGAACGACCCGTCGCGGTCGTTATAACTTGTGTTGCATATCGTAGAGCCCGACCACGAGTTGTTGATGCCCAACTTATACCCGCCGTCTTTCACCACCTGCCACCACCAGGTGTCGCGCACGTTGCTGACGTCGGTGCGCTTGAGGTCTACCTTTTGGAAATACCACATATCCATCGTGTCGGGCGTATTGTAACCCTCAAAAGTGGAATACGAGTCGCCCAGAATGGCGACGGTCTCGCGGGGCTGGGCACACAGCGTGATGGTTGCCAAGGCTACCAACAGGGTGAGCAAAGTCTTTTTCATTGTGCAGTTGAATAGATGATGATTAATATGATAAGGTATAGCAACAAACAGCCGGAAGCATTGCTCCCGGCTGCGTTATTCATAGGGTGAACAAGCTTAAGCGTTGACCAGAGCTGCAACCTCAGCCTCCACCTTTGCCAAGTCGTCAACAGGCTCGAAGCGAGCCACCACCTCGCCCTGACGGTTGATGAGGAATTTGGTGAAGTTCCACTGTATGTCGTCCTTCTTACGGGGAGCGCCGGGGTTGGTCTCGTTGTAAAGTTTCTCCATGACCTCAGCCAACTTAGCCTCGTACTGACCCGTGAAGCCCTTCTCGCCCTTCAGCCAAGTGTAGAGGGGGAGCTCGTTGGCACCATTCACCTCGCTTTTCTTGAACTGTGGGAAATCGGTACCAAACTTAGCGGTGCAGAACTGGGTAATCTCCTCGTCTGTGCCGGGAGCCTGATGGCCAAACTGGTCAGAAGGCACATCAAGAATCTCGAAGCCCTTATCCTTCAGCTTCTTATAGAGAGCCTCCAATTCTTCGTACTGGGGTGTGAAGCCACAACCTGTGGCAGTATTGACGATCAGCAACACCTTGTCCTTATACTCAGAGAGACTTACCTCGTTGCCTTTCTTGTCCTTAAGACTGAAATCATACACTTTTGCCATAATCTTTAATGTTTTAATAGAGCCCCCTTCACTTCTTACAATAGAGATTGTCGTCCGCGCCACGGAACCCCGTTGGTAATTATTTTTTCTTTGTTTTGTCCTTATCGAAGGATATCATTTCTTTGTCGGCACTTACCGTAACCGACATTGCAAAGATAGGAATAATTACTGATGTATGGCACAGAAAAGCCCGAAGACTTTATTAAATTTTCCTTAAAAATGAAGAAAATCCAATTTCCTTGCCCTCATCACCACGGATTGACGGCCACCCGTCCCCATGACGAAAGCAGCCAAAAACGAATAGCGAGCCTAAATTTTGAATCCTAATGTAGGAATTATGAATCACGAGATATGAATTATGAATTAAAAACCGTACCTTTGTCGGGTGTTGCCAACAGACGCACACCCGCTATTCATGAAGGATATCAAGAAGATTGTGCTCACGGGAGGCCCGTGTGCCGGAAAGACCACCGCACTGGTCAAGGTCATCGACCATTTCTCCAGCCTTGGCTTCAAGGTATTTACCATTCCCGAGGTACCCACGCTGTTCCAACAGGCCGGCATGGACTACCTGACCGACAACCGCAACTTTTTCTACGAGGGCGAGAAGGCCACGCTCGAGGTGCAGTTGATGTTAGAGGACAAGTTCACCAAGATAGCCGAACAGGTGGACGAGCCCGCCGTCATCATCTGCGACCGCGGCACAATGGATATCTCTGCTTACATGAATCCCGAACTCTGGACCACCATTACGACAGAGGTACACACCTCTACCCAGGCACTGCTCGACCGCTACGACGCCGTGCTGCACCTGGTGTCGGCCGCCGACGGCGCAGAACAGTTTTACACGCTCGACACCAACAAGGAGCGCACCGAGGGCATTGAGCTGGCACGCGAGGTAGACAAGCGTGTGATACACGCCTGGAGCGGGCATCCGCACCTGCGTGTCATCAACAACCACCAGGACTTCGACACCAAGCTCAACCGTGTGCTGATGGAAATATCGAGCGTGCTCGAGCTGCCGCAGCCCATCACCGAGGAGCGCAAGTACATTGTCGAGGTGAAGGGCGACATGCCGCAGACCATCGACAGCGAAATCACACAGACCTATCTCGTTGCCGACCCCGACAGCGAGGTGCGCCTGCGCCACCGCCAGTGGACCAACGGCAAGCGGGTGAACGTACACACGATGAAGAAAACCATTGAGGGAAACAAGCAGGTGGAGACCGAAAGGCAGGTGAGCAACGCACTCTACGAGTCGCTGCTATCGCAGGCCGACCCCTACCGCCACACCATACGCAAGCAGCGCCGAAGCTTCATCTGGAAAGGACAATACTTCGAACTCGACACCTACCAGGCACAGCTCAGCGGACTCGTGATTCTCGAAACCAAAGGCATCACCGACACCGAGAGCGTCAACTTCCCGCCATTCCTCAAAGTGGTGAAAGACATCACGGGCGACAACAACTATTATAATTATAACCTCGCACTGAGAAAATAAAGCATGCACATTGTCATCGCAGGAAATATAGGATGCGGAAAGACCACACTCACCAACATGCTCGTGCACCATTACGGATGGACACCCAGGTTGGAGAAGGTGCTTTTCAATCCTTATTTGGAAGACTATTACAAAGACATCAAACGATGGGCACTCAACTTGGAAGTGTACTTCCTCAAAGAACGGTTCAGAGACCTTCTCGAAATATCGCGCTCCAACGACACCATCATACAAGACCGCTCCATCTTTGAAGGCGTATATATCTTTGCCGCCAACAACCACGCCATGGGGAATATGAGCGACAACGATTTCGACACCTACATGGGACTCTTCGACTCGATGATGATGGTGGCACACGAACCCGACCTCATGATCTACCTCAAGGCGTCTGTTCCCCATCTCGTGGAGAACATACACAAGCGCGGGCGCGACTACGAGCAGAACATACAACTCAACTATCTGCAAAACCTCAACGACCGATACGAAGAGTTTGTTGCCCACAACTACAACGGACGCCTACTTACCATTGAGGTAGACAACCTCGACTTTCAGCACTCGCGCGAAGACTTCGCGTCCATCATCAACCGCATCGACCGCCAGCTGGCCGAACTGCGACATGATGACCACTCGCTGTTCTCATCCATACGCTAATCACCCACAAACCACACACAACCATGCACATCGCTATCGCAGGAAATATAGGCAGTGGAAAAACCACCCTCACCAAAATGCTCGCCAAACGATATGGCTGGACGCCACGCTTCGAGCCCGTAGACAACAACCCCTATCTCGACGACTTCTACCACGACATGAACCGATGGTCGTTCAATCTGCAGGTCTACTTCCTCAACAAACGATTCAAAGAGGTGGTGGAGATTGCCAACAGCAACGACACGGTGATACAAGACCGCACCATCTTTGAAGACGCACGCATCTTCGCGCCCAACCTCCACGACCAGGGATATATGAGCGACCGCGACTTTGAAAACTACTCCGACCTCTTCGACCTCATGATGTCTCTCGTGAAGCTGCCACAGCTCATGATCTACATCCGCTCGTCTATACCCACCCTGGTCAACCACATCGAAAAGCGAGGACGCAGCTTCGAGAAGAGCATACGCATAGACTACCTCACCGGACTGCAGCGACGTTACGAAGACTTCATCAAAGACTACAAGGGCGAACTCATCATCATCGATGGCGACACGCTGAGCTTTGAAGACAACCCCGAAGACTTCCGCAAGGTGACCGACATGATCGACGCCAGCCTCTACGGACTCTTCCCCATGGAAGACCGATAACGCGCAGCACGCCTCACCCATACACAAGCACCCAAAACACTTACATATCATGACAGAGACCAGTGAAATCAAAACCGCAGGCATCAACCTGATGATGACGGGTACCGAGAACGCACAGCCTGTACTTGCCGTAGGACTCAAGGAACCTTACCGCGACAAGCCGCAACACCAGAAGGCACTACAACGCGAGTATGACAAGAACCACCAACTGGAGCATCCGCACCTGATGAAATATCTCGCCATCAAAGAGATAGAACACGCGGGCACCTGTCTGCTTTTGCAATGGGAACCGGCACGCACCTTAGAGGCATATATCCACGAGGGCCACAGCGTAGAAGAATACAAACGAGTGCTCAGGCAGATTGCCGACGCCGTAAACTACCTGCACGAAAACAACATGGTGCACGGCGCACTCGACGCGCAGAACGTCTTCATCACCAACAAGGGCGACGACGTGAGGGTGCTCAACTTCCGCATGCGCTATGCCGACAACCTCCACCAGCCTGCCGACAGCCTGAAATACATTGCCCCCGAGGCCAAAGACGGCACCATCGCCCTCGACGCCCGCGCCGACATATTCTCCCTCGGCGCCATGGTCAAAGCCATGAACCTCGGACCCGAATACAACGACGTCGTCAAGGGCAGCTGCAGCTACGGACGCAGCGAGCGATTCGACAGCACCACCGCCTTCATCGACGCCATGGAGCATCGACGCCCCACCAGCCGAAAGACTGTAAGCAGCGACCAGCCCGCATCACACGCTTCCAACAAGCGCATGGCCGTGGGCATAGCCATACTCGTGGCCGTGGTGCTCGGAGCCATCGTCTGGTTCTTCAACGGCAACAACCCTACCACCAGCACCGCCGCCGAAGAGACCACCGAAATGGCCAACACCGCGAGCGACACACAGACTCCGGCTCAGGCCGACAGTCAGCCCGCGCCACAAGACGCAGCCACCGCGCAGCCCGCGCCACAAGAGCCATCGGCCACAGCCACCGACCCACAGTACACGGGCGAACTCGCCTTCCTCGCCACCCTGGTGCCCCAGATGCACATCGACATCGACAAGCTCTATGCCAAAGGAGGCGACAGTCAAGCCATACGCCGCAGGGTAGTGACCTACTACAAGGGATTGCGAGGCACACTCAAAGGCCTCAGCCAGACGCAGTACGACGCCTTCGACAAGGCCTTTGCCGACTACGTCACGACAAAGAACGCCGCCCAGTAAGCGGCCCTCACCCGCCCTTCGGCCCACACTAAGGACGCACCATTCGTGCGTCCTATTTTTTTGCCACCACCATACCACCGCCGCCTCCTCGCCCCATGGCTACGCCCCAACCATCCGAGCCGACGGCACACACCCACCCATCATTCTATACAGAACCATCTGATAGTTCTATATAAAACCATACGATAGTTCTATATAAAACCATACGATAGTTCTATATAGAATTATCTGTGCATAGGCACCGAAGAAAGAAACGTGAGGGTGTTTCCGTCGCCCCGTCGGGCGTGGAGGCGCTGTCCCAGAGACACTTACTTACGATACGCCTCGATAGCTGCTTGCACCGAGCCGTACATTAACAAGATGCGGCGGGCATGGTCGTAGTCGAGTCCCAGCTCATCTACAATCATGCGGGTGCCGCGGTCAACGAGTTTCTGGTTGGTGAGCTGCATGTTGACCATGCGGTTGCCTTTCACGCGGCCAAGCTTGATCATCACCGAGGTGGAGATCATGTTGAGAATCATTTTCTGTCCCGTACCCGATTTCATGCGCGACGAACCGGTGACAAATTCCGGTCCCACCACCATTTCGATGGGAATGTCGGACACCTGCGCCATGGGACTGTCGGGGTTGCTGGTGATGCACGCCGTGAGGATGCCCTGTCGCTGGGCAGTGCGCAATGCCGACACCACATAGGGCGTGGTGCCTGAGGCGGCGATGCCGATGACCGTGTCTTGCACGGTGATGCGGTGTTCCTGTAGTTCTTGCCATCCGCGCTCAGTGTTGTCTTCGGCATTCTCCACCGCATTGCGCAACGCCGTGTCGCCGCCGGCAATCAAACCGTAGAACATGGTAGGGGGCACCCCGAAGGTGGGTGGAAGCTCCGAGGCATCGAGCACGCCGAGCCTGCCGCTCGTGCCCGCACCCATATAAAATACCCGTCCGCCCTTTTCCATACGGGGCACAATGGCATTCACCAGTTTCTCTATCTGCGGGATAGCCTGCTCCACGATGAAAGCAATCTTCTTGTCCTCAGTATTGATGTCGGTGAGCAATTCGTGCACAGACTTGGTCTCAAGGTTGTCGTACAGCGACGACTGTTCGGAGATTTTCTGAAAAGGCATGTCTTATTGGTATTGATGAAACCTTACGAAGCGCAATGTACGCTTCGTGTACTTGCAAAAGTAGGGAAAATGCATGAGACTGTCAAGGTTTTCGGGAACCATTTTACGCTCCTTCCAAAATATTCTTATACCTTTGCATCGGGTATGCTTACCCACAGAACAAACGTCTTGAAAACTTTACACGAAACTGACGATGCTTGCCCGGCAACGGGACAGACTACAAGCCCTGTGGCGACGGGCCCTCACGCAGAGCAATCATTATACCCTGCCCGACCGCGCGTCGAAGTACTCCGTGCGCACGGTGTCGGGCTTAGGCAATCTCAGTGTTGACGACAAAACAAGGAAATAACAGATGAAGAAAACGTTTATACTTGCCTTAGTGGGGCTACTTGTGGCAACTGTGGCGGGTGCGCAAGAAGAGAAATACGCATTCGAGAAAGAGCGACCGGTGTTTCTCGACAGTATGCTTGCTGCCCTCACCTACCCCATGGCATGGGGCCATAGTGATATTCGTGACTTTGAGCTCTGGCGCGTCGCCGCCCGAAACCAACTGCGCCAGGAGATGCTCATGCCACCGCCGCCCGCCGCCGACTTTGCCCCGAAGGTGCTTGCCACCGAACGCCGCAAGGGCTACACCGCACGCAAACTCAGTGTGCAGCTCACCGCCTACTCGCGCGTCACGGCCTATGAACTCGTGCCCGACGGCAAGGGTCCCTTCCCCGCCGTGCTGCTCCTACATGACCATGGCGGCCATTTCTCCATCGGCAAGGAAAAGATGATCAGGCCCTTTGGCGTGCCCGACTCGGTGATGACTGACGCCAAGGCATGGTGTCACCGGTGCTACGGCGACCAGTTTGTGGGCGACTATCTGGCCAGCAAGGGCTATGTGGTCTTCTGCACCGACGCTCTCTTCTGGGGCGACCGCGGCATGAAGGAAGGCTCGCGTGGCGACTATTACCGTTATGTGGCCGGACACTTCATGCTCATGGGTCGCAATATCAGTGCATGGATGACCTTCGAAGACCAGTATGCGGCAGAGTTTATGGCCTCGCTGCCCGAGGTCGACGCGCGGCGCTTGGGCTGCATGGGCTTTTCCATGGGTGCCTACCGCGCGTGGATGCTCTCGGCCCTCACCGACAAGGTGAAGTGTGGGGCTGCCGTGTGCTGGATGCATACCACCGACGTGCAGCTCTCGCCCACGCTCGGGCTCAAGCGCCACGAGGAGTGGGCGAACCTCATACCCGGCATGCGCCGCTGGATGGACTATCCTCACATCGCCTCCATCGCCTGCCCCAAACCCATGCTCTTCATCAACGGCAGCCGCGACCACCTCTTCCCCCAACCCGCCGTGGAGAAGGCCTTCGCCGAAATGCACCGCGTGTGGGACAGCCAGAAGGTGCCCGCAAACCTTCAAACCGAGATATGGGACATGCCTCACTACTGCGGTCCCGAGGTGCAGCAGCGCGTATTGAAGTTCTTGGATGAGCAACTGAAGAGGTGAGGACAGCCCCCCCTGAAGTTGCCATTTCTCTGCGGGCTAAGAGAATTTTAGGTTCCGTTTATATCACTATTCGCCTTTTTTTTATACTTTTGGATAAAAATTATAGTGACAACTATGGAAACCATCGCACCATTTGCCAAACCGCTCTATGTGATGCTCAAGCCCGTCGGCGCTTCGTGCAACTTGAGGTGTAAGTATTGCTATTACCTTGAGAAATCGCACTTGTACCAGAATACGCCTACCCGGGTGATGAGCGATGAGCTGTTAGAGCGCTTTACCAAAGAATACATCGAGGCACAGACCATGAACCAGGTGCTCTTCACCTGGCATGGTGGCGAGCCCCTCATGCGCCCGCTGTCGTTTTACAAGCGGGCCATGGAACTGCAGCGGAAATACGCACGGGGACGCCAGATCTCTAATGTGATACAAACCAACGGCACGCTGCTCACCGACGAGTGGTGCGCGTTTCTGCGCGAGAACAACTGGTTGGTGGGCATATCTGTCGATGGGCCGCAGGAGTTTCACGACGAATACCGCCGCTCCGCCACGGGTAGACCTTCGTGGGTGAGCGTCATGAACGGCATACGCCTGCTCAAGAAACACGGCGTGGAATGGAATGCCATGGCGGTGGTCAACGACTACAATGCCGACTATCCGTTAGAGTTCTACCATTTCTTCCGCGACAACGGCTGCCAGTATCTGCAGTTTGCGCCCATCGTCGAACGCACGGTGGCGCACGAAGACGGACGCCATTTGGCCGACATCCACGACAGCGGGGACAGTCCGCTGACCGACTACTCGGTATCGCCGGCGCAGTGGGGACGCTTTCTGTGCGATATTTTCGATGACTGGGTGCGCCATGACGTAGGTCGCAACTATGTCGAAATCTTCGATTGCACCTTAGCCAACTGGGTGGGACAGACGCCTGGCATCTGCATCTACGCCAAGGAGTGCGGCCATGCCGGTGTGATGGAGTTCAATGGCGACGTGTATTCTTGCGACCACTTCGTGTTCCCCGAGTTTAAGTTGGGCAATATCCGCGAAAAAACAATCTACGAGATGCTCTACGGCGAGCAGCAGCGGCAGTTCAGCCGACTGAAGCACTCCTCGCTGCCCGCCCAGTGCCGGGAGTGTAAGTTTGAGTTTGCCTGCCACGGCGAATGTCCCAAAAACCGGTTCGTGACGGACAAGTATGGCAATCCCGGACTCAACTATCTCTGCAAGGGCTATTACCAATATTACCAGCACGTAGCACCCTACATGGATTTCATGAAACGCGAACTTGAGGCTCAGCGCCCACCTGCCAACATCATGGAGGCCATCAGAAACGGACAGCTCTGAGCCATGCGCGGGGCGGTAGAGCCATGTTTCGGGGCATGCGGAGACGGTTGTTACCGGGGCATGCCAAGGGCGACGATTTTTTTTGCGCACAGAGGCGGTTGTTGTTTTGGCATGCCAAGGAGAGCGTTATCTTTGCCAAAACAACAACCGCCTTGCGTGCCAAGCCCCCCGAACACCTCCCCTTCAGCATGAAAAAAACGCCGATAAAGAAAAAACGGGGGGAAGAAAGACCACCGTTTCCACTTTTTTCCTATCTTTGCAATTGGCAGCGCCGATGAGGCCCTGCTATAGGGTAGCGACCATTTGAATTGATCTTGTCATCAACCTCAAAAGATATACTATGACGAATAGACTGAAAAACTTAGACCAGTTGGCAGCCTTGGCCAAAGCCAAAGGCACGAAGTATCGCGTGGCTGTGGTCAACCCCAACGACTCTTCTACCCTCGAAGCCCTACGACGTGCCGAGGCAGATGGTTTTGTGGAACCCATCATGGTGAACGACGAGAGCCATCCGCAGGAGGCGGCCGAGGCCGCGGTAGAACTGGTGCAACAGCATAAGGCTGACGTGCTGATGAAAGGACTCGTACACTCCGACATCATGCTGCGAGCCATCCTGCGACACCAGGGCGGACTCTTGCCCAAGGGTAACGTGCTGACCCATATTGCCTGCGCCAACGTGCCAGACTACAACAAACTGCTGTTATACACCGATGCCGCCGTCATTCCCTTTCCCACTTTCGAACAGCGCGTGCAGCAGGTGGGCTATATAGTGCGCCTGTGTCATGCCTTGGGCAAGGAAGAGCCGCGCGTGGCCCTCATACACTGTGTAGAGGAGGTCAACGAGCGCCACTTCCCCTACACCGTGGGTTATCGCCAGATAGTGGACATGGCGCGCGAGGGACGCTTCGGACGGTGCATCATCGACGGACCGCTCGACCTGAAGACGTCGTGCTCGCCCGAGAGCATGCGCGTCAAAGGCATCGACTCGCCCATCGCCGGCGAGGCCGACGCACTCGTATTCCCCGACATTGAGAGCGGTAATGTGTTTCACAAGAGCATCACGCTCTTCGGCCATGCCACCCTCGCTTGTATTCTACAAGGTGCGCAGGTGCCCGTGGTGCTGCCGTCGCGCGCCGACAATGCCGACACCAAATACTATAGTCTGGCACTGAGCAGCCTGCTCTCTACCTACAGCGAGTAGACATCACCATTACCCAACTGACAAGCCATTCCACCAACATGCTGATATTAGCCATCAATCCGGGGTCTACCTCCACCAAGCTTGCCGTCTACGATGACGACAAGCTCGTACATGCCATCGACATTGCGCACAGCCGTGACGAACTGGCGCCTTACCAGCGCGCCATCGACCAGTATGACTTTCGCAAGCAGCACATCCTGCGCGAACTTGAGACACACGGCATACCCGTTGCTTTCGATGCCGTGGTGGGGCGCGGCCCTATCTCCAAGCCCGTGCCCAGTGGAGTGTACGCCGTCAACCAGCGGATGATCGACGACAACCGCCACTCCCCACACGACCATCCCTGCAACTTGGGCTGCATCCTGGCCCACGACATCGCGCAGTCGATACCTTGTCCGGCGTACATCGTAGACCCGGGCGTCGTGGACGAGCTTGCCCCCGAGGCGCGTCTCACCGGATTTCCCGAGTTGCCACACCAGGTCACCTGGCATGCCCTCAACCAAAAGGCGGTGGCACGTCGCTATGCCCGGGAGCACGGCACCACCTACGAAGACCTGCGCCTCATCGTCTGCCATATGGGAGGTGGCATCTCTATCGCCGCCCACGACCACGGGCTGGCCATCGACGCCGACAATGCCCTTGACGGCGAGGGGCCTTTTACCACGGAGCGGGCCGGGTCACTGCCCGTAGGCGACCTCATCCGCCTCTGCTTCTCAGGCCGATATGCTGAGGAGGAACTGATCAGCAAGGTGAGGCGACAGAGTGGCATGTATGCCTACTTAGGCACCAACGACATGCGCGTCGTGGTAGAGCGCATCGCACAGGGTGACGAGCGGGCACGGTTGGTGGTAGATGCCTTGACGCTGAACATCGCCAAATGGATATGCGCCAAGGCGGCGGTATTCAGCGGCCACGTCGATGCCATCCTGCTCACGGGCGGCCTGGCCTATTCCAACTATATTGTGGATGCCGTGCGCCAGCGGGTAGAATTCCTTGCCCCCGTGGCGTGCTATCCCGGCGAGAACGAGATGCTCGCCCTGGCCGAGGGTGCCCTGGCCGCGCTCAAGGGGGAGAGAGAGGTCAAGACCTACGTCTGATCGGTAAAGACAAAACAGGATGCTGCGGAAGGTGCCCAGAGTTTTTTGGGCACCTGAATATAATAAACTACAGAAGACGCTGACACCGCGGAATTGCCATCCGCCACAGTTGGATGGGCACGGAGCATCGCTTTGCGATGGGCGGATAAAACAGATTCTGCCTTCGTTTCCTCCTTTTCTCCCTCTCTCCTCAGGCCGCCGGCCCTCTGATTGCCCCCCCTCTCCTCTGCATCGAAGATGCGCAACTCCAAAGCCTCTGCGGCTCTGCGTACCCCCAAAAAAACACAACCGCACGCAAAAAAAACAAATTCTGCGTGCCAAAAAGCCACACAGTTGCGTGCCCCCAAAAACTACCCTGCGTGCCCAAGACCACTTCCCCTTTCCTCCAGCGAAAGTCTTCTCCCCACTGCACCTATTGATTATTTCTTGAAAAAAACTTGCTGAAATCGTTTGAACCTAACCGAAAATTCCTTAAATTTGCCACCATAACCTAATAAAGACGTATCTACTAAACAGAAAGTACTGGTCATCGTTTCGATCTACTAAAGACATTTTCCAGTTTCTTTGATGTGATATGTTATCATCTGATGACATCTACATTCATATATCTTATATATATTTATCAAACCAAAAACAAACGTCTATGAATCTACAAATCAAGAAAGCCACTATGGCTTTGAGCCTGGGTATGCTCTGTACCACCGCCATGGCGCAGCAGAAGCAGATCTCCGGCACCGTGAAAGACGCTACGGGAGAGCCCATGGTCGGCGTAACCGTGATGGCCGACGGCAGGGCAGCCGCAGTGACTGACATGGATGGTAACTTTACCATCAACGAGGCGAAACCCAACACAAAACTTACGATTAGCTACGTGGGCTATGCCGACCAGACCTTCACCGTGGGCAACCGGTCGGACTTCAACGTGGTGATGAAAGAAGACAACCAACAACTCGACGAGGTGGTGGTGGTGGGCTATGGCACGATGAAGAAGAAAGACCTCACGGGGTCTGTGTCGTCGATCAAGAGTGCCGACATCCAGAATGTGGCCGCCGCCAACGCCTTGCAGGCCATGCAGGCCAAGATTCCCGGCATGGACCTCACCCGTACCAGCGGACAGGCAGGCTCTGACGTGAACATGACCCTGCGCGGCAACCGCTCGATCTCTGCCAACAACTCGCCGCTGATACTCGTCGACGGCGTGGAGTATGGCTCTACCATGGACATTCCCGCCACCGACATCGAGAGTATCGACGTGCTGAAAGACGCCTCATCGACCGCCATCTACGGTACCAAGGGTGCCAACGGCGTGATCATCATCACCACCAAGCGCGGCACGGCGGGCAAGACACACGTCAACTTCAACGCTTATCTCTCATTCAACACCCCCACGTCGATGATCAAGGGCATGCAGGGCACACGAGAGGTGCAGCGGTTTGTTGACCGCGCCAACTACAAGGCCGACTTGGAATCGGGCAACTGGGGCAGCAGCAACCTCACGGCCGACGACCTGAATATATGGATGGACCTTGAGGATGGCACCAACCAGTTAGACATCATACACAACGGCAGCTACACCGACTGGTATGACACTTTCATGCAGAACTCTACCACGCAAAACTACGAAGCCAGCGTGAGTGGCGGCAACGAGAAGACCTCGTTCGCCGGTTCGCTGGCCGCGATGTATGACAAGGGACTGCTGAAAAACGACGCCATGGACCGCTATAACGGACGCCTGAGCTTCGACCACCAAATCAACAAGATATTTAAGGTGGGCATGAGCGCCGCCTTCACCTACCGCAGTCACGACTTCCGCGCGGCACTGTTCAACGCGGCGCGCAAGATGACCAGTATCACCCATGCCTACCGCAGTGACACGGGCGAGATCATCAAGACACCTAACCCCATGTATCCCGCCCATGTCAACCCGCTCATGGACGAGGGCGACAACTTCCAACGCAACATCGAGAGCACACGACTCATTGGCAGCGCCTACCTCTTGGCCACGCCAATGAAGGGACTGTCGTACCGCACGCAGTTTACCGTAGACCGCAAAGACCGCCGCATAGGCCAGTATGCCGACTACGAGAGCGTGAGCAACTACCAGGCTCCGCACGTGAGCACCATCAACAACGAGCAGCAAATCACCACCACCATCAACTGGCAGAACACCGTGAGCTACAACTTTGACCTGAGCGAAATACACCATTTCAACGCGATGTTGGGCCAAGAGCTGTACCAAACCGTGGAAGAGGGCCTCAACGTAGGCGGGTCGGCGCTGCCCGAGCACTTCTACAAAAGCTCATTCTTCGACGTGACCAAGATACTCGACCCGGCCGTGGGCTCAGGCTACACCAAGCAGAGCCTGCTCTCATTCTTCGGGCGCGTGAACTACAACCTGCTCGACCGCTACCTCTTCGCCGCCTCGCTGCGTACCGACGGGTCGTCGGTGCTGGCCAAGGGCCACAAGTGGGGATGGTTTCCCTCGGCCTCGGCCGGATGGCGCATATCCGAGGAGCCGTTCATGACATCGGCCAAGAGCTGGCTGGCCAACCTGAAGCTGCGCCTGTCGTACGGCGTATCGGGCAACGCCGCCGTGAATCCTTACCAAACGCTTGCCACGCTGAGCCCGGCCGGCACCGGTGGCACCGACATGATCCCAATGTCGATGGCCAACCCCAACCTCACCTGGGAAACCACCAAGGCATGGAACTTCGGACTCGACTTCGGATTCCTCGACGGACGCGTGGGAGGTAGCGTAGACTACTACATCACCCACACCGACGACCTGCTCTACATGAAGAGCGCACCGGCCACATCGGTGTTTACCTCTGTGCTATCTAACATCGGCAAGACCAAGGGCAACGGTGTCGAGGTGACGCTCAACGCCATACCCGTGCGCACCAAAGACTTCGAGTGGACCATCGACGCCTCGTACTCCCACGCACACGACGAGGTGGCAGAACTGGCCGACGGACTGCAGAAAAACATTCTGGGCTACGACAAGAGCCTCATCGTGGGCGAACCCGTGTCTATCTTCTACGATTACCAGTCTGACGGATGCTGGGGCGTGGGCGAATACGACAAGTATGTGGCCGACATGGCCGCCAAAGGCATCACCGTGGAAGCACCCATCACCAACTACGGACAGCCGGGAACGGTGAAAATCGTTGACCAGAACGGCGACGGCATCATCGATGACGACAACGACCGCGTCACCTTCCAGCGCACACCCAAGCACATCATCGGACTCACCAACAGCCTCAGCTACAAAGGCTTTGCCCTGAGCATACAGGCCATGGCACGACTGGGCGGATACATGGCCTATGAGGCCAACACGCTCGTAGGCCTCGACGACAACGACGCCAACTGGGCCGACGTGGACTACTGGACCTACAGCGACCAGGACGCCAAGATTCCCAACCCGGGCACAGACCCCAAGGTGTTTGGCAAATACAAGACCGCCCTGCTCTACGAGAAGGCCGACTTCTTCAAAATCAAGGACATCACCCTGAGCTACTCACTGCCCAAGCGCGTCATCAGCAAGGCCAAGATTGCCAACGCCCGCGTCTATTGCTCACTCAAAAACTACATCACCTTCAGCAAGGTCGACAATTACGACGCTGAGATAGGCGGCTCTATCAACTGGCCGCTGGCCAAACAGTGTGTCATCGGCATCAACTTATCATTCTAACACATTCAGAACCATCGATTATGAAAAAGATATTTGCATTTATCATGGCCGGTGCTGTCGCTGCCGGTATGACTGCCTGCTCTGACTTCTTGGAGGAGGACAACAAAACCGGGCAGACCGCTGACCTCACCTACAGCACGCCCAGCGGACTGAAGGGGCTCGACAACGCCGCCTTTGCCTATACCCGCGCATGGTGGGGCAAGGAGGCCGGACTGGGCCTTGCCGAGGGCGGCTCCGACCTCTTCCTTGGCGCTGGCGACAACAAGCAGATGTCGCTCATCACCTATAACCTCACCGCGGCCAGCTCTGATGGTGCCAACGTGGCCGACGACGCCTGCCTCGACCACTACTGGGAGCTGTTCTTCGACGGTGTCGACGTGTGCAACAACCTGTTGCAGTATGCCGAGAGCAACACGCTCATCAGCGACAAAGAGCGCAACAAATATTATGGCGACGCCTACTTCCTCAGGGCACTCTACTACACGCAGATGGTGGCCCTGTGGGGACCGCTGCCCTACAACACCCAGCCCGTCACCCAGACCAGCACCACGCCGGTACGCGAACCCGAAGCCGTGGTATACGCCAAAATACTGCAAGACATCGACAAGGCGCTCGAAGCCTACAAGGCCGCGGGCGTGATGACCAAGGCCGATGCCGACAAGGCTGCCGACGATGCCAACCACGGCTCTTACTACGCTGCCATGGCACTCAAGGCGCGCGCCGCACTCTATGCCGCCTCGTGGTTAGGCAGCAATGCCGTAGAGGGATACGCCAACCTCTATCAGGTGGCGCAACAGGCCGCCGAGGACGTCATTGCCAATGCCGGAGCCTCGTTCTATAGCCGATTCAGCGACACATGGAACATGAAATATGAGAACATTCTCGACAACAAGGAGGCCATCTGGGGCGTACACTACACCAACGAACTGAAGGCAGGACAGTACAGCAACTGTATTCCCTACCGCTACAAGACCAATGCCAACGGCGAACACTTAGAGTTCTCGACCCTCATCACCCGCACCTCTTACAAGCGCGGAGGCAACACCATGCTGCTGATGTTCCAAGGACTGTGGAACAACTCGTCGGTGAAAGACCTCGGCACCGACGGCGTGAAGGCCAACAACATCTTCGTGCGCGTGGTGGGCAGCTCCACCGCAACCATCAAGAGTGCCATGACCGGAAAAGACGTGCCCGTGGCCGAACAGTACTCGCCCTACGGCCGCGGATTCCAGCGATACCTGCCATCCATGTATCTCTGGCGCACCCTGGAGCAATACCGCAACACCGACCAGCGCACCGACGGCACACTGCTGAGCCACTACAACATCGTAGACGGACTGCAGCAAAACCGCAAAGACTACTATCCGCTCATGGGCCAGTACATGACCGATGCCAAGGCTGCCTACGAAAAAGACGGCAACTACTTCAACGCCGGCGACACCGCCGTATACTTCTCTCCGCTCAACGGCGACTCTGAAGAGGGCCGCAAGCAGCAGGCATGGGCCAAGAACCGCTACCGCATCATGTTTGCCGAGGGAGGCGACCTGCCCATCTTCGACGCTGCCGGACTGCCCACCGAGAGCGGCCCCAAGGTGTCGTCGGTATATGGCGACGACCGTTTCAATGCCGCCAAGGCCGGCGGACGACACTTCTACCCCGGCATCAAGAAGTTCCTGGACGACCAGTACGACGCCGAGTTCCCCACCTACGACATCAGCTCGCGCGACTTCGTGGTATTCCGACTGGCAGAGATGTATCTCATCAAGGCCGAGGCACAACTCGGACAAAACAACGCCGCGGCAGCCTTGCAAACCATCAACCAGCTGCGCACCGCACGCGCCATCAGCGGCACCGACAATACCCTCAAGGGCACTGCCGACATCAACACCATCCTCAACGAGCGCGCCATCGAACTCTGTGGCGAGTTCCAGCGTTGGTTCGACCTCAAGCGCACGCATACCCTCATAGACCGTGTGAAGACTTACAACGCACAGGGCAAGAACAATGTGGCACTCAAACACTACTACCGCCCCATACCGCTCTCGCAGATGGATGCCTGCTCGAATGTCATAGCCACACCGGCCTCACCCGATGCCAAGGGCGTACTGCAGTACACCACCACGGCCGACGGGTTCTGGCAAAACCCGGGCTACTAACAGCATGACATCTTAAAGAAAAGCCGGAGTTGACATCCCGGTACATCGAAATCAGTACGATTTCACATTTCTCAGGCCGAGGAACCAGCATGCCACGACAGCCGGCAGCTGGTCACCTCGGCCATTTTCATCATCGCGCCCCGCCTCGCCGCCGCATCTTCTCGCCCTGCACGCCCCACCTCTCCACCCTTCCCCTCCCACCTTCTCTATCCAAGCATCCCATGATTCTATATAAAACCATCTTGTAATTCTATATAGAACCATTTTATAATTCTATATGAAACCATTTTATGATTCTATATGAAACCATTTTTTAATTCTATATTGAATCATCCGGCAAAAGAGAAGCCTCCCAACCACCTGCCCACCCGTCATGTTGCCTGTCAACACCCTTCCTTATTTCCCTTTTCCGCGGCTCTGCGTACCAACACCATGCCACGGCATTTTTTAACACGGAAGACGCGGAAATCTCGGAATTACCATCCGTGTTAAAAAGAAACCATGTGAGGGGTAGTGGTTTCACGCAGATGCTTTTTTTTGCACGCAGAGCCGCAGAGAGTTTGGAGTTTTGCATCTTCGATGCAGAGGAAGAGGAGGGAATCAAAGGGCCTACGGCCTGAGGAGAAAGGGAGAAATAGAGAACGGCAGCAGTTTCCGTGGTATCCGCCCATCGCAAA
>JAFABV010000080.1 GCA_023425865.1 Bacteroidota bacterium | reverse complement strand
ATAACTTTGTCCTTGGTAATCATCACTCAATATTTTTATAATTTATTGATATTCAACCATAAAGGTACAAAATATTAGTGAGATTACCAACTTTTTTTATGCTTTTCTTATCCCGAACTCGCGTATTCAACTGATATACAACACATGGAACAAATCAAAAACGACAAGCTCACGGTAGACATATCGTCACATGGAGCAGAACTGGTGAGTATCAAAGATGCAGAAGGCAAGGAGTATCTCTGGCAAGCTGACGCCAGTTACTGGAATCGTCATTCGCCCCTACTCTTCCCTATTGTATGCGGGCTGTGGAACGACACCTACCGCATTGACGGCAAATCCTACTCCATGGGGCGTCACGGCTTTGCACGCGACACAGACTTCCATCTTGTGGCCAAAGGAGAGACGCAAGTGGTCTTTGCCTTACACGACTCTGACGAAACCAGAAGCGCCTACCCCTACCGTTTCAACCTGGCGGTGAGCTATAAGCTTCGCGACAATCAGGTTCACGTAGTATGGCATGTGGAAAACATCGACACCAAGACCATTTATTTCCAGATTGGCGGCCATCCGGCCTTCAATGTGCCCGACTTGAAACAGGGCGAGCCTCTACAAGGCCGTCTACGTTTCGACACCAACGACCCAATACGTCTCTTTGGCAACATCAACGGATGTATTGACAGAGGCCGTCACCAGACTGTAGAGACACAGGATGGCATTTGGCAGTTTACCGAAGAGAGCTTTAGGGAGGATGCCGTTATCTTCGACCACAGCCAAATCAGGAAAGTAGAACTGCTCAACGCCGACGGCGAGGCAGAAGTGACCGTCGACATGAAAGCTCCAGCCTTAGGCATATGGAGTCCCTATGGCAAGAATGCCCCCTTTGTGTGTATAGAACCGTGGTACGGACTGCACGACTGGGCAGACTACGAAGGCGATTTCCGCGACAAATATCTCATGAACCAACTGCTGCCCGGCTCCAGTTTCATGAGCGAGTATGTCATCACCATTGGACAATAACAAATACAGGGAGAGCCATTTAGTAACTCTCCCTGTATTTCCCCTCATCCTTATCCTTGAGCATACTCAGGTAACTCTCATAGCGCGACAGCGCTATATAGTGGTCGTCCACGGCTTTGATAACCGCGCACCCCGGCTCATGGGTATGGGTACAGTTGCTGAACCGGCATTCTTTAGAAAACTCAAAGATCTCCTTGAAATAGCTGGTGATTTCCTCCGGCTCCATATCGAAGGTACCAAAGCCCCTTATACCCGGAGTGTCGATGAGGTAGCCGCCCCCAGGAAGTTCGAGCATCTCCGAGAAAGTAGTGGTGTGCATGCCCGCGTCGTGGGCCTCGCTAATCTCTGCCACACGTGCCTCAGCCCCAGGGATGAAATGGTTGAGCATGGTCGACTTGCCCACCCCACTGTTGCCGGCCAACAAAGTTACCTTGCCCTGCATCAGCGGACGGAGCGCGTCCAAGTGCTCGCCAACCGCCCCATCAGGTTCTGTCGCGCACACCTGATGACAGGCATATCCCACAGTTTCGTAGAGATGGATGAGTCCTTCCAGATAGCGTTTCTCATCCTCATCATAAAGATCCACCTTGTTGAAAATAAGCACCACCGGCACGCTATAGGCCTCCGCCGAAGCCAGAAACCGGTCGATAAAGGTGGTGGAAGTCTGTGGATGGCTTACTGTCACCACCAGGAACGCCTGATCGACATTGGCCGCGAGGATGTGACTTTGCTTGGAAAGATTTTGTGATTTGCGGATGATGTAGTTTTTCCGGTCTTCAATCTCGGTGATAAACGCCGTTCCCTCATCGTTGGTGACAAGCTGCACATGGTCGCCCACGGCCACAGGATTGGTGCTCCTGATGCCGCGCAGCCTGAAGTTACCCTTGACTTTACTCTCAATGATTCTCCCTTCGTCGGTCTTGACGGTGTACCAGAAACCGGTATTTTTTACTACAACGCCTCGCATAAGTTCAAAGCCCTACTTCATAGGCATCCTTGTTTCCACGATGGAGCACCATTATCCCCTATGGACAAGAAAGCACTCTACCGAGAGACCACAACCCATGAAGTAAGGCAGTCGCTATGATTATACAGTCATGATTTCCTTTTGCTTGTTAGCCAAGGTAGCCTCGATGTCCTTGATAAACTTGTCGTGTACTTTCTGCAAGTCGTTCTCGGCGTCCTTTTCCAAATCCTCAGACAGTCCGTCCTTGATGGCCTTCTTCAGTTTTTCCTTGTAGTCAGCGCGGATATTGCGCACCTCCACCTTGGTCTTCTCGCCAATCTTGTTACACTGCTTCACCAGTTCCTTACGTCTCTCCTCAGTGGGCTGGGGCAAACGCAGGATGACCATCTCGCCGTTGTTCTCAGGTGTCACCCCCACCTCGCTGTCCATGATGGCCTTCTCAATATCCTTGATTGCCTTGCGGTCCCATGGGCGGATGGTGATCGTGCGTGCGTCGGGCACAGCCAGATTGGCCACCTGATTCAGGGGCACGGTCTGTCCGTAAGAAGTGACCCTCACACCATCGAGGATAGCCACGTTGGCACGGCCGGCACGAATGCGCGCCAACTCCTCCTCTAAGTATTTAGATGCCTTCTGCATTTTATCTTCAGCACTCTTCAATGTTTCTTTTACGTCGATCATAATGTTAAAGTATTAGTGTTTCTATTGCACAAAATTAGAAAGTTTTTTCAAATGAAGCAACTATTTTCAACGAAAAAATGAATGCCCGTCAGCATTCTATTCGTTTGCGGTGAGCTGCCTGCCCACTACGTCGGCAATGGCTTCCAGGTACGCGCCATCCACCTCGTCGAAAGCGCCCATCTCCTTACTGTCGATATCGAGCACGGCAATCACCTCCCCGTCACCGTGCCGCTTCACCGGAACCACGATTTCAGAGCGCGACAGACTGCTGCAGGCAATATGTCCGGGAAACGCCTCCACGTCGGGCACTATCACCGTTTCGGCACGCTGCCAAGCCGTGCCACACACGCCTTTGCCATAAGCAATATGGTAACAAGCCACGGGGCCTTGGAAGGGACCAAGTATCAGTTCGCCATTCTTGACACAGTAGAAGCCCACCCAGAAAAACCGTTCCGGGAAGGCATCGTGCAGGGCAGCGCTCACATTAGCCAGGATGGCGGTGGCGTCAGACTCGCCCGCCACCAAGGCTTTTACCTGCTCCACCAATAGTTTATAGTTGTCTGCTTTCATAGCTATGCTTCGATTGAGGATTGCTCATTTCTCTCCGCCAACAGCGGTTCCACCATATTGGTCAGCTCCACAAATTGGGCAATGGAGAGTTGCTCTGGTCTCCGGGTCATGATGTCTTGCGCGAAGAAGTCGGCCCCGGGCAGCGTCTCACGCGAGAACAGCTGGCGCAGCGACACGCGCAACATCTTGCGGCGCTGGTTGAAAACGGTCTTTACCACGCGCTTGAACAGCTTTTCATCACAGCCCAACGACGTCACGTCATTGCGTGTAAGGCGTATGACGGCACTCTTCACCTTGGGCGGCGGGTTAAACACGTCCTCGTCTACGGTAAAGAGGTATTCCACGTCGTACCACGCCTGGATAAGCACGCTCAATATACCAAAGGCCTTGGTGCCCGGCACCGCAGCCATGCGTTGGGCCACCTCACGCTGAATCATGCCCGTACAGCAAGGAATGAGGTCCTTGTAATCGAGCATCTTGAAAAATATTTGCGAGGAAATGTCGTAGGGATAGTTGCCTGTGAGCACAAACTGCCGGCCGTCGAAGAGTTTGTTGAGGTCCATACGCAGGAAGTCTTCTCCCAGTATCTGGTCTCTGAGTTTGGGAAAACGCTCATAGAGATAGCGCACACTCTCGGCGTCTATTTCCACGGCCTTCACCTCGCGAGGCTTCTCCACTAAGTATTGCGTGAGCACTCCCATGCCCGGCCCTATCTCCAGCACGGGAATGTCAGGGCAGGCATCCACCGTGTCTGCTATGCGGCGTGCGATATTCAGGTCGGTCAGGAAATGCTGCCCGAGATTCTTCTTCGGCTTAACTTGTTTCATGCTTACTGTTGCTTTGATGCTACAAAAATACGAAAATAATGCCACACCCTATGCACCGGCCGGCCGTTTTCTTCTGCCTTACACGCAAAAAGAGGACTGCAGCCGACCCTTAGTCGCCTACAGTCCTCCTTTTTCTCGTGGGGTAAAATATGTTCACCAGCTGTTCGAGGTATACCGCCCATCATTTATTAGCGGCAACCTTCTCCATTGTCATTCCATACGCAGACACACTTGCACACACGAAGATGGTTGCTGCTATCACTGAAATCATTAACATTGTTTGAATAGGTGTTGATATGTTGTTGTTGACATTGTGGGCACCTGAAAACCAAGAGCCACGTTATCTTGATGTGCGATAAATGTACAAACATTCGCCCGTGCAGGCAAACAGGGTGATATAAAGTATATTTATCAGCCGCTTTTCTTGACTTATATCAATCCGCCGACCCCCTCTCAACACGCAAATCCCACCCCATGGAAACCTGAAAAAAACCTATAAAAATATCACCGATTGCTTTGTGCTTCAACCTATTTCAACTACCTTTGTAAATGATATGGATTTGAAGAAAAACGTCAACAACATACTAAAGGTGACACTGTCCTTGGTCTTGGGCGGTGCCATTCTATATTGGATGTACCGTGATTTCGACTTCAAGAGTGTCAAGGACGTTCTCCTTCACCGCATGAACTGGTATTGGATGTTGCTGTCGTTTCCATTCGGCATCCTTGCACAGGCGTTCAGGGGATGGCGATGGCGACAGACCCTTGAGCCCGTTGGCGAGACAGTACGCAACTCGGTAGCGGTCAACTCCATCTTCATCTCCTACGCGGTGAGCCTGGTCGTGCCACGATTCGGCGAGTTCGCGCGCTGCGGCATCCTCAAGCGATGGGACAACGTGTCTTTCCCCAAGGCTTTAGGAACGGTAGTTACCGAGCGTGCCATCGACACCCTGCTCGTGCTCTTCATCATTGGGCTGACCCTGTTGGCACAGTTTTCCGTCTTCCAGTCGTTCTTCCTCAAGACCGGCACACGCATTGACGAGATGGTAGGGCAGTTTTCTTCCACCGGATGGATGGTAACGGGCATCTGCGCCCTGGCCGTGGTCATACTCTTGTGGATGCTGGTCCGCAAGATGGCTATATATAATAAGGTGAAGAGTATCTTCCATGGCCTGTGGCAAGGTGCCATGTCTGTGAGGCATGTAAAGAACATGCCCCTCTTTGTGTTCTACACTTTGGCCATATGGGCCAGTTATTTTTTGCACTATTACCTCACGTTCTACTGTTTCGAGTCCACCTCCCAGCTGGGTCTCGACTGCGGCATCGTGACCTTCATCGTAGGCTCCATCGCCGTGCTGGTACCCACTCCCAACGGTGCCGGCCCTTGGCATTTTGCCATCAAAACCATGCTCATCCTTTACGGTGTAGCCACCAACGACGCACTATACTTTGTGCTTATCGTGCACAGCATACAGACCTTGCTCGTCATACTGTTAGGCGTATACGCCTGGATGAGTCTTTCATTTACAAAAAAAAACACAGAGTTTAATCTTTAAATAGAAACGCTATGAGTGAAATTCGTAACCTACACCCCGCTGCCCTCTGGCAGAATTTTGACGACCTGACACAGATTCCACGCCCCTCGGGCCATGTGGAGAAAGTACAGCAATTCCTGCTCGACTTCGCCAAGAAGGCTGGCGTCGAGGCCTTCCTCGACTCTGCCGGCAATGTAGTCATGCGCAAGCCCGCTACGCCGGGATACGAAAACCGCAAGACGGTCATCCTGCAGTCACACATGGACATGGTGCCCCAGAAGGCTCCCGAGAGCAACCACAACTTCGAGACCGACCCCATCGAAACCCATATCAAAGACGGATGGGTATATGCCAACAACACCACCCTGGGTTCTGACAACGGCGTAGGCGTGGCAGCCATCATGGGTGTCATGGAGGCCAAAGACCTCAAGCACGGTCCTATCGAGGGACTCATTACCCGCGATGAAGAGACCGGCATGTTTGGTGTCAACGAGATGGTGGCCGGCGACCTGCACGGAGACATTCTCATGAACCTCGACTCTGAGAGCTGGGGCAAGTTTGTCATTGGTTCTGCCGGTGGCATCGACGTTACCGCCACCTTGGGTTTCACCGAGGCCGAAAACGACGAGGAGGCTGCCGTGAAGGTGACCCTCAAGGGCTTCAAGGGCGGCCACTCTGGTCTTGAGATACACGTGGGTCGCGCCAATGCCAACAAGGAGATGGTGCGCTTCGTGCGCAAGGCCATCAGCGAGCTTAGCGCCCGACTGGTGTCGTGGCACGGCGGCAACATGCGCAACGCCATACCCTTTAAGGCTGAAGTGGTGCTGGCACTCGACAAAGACCAGATCGAGCCACTGCGCCAGATGGTAGAGCAGCACCGCGCGCTCCTTGCCGACGAGTTCAAGACCATCGAAAACAACGTAGAGATGTTTGTTGAGGAAGTAGACGCCCCCGAAACTCTGCTGCCGGTGGAAATACAAGACAACCTCATTGATGCCATCTACGCCTGCCACAACGGCGTGCTGCGCATGATACCGGTATATCCCGACGTGGTGGAGACATCGTCTAACCTCGCCATCATCGACATCGAAGGGGGCAAGGCTGCCTTCAAGGTGCTGGCCCGCTCGAGCCGGGAGGACATGAAAGAATATATCTGCACCCAACTCGAAAGTTGCTTCAACATGGCTGGCATGAAGGTGGAGTTTGGCGGTAGCTACGGTGGCTGGGACCCCAACCCCGACAGCGAGGTGCTGCGACTGCTGCAAAAGGTGTACAAGGAGCAACAGGGCAAGGATGCCGTGGTGCAGGTAGACCACGCCGGACTGGAGTGCTCGATCATTCTCGGCAAGTATCCTCACCTCGACGTGGTGAGCTTCGGCCCCACCATTCGCAGTCCGCACACGGCTACCGAGCGTTTTGAGATTGCCACGGCCGAGCCCTTCTGGAACCTGCTGGTACAGGCGCTCGAAGAGATTCCCGTAAAGTAAGGCATGGCCAGAGGCGCCTTCTCACCATGTGATGAGCTGCCGCAGGGCATGCGTTACCCACATGCCGACGAAATGATTCTATATAGAAGCATCTGATGGTTCTGTATAAAACTATCAGATGGTTCTATATTAAATCATGGCATGGTTTTATATTGAACCATCGCATCTGCGACTGCCGCTCATGGCGCCTACTCGCCCTTCTCACCCGTAAAGCGATGCCCTTTGGCATCGTATAAACCACGGCGTGGAGCCACTATCACAAGTGACTCCACGCTGTTTTATATTTGTATCGGGGCAGAGTTTGCCGTCTGCCGCCATCAGTTACCATGATTTTGCCGTAGCGTTCTTCACGCGGATATGCTCCTCATACTCAGCCAACTCACGCTCGCCGATGTGTGCCAGGCCATAGTGCTCGTCGTGCTGACTGAGGTCGAGGCCTACACGCTCGCTGGCTAACGACACTCGCATGGGCAGGAACCGGTCGATGAGCCAATAGCCCAGGTAGCTCATGCCGAAGGTATATACCGCCACGATGAGCACGGCCAACAGGTGATAGAGAAAAACCACCACGCCTTCTGAGGTGCCAGAGATGAGACCGTCTTGAATGAAGATGCCGGTCATCACCGTGCCGAAAATACCGCCGGTGCCATGGGTGGGAAACACGTCGAGGGCATCGTCGATGCGCGACTGACTGCGCCAGTACACGGCAATGTTGCAAATAATGGTCACCACGAAGGCTATGAAGATGGTCTGCCCCACCGTCACATATCCGGCAGAGGGCGTACAAGCCACCAATCCCACCACACAGCCTACGGCCGCGCCCATGGCAGAGGGTTTGCGGCCACGCAGACAGTCGAAGAATATCCATGTCATCATGGCAGTGGCAGAGGCCGTCGTGGTATTGAGAAAGGCCTTCACGGCAACGCCATCGGCATGCAGCGAACTGCCGGCGTTGAAACCAAACCAGCCTAACCACAACATGGCGGCGCCAAGAAGCACGAAGGGGATGTTGGCCGGCTCTGAGTTCTTGGTTGTGGCCGAACGCCGCCCAAGAAACAGCGCGCCAGCCAAAGCCGCGACACCCGAGGAGGCATGAACCACGATACCTCCGGCAAAGTCTACCACGCCCCACTTCAAAAACAGGCCGTCAGGATGCCAAGTCATATGGGCCAGCGGACAATAGATTACCACAAAGAACCACATCATGAAGAACATGTATGACGAAAAACGCACACGCTCGGCAAACGAACCCGTGATGAGCGAGGGGGTAATGATGGCGAATTTCATCTGGAACAAAGCGAAAAGAGCCAATGGGATGGTGGCGCCGCCTACCAGTTTTCCGGTATTGGAGATAAAGGTTTCGGCCCCCACGCCCTGAAACATCAAGAAGGTGGTAGGGTCGCCAATGACTCCGCCAATGTCGTTACCAAAACACAGGCTGAACCCAAACACCACCCACATCACAGTAATGACGCCCATGGCGATAAAACTCTGTAGCATGGTGGAGATCACATTCTTGGCACCCACCATGCCGCCATAGAAGAAGGAAAGGCCGGGGGTCATCATCAGCACGAAGATGGTGGCGGTGATCATCCACGCTATATCTGCTCCACTGATCTTTGAAAAGTCACACTCGAATGACGGTTCACCCGTAAACAAACCAGCGATAGCAACAATCACCATGCCCAACATAAGGAAAACCCAACGCTTTTTCACTTTCATAAATGTTCAAATCTGTTTTAATAATTATACCTAATTGTTAGTTTTAGAGCGCAAAAATAAACACTTTATTCTAAACAAACAACGAAAATGACCAAAAAGATAACTATTATCGACAAATTTCTATCATTTGTTGACATTAATCAACCGTAACTTTCACTTTGGAAAGAAAATACCAACATGAAATCACAGTTTAACACCAAAAGCAAACAGAATACCACACCGCAGAAAACAAACGCACAAACAAACTTACACCTTGCCACACCGCACATGACAACATAGCATACCGTGCCCTACGCTTAGGCGGTATGCATGGCGAGGCAAGGACTGCCGGCATGGCAACCCCTCCTGTATTGCTGATCCCCCGCGCAAGCGCGGCTCACTTCTCAAAGTGCTGATAGTCTTTCACCGATGCCCATGCCCCTCCCCACACGAAGCCGTGCTGCACAAAAAGGCGATAGAGCAGGTCATTGCGGTCGATCTTATAGGGGAAAGTAGCCTTACGGTCGCAATACTTGGCGGCATTGGCCGGCTGTATGGTTATCTTCCCACTCTTCGAGCGTCGCCAGCAGGGATTGTAGAGCGGATTGATGTCTACCGCCAACCCCTGGGCATGTTTCGACAGCCGTTTCTGTCCCTTGATCTGCCGGTAACAGAACGCGCTGGAGTTATTGGCACGCATAGAGCGCTCGTCGTCTGCGTCAAAATCATCTATCAACCTGACGCTCTGGATGGCATAGCGCTGGCGATAGAGTTCCTTGAAGATGGCCAGCAGGTCGGGAGCGATGAGCTTGTTGCATACCAGCTCGCCCCTGCGCACCTTACCATCGCGGTCGTAATGCAACACCTTGACATAGCGGAGGTCGGCACGCGGCACCAAACAGCCTTGGGGATAAGACTTGCCTTGCATGCGCTTGAACACCGCGTCGGGCAGAGGTTCTGACGAGAAGCTACGCGACACGTAGGCGTCGGTCAGCGTCTGGACGTCGACGATGGTACCGGCAGACCATGTGGAAGCCGGCGACGCAACCTTAGCGGCAGACTGCGACAGAGAGGATAAAACTGTAGCCATAAACGCTACGAGCAGTACGGTATGTTTCATTTCGAGCACAAAATTAGAAAATATTCAAAATATATTAGTATCTTTGCACTGATTTATTACAGAGTTATAAAAATGAGGATTACGTACTTGATCGGAACAATAGCGTTATTGTTCTTCTCCTTACAATTGTCGCGTGGACAATTTCTTGCTTCGATGCCTACTGCTACCATAACATCTCTCAAGCAGTCGGACGACAGCCTTACCATAGACCAAGAGCTGCAACAGCTCGGCGAAAAACTGCTCGACAACAAGCAAGGCAGCATTGTGGTCATAGAGCCCTCTACCGGCAAGATACTGGCCATGGTCAACAAAGAGCGCATCAACGACGGCATCAATCGCGCCATAGCCATGGAATATTCGCCCGGCTCAACCTTCAAGGTGGCACAGACCCTTGCATTGATGTCTGAGGGGGCACTAACGCCTGAGACTACATACCCCTGCAAAAAAGGCTTTTGGTACGATAAGATACACATCGGATGCCACCCGCACAAGACCCCACTGGCACTCGAACAGGCCATCGCGCAGTCGTGCAATTCGTATTTCTGCAAGACATTCCAGGAGTTTATCGACAACCGCAAACTCTACCCTACACGCAACCGCACCATCACACGTTGGAACGAATACATGAGGAGCATGGGATTGGGCAAGCCTCTTGGCGTAGACATCCCCGGTGAGGCCGGCGGCGTGCTGCCCGACTCTGCGTCGCTGAAGAGTCATTTCAAGGGCAACTGGAATGGCACGTCGATCATGTGGGTGGGCATGGGACAGGGAGAGGTGACCACTACACCCCTGCAACTCTGCAACCTCGCGGCCATCATCGCCAATCGCGGATACTACATCACGCCGCATATTCATGCCGGCACGCCCTCGAATCCATTGCCCGAAAAATACACCGTGCGTCACAAGAGCATCGCCAAACCCGAGGCCTTCGATATGGTCATCAAGGGTATGCATGCCGCGGTGGTCAACGGCACTTGTGCGTCCATCAACACCAAAGACTATAAAATATGCGGTAAGACGGGCACCGCGGAAAACCACGGCAAAGACCACTCTATCTTCATGGGCTTCGCGCCGATGGACAAACCGCGCATTGCCGTAAGCGTATATATAGAAAACGGGGGCTTTGGCGCCGACCTGGCCGCACCCATCGCCGCGCTTATCATGGAGAAATACATCAACGGGCACCTCTCGAAAAGCTCGCAAGCCCATGCCGACAGATGGTCGAGCAAAGCGGTAAAAGTGACCCCGGTGGAGAAAGAGGTCAGCTTCGACGACCTTTAGCGACCAGCGACGCGTCTCGCGGATAGCTGTTCACATACGCCGATGTACCCACCCAACGGCCTGGAGTCTTGCTTACCACCGCCAGCTATGCCCTAAATCCTCATAAAGTAGGATTGCAGGAGTAAGGAAAACTCTGTACTTTTGCAGGGTACAAAAAATATGAAGCAGATGATGAATCAACAACTGGGTGTTCTCTTCTTCATGGGGATACTCACTATCAGCGTACCTACAAACACAAAGGCAGCGGAGGCTGACAGCATCTTTCAACACCACAATCTCGACGAAGTAGTTGTCACGAGCTACAAGACCAACCGGCATAATCTCACGCCTGCGTCGGTATCGACCATCAGCCAGACACAGATTAACGCCTGGGGAGTAACCGACATCACCAGTCTCTCGGCGCTGATGCCTAACCTCTTCATCCCTGAATACGGTTCTCGACAGACCACCCCCATTGCCATCCGTGGTGTCATGTCGAAGATTAAAGGTACTGCCGTGGGCTTCTACATCGACGGTATGCCCCGTTTTGAGACCTCTGCGTTCAACACCGACATGCTCGACGTCATGGCTGTAGAAGTGTTTCGTGGCCCGCAGGGAACCCTTTACGGCCGCAACACCATCGGCGGTGTAATCAGCGTACACACCCTCAACCCCTTCGACTATCAAGGTACAAAGGTGAAACTGGGCTATGGTAACTATAACGACATTGTGGCCCAATTCTCCAACTACACTCGCCTGTCGCACAAGGTGGGCTTCAACGTTGGCGGCTATTACCACCACAACAATGGCTATTTTGACAATGTTTACTTAGACAAAAAGGCCGACAAGCTCGATGCGGCAGGTGGCAAACTGAGCTTTTACTATAATCCCACCGACCGCTGGAAACTGCGCCTCACCACCCAACTCGACTATACCAACCAGGGAGGCTACCCTTATGCCCCCGTTGACAAGGATACGCAGCAGCCGCAAGACATCAGCTACAACAGGGCCTGCGGATATATTCGCACCATTTCCACCACCGGACTTATGGCGCACTACATGGGCAACGGGTTTAGCATCAACAGCCAGACCACCTTTCAGCACATCCATGACAACCAAAGTCTTGACCAGGATTTTACGTCTGCCGACACCTACTTCGTGACCAACGGCGTGACACAGAACACCTGGAACCAAGAGATTGTGCTGAAATCAGAGAACGAGAGCAGGTTTCAGTGGATTGCCGGAGCCAACGGGTTTGCCCAGACCGCCCATCAGGACCAGGCCACAAGTTACTTCGCGAGGGGCTTCATGCAGCCCGCGCACTACAGCACCCCGACACAGGGAGCGGCTGCCTTCGCCCAACTGTCATATAACCTATGGGCTGGGCTCTCTGCCACCGCGGGACTGCGCCTCGACTACGAGCACAGCAAGATCAGCTACAGTCGCGACCAGGTGACACTCACCGACGGCACACTGACTCACCTCAAAGACTTCTCTTCCTCACTACACTTCCTGCAACTCATTCCCAAGTTTGGACTGCAGTATGTCTTCAAACCCCGGAACCAGGTCTTTGCCAATATCACCCGAGGCTACAAGGCTGGGGCCTTCAACCAGACTTTCCAGACTGACGACGAGCGAAGTTATGACCCTGAGTACAACTGGAACTACGAGATAGGGACAAAGCTCGCCACCCGCGACGGACGACTGAGCGGTGAGCTTACCTTATTTTATATAGACTGGCGCAACCAGCAAATCAGTCATACGGTGCCTGCCGTGGGCAATGTCATTGACAATGCCGGACACTCTGACAGCAAGGGCGTAGAGCTCACACTCACGGCACGCCCGCTGCGCGACCTGCTGCTCACGGCCAACTACGGTTACACGTACGCCCGTTTTCTTGATTACCGGAAAGATGACAAGACGAGCTACACGGGCAACATGATTCCCCTTGTGCCGCGACACACCATGGACATTGCCGCCCTCTACACCATCCACCCCCACGTCTTTTTCGATGTGATCCGCCTCAGTGCCGATGTACAGGGCATGGGCAAGCTCTACTGGAACGAGAGCAACGCACAGGCACAGCAGTTTTATGCCCTACTCAATGCCAAAGCCGCCTTCAAGAAAGGCATCATGACCGTGGAACTCTGGGGCAAGAACCTCACTTCTACTGATTATCTCAGTTATTATTTTGTGTCCTCAGGACAGTATGCCCAGAAAGGCAAGCCACTTACCTTTGGCGCAAACATCCTCGTGGAACTGTAATTGTGCTCTGAAAATACGCATGGACATCATAGAGAAATACAATATTTCCGTACCCCGATATACGAGCTATCCACCGGCCAACTATTTTGAGCCGATGGATAGCGCGCGTTATATAGCGGCCGTCGAAGACTCTAACCACGAGGGCAGCGAGAAACTTTCGTTCTATCTGCATATGCCCTTCTGTCACCATCTCTGCCACTACTGCGGCTGCAACTCCTATCTCATGCCCCGTACAGGCGATATGGCCGAGCGCTATATCGAGGCAATGCACCGTGAAATCGACTTGGTGACACAGCATCTCTCGACCCATCGGCCCATCGCCCAGATACATTATGGCGGCGGCAGCCCCACAGCCATGCCTGTCGACGTGCTGCGTGCGCTCAACGAGCACCTGCTCTCACGCTTTCCCACCATCGAGCACCCTGAGATTGCCATCGAGTGTCATCCCGGCTACCTCACCCTCGACGATTGGAAAGCCCTTACGCAGAGCCATTTCAACCGATTCTCCATCGGCGTGCAAGACCTCAGCACGAAGGTGCTCGAAGGCGTTAACCGCAAGCCTTCGCTCGAACCCCTTGAAGCCGTCGTGGGCCTCTTGCACGATGCAGGTGCCACGGTCAACATCGACCTGCTCTTTGGTCTCCCCCACCAAACTGCCGACAGTTTTGCCGATACCGTGCGGCAGGTTATCGACCTGCGCCCCGACCGCCTCGTCACTTTCAGCTACGGCCATGTGCCATGGGTGTTCAAGCGCCAGCAGATTCTTGAGAAACTCGGGCTGCCGGCCACCGAGGAGAAACAACGCATGTTCGACAACGCGACCCGGTTGCTCCACGAGGCAGGATACCAAAGTGTGGGGCTCGACCACTTCGTGCTGCCCGACGATGAACTCTACACGGCTTTGCAAGACAGACTGCTTTACCGCAACTTCCAAGGTTACTGCACACGACGCACCACCGGACAGGTGTATGCCTTTGGCGCAACGGGCATCAGCCAACTCGACACACTCTATGCCCAGAACACCAAAGACCTCCAAGCCTATATCGACGACACCATGGCTGGACGGCTGCCGACAGCCAAAGGCTACAGTCTCACCGCGCAAGAGCGCATTTGCAAGGAGGTGATCGAGCGCCTCATGTGCAACTACCGCATCTCCTTCGCCGAGCTTGCCGCCACGCTCAACATCGAACGCGATGCCCTGCTCAGTGCCATTCACTTTGATGAACGGCAGTTGCGAGAGATGGCTCACGACGGCATTCTACGTCTCACCGACGACACGATAGAGATGACCGAGCTTGGGCATCCTTTCGTGCGCAATGTGGCGGCAGCCCTCGACCCTCTCATGCAGCACACCGACAAACAGTTTTCTAAACCCATTTAGCGCATGACCCATCACGATACCATCGTTATTGGCGCAGGCATCACCGGCCTCACCTGTGCCTTTCAGCTCACCCGTCGCCAGATTGACGTACAGGTGCTGGAATGTCAAGACCGGGTGGGTGGACAGATTCACACCATACAGCAAGACGGATTCACCTTCGAGAGTGGACCCAACACCGGCGTGGTGAAGCATCCCGAGGTGGCGGAGCTCTTTGAACAGCTGGGGAACTCGTGTATCTTAGAGACTGCGCTAAAGTCAAGCGAACGACGCCTGATCTGGAAAGGAGACCGCTTTCACGACCTGCCCTCGTCGCTGCCTACGGCCATTGCCACTCCGCTCTTCACGTGGAAAGACAAATTCCGCATCTTGGGCGAACCGTGGCGCCGGCGCGGCACCGACCCCAACGAGTCTGTAGGCCATCTGGCCGAACGCCGGTTAGGCAAGTCGTTTGTAGACTATGCCGTCGACCCCTTCCTCTCGGGTGTATATGCGGGGGACCCTTACCAGTTGCCCACGCGCCTGGCTCTGCCCAAGCTCTATCAGTTGGAACAAGACCATGGCTCTTTCATCCGAGGAGCCATCGCCAAGGCGCGGGTCCCTAAATCGCCGCGCGACCGTAAGGCCACCAAGAGCGTATTCTCTGCCCAAGGCGGCTTTGGCAGTCTCGTCGAGGCACTGGCAGCGGCCATAGGCCATGACCGCATCACCACATCGGCCCACCATATCAGCGTTATGCCCGACGGTGAGGGCTGGCGCGTGAGCTATGAACACAGAGACACCACTGTAGAGCTCCATGCCCGACGAGTCGTCACCACCTGTCCGGCTTACGCCTTATCCGGGCTTCTTCCCTTCGTCGCCCCCGACCTCATGGTCGACCTCAGTAACCTGCGCTACGCCCCTGTGGTACAGATTGGCGTTGGACTCCGCAATACGAGAGGCAACGACTGGAAGGCTTTTGGCGGACTCGTACCCTCGCGTGAGCAGCAGCAGGTGCTCGGCATACTCTTCCCCTCCTCGTGTTTTGCAAGCCGCGCCCCCGAAGGCGGGCTCACCATGGCATGGTTTATGGGTGGCATGCGTCATCCGGACATCGTGAAGATGAGCGACGAAGCCTTGGCCGAAATCGTCGACCGCACCCTCGTCGATATGCTTAAATTCCCTGTCGGCACACATCCTGACAGCCTGCGCATCTTCCGCCACGAGCGTGCCATACCCCAGTACGAACTCAGCACCGACCGCCGCCTACAAGCCATAGCCCTGCTGCGCCAGCAGTATCCCACCCTTACCATCGCCGGAAATCTGCGCGATGACATCGGCATCGGCGACCGCATCAAACAGGGATGCGACATTGCGCTGAATGAAAACCATTAATGATATAAAAAGAAAATACGGTTATCTCCTTACACCCCACCGCCACGTATCACATGTCACTCGCCAAGATTCACGAATTTTCCCAGTTGGCCAATCGCCGCAAAGGCGACCTGCTCACCTTCTTCTGCCTCTATATCGCCCAGGCGCTGCCCATGACATTCTTTGCCACAGCCCTGCAGGTCACCATGCGCCAAGCCTCGTTCTCGCTCTCGGCCATCGCTCTGACACAACTTATCAAGTTGCCTTGGATCGTGAAGTTTCTCTGGGCGCCACTCATCGACCGCAGTTGCACCACCCTAAAAGGCTTCCGCCGCTGCATCTTTATCAGCGAGGGCATCTATGCCCTGCTCATCCTTGTCATCGGCTATCTCGACCTTCTGTCTAACTTCACGGTCGTCATCACCCTCATCATCCTGTCGTTCGTGGCCTCGGCCACCCAAGACATCGCCACAGACGCCCTGGCTGTTCTGTCGTTTCAGCATAAGGAAAAAGGACTCGTCAACAGCATGCAGTCATTGGGCAGCTTCAGCGCGACGCTCATCGGCAGCGGCGTACTGCTGGCCTTGCTGCAACATTACGGTTGGCACAAGGTGCTACCCTTTCTCGCCGTATTCGTAGTGCTCGCCCTGCTGCCCTTGCTACGCAACCGCCGCCTCACGCAAGGCGAGCGCCCCATCACCCGCCAGGTGCGCCTCACAGACTCCTTCTCGTTCTTAGGCCAGCGCGCCAACTGGCGGCATATCATATTTCTTCTGCTCTATTACGCCGGCATCGTGAGCATCCTCTCCATGGTGCGCCCTTGGATGGTCGACCTGGGCTATTCGATGAAAGAGATTGGCATCCTTAGCGGCATCGTCGGTTCTTTAGCCGCCTGCATCGCCACCATCGTCAGCGGTCACCTCATCTACTTCTTTGGCCGTTGGCGCACGCGCAGAATCTTTGCCCTGTGCTCGCTCATCACCTGCCTGTACTTCGTCGTCATCGCCTTGCTGCACCCCTCGCTTTGGCAAATCATTGTCGGCATCGTGCTACTATGGAGCTGCTACGGACTCTCCACCGTCGTGGTCTATACCACGGCCATGGATATTGTCAGACCCGGCTTAGAAGGCACCGACTTCACCACCCAGACGGTCATTACCCACCTCAGCGGCATCATCTTCTCGGTCATCTCGGGACATGTGGCACAGTATTTCGGTTTCTCTTTCTTTTTCGCCTTTGCCACCCTGCTCGCCCTTGGCAACCTTGCCTATGTGCTGGCTATATATAAAAAGGAGAAATAGAATAGCAAACAGAAAGTTTGCGCATTGACACCAAACCGTACAAACAAAAACGCCTGCTCTACAGAGCAGGCGATAATAAAAAGTTGGGATACCAGGACTCGAACCTAGAATGACAGGACCAGAATCTGTAGTGTTACCATTACACCATATCCCAATGTCACTGGCAATGCATTTCTGAATTGCGATTGCAAAGGTAATATGTTTTTTGCAATTACCAAAACTTTCACCCATTTTTTTTGGAGAAAGAGGTATTTTTTGCTTTTGTTAAACGTACGAGAGGTTTTTTTTAACCATACCGACGGCCACCAGAAGCCACTGAAGGGAAATGCCTTCAAACTCTGTAACAGGGTATTTTGGTCCATGTCGCGAGCCAAAGATGAGACCTACTCCACAACTCTTTATCCCACTCCCGTGCCCCACCCACGATTCTCCGCACCAACAAGTAGAGATGGCAAAACGGCGTAAGTTACTAAAAAACATCAAATAAAAGGATGAAAAAGCACTTGTTCAAATTAAAACGACTAACTTTGTAATCAATTCATCCATCAGGATTTAATTATAGTATATCCAATTTTTCAATTTAATGACTGAAATCAAGACGCTCGTAAAAACGATTACAGAAGGAATTCAAGACAAGAAAGGTAAAGACATTGTCATTGCGGACCTGAGTCACATCGATGGTGCCATCGCTAAATATTTTATCATCTGCGAGGGAAGCTCACCTACACAGGTAGAGGCCATTGCCGAGTCGGTGGGCGAAAAATGCCGTGTAGAGCACCATGAGAAGCCCGTTGGGGTCAACGGATTAGGCAACAACCAATGGGTGGCTATCGATTTTGTAGATGTCATCGTACACATCTTTCAGCCCGAGCCCCGCGCATTCTACAATCTGGAAGAACTTTGGGATGATGCCAAATTAACTAAAATTGAGAACCTTGACTGACCCTTTGGCATAGGCTTTGATAGTCAAAGGTCATTAAACGGACATTCTATCAATTATGGACAACAACAGACAATTCCAAGACAACGACAACCAGCCCAAGATGCCCAAGTTCAATATGAATTGGATTTACATCATTGTGGGCGTGGTGTTGGCTGTACTACTCTTCTCCGGAGGCGGCGAATCGCTCGCCAGAGGGTCCGGTGTGAGCCAAAACGCAACATATACTCAATTCAAGACCTACGTGGAGAAGGGGTATGCCCAGAACGTGGTGGTCAACACCACAGAGAAGACCCTCCGCATGTATGTCAAGCCTGCCCATATCCGCGACGTGTTTCATCAGGACGCAAAACAGGTGGGCACCAATCCTTATGTCACCGCCCAGTTTGGCTCTACAGACGAATTGGAGAAGTATCTTGATGCTCAGCAGAAGAGCAAGAAGATTGCCGACTTCAGTTACGACAACGCCAAGGGTACCGACATCTGGACTATCCTGATCAACCTATCCCCCCTACTCTTCTTTGTCTTCATCATCTGGGTGCTCAACCGCCGCATGGGCGGAGCCTCCGGTGGCGGTGGCGTGTTCAACGTGGGCAAGAGCAAGGCGCGCCTGTTTGAGAAAGGCAATGAGTTAGGCATCACCTTCAAAGACGTTGCCGGACAGGAAGGCGCGAAGCAGGAAGTGCAAGAGATCGTGGAGTTTCTGAAGAACCCCAGCAAGTTTACCGACCTGGGCGGCAAGATTCCCAAGGGCGCCCTGCTTATCGGTCCTCCGGGAACAGGTAAAACCCTATTGGCCAAGGCCGTGGCCGGAGAGGCAGGCGTACCGTTCTTCTCGATGTCGGGTTCCGACTTCGTGGAAATGTTTGTTGGCGTAGGTGCCAGCCGTGTACGCGACGTCTTTGCCCAAGCCAAACAGAAATCACCCTGTATCATCTTCATCGATGAGATAGACGCCGTGGGGCGTGCCCGTTCCAAGAACCCTTCCATGGGCGGCAATGACGAGCGCGAAAATACCCTCAACGCCCTGCTCACAGAGATGGACGGCTTTGGCACAAACTCAGGAGTCATCGTATTGGCAGCTACCAACCGCGTAGACATGCTCGACAAGGCATTGCTGCGCGCCGGGCGTTTCGACCGTCAGATACACGTAGACCTCCCCGACTTGGCGGAGCGCAAGGCCATCTTCAACGTACATCTCAAGCCACTGAAGACAGACCGTAGCTTAGACATCGACTATCTGGCCCGCCAAACCCCAGGTTTCTCAGGTGCCGACATTGCCAACGTATGTAACGAGGCCGCGCTGATTGCCGCCCGCCACAACAAGCAGGATGTCACCAAGCAAGACTTCCTTGACGCCGTAGACCGTATCATTGGCGGATTGGAGAAAAAGACCAAGGTGATGACCGCCGAGGAAAAGCGCACCATCGCCATACACGAGGCTGGCCATGCCACCATCAGCTGGTTCTGCCAGCATGCCAACCCCTTGGTAAAGGTTACCATCGTGCCCCGTGGACAAGCCCTCGGCGCCGCCTGGTACCTGCCCGAAGAGCGTGTCATCACGACCAAGGAAGAAATGCTCGACGAGATGTGCGCCATATTGGGTGGGCGCGCCGCCGAAGACCTCTTCGTGGGCCGTATCTCTACAGGCGCCATGAACGACTTAGAGCGTGCCACCAAGAGCGCCTACGGCATGGTGGCCTATGCAGGCATGAGCGACAAGTTGCCCAACATCTGCTACTACAACAACCAGGAATACCAGTTCACCCGCCCATACAGCGAGACAACGGCCAAAATCATGGACGACGAGGTGCTCAAGCTCATCAACGACGAGTACGCCCGCGCCAAGCGCATCCTTGAGGAACATCAGGATGGTCACCGACAGTTGGCCGAACTACTCTTCACCAAAGAGGTGATCTATGCTGAAGACGTGGAAGCCATCTTCGGCAAGCGTCCCTGGGTGAGCCGTACGGAAGAGCTGCTTGAGGCCAACAAGCAACTGGCTGAGCAGCAGGAGAAAGACGAAGAGCCCAAACTTGAGGACATGCCCGACATCGTGCGCCAGGCACAAGCCGAGCACGAGGCTGCCCAGGAGCAAGAGCATAAAGACGAAAGCCATGACAGATAAACAACGAAACCTGCTCATCCGCCTTATTACGGGCATCCTGTTTGTGGCCATCATGGTGGCAGGACTGCTTAGTCCGAGAGCCATGGTGGTGCTCTTTGCCATGATTACCGGGCTCACGCTATGGGAGTACACCGGACTGGTGAACGCACATGTGCAGGACACACAGGTCAACCGCTTTATCTCTACCGTGGCTGGGGTCTATCTTTTTATTGCCGTAGCGGCATGGCGCACCGGTGTCGTGGCCAACTTCATCGTCATGGTGCCCTATGTGCTCACCATCATCTATCTGCTGATCAGTGAGCTCTATACCGGCAACAAGAATGCCATGAGCGACTGGGCGTATACCATGTTCGGACAAATGTATATCGCCATGCCCTTCGCCCTGATCAACATCTTAGGCTTTGAACTGGCTCCTGACGGCAGCAGCATACGCTACGACATGCTGTTGCCCTTGAGCCTATTCGTGTTTCTTTGGCTCAACGACACCGGCGCTTACTGCTCGGGCTCACTCTTTGGCAAGCACAAACTCTTCCCCCGCATCTCTCCTGCCAAGTCGTGGGAGGGAAGTATCGGTGGAGGCATCCTGGTGATGATCGTGGCAGCCTGCGTGGGCTACTGGGCCAATAGCGGCGACGCCCCCCACACGCTCAACATCTTCCAATGGATAGGGCTCGGCGTTGTCGTCGTATTCTTCGGCACCTGGGGCGACTTGGTGGAGAGTCTGTTCAAGCGTACCTTAGGCATCAAGGACAGCGGCACCATTTTGCCCGGGCACGGCGGAATGCTCGACCGCTTCGACTCCTCGCTTTTGGCCATCCCCGCCGCGGTGATTTACCTCTACACCATTACATTGGTTTAGACTGACGGATGACAGGTGACAGGTGTGAGACATAAGGTGATATTCCTAATTCTCAACACCTGTCACCTATCTTATTTTACCCAATGCTGCCACTTTGTTGCCGCAGCATTGTTTTTCTGTTCGTAGCGCATATCATTCTGGGAAAAACACGCTATATTTGTCATTGACAAATTAAACCATCCACCTAACAAACTTTTTACCCAGTGACATGAACAGATTACTATCTACTTTAATTGCCTCTTTGCTACTGATTTCAGCCTCTGCCGCCGGTCCCGTTACCAAATGGGGACAGCTACAAGTAAAGGGCAACCAGCTTTGCGACCAGCAGGGACAACCAGTGGTATTGCGCGGCGTGAGCTTTGGTTGGCACAATATTTGGCCAAGATTCTACAACCAAGATGCCGTGCGCACGCTCAAAAAGGACTGGAAAGCCACTGTTGTGAGGGCCGCCATTGGCACACGCATTGAAGACAACTATCTCGTGAACCCCACGTTTGCCCTCCAGTGCCTCGACAATGTAATCAAGGGCGCCATCAAGGAAGACGTGTACGTCATTGTGGACTGGCATTCGCACGACCTTTTCACAGAACAGGCCAAAGCCTTCTTCGACTATGTCTCCAAGAAATACGGCCACTATCCCAACATCATCTACGAACTTTACAACGAACCCGTGGAAGACAGTTGGGAGGACCTCAAGGTATATGCCCAAGAGGTGATGGACGTCATTCGCAAGAACGACCCCGACAACGTCATCCTCATGGGATGCCCCCACTGGGACCAGGACATTCACCTGGTGGCCGCCTCACCCATTCAGGGTTACACCAACCTCATGTACACGCTGCACTTCTATGCCGCCACCCATGGCGACTATTTGCGCCAGCGCCTGGCCGATGCCGTGCGCGGAGGCCTTCCTGTATTCGTTTCAGAGAGCGGCGCCACCGAGGCCTCGGGCGACGGGCGCATCGACAAGCTGTCGGAACAACAGTGGATAGACCTCATGGAAGAGTTGAAAGTGAGCTGGATTTGCTGGTCGATCAGCGACAAGAACGAGAGCTGCTCCATGCTCTTGCCCCGTGCCAAGTCGGGGGGACCATGGCCCAATGATGTCATCAAGCCTTACGGCAAGATAGTCAAAAACCTGCTGAGAAAGTATAACCGGTAAGATTTTCGACAGGCTCTTTGTACGCGGCAAGCACACCAAAAGGCCGCGTACTCCTTTGCCAAGCACGCGCTTTCAGGCAATAGCAGCCGTTTGGCTGACGTGAAAGGGCAGTAACCGTCGGCTCGCGCAAACGAGTATGACGAATAATTCTATATAGAATTATCGAATGGTTCTGTATTGAATTATCCGATGGTTTTATATAGAAGCATCCGATGGTTTGGACAGAACCATAACACCACCCATAGCTTGTCGCCACCCCTAACCCATGCTTTAGCTACGGCAAAGGCATGGGTTAGTTCCGGTAAAGGCATGGTTTAGTTCCGGTAAAGACATGGTTTAGCCCATGTAAAAGGGGTATTAAAGAGGAGCTAAGCTACATGTAGAGGCTGTTACGCGCTACGCCTTCAGCAATTTTACGATGAGTTTGGCAGCAGTATCTGGCGCCACCTGATGCCCCAAGCGGGCCCGCACGTCGATGTATTCGTCGAGCATCTGGTCGCGGGTAGACTTACCCGGGAGTATGAGGCCGAGCTGGCGACGAATCTCTGTCACGCTGAATCGGTCGGCAAAAAGTTCTTGCACCACCTCCTTATCAGCAATGAGATTCACCAAACTGATGTACTTACACTTCAGTATATGGTTGAAGCCCCAACGGGTGATGCGTGGAACGGGAGTTTTATAACACACCACCTGAGGCACGCCAAAGAGGGCGGTCTCCAGCGTGGCCGTACCACTCGTGACCAACGCCGCCGTGGCGTGCGACAACAAGGCATAGGTTTGGTTGTCTACTTTGGCAACCCCCGTACCCGCCAGAAATTGTTGGTAATATTCATTATCAATTGACGGCGCCCCTGCCACCACCATCTGATAGTTAGAAGCCGAGTCGCAATAGTGTCGCGCGGCGTCTATCATAGCTGGCAGATTGTCTTTAATTTCTTGCTTTCTACTGCCGGCCAGCAGCGCGATGATGGGCTTGTTGGCATCCAAACCATGCCGTGAGCAGAAGGCCTCGCACGTCTCCTGGTAGTCGGCCTGAAAGCTCCCCACCTCTTCCACGGTGGGATTGCCCACATAATGTATCTTATAATGATGCTTGTCCTCGTAGAAAGGCACTTCGAAGGGAAGGATAGAAAACAACTCGCTGATATCTCTTCGTATTGCCTTGATGCGCCATTCCTTCCATGCCCAGATTTTGGGCGAGATATAATAATATACGGGAATCTGCGTGTGCTTGCGGAGATACTTGGCAATATTGAGGTTGAAGCCCGGATAATCGACAAGGATGACCACGTCGGGCTGCCAGTCTACAATGTCGCGCTTGCAGAGTGCCATATTGCGAAAGATGGTGCGCAGGTGAAGCAGCACGGGGATAAAACCCATGTAGGCCAATTCCCGATAATGCTTCACACGGGTGCCTCCTTCGGCAGTCATCAGGTCGCCTCCGAAGAAGCGGAACGTTGCCGAAGGGTCTTCGTGCTTGAGACTTTGCATGAGGCGGCTGGCATGGAGGTCACCAGAAGCTTCGCCAACAATCAGATAATATCTCATGATGGTATCATAAATCCACAGGATGCGGGTCGACTACGCCGTGAGGGCGTTCTAACCATCCGATTGATTCAAATTATTTCAACCCTGTCAGGACAAGGTCGTCGTTGAGTTTCGACAGATAGTCGTAAGCGGTTACATCCATTGTGGTAGGAGTAATCGCCACGTAGCCTTCGGTCAGGGCACACTGGTCGGTGCCTTCCACACCCGGTTCGTCGTTGTGATAGTCGCCCACCACCCAGTAGTAGTCGTATCCGCGCGGATGATGTTCCTTGACAATCTCGTGCCCCCAGCTGCCATTGGTCATACGGCAGGCCTTAACGCCCTTGAACGCTTGCGCGGCGGGGAAATTGACATTGAGGCAGATGTTGGCAGGCAGTCCCTCGGCCAACACCTTTTTGATGATTTGCAAGATATATGGGCGCAGCGGCTCTAAGTTGGCGTCTTCCTGGTAATAACAGCTTGAGAAAGCCACCGAGGGAATACGCTTCATACATCCTTCACGGGCAGCTCCCATGGTGCCACTGTAATGATTATTGACACTCGAATTGTCTCCATGGTTTACTCCGCTGAGCAACAAGTCGGGCTTTCGCCCATCGCAGAGCTGGTCGAGGGCTATCTTCACACAGTCTACAGGCGTGCCGCTGCATGAGTAGATCACGGCTTCTCCGATGTTTTTGCGACGCTTGAGGCGCAGGTAGTCAACAGCTGAGAAGGCACAGGCATAGCCCGAACGGGCGCTCTCGGGTGCGCACACCACCACATCACCTACCTGCTGGGCCACCTCGGCAAGCAATCGAATACCCGGCGCATGGTAGCCATCATCGTTGGAAATCAATATTAAGGGGCGATTATTCTCCATCATTTGTACTATTAATAATGCTGCAAAAGTACATAAAAAACCTTTAAACATATTCATTCTCCACCAAAATATGTATCTTTGCATTCAAAACTTGCATGCCAACCATACAACCTACCGCATGCAAAAACATCGATAACCCCATGGCAAAAATCATTGCTTTAGCTAATCAGAAAGGTGGCGTGGGCAAAACTACGACCACTATTAACCTGGCAGCCTCTTTAGCGACACTCGAAAAGACGGTACTGGTGGTGGATGCCGACCCGCAGGCCAACGCATCGAGCGGTCTGGGCGTAGACATCAGTCAGGTAGACTGCTCCATCTACGAATGTATCATCAACCATGCCGACGTGCGCGACGCGGTGTACACCACCGACATCGACGGCTTGGACATCATACCCAGCCACATCGACCTGGTGGGCGCGGAGATTGAGATGCTGCATTTAGAGAACCGCGAAAAGGTGATCAAGAAGATACTCGAGCCCCTACGCAATGAATACGACTATATCCTCATCGACTGTTCGCCGTCGTTAGGACTCATCACCGTAAACTCGCTCACAGCGGCCGACTCGGTAATCATACCTGTGCAATGCGAGTATTTTGCCTTAGAGGGAATCAGCAAACTGCTCAACACCATCAAGATCATCAAGAGCAAGCTCAACCCGCAGTTGGAAATCGAAGGGTTTCTGCTGACCATGTACGACTCGCGCCTGCGCTTGGCCAACCAGATATACGACGAGGTGAAGCGCCATTTCCAGGAGCTGGTGTTCAAGACCGTCATCCAGCGCAACGTGAAGTTGAGCGAGAGTCCCAGCCATGGCCTGCCGGTTATACTTTACGACGCCGACTCAACAGGAGCCAAAAATCATTTGGCTTTGGCCAAGGAGATTATCAACAAGAACCAGTGAGTTGGTGGGTTGGTGAGTTGGTGAGTTGGTTTGTTAGTTTGTTGGTTTGTTGGTTTGTTGGTAGGCTGGCTGGCCAATGCGTCAGCCACCAAGAGCAACTCCCATCATGCTGACAGAAGACTTGAACATGGTTTGGCTATGTTTTAGACCAACCCACCAACCCACCAACCCACCAACAAACCAACAAACCAACAAACCAGCCCACCAGCCCACCAACCCACCAACCCACCAACCCACCAACAAAATGGCAGTTAAAAAGAAATTCAACCACAACGGCAAAACCAACGCACTGGGGCGAGGACTCGACGCTCTGATCTCTACCGACAACATCAGCACATCGGGTAGCAGCACCATCAACGAAGTGCCCCTCGACCAGATTGAGCCTAACGCCGACCAGCCACGCAGTCTATTCAACGAAGAAGCCCTGCAGGAACTGGCCATGAGCATTAGCGAGATTGGCATCATTCAGCCCATCACCCTTCGCCAGATTGCCGACAACAAGTTCCAAATCATCGCGGGTGAGCGGCGGTGGCGCGCGTCACAGATTGCCGGACTGACAAGCATACCGGCCTATATTCGTACCATCAAGGACGAGAACGTGATGGAGATGGCCTTGGTGGAAAACATTCAGCGCGAGGACCTGAACCCCGTGGAAATAGCCTTGGCCTATGAGCACCTGCTCGAGCAGTCGGGCATGACACAGGAAAAGGTGTCGGAGCGTGTGGGCAAGAGCCGCACGGCCATTACCAACTACCTGCGCCTGCTGCGTCTTCCGGCCCAGGTGCAGATGGCCCTGCAGAAGAAAGAGATCGACATGGGCCATGCCCGTGCCCTGCTGGCCGTAGACAGTCCTGCCCTGCAGCTGAAGGTCTTCAAGGAAATACTGAAAAACGGATGGTCTGTACGCAAGGTAGAGGAGATGGTGCAACATCTCAAGAGCGGCGAGGACATTGAAAGCGGCAAGAAGAAAATACAGGCCAAAGCGCAGATGCCCCAAGAATTCAACATACTGAAAGACCGTCTGTCGTCGTTCCTCAGCACCAAGGTGTCGCTGTCATGCTCGAGCAAAGGCAAGGGCAAAATCAGTATCCCCTTCAACAATGAGGAGGACCTGGTGCGCATCATGGCCATATTTGACAAACTGAAAGAGCAATAGGTGAAAGGTATTAAGACAATAGCAACAGGCGGACTACTGCTGGCATGCGTGATGACAAGCATCATGCCCGCGCAGGCACAGACGCGCCACGAGCAGCAGCGGCGCCCCATGCGCGCGAATGTCGTGGAGGCTGTGGAAGACACTGTCAACGCCGACAGCACTCTGGCCATGGCACAAATTCTGGCGCAAACAGACAGCGCCATGATGCTGGACACACCCAAGGCCAAACGGCAGAAACGCGACTGGAAAACCTGGCGCCCCGAAACCAAGCGGGCCATGTGGCTGGCATTGGTATTGCCTGGTGCCGGACAAATATACAACCGCAAATACTGGAAGCTGCCCATCATCTACGGAGGCTTTGTGGGCTGTGCCTACGCCATGCGGTGGAACAACATGATGTATCACGATTATAGTCAGGCCTATCTCGACATCATGGACGACGACCCAACGACCCAGAGCTACAACCAGTTCTTGCACTTGGGTAGCCAAATCACGGAAGATAATCTTAGCCGGTGGCAAGACATCTTCAAGAAACGCAAAGACCGCTATCGCCGATGGCGTGACCTGAGCTTCTTTGTGATGGTGGGCGTGTATGCCTTCTCGGTGATCGACGCATATGTCGACGCCTCACTGTCGGAGTTCGACATCTCGCCCGACCTGAGTATGCGCGTGAGTCCTGCCGTTCTCAACAACGGCAGCAGCAGCAACCCTATCAAGAGCTCAGCGGTAGGGCTGCAATGCAGTTTTAACTTTTAACCCTCAACCCTCAAGAGCAACCGACAAAATTGACAATGAAGAAGTACAAGATATGGATTGCCGCCTTGGTGATGGCAGTGGCTACCCCCGCGATAGCACAAAACGAACAGACCATCACGGTGACAAATGAAAACGGAACTAATGAGCAAATCGGTGTGCCGGAGTCTATGACCCAGCAAATAGACAGCCTGCTGCAACTCTATAATGCCAAGCTTTATCTGCACCCCGACTCAGACTGCCATTTCCCGGATGTCAATCCCATATACGACAAGCAGACCATGATAGAGCGCTTGGCCCAGCTGCCCACCGTCATCGAGCTGCCCTATAATGAAGTGGTAAGGAGCTTCATCGACCGCTACACCACCGACCTGAGACAGTCGGTGTCTTATATGCTCGGCGCGCAAAATTTCTACATGCCCATCTTCGAGGAAGCCCTCGAAGCCTATGGCCTGCCTTTGGAATTAAAATATCTACCCATCATAGAGTCGGGACTCAATCCCAAAGCTGTGTCGCGCGCAGGTGCCACCGGACTGTGGCAGTTTATGCTGAAGACGGCCAAACGATACGGACTGGAAGTTAACTCGATGGTAGACGACCGTTGCGACATTGTCAAGGCATCGTATGCCGCGGCCCACTATCTGAGCGACCTGTACAAGGTATATAAAGACTGGCCCTTGGTCATCGCTGCCTACAACTGTGGCCCGGCAGCTATCAGCAAGGCCATTCACCGCTCGAAAGGCGAGACCGACTACTGGAAAATATATCCTAACCTGCCACGCGAGACCCGAGGATATGTACCCGCTTTCATCGCAGCCAACTATGTGATGAACTATTATTGCGACCACAACATCTGTCCGATGACCGCTGACCTGCCCATCAAGACCGACACGGTGATGCTCGACCGCAATGTGCACTTTGAGCAGATTGCCCATGTCACAGGCATCGACATGAGTTTGCTGCGCGCCTTGAATCCCCAATACCGCCGTGACATCATCAACGGCAACACCACCCTCTCGTCGCTACGCCTGCCGCAGGCCATGGTCACCACCTTCATTGACAATGAAGATTCGGTCTACGCCTACAATCCAAAGAACTTTACCGCAAAGCGCACAGAGGTGGAACTGGACGACAAGAGCAGCTATGTAGTCAGTCGTAACCAAGTGACCATGATGGCCAGCGCCAAGGCTGACGTGGATGAAAGCACGCGGACAAGCACACAGTCTTCCAGGAAGAGCAGTAGTCGGAGCAGGAGCAAGACCACAAAGAAGAGCCGCAAGGAGAGAACCAAGACCGTGTCGATCAGAGAAGGCGACACGCTGAGTGAGATTGCTGAGCGCAACGGCACCACCGTGTCGAAACTCCGCAAACTCAACAAGATTTCGGGCAGCAGCATACGTGCGGGCAAGAAAATCAGAGTAAGATAAAGGTAGAGCCGGACATCGAATGATTATTGAAGGACTATGGACGAACAAGAGCTGAAAAACAAAGAGCGCGAGGTCGCTGACGAGAAACTCATCACAGATGCATTCAACCATCTGCTGGACACTTATCTGAAGTCCCGACACCGCAAGAAGGTGGATATTATCACCAAGGCCTTCAACTTTGCAAAGCAAGCCCACAAGGGCGTCAGGCGACTGTCGGGCGAACCCTATATACTCCATCCCATCGCTGTGGCACAGATTGCCTGCGAGGAAATGGGGCTTGGGTCTACAAGTATCTGTTCGGCCCTGCTCCACGATGTTGTGGAAGACACCGACTATACCACCGAAGACATTGAGAATATCTTCGGTGACAAGATTGCCCAGATTGTCAACGGACTGACCAAGATCAGCGGCGGCATCTTCGGCGACCATGCCTCTGCCCAGGCAGAGAACTTCAAGAAGCTGCTGCTCACCATGAGCGACGACATCAGGGTCATCCTCATCAAGATCTGCGACCGTCTGCACAATATGCGCACCTTGGACTCGCAGCCCGCCAACAAACAGTATAAGATAGCCGGCGAAACGCTATACATCTACGCGCCATTGGCCAATCGCTTGGGCCTGAACAAAATCAAGACCGAGCTCGAAGACCTCAGCTTCCGGTACGAGCATCCAGAGGAGTATGCCGATATCGTCAAGAAGCTTTCGTTTACAGAGGAACAACGCAACAAGCTCTTCTCCGACTTTACGACACCTATCAAGGGCGCGCTCGACAAGATGGGGCTGAAATACCACATCAAGGCACGCGTAAAAAGTCCCTACTCCATATGGAGCAAGATGCAGAACAAGCACGTCACCTTCGACGAGATCTACGACATCCTTGCCGTGCGCATCATCTTTACGCCCACCGGGTCGCAAAATGAGATCAACGAGTGTTTCCAGATTTATGTGGCCCTCAACCAGATTTACAAGAGTCACCCCGACCGCTTGCGCGACTGGGTAAACCATCCCAAGGCCAACGGCTACCAGGCACTGCACGCCACGCTGATGTCGCGCAGCGGTCAGTGGATAGAGGTGCAGATACGCTCCGAACACATGGACGAAATCGCGGAGCAAGGCTTTGCCGCGCACTGGATATATAAAGAAGGTGAGGCTGAGACCGAAGAGAACGATAATGAACTCAACAACTGGTTAGGCACCATCAAGGAGATACTCGATGACCCGCAGCCTGATGCCATGGACTTCCTCGACTCCATCAAGCTCAACCTCTTTGCCTCAGAGATATTTGTCTTTACCCCCAAGGGTGAGGTGAAGACGATGCCCGCGGGATGCACCGTCCTCGACTTTGCTTTCCAGATACATACCTTCCTTGGCAGTCACTGTATAGGGGCCAAGGTCAACCACAAGTTGGTGCCTTTGAGCCATAAACTGCAAGGCGGCGACCAAGTAGAAGTGCTCACTTCCAATTCGCAGCATGTGGAGCCATCGTGGATCAACTTTGTTTCGACGGCAAAGGCCAAAAGCAAAATACAGGCTATACTTAGGCGCGAGAACCGCGAAATGCAAAAGAAGGGAGAAGAGATTCTCAACGCCTGGCTGCAAAAGAACGAACTCGAACTCACGACATCGCTTTTGGATACGCTTTGTTCCTTCCACGAGATAGACAACCACGATAAGTTCTTCCAATCGTTGGGCGAACATATCATCATCTTGGGCGACAAAGACCTCGACGAGATCATGGGACGCAACAGCCACAGTGCCTCGAACAGTGGATGGAGAAAGTATGTACCCTTCCTTGGCAAGGGCAAGAAAGAGAAAAAAGAGGGAGACGCAACGACTGCCAGCAAGGAACTGCTCGTCGTGGGCAAGGACTTTGACAAGAAACGTCCATGCATCATCACCGAAAACTCTATTGGCATGTACATCTTCCCTAACTGCTGCCACCCTATACCGGGCGACGACATCTTAGGATACATTGATGGCAAGAACCGCATTGAGATACACAAGCGGTCGTGCCCTGTGGCCAGCCGACTCAAAAGCAGCTTCGGTCCGCGTATCCTCGACGCCAAATGGGATATGCACAAGCTACTCTATTTCGACGCGACCATCAAGACACGAGGCATCGACCGCAAGGGAATGCTACACGACGTAGCGGAGATTATCTCCAACCAGCTCAATGCCAACATCCATCGGGTGAGTTTCATTGCTGACCAAGGTATCTTCGAAGGCACAATCGAGATCCGCGTTCACGACCGTGACGAAGTGAAAGAGATCATTGCCCACTTGAAGAATATAGAAGATATGCAGGAAGTGCAACAAATCATGTAATCGACATAAGCTGACCTGACAAAAACAAACTCATGAAAAAACTAACGCTTCTACTACTTGCCCTTTGGGCCACATTATCTACACAGGCTGCCAGCAAATACGATAACCCTGACACGCTCTTCGTCTCTCGCGACGGCACCTGTGAGTTTCGCAACATCGACGACGCCATTGAGGTGTGTCGTGCCTTTATGGAATACCATAAGGTCATCTTTGTGAAGAAGGGCACCTATAAAGAGAAACTCGTCATCCCGTCGTGGCTCACGAATATTGAGATCTGCGGTGAGGATCGTGACCATACGGTCATTACCTACGACGACCATGCCAATATCAAACTACCGGGTACCGACCGCCCGATGGGCACCTTCCGCACCTACACCCTCAAGATTGAAGGCAGCAATATCACCTTGAAGAATATCACCGTGGAGAACAATGCCGCACGCTTAGGGCAAGCCGTGGCACTACATACCGAGGGCGACCGACTGGTGTTTGTCAACTGCCGCTTCTTGGGCAATCAAGACACCGTGTACACAGGTGTGGCTGGCACACGCCTCTACTTCAAAGACTGCTACATCGAAGGTACGACTGATTATATCTTTGGGCCCAGCACAGCTTGGTTTGAGCATTGCGACATCTACAGCAAAATCAACAGCTATGTCACGGCAGCCTCCACCCCTGCCGACCAAGCCTATGGCTACGTCTTTAACCACTGCACACTCACCGCGGCCGCGGGTGTAACCCAAATTTATCTCGGTCGCCCTTGGCGACCCTATGCCTACACCCTCTTCATGAATTGCGAGTTGGGTGGCTTTATTCATCCCGCGGGATGGTATAACTGGAACAACCCCGACAACGAGAAGACTGCCCGCTATTGTGAATACAACAACCATGGAGCGGGAGCCGCTACCCAACAGCGTGTGAGCTGGTCACGCCAACTCTCCAAGAAAGAAGCCGCTAACATCACACCATCCAAGGTATTTGCCAACGACACGGCTTGGTTGCCATAGTCGTAAAGTTACCCATCCTCACTTAATTGATAAAATATCTTAATAAAAAGAAGGTGGAGGGGGCTTTTTCTTTATCTTTGTCATTAGTAAGTGTTACACATGCCATAGCATGACACTAACCTCTCCGCGTCCCATGACTCACCAGAGTTTCATACGGGACACATCTAACAAACTGCGCCCATTATATTTAATCTATAAAACAAAAGCTTATGAAGAAATTATTTACCCTGATTGCCGTGGCATTTGCGGCCACCAGTTTGAATGCACAAGTCATCACGTTTGGTGAAGTGGCACAAGCCAACACCGAGTTGCCCAAAGCCTGGACGTCGGGCGATGTGAAGCTGGCACTCACCAATGATGGCAAGCCCAGCGTAGACCTCAACACCGCCAACTTCGGCACACCGGAGTCGTATTCGACCTACATCAGCAGGCTGAAGACAGGCGGCAAGTCGAGCAGTAGCCGTTTCCTCACCCTCACCGTGCCCTCAGATGGCTTAGTGAAGATTGCCGCCCGCACAGGCAGCAACAGCGACAACACACGCACCATCGTGCTGACACAGAATGACACGAAGCTCGTAGAATATACTTTCGACGAGGCCAATGCCGCATCAGGAACAGCCGAAGACGGAACTACTATAAAAGCCTATCCCTATGTGGCCGCCGAAGTCAAGGCCGGCGATATCGTAATCACCTTCCCGGTGAATGGCATCAACATCTACGCCATTGAGTTTACGGCAGGCGCTACATTAGGCATCAACCAGCTCACACAAACGAGTGCCCATGGCGCCACTTACAACCTCTCTGGCCAGCGTGTCAACGATAACTACAAAGGTGTGGTGATCCGCGACGGCAAGAAGCTGGTGCAGAAATAACCAACAAGTGTTTTTTCGGTTAATAGCTAACAAATAACCCCGATACCTTGTCTCAAGCGAGAGGCAAGGTATCTCCATTCATATATGGAATATGTATCAACATTTTGTTGCCCTGATATTTTGAGAGTTATGCATTAATGCTTAACTTTGCTTCCGAATAGCTAAACAAATCAAATAACCAAAAATGAAATCAACCATTACGAGAAGTGTGGCCATAGCGGCATGTGCGCTCATTGGCAGCACGGCACTGGCACAAGCACCCGCTTTTCCCGGCGCCGAAGGTAACGGACGTTACACAACGGGCGGCCGAGGCGGCAATGTAGTTCACGTGACCAATCTCAACGACAGCGGAACCGGGTCACTGCGTGCAGCGGTCAGCGGTACCGGCAAGAAGATCGTAGTGTTCGACGTCGGTGGCGTCATTGCCCTGAACTCCGACCTCAAGATCGGTGCCAACACCACCATCCTGGGTCAGACGGCCCCCTACCCCGGCATCACCCTACGCTATTACACTGTAGAACCCGGCGCCAACAACATCATTCGCTTTATCCGCGTACGACGCGGTCAGGAGAAAGATGTCAACGACGGTGCCGACGCCATCTGGAACCGCAACCTCAACAGTCTCATCCTCGACCACTGCTCGTTCTCATGGAGCATTGACGAGGTGGCATCGTTCTACGACAACAACAACTTCACCATGCAGTGGTGTACCGTGGGCGAAAGCCTCAACAACGCGGGCCACGACAAGGGCGCTCACGGCTACGGCGGCATCTGGGGAGGCAAACTGGCCAGTTTCCACCACAACATGATCACGCACACCAACAACCGTTCGCCACGCTTCAATGGCGCCCGCTACAACTGGACGGGCTATACCCAGAACAGCGAATATAGCAAATACAACTGGCAGAATGCCGTGCAGGCAGAGAATGTGGACTTCCGCAACTGCCTGATCTTCGACTGGGGAAGCGGCGGATGCTACGGCGGCCCTGGCGGTGGCTATATCAATATGGTGAACAACTATTACAAGGCTTCACCCGAGACCAGCAACAAGAACCGTGTTACCACGGTGTCGATTGCCAACAGTACCACATCGGCCGACGAGACCACTTACCTCAACATGACCAGCCGCTACTACATCAACGGCAACTATGTGAATGGCTACGGTGCCAACTACGACTGGAGCGGAGTGAAATACGACACTGGCGTGCAGACTATCAATGGTGCCATCTACACCCTCGACTCCTTATATTATTATGGGCGCGAGGTGGAGCACGTGAACAATAGCGACGGCATACCCTGCGTAAGCATCAAGCTCGACGCCCCTGCGGCACCCACAGGAGAGGTGACCACCCACAGCGCCGAGACCGCATACACCAAGATTCTGGCATACGGTGGCGCGTCGCTCTTCCGCGACGACGTGGATGACCGCTATATGACTGAGGTGAAGAACGGCACATCGACCTACAAGGGCTCGGTGACAGGCAAACTCGGGCAGATAGACGTGGTGGCCGACTGCGACGGGTACACCGAGAACAACTTCCCCACAGGCGCACGCGCCAATGACTTTGACACCGATGGCGACGGTATGCCCGACGTGTGGGAAAAGGCCAACGGACTCGACCCCAACAGCAACGCCGACGCTACCACCTACAGCCTTGACCCCAAAGGCTATTACACCAATATTGAGGTCTACGCCAACCACTTGGTCGAAGACATCATGCGCAACGGCAATGCCGACGCGGTGAGTGCCGTAGACGAGTATTATCCTACGGTGAACAAGGTAGATGGACTCGACTACTACACAGGTAGAGTGGTGGAGCGTGTAGACCCCACCACCCCAGAGGAGAATACCACGCCCATCGTCGTAGACGACGTGGTAGCCACTTGGGATTTCCAGCACATGGCCTCGGGAGCTGTTGCCATCCAGGGCACCACAGGCACTGTAAACTCTGATGTCGAGGGCGTGGTGCTCACCGTAGACGCCACCAGCGGCAAGCTGCAGAGTCGGGGCAGTGACGCACAGTTCAACGCGGGCACCATCATCCGCGTGCCTGTGGCCTCGGCCAAAGACTCGGTCTATGTGACCTCCTACCCCGGCTACCACAACTACACCGTAGGCGGAATAGCCGCTACAGAGAACACTACCGCCTACAAGGCTTCTACCGCCGATGCCTCGCAGGGCTATGTGGAGGTGAGAGCTACCGCCACCTCTTATCTTTATTCTATACGTGTGGTTCAAGCCAGCAAGTATGCTGAGAAACTCATATACACCACGACATTCACCAACTGGACCGACGCCGCTGCCGCCACCACCGAGTCGACGGTGACGCAGCAGACCAAGTACAGCCATGAGACTCTCAACTTCAGCATTTACAACACGCAGGTGAGTTCCACCAACAAGAATGTCGCCAAGTTTCCCAACTGGACGGGTGGCTACCTGATGGCCAGTAAGAGTGCCGACCCCTATGTCACCACCACCAAACTCGCCAGCATCTCTAAGGTGCATTTCCTGCATGGCGCCACCGGCAGCAACCGCGGATGGAAGCTTGAGGCCAAGGGCGACGGCGATACCGACTGGGTGGTGCTCAGCTCTTCGGTGGCTACCATAGCCACAGGTACCGACGTGGATGTTGACGTCAACCGCACCAACTGTCAGCTGCGCTTCACCAACCTCAACAGTGCGCAGAACGCCTACCTCTTCCAGCTTGACATCTATGGCTACGTAGACATGAGCAAGACGCCGGCCTTAGGCACGCTCAGCGTCAACGGAACAACCTATCATGCGGCCGACGTATTTACCGAAGATGCCGATGGCAACTACAGCGGCACCATAGAGGTTTCTAAAACGCAGCCCATCATCTCCGACACCAACCCACTGACCAACTTAGTGGCCGACAACGGTGAGGTGGGAACAGTGGTCTACACCACTACCGCCAATGGCACTACCGCCACCATACCCGTGGCTGCCAATGGCGAAACGGTGAACTATGTGGCCAACTTCGTGTTGAAACCCGACTTCACCCTGACCTACTACAACACCGACGGCACGACCATCATCGGCACGCAGCAGGTGGAGAAAGACGCCAGCATCGCGGCTTTCAAGTATGCCGCCGACGACGCCACCGTGTCGGCAGGCAAGGCTTTCCGAGGGTGGTTTGCCGCACCCGCGGGCACAGGCAATCGTAAGTTTACCACCGACGATGTCATCACCGCCAACAAGTCACTCTACGGCTTGGCCACAGAGGTAGAGACACAGAGCACCACCAAGCGTTATGTCTTCCGTCTCACCGACCAGTACTTCTATGATGAAGACCACGAGGCCTTCGACCTCAAGGGCAGCGGCAAGTTCCACGATGGCACACACGGCTGGCAGTTTGCCAATGGTGACTCCCTCCGTCTGCTTGTCGGCGGTAATGCCTATATCGTGAGTCAGCTTTGTCGCTATGGCAACACTGGCACCATCACCGTAGTCAACAGCAAGGGCACCACACTCACCACCATCGCTACCCCGGCCAGCACCGATGGCGAACTGTCGTCTTACTACTACGAGGGGCCTGCCGACACGCTCACGATGGTCTTCAATGGCGCCCCCTACCTCCATGCCCTCACCATCGTCAACGTGCAAGACCAGCCCATCGCCCGCAACGACGCAGGCTACTATGTGGTGAAAGCCGGCGACGCCGACAACCTGTTGAGCACCATTGAGGTGGCCAATGCCAACGCCGGCGACAGCCGCACTTACATCTTCTTGCCCAAAGGCCGTTACGACCTTGGTGAGACGGTGCTCACCCCCATTTCTGGCAACAACATCTCTATCATTGGCGAAGACCGTGATGCCACCATCGTGGTCAATGCCCCCAAGGTGGCCAATGAGGGTATCGGCACCACAGCCACATTCCTCGTTACCGGCCAGAACACCTATTTCCAGGACCTCACCCTGCAGAACGCCCTCGACTACTATGCCAGCGGGTCGGCAGGACGAGCCGTGGTGCTGCAAGACAAGGGCAACCGTACCATCTGCAAGAACGTGAAAATGCTGTCGTATCAGGACACCTACTACAGCAACGCTGACGGACAGTATTATTTCGAGGATGGCGAGATACATGGCACGGTAGACTACCTCTGCGGTAGCGGCGATGTATACTTCAACCGTGTGCGCTTAGTCAACGAGAGCCGTACGGCCACGGGCAAGACGGGCGAGGACGTCATTGCGGCCCCCTACCCTGGCAGCGGCGTGAAGTATGGCTATGTTTTTGAGAGTTGCGTCATTGAGAACAACGCCAGCGCGTTCTCACTGGGTCGTGCCTGGGGTGGCCAACCTATGCTCACCTACCTCAACACCACCATTCTGCAACCCACGGAAATCATCGCCACCCGCTTCACCACGGCCGGCATGAATGTACCTGCCTACCAGTTCAAGGAGTATGGCTCTGTAGATGCCAATGGCGCAGGAGTAACCCCCGTGAGCAATGTGCAGACTTTCACCAAAGACAACCTGAGCAACACCTTCAACACCACAATGTCGGCCGACTCGGCAGCACTCTTCAGTCTTGACAAGGTGTTCCCCGACTGGGCACCGGCTGAGCTGACCGCACAGGTCAAGCTGTCGGCGCTGACACTGGCTGAAGACAACACGCTGACATGGCAGACCGTGGACGATGCCCCGGGCTACGCCGTGTTTGCCGACGGGCAGTTTGTCACCATCGTCACAGGTACCAGCTATGCGGCAGACCCTGCGGTTAAGGTATACAGCGTGAAGGCCGCCAACACGATGGGTGGTTTTGGTGAGGCCGCAACCATCGCGACTCCCACGTCTATCAGCGTCATCAACGCTGGCGATGCTATCTCGACTGAGTATTATTCCACCAACGGCATGCGCCTGGCTCAGCCACAGCGTGGCGTAAACATCCGAGTGACCAAGATGGCCAACGGCAGCGTCAAGACCGAGAAAGTGGTGGTGAAATAACTGAAGACCTAAGAACAATGCGCCATGACGTAGTGTTCAGCGGTTCGTTGTCGGGGCAAGAACAGCCATTAGGCCTCCCCCTCCATCAACAAGCCCAAGGTTGAAGCAACTGCTTCACCTTGGGCTTTTACTTTTGGCATGAGCAAACACGGTGTTCCGCCCATGCCCCCTATTTTTCCATATCGCTCCCACCCACCCCCACAAGGGCGAGGTCAGAGAGAGCGTCGGCAAACGGAGGTTGCTACACTAACCCGTCGAGTCTCATCTTCAACTCCTTCAACTGATCTCTCACATCGGTAAGCACCTCGATTATCTCAGCGCTCTTGTCCACGCTCTGACGGTTCTCATGCAGGTACTTGCGCGCGGCGGCAATCTTAAAGCCGCGTACCTTGATGAGGTTGTGAATGACACGTATCTGCTGGATGTCAGCCTCTGTGTACTGGCGCACCTTAGTCGACGACACCGTCTTGGGCCTTAGGTCAGGAAACTCTTTTTCCCAAAACCTAAGCGTGCTCTCATTAATGTCGAACATCTGCGCCACCTCTCGGATGGAGTAGTATAACTTGTTGTCTTTGTTGGTATTCAGTGCCATAAGCCGGTAAACATGCGGCAGAATATCGGAGCGGCGCTGAGCAGTGGCCCTCTGCAGGGTCGCCATGCGCGTAGCCAGTCTTCGCATCCACCTGTTAATGATATGCAAAGATAGCGGAAAATACTGAAGTTTGCGTCGTTTCGTGGGAAAAAGGTGCATGAGTTAACTATTCATCACATCGCCGCGGGCATGTGCCAATCATCTTACGGAAACCCCGTAACACCTTTACGGGGACCCCGTAATGCCGTTTCGGCATAGCCGTAATATGCTTACGGGGCCTCCGTAACCCAATTACGACAGCATACCGGTCGCTCAAAATATGTCCATCCACGCAAAGAATATCGTAAGCACGCGAACCGATATACAATCTTTTTAGTAACTTTGCAAGCAATTATACGAAAAAGCAAAACAACAAACGCATAAATAACATGATGACAGCTAACGAAATACGCGACTCATTCAAAAAATTCTTTGAGTCGAAAGGTCACGTCATCGTCCCTTCTGCCCCAATGGTAATCAAGGACGACCCGACGTTGATGTTTACCAATGCAGGCATGAACCAGTGGAAGGACATCATCCTGGGCACCAAGGATCCCGAGCCACGCCGCCGTGCCGACACCCAGAAATGTTTGCGTGTGAGCGGTAAGCACAACGACTTGGAAGAGGTGGGGCACGACACCTACCACCACACCATGTTCGAGATGCTGGGCAACTGGAGCTTTGGCGACTACTTTAAGGAGGGTGCCATCGATGCAGCATGGGAGTATCTCGTCGATGTGTTGCACCTCAACCCCGAGGATATCTATGTGACCGTATTCGAAGGCTCTGCCGAAGAGAACATCCCCCGCGACGACGAGGCAGCCAGCTACTGGGCCAAGCACGTGCCTGCCGACCATATCATCAACGGCAACAAGCACGACAACTTCTGGGAGATGGGCGACACAGGCCCATGCGGCCCATGCTCTGAAATTCATGTAGACTCTCGCCCAGCCGAGGAGAAGGCCAAGGTGCCCGGCCGTGACCTGGTCAACCAGGACGACCCACAGGTGATTGAGATCTGGAACATCGTGTTCATGCAGTTCAACCGCAGGTCTGACGGCTCTTTGGAGCCACTGTCGATGAACGTCATCGACACGGGTATGGGCTTCGAGCGCTTGGTGCGTATGCTGCAGGGCAAGCACTCCAACTACGACACCGACATCTTCCAGCCAGTCATCAAGGAGATAGAGGCCCTCTCTGGCCAGACCTATGGCTTCACCACGCCTACGGGTGCCCACGGCGAGGCAGCCAACGAGCAAGAGAAAATAGACATTGCCATGCGCGTGGTGGCCGACCATCTACGTGCCGTATCGTTCTCTATCGCCGACGGACAGTTGCCCAGCAACGCCAAGGCCGGTTATGTCATTCGCCGCATACTACGCCGTGCCGTGCGCTATGCCTATACCTTCTTGGGACAGAAGTCGGCCTTCATGTTCAAGCTCGTGCCGGTATTGGCTCGTGAGATGGGTGGTGCCTTCCCCGAGCTGCCCGCACAGCAGGATCTCATCTGCCGCGTGATGAAGGAAGAGGAAGACAGCTTCCTCCGCACGTTGGAGAAAGGCATCCAGCTGCTCAGCGCCAGCATGGAGCGTCTGCGCGCCGAGGGCAAGAGCGAACTCGACGGTGTGAGTGCCTTCCGCCTCTTCGACACCTACGGATTCCCCCTCGACCTCACCGAGCTTATCTGCCGTGAAAACGGATTTACCGTCGACGGCAAGGGCTTCGACGAAGAAATGAACAAGCAGAAGGAGCGTGCGCGCAATGCCGCCGCCGTGGAGAACGGCGACTGGGTGGAAATCAAAGCCGGCGAACAAGAGTTTGTGGGCTACGACTATACCGAATACGAATGTCACATCCTGCGCTACCGCAAGGTGACGCAGAAGAAGAACAGCTTCTACGAACTGGTGCTCGACCACACGCCGTTCTACGGTGAGATGGGCGGACAGGTGGGCGACCAAGGTGTGCTCGTCTCAGATGCCGAGACGGTGGAGGTTATCGACACCAAGCGCGAGAACAACCAGAGCATACATATCGTGGAGCAACTGCCCAACGACCTCACGGCCGACTTCATGGCCTGTGTGGACACCGACAAGCGCAATGCCAGCGCCGCTAACCATACGGCCACGCACCTCTTGGACTATGCCTTGAAGCAGGTGCTGGGCGAACACGTGGAGCAGAAAGGCTCGTTTGTGAGTCCCGACACGCTGCGCTTCGACTTCTCTCACTTCCAGAAGGTGACCGACGAGGAGCTGCGCCAGGTGGAGCGCTTGGTCAACAAGCTCATACGTGAAGACCACGCCCTCGACGAGCATCGCGACACCGCATTAGAAGAGGCCAAGGCCATGGGTGCCGTGGCACTCTTCGGCGAGAAGTATGGCGACAAGGTGCGCGTGGTGCGTTTCGGTCCCAGCTGTGAGTTCTGCGGCGGTATCCATGCCTCAAGCACGGGCCGTATAGGTTTCTTCAAGATTATCTCCGAGAGTTCGGTGGCTGCCGGCGTGCGCCGTATCGAGGCCCTGACGGGTCAGCAGTGTGAAGAGGCCATCTACAACTTGGAAGACATGCTGAGGTTTGTGAAAGACACCTTCAACAATGCCAAGGACCTCAAGGCTGCCATCACCAAGTACGTAGACGAGAATGCCTCTATGAAGAAAGAGATTGAGAGCTTCAGGGCGCAGGCCGTCGACCGCGCTGCCAAAGCATTGGCAGAGAAAGCACAGCTGGTGAATGGCGTGAGCGTGGTACGTGCCGTACTGCCTCTCGACCCCGCTTCTGCCAAAGACGTGGTGTTCAAAGTGCGTGAGTTGGTAAGCGGCAGTCTGGTGTGTGTATTGGGTACACACTACGATGGCAAGCCCATGCTCTCGGTCATGCTGTCTGAAGATATGGTGTCGGGCCATAGCCTCAACGCCGGACAGATGGTGCGCGAGGCTGCCAAGCTCATCCAGGGCGGCGGCGGCGGCCAGCCTCACTATGCCCAGGCAGGCGGTAAGCATGTAGACGGTATCTCGGCCGCAGTAGACAAGGTCATCGAGTTGGCCGCGCTGTAAGCCACATATCATAAGTTCACAAAAGAGAAAGGACAGGCCCGAGTGCCCGTCCTTTCTCTTTTTAGTGAAAATAAGTTATCGTAAACAAGGAATCCTGACCTGCGGTTATCCATCCTGAAGATTATCGCTAACTTTGCAACTGTTATGAATAGATTAGGATTGTTTTTCTTTATGCTCCTGCCCCTTTGTGGCACGGCATATACCCTTTGGCGCACTTGGCAAATTCTTCCCTTGCCCCACCTCTATCGCTATATCATCACTGGCGTGATGCTGGCCTGTATCATGTTGTTCTTTGGCAACTTTCTGTTGTTCAAGATCGACCAGTGGCCGTTGCGTCTGGCCACTGCCACCTACGACATCGGGTCGTCGAGCCTGATCATGATGCTCTATGCCGTGCTGCTTTACCTCTTGCTCGACCTGGGTCGGCTTGTGCATCTCGTGCCACGCTCCTTTCTCTTCGACAGCTGGAAAGGTACGCTCACGGTGCTGGTAGTGCTGGCAGGCGTGTTTGTTTATGGCAACATACATTATAAGCACAAGGTGAGACAAGCGGTGGAGATGAAGACGGCGAAAGCGATACCTGGTAATATGACCATCGTGATGATTTCTGACTTACATTTGGGTTATCCCAATCTGGTAGACGAGTTCGACCGCTGGGTTGAACTCATCAACAGGGAACATCCTGACCTCATACTCATCGGAGGAGACATCATCGACGGACATCTTCAGCCGCTGCTCGACCAAAACGTGGCTGCCTCTTTCCGTCGTCTCAACGCCCCTGTCGTGGCCTGCTTGGGCAACCACGAATACTACAGTGGTATGGATGGTGCCCTGAAATTCTACCACGACGCGGGCATTACGCTGCTTCGCGACTCGGCGGTGACGGTGAAAGGCATTAACATCATTGGGCGTGACGACCGTACCAACTCGCGGCGCAAGCCACTCGCAGAGTTGGTACGTGGTGTAGACATGAGCCGGTATACCATTCTTCTCGACCATCAGCCTTACCACTTAGAGGAGGCCGAGGCTGCCAACATCGACTTCCAGTTTAGCGGACACACGCATCACGGACAGGTGTGGCCCATCAGCTGGATTACCGACGCAGTGTATGAAGACGCTTTTGGACCGCTGCAGAAGTCGGGCACGCAGTATTATGTGTCGAGTGGAATAGGAATCTGGGGCGGACAATACCGCATCGGAACACGCAGCGAATATATTGTAGGCAAACTGGTAGCTGTCTCTCAGCCCGCCCCAAAGGGAGAGGGTGATTCAGCCCGGCCAACCACACTGCAACAATAGCTTTACCGCACCATGCAAATAGATATACAGTGGATGGGGCAAAACTTCAAGTTGTTCAATCACAGGTATTTTGATGATTTGCTGCCTGTACCACGCTTTCGGGTTGGACGGTCGCGCACACGCTTGGGCAGTCTGTCGTTTAAGCGGAACGCCCGGACGGGACAAATGATGGCAGACACGCTGGCGCTGCACCTCAGCAACTATTACGACCAGACAGAACAGCAGTTTCAAAGTGTACTGCTGCACGAGATGATTCACCTCAGCATTGCCTGTAGCGGCATCAGAGACACCTCCCCGCATGGCATTGTGTTCAGGGGAATGATGGACCGCCTCAACCGTGACGGATGGAACATTCAGGTGATGACACATACCCAAGACATCAACAAGCCGGCTGAAGCCAAAGCCGCAACTGCCCGCCAGTATCTGGTCTTGGCCATCGAGATGAACAATGGGTCGAGGTTTCTGTCAGCCGTCAATCCCCGTTTTGCCCGTAAGCTCAACCTCGACCTACGCCATGTACGTGACATCGCCCGCTATGGGTGGTACATCACCACCGACCGTTGGTTTGAGGATATGCCGCAGGTGCGCAGCCTTCGTGGCCGTCGCGTCACTGCGGAGGTCTATCAGGAGAAGATACAGTCCATGAAGCTGATCAGCGTATAGGGCGGTGCCCACGCTGACTCATTCGCTTCATGCCATGCTCACCATGCCATTCTCCACCTTCAACACCTTCTCACGAACCAACTGTTCGAGGGCTTTCTCTACTTGGCCTTTGACCTTGACGCCCATCCGGGCGAAGTTCATCATTCTTGACACCTGACGCTGCAGGTCATCGGTGGAGAGGCTCACCTGCTGCTCCACAGCATAGCGCATGGCATTGGCTATCTCTATGAGGGGCACCTCCATGATGTCGCGGGTAGAGTCTATGCGGTACTTGTCATATCCTTGGGCTGCGTCGCGACTCATCCAGTAATAAGGATTGTCGATGTCGTGTGTATCAAGGAACACAAAATCGAGTTGTTGGCGCACCATGGTCTGCAAGCGCGGAGTGAGGCGCGTCAGTCCCCAGGCCTGCACCACCCGCTTGCAGAGATAGCCCAACGTGACGGGCTGCTCCACCTCGACCACCTGTTGCAAGAAAGCCTTTACCCGTGCTCCTTGTGTCAGCACATACTCCAGGTCGCCAAGACGCGTGATACGTGGTGCCGGTGCCTCGGCGTAAGGTATGGCGTGAGGATTGACGGCCTCTACCGGCTTCATCTCTTCGGCCACAAACCTGGCCAACTTGGGCGCGGGTTCCTCCACGGCCTCTTTCCCCGCCTCCAAGTCTTTGAGCGCCGCGACAATGCGGTCGGTGGTGCGCTGACGGTTCTCAAACCAATCTACCGACCATACGCGCATGATATTCCATCCCAACATACGGAGCACACTGGGCTGACAGATCTCACGGTCGCGCTGGGTCTTGGTTTCATAATAGCCCTTGCCATCGGTCATGATACCCATGATATAGGTTTGCGGATTACGCGGGTCGACCACGGCAAGATCAATCTTGAAGTGTGAGCGTCCCACCTGCTTGTCAGTCTTGTATCCCTGTCGTTCCAACTCTACGGCAAGGTCATCGATCAGCTCGCTCTCCTTCATGGCCTGCACTTGCCGTGCATTGACGGCCAACCTGCCGCGGTCGGCAAACTCGAGGAAAGCCTTCAGGCCTTCTACACCCTTAGCCTTAGAGCGGTTGAGGTCTATCTGTTCGGGCTTCAGCGTAGAGAACACCACCATTTCATAGCGTGCCCGCGACACGGCTACATTGAGTCGACGTTCACCGCCGCTGTTATTGAGCGGACCGAAGTTCATGCTTACCTTGCCCGTCTTGTCTGGACCATAGCCCACAGAGAACAAGATGACATCGCGCTCGTCGCCCTGCACATTCTCAAGATTCTTGATGAACAGCGGCTCCTCCGCGTCGTAGGCCAGCGTCTCCAACTCAGGATGTTTGGATAATGCGTCGTTCAGCATATCCTCGATAAGGTTCTGCTGCACCTTGGAGAAGGCCACCACGCCCAGGCTGCGCTGCTGCTCGGCAGGCAACTGCAGGCGCTTGATCACCTCCTCGGTGATCGCCTCAGCCTCGGCCTTGTTGCTACGTGTGCGGCCGTAGTCGTAGGTACCGTCTATCTGTCGCAGCGTGACCTTTGAAACCCGGTCGTCTACCGAGGGGAAGGTAAAGAGCTTGCCCTCATAGTACTCCTGATTGGAGAAGGCGATGAGCGACTCATGTTTTGAGCGGTAATGCCATGTGAGGTAGCGGTTAGGCATAGAGAGCGTGATGCAATCGTCGAGAATACTCTCCATATCCTCATTCTCCATCTCATCATCGTTGGTGGTGGTATTGCTGAAGAAACTCGTCGGCGGCATCTGCTTGGGATCGCCCACCACGATGAGCGCCTTGCCTCGGGCAATGGCACCCACGGCCTCGGAGGTAGGCATCTGCGAGGCCTCGTCGAAGATAACCAGGTCGAACTTCTCTTGGTCGAGGTCGATATATTGCGCCACGCTCAAGGGCGACATCAGCATACACGGACAGAGTTTGGGCAGCAACGTCGGTATCTGGTCAATGATCTTGCGTATGGTGGCACCTCGTCCCTTGGACGCAATGTAACGCTTGAGGATACCTACCTCTGATGAATTGGCCGCCTCGATGGTGAGCGAGGGTATCTTGGAGGCCAGGTGGTAGTAGAGCATCTTCTTGGTGAGCTCGCTAAACTGGGCCGCCAACTGCCTGTACTTCTTGATCTGGTCTTCAAAGAGCAGACCATTAAACAGTTGCAACTGCGGTTCAGCGTCGATGCACTGCTGGGCCAACTGATGGTAGACGCCCTTCTGTAACGCCAAGGCAGCCTCCGTTCCCGGCGCATGGTTGTCGAGAATATAATTGATGACAGCCTGCCCATGCTGCTTTCTCAACTCATCCTTGCGCATGCTCCACTGATACCAGTCGCGTACCTTGTCGATATGGGCAAGATAGTCGGGTAAGCGACGCTCCAGCTCGGCCAAGTCGTCAACGTCAAAAGAGAAAGAGGCAGTATGGGCGTCCAGTGGTGTCAGCAAGGCTTTCAGGCGTATACCCGTGGTCTCCACCTCTCCTGCCTGCTGCTGTTGCAAGCTCAGCAACTGCGCTGCCGAGATGCCGCACTCCTTGGAGAACGCCTTGGCTTCGCTGTCGATAGCCGCGCCCTCAGCCTCGTAGGTCTCTAAGTTTGCGATAAGCTGCGGCACGTCTGCCCGCTTGACATTGGCGTTATACTGCTTGAGAGCTCCCAAGAAAGAGCGACGCGCAAACAGTCGGGGCAGGAACCATTTACCTTCCACCTCCAGCCAGGCCTGCTTCAGCTGGCCTACATTGCGGTTGAAAATATTCTCCGTATACTGTCCCGTGATCTGCTGGCGCAACTTCTGGTTGCGCTGCTGACGGCTGTTCAGGGCAAGCCATCGGTCGATAATGGCGGCCACGCGGCGCACTTGTGACACCGTGGCGTCGCCGGCAAGCGCATACTGAGCCTCGAAGCGAGACAAGGCATCGGCAGCCTGCGGCACGGCGACCTGCAGAGCCTTGATGGTCTGGCCGAGGCTCGACGTCGTGTCTGCCGAGACCTGCCGAACGGTAAGACCCCGAAGCGGACTGTCAGTGGGATGTCCTGTGATGGCAAATACCGTGTCGAGGCCCGTCACCTGCTCTGCAAGCGACTCTACCCCTTTGGCATCCATCTTTGCCACCTGTTCAGCGGGAAGCGTGAGTTCGTCGCCGTCTATGTCAATGTAGCGTGTGATGCAATCGTACAGTGAGAGTCCATTGCCATGCCTGCGATGCAGGGCATCCATATAGCCCACGAGCTTCTGGCGTTGCGCCAAGAGTTCGTGCGAGGCGGCGGCAAACTCCTCAGGCTTTTGGAAGTGAGTCACATTGAGCGCCTGATCCAGCTGTTCGAGAAGATGGTTCTTCGTGGCCTTGTTAGAATGCATCTCCATACAGAACGGATCCAGCCCCACCTTGGCCAATCGCTTCTGCACCACCGACAACGCTGCCATCTTCTCTGCCACAAAGAGCACACGCTTGTCGTGGTAGAGGGCATTGGCTATCATATTGGTGATGGTCTGGCTTTTTCCTGTTCCCGGAGGACCGTACAGAATGAAACTGCGGCCGTTGCCCGAGTCGATGACCGCCTCCATCTGCGACGAGTCTACATCCATGGGAATGGCAAAATCGCCGGGTTCACTCGTCCGGTCGATGAGCCCGGCATCAGCGAGCTCTCCCTCGGCGGGTACCAACCCCACAATCTTCTTCTCAATGAGCGACTCAATGACAGGATGCTTACGAAGGGCCTCGGCATTGTTGTGGATGTCGTTCCACATCACAAACTTATTGAAAGAGAAGAGTCCAAGCAGCGACTCCTCGAGCACATCCCAGCCCTTGTGGTCCTTGAGTACGGTGCGCACCACCGTTATCACCTTCTTCACGTCTATGCCATGCTCGTCCTCCGGCAGTGGGTCGAGCATGCCAAGGTTGATACCAAATTGCTGCTTGAGCATCTCCACCAACGTCGTGTTGAGTATAAGGTCCTCGTCGCGCCTGCGCAGCACATAGCCCGTAGAACCCTTGCGCAAGATGTCTACCGGCATCAGCAGCAGCGGTGCATAGCGAGGACGCACACTCTTCTCGGTCTCAAACCACCTCATGATGCCCAACACCAGGAACAGGGAGTTGGCACCATTCTCTTCGAGAGCGGTACGTGAGGCACGGAAAAGGTTCTTCTGCACGTCGGCGAGTTCCTTTTCTGTGAGGTAACTGATGAGCGTCTTATGCTGCTGTCCGTCTACCACCTGTGCTTCGAGCTTATCTTTATATAAGGTGGAATCATATATGCCCTGGTCGTTAGGCTCTACCTTGGCGATGGGTGAAGGTAAGACGGCGAAATCCTCCTCTTGCTGCAGATGGTCTTCGAGCGTTTCGATCTGGAACGAGACAAAGGGAATGACACGTGATGACATGCGGATATTGATCAGGGCATTGCGCAGAGAGATGTCGAGCAACTTGCGTTCCCACACCTGCTGACGCGTGAGCGAGCCTCCATCGACGGTGGTGTCAATATCTATGGTCTGCTGCTCTTTCACCTCAACCGTGACCTGACTATGGGCTAATCCCTGGGTTGACACCACCCACTGTCCTTCGCTCAGTTGCAATGGGATGGGGCGGATGCCATTGAGCCGACACCGTGCCACATCTACAAACAGCCGGAAATCCTGCTCCTCGGCCCGCAGCATGGTCTCGGCCTTCTGTACCGCCTGCTCAAACGTCACCGCCCCAGAATTGCTGATGCAGGTAGACTCCACGAGCACTATCTCGTTGATACCGTCAGCCGACGCCTTGAGCAAGAACGAGGCATCGTCGGCCACCATCTGCGGATAACGGTTGTCTGTGAGCCACGCCCCCACGAAGATATGCCCCTTGAACAGCACTAACAGAGGGTGTATACCCGCTGCTTCGAGACACGAGGCAAAGAGCAGGGTCGTGTCAAGACAGGTTCCAAGCTTCTCAGAGAGCACACGGTCGGTGAGCCGCACACGTTGTCCTTCACGCTCAAACGATGCTGGAGGTGTGCTGTAGACGATACCCTCACCGCGCAGCGACTCGTAGATGGCCGCCACCTGGACACGCACGCGGTTAGGGTCTCGGGTCTGGTATTCATCCAAGGCACTCGACCCCGTAAGACTTTCCAAGACACGGGCTGCGTTGACATTTACCTTGGGCACGGCCGTAGCATTGGGGGTGACAAACGCCGCCAGCATCTCTGGCAGCACACTGGCACCGGGCCACTCATCGAAAGCGAGAAGGCGGAGCGGATAGTTCTGCCTAAACAGTGTCTCCTCGCCCATGGTCACTTCGAGCAACAGTTGGGTGTCGACACCTTCGGTTAGCCGGGCGAGCTTATCAATGTCAGGCTTTACATCGAGTGTTGTCACATGCACGGTCTCGCCAGCCGGTATGGCCTCGACCAGTGTCTCACAGGCTTCCACCATCTCTCCCGACAGTCTAACCTTCACCTGAGGCAGCGTTTCTGTACCGGTATTTCTCAGGTCTACAAAATCAAAATACCGCACACCATTCAGCGACATGGCATAGTTCACCTTTGGCGTATATTCCATTCTCACGTCCAACACCGGGTGGGGTGCCTGCTTGTTCTCGTTCTCTGGCATAATGAATTAGGATTGTTTGTTTGCAAACATACGGTTTTTTTTCGATAAAGCATCGGAGAAAGGAATAAAAAAACACATGAAGGCACAGGAATAAAGCGGTAGGCATCACCTCCCGTAACGGATACCGGGGACACACCGCCATGCCTCTTATTCTCCTAAAGCATCTGCTTCACCGGCCAATTCACCAAGAACACTTTTTCCGTGGCACGGGTAAAAGCTGTGTAAAGCCAATGGATGTAGTCTGGTGTAAGCATCTCATCGGTCATGTATCCTTGGTCGATATATACGTGTTGCCACTGTCCGCCCTGCGCCTTATGACAGGTCACGGCATAGGCAAACTTCACCTGCAGGGCGTTGAAGTAGACATCTTGCCTCAATGCCTTCAGGCGCTCGCCCTTGGTGGGAATGTCAGCATAGTCTTGCATCACTTGCTGAAACAGCTGCTCGTTCTGCTCACGGGTGAGCGCCGGGGCATCGGTGGTGAGCGAGTCCATGATGACCGTGGTTTGCAGTTCGTAGTCATCATAGTCGGGAAACCGCAGCCACACATCGGCAAAATGAAAACCGAATAACTCGCGCACGTTACGCACCCGCTGCACGATGGCGCGGTCGCCATTGGCCAAGAACGTGAACGGAGCGCGCTCATCGGGGGCACCGCGATGAGCGGTCTGGCTTCCCACACTGTAGTTATTGCGCACCACCATCAGCATATCGCCCGAACACAGCGACTCCTCCCTGTCGAGCACCTGACTACGAATGCCCTGGTTATAGATGTTGGCACGCTTATTGGAACGTGTCACCACAAGTGTCTCGTCCATTCCCACACGGTCGTAGCTGGTGGCCAGACTCTCTATCAGTTCGTTACCGGGCACCATGACCACATCGGCAAAGCCCTTGAAGCGGATGCGTGGCAACGCCGTGGCTTCGTCGTGCGTAATCATCTGACGAATGACCGTGGCATTATAAAGTATGCCAGAGTCTTCGCTTTGGCGCAACACCTCGTCGAGATCGCACTCGTAGACACGAAGGCCATAGCCCTGAAGGCTATCGGCGGCAAGCGCCGGGGCCTCAGCCTCGCCCACAGGAGGTAGCTGTGCCTTGTCACCGATAAGTAGCAGGCGACAGTTTTCACCGCTGTAGACATACTTCACGAGGTCGTCGAGCAGGCTCCCCGAGCCAAAGGCAGACTCGCCAAAGGCCGACTGACTACTCACCATGGAGGCCTCATCGACCACAAAGAGCATGTCACGGTAGCGGTTATCGTTCAGTTTGAACTGTCCGTCAAGTCCTTGATAAGCCCGCTCACGATAGATACGCCGATGAATGGTCTGCGCCGGCATGCCACTGCTATGGGCAAACACCTTAGCCGCCCTACCTGTCGGTGCCATGAGGGTAAGTTTTTGTCCTAAACGGGCAAGGGTACGCACCATGGCAGCCGCCAATGAGGTCTTGCCCGTTCCGGCCGAACCACGGAGTATCATGACGGCGTGCGGCTCGCGGTCGGCCAGAAAAGCAGCAAAGGTGTCGAGCGCCCGCTGCTGGTCAGCAGTAGGCGTAAAGCCGAACTCCTGAATGATGCGATAGATAAATTCTGACTTGGTCAATGCTATTATAATATAAGCTGTGATGCAGGCCAACGGCAGGTGTTGCCACCAACATGCACTGCAAATATATGGCTTTTCCCCGAGCCCGTCAAAAGACAAGCCACAAAATATATATGAAGCCACCCATCTTTCATTTCTTTATTGTATCTTTGCAAAGCAGGTTTACCTACGCGCGATAGGCAGCACCTATTGCCCCTGCGTTAACGAAGCCAATTATGACGCACAGAATGACCATCCGCGTGAGCAAAGGTTCGCTGGCCTTTGCCATTGCCAACCCACAAGCCAGCGGTCAGGTAGACTTCATGCCCTACACGGCCAAGAGCGGCGTCTCTATGGCCGCCAACTTGCGCGAGGCATTCAAGACCACCGATTTGCTGCGTTATGACACCCGCCGCGCGCAGGTACTCATCGACTCACCCGTGCTCCTTGTGCCCATTGAGGAATACAAAGAGGACGACAACGAACTGCTCTACAAGCATTGCTTCCCCTCAACAGAGGGCAGCACGGTCATTGCCAACGTTCTCCCCGACCTCAACGCCGTGGCCTTGTTTGCCGTAAACAAAGACTTGAAGCTTGTCGTGGAAGACCATTACGAGGATGTGAAGTTCATCACGCTGATGCGTCCAGTATGGGGGTACCTGCACCATCGTAGCTTCATCGGCAACCGCCGTAAGCTTTACGCGCACTTCCACGACGGCTTACTCGAAATCTTCAGCTTCGAGAGAAACAGGTTTATCTTTAGCAACCGGTTTGAGACCAAGAGCGCGAAGGATACCGCATATTATATTCTTTATGTATGGCAGCAGCTGGTGCTCGACCAAAAGAAGGATGAGCTGTATCTCTCTGGCAATATTCCCGACAAAGAGCAGCTGCTTCAAGAAGTAAAGGCGTATGTGGAGAAGGTAAGCACTGTCAACGCTGCCGCCGACTTCAACCGTGCGCCGATGACCGCCATCAAGGGTATCACCTTCGACCTGCTGACACTCTACCTCACCTGACACAGACATGAGAATCATTACAGGATTATACAAAGGTAGGCACTTCGATATTCCCCGCTCCTTCAAGGCACGGCCTACCACTGATTTTGCCAAGGAGAATATCTTCAATGTCATGAATGGCTACATCGACTTCGACGGCGCTACGGCGCTCGACCTCTTTGCCGGCACGGGCAGCATCTCGCTCGAACTGCTGTCGCGCGGCTGCGCCCAAGTGGTGAGTGTAGAGGCCGACCGCGACCATGCCCGCTTCATCGGCCAGTGCATGCAGAAGATTGGCGCCAAGAACAATGTGCTTATCCGGGGCGACGTATTCAGGTTTCTGAAGTCATGCCATCAGCAGTTCGATTTTATCTTCGCTGACCCGCCCTATGCCCTCGAAGGGCTCGACACCCTGCCCGACCTTATTCTCTCCAACCACTTGCTTAAGCCCGACGGCGTGCTGGTGTTTGAACATGGCAAAGGCAACGACTTCTCCGCGCATCCTCAGTTTGTGGAGCATAGAAGCTATGGCAGTGTAAATTTCAGTATTTTCGGGCTCTCCTCCTCTGAGCCTTCTGCCTCGGATGAGCGCCAAGAGCCTGTCACAACAGTGGACTCAGCAACCTAATCACGCTTCCTCCCAGCCTTCGCCAGAACGTCGGGCGCTTGATGTCGCGTACCTCTTCTATGGGTACGCATTGTTTTTGGTCGTCGAGGAAAAGGCGTTTAATGCGCAGCGCCATGTCTTCGTCATAGAAGAAGATATTAGACTCGAAGTCATGCTCGAAACTCCGGAAGTCGATATTCGTACTGCCGCAGGTGGAGACGATGTCGTCGCACACCAAGAGTTTGGAGTGGTTGAAGCCTTGGGTATAGAAATAAACCTTCACGCCAGCCTCGGTCACCTCGGTCACATACGAACTGCTGGCCCAGTTGACCAACTGCGAATCGCCACGTAGCGGCAGCATCAACCTGACGTCAACGCCAGCCAGCGCCGCGGTGCGCATGGCAAAGAGAATAGGCTCTGTCGGCAGAAAATACGGACTTTCCATATACACATAACTCTTTGCCTCGTGCAGAATGCGCACATATCCCTGCATGATGTCGGGCCACGGCGAAATGGGACTACTGGTCACCACCTGTGCCAGACAGTTGTTGCTGATGCCGCGATCGAGCTCTGGATAGTATTTGCGGTCGGAGAGACGCGTGCGGTCTACGAAGTACCAGTCGACAAGAAACGCGCGCTGGATGCCATACACAGCCCCTCCCCGCACCAGCAGGTGGGTGTCGCGCCAGGCCTGCTTGCCTGTACCTTTGACATAGCGCGTGGCAATATTCATTCCTCCAATAAACCCCACACTGCCATCGATGATGATCAACTTGCGGTGATTGCGGTAATTGACCTTCGAGGTGAAGGCCGGAAACTTCACCGGCATAAAGGCATGCACGTCTATGCCAGCATCACGCATACGTTCGAAGAAGGAGTTTTTGACCTGCCAGCATCCCACGTCATCGTAGATAACCCTTACCTCCACGCCTTGCTTGGCTTTGTCGATGAGGGCGTCGGCCACAAGGTGACCTAACTCGTCATCGTTGAAGATGTAGATATCTACGTGAATGTGATCTTCGGCCTTACTGATTTCACGCAGCAAGGCGGGAAAGAACGAGTAGCCGTCGGTAAATATCTCCACCTCATTGTCTTTGAAGGGCAACGCCATATTCTGGTTTTGAAACAGGCGCATCAATGGTTGGTGGGCTTTAGGCAGACGCAGGTCGCGCTGCTCGGCAAACTCAGTCATGGCACGCTTAGACAACTGGTCAAGCGACCGCTGGCTGATAAGCCTTTCCTTTCGGGTGTTTTGTCCAAAGAAAAAATAGAGTACAATGCCGGCCAAGGGCACAAACCATAATATCAGCAACCATGCCATGGTCTTGGCAGGTTCACGGTTGTCCATAAGCACCTTCAGCATAACGCCGATGATCACCACAGCGTAGACGAAGACCCATATCCAATGTAGATAAATCATGACAAGCCAGACCGTTAGTTCTCTCTATTTTGCTTTCATCTTCTGAATGTATGCCAACTCATTCAAGGCAAACGAACTGTTCTCGGGATCGTCGAGCAACTGTTTGAGGAGTTGCTCGGCCTCATCGTATTTTCTCTCTCTCACCAACATATATGCCTTACGCCGCTTGAGAAACCCCAAGAAAGACTGCTGCGCGCCATGCTCCATGGTCACACCGCCCTCTTCTTCAGAAAGCTGAAACTCGAAGAGCAGTTCGTTGATGACGGCCATCGCCCTGAAGTCATCGCCATTGACCAAACAGTTAATGTAAGCCTCGATATAGTTGATGCGCCGCAGCGGAAGCGTGAGCTGAAGGTAATAGCAGGCGCGCTGATACTGGCGCAGGCTCACATAGCAAGACCCTACAAGATAACATATCTCATAGAAGGTCTCGGCGGCAGAGCGGTTTTTGCTGTCGGCGCTACCCCGCATGGCATGAAAGGCCTCTTCGAGCAAGGGCACTGCTTCATAGTAGCGTTTCTGCTCGTAAAGTGCCCTGCCACGCATAATAATCATGGACAATTGCGGGCGCTGCATCTCGCAGAGCAGACGCTCGTCGGCAGTCATCTGCTCAGTGTTGCCAGCCTTGAGCTTGCCCATCGCCTCTTTCCACAGATAGCGAAACTCCTGGAGCCGCCGCTCTGAGGGGGTGAGGTCGTACCCCAGCAGCACACTGTTGATGACATGTTGGGGGTGAATACGCTCTGTAGGGCTCGCGCTATCGGCGGGCAAGGGCGATAGCGCTAATGTGACGCGGTAGTAAAGTGTATCGTCGGTCTTGGCGTCTTGCTCAAACAGCAAAGCCATCCGCCGCAGTTTCACCGGATTGCGGGGGTCATAATATTCGAGTTGCCCCACAGCTGAAAGATGGCGGAAACGTCCTTCGGCAATAAGCGCGCTGCTGATATCGAATGCCAGAATCTGGTCAGCGTCGTCCACGACGAGGGTATCGGCATCCGCAGTCAGTGTCAGGCGTAAGGGCACCCAGTCGGTCAGTGCCATGGCCGAACCCAGCAAACGGCTGAGCCGAATGGTGTCGCCTGCCTGCTCATGCCACTCTGGTCCGGCGTCCTGGTGCATCATCTCCTGCTCACGAAGGAGAAATATCTCGCGCATCCACCTGGCTATGCTCTTCTCGGGATCATGATTGGGCACATGTTTGCTGGCGCGCTCGCGCTCCTCATACTTACGCACGAAGATATTCTGCCATTTGAACGTGTTGCGCATAGCCCGCTCCAACACGTCTTTTACCGTACTGTCGGTCAGCAGCAGGGCACTGATGATATGCACGTTGACCAGTCCCGACTTTTCGTCTACGGTATAGACCAGGCGGCTGGTTTCTGTATTCATGTTGCACTGGTTGATGACTTCTCTCACCAGTTCAAGGTTGTCGAGCTGCGTCTCGAATATAAACGAGTAAGCCAACCGCACGTAGGGCGACCCCTTCTCCAAGGTTATCCGGTAGAAGCCGTTCTGGTATTCATACCGGGCTATCAGGTCGTCGTGGTCACGATCCCACCTCACCTTGCAGTTCAGTTGTTTCAGGGCATAGTTCAAGCTGAGCTTATTGTCGTCTTGGGTACGCACATAGAGTCCTGCCCCCGCGTCATGGTGCTTACGCCACAGCGGAATGAAGACAAACGCTATGATAAAAAGCGTGGCCCAGATGAGAAGCAGAATGATAAGGTATGTCATCTTTACATCAGCATGTTATGCTTTCATCTACAAATATAAAAAAAATAGATGTAAACCGAAACAAAATTAAGCATAAATAACGGACGCGGACGATGGGGCCGGGCAGCGGGTGTCCGTGTCGTGACTTGGACACCTGCCAAGGAGTGCTTATACCATACCTTATTATATTATAATGTTACTCCCCAACTGCCGTGCGATGCTGTTGCGTATGGCCTGCATGTCTTGATACTCCTGCATGAGTTTACGCAGACTCTCCATGTCATTGGCCACCTGCCGCATCTGCTGCTGCAACTCCTTGAGGTGTTGTTCCACGTACACCATCCTGAAGTCGAGCACCATATGCACCGCCTGGTTGCTCAGCTCGTCGCGTTCCTCCGTCTCTTTCACCTTACGTTCGGCCTCTGTCAGCGGTTCTTCCTTCTTCTGCCCCGGCAGATGGTACTCATCGGCAGTGAGTTCTGTGGCCAACTGGCTGATGGTAATGTCAACATGATGCAGGAAATAAGGCTCGGCCTTGAAGTCGGGCCTCTCGCTCATCTGTGCCGCCTCCTCTAATATCCGGTTGTAAAGTTCGTTGTGAAACACCAACTGGTCGGCCCCGAGACTGTAATGGATGTACTGCGCTACCGTGAAATTATGGAGCCCGCCGTCTTCATCTTCCACGCGTTCAAAGATAATCCTTTCGCCATGGCGCACCACCAGTTGAGCTATCATGCGCTCTACCTTCTGTTCCTGGGGCGTTGTAGAAGATGACAGCGACGCGGAGGATGAGACAGCAACCGTAGCCGCCCCCTGTGCCTCGACGGCGGTTGCCGACTGCGAGGCTGAGGGCGAGGCGCTGTTGCGCCCACGGATGAAGCTGTTCATCTGGTTGATGAGCGTACCCTCACTGATACCGATGCGCAGGGCACAGTCGTGAATATAAGTGTCGCGAAGAATTTGGTTGGGGATAACCGATACCGACTGCACGATGGAACTGATGCCGTCGGCGCGCTTCTTCGGGTCGGTCTCGCCCTTGAGCAACAGGTCGGTCTTGTACTGTATGAAATCTTTCTCGTTGTCCGCTATATACTGCCTGAACTCCTCCGCCGTATGGTTGCGGGCAAACTCGTCGGGGTCTTGGCCGTTGGGCAGCATGAGTATCTTGACGTTCATGCCCTCTGAGAGCAGCATGTCAATACCGCGCATGGCAGCGTGAATGCCGGCCGCGTCACCATCGTAGATGAGCGTGATGTTAGAGGTGAAACGGTGGAGTATGTGTATTTGGTGTATACTCAATGCCGTTCCCGAATTGGCCACCACGTTCTCCACGCCACACTGGTGCATGGCGACCACGTCGGCCTGCCCCTCCACCAGATACACGTGGTCTTCCTTGGCAACGGCTTTCTTGGCCTGCCAAATGCCATACAGCTCATGGTCTTTGTGGTAAATCTCGCTATCGGGCGAATTGACATACTTCTGGTTCACGCCCTTGGTACGGCTGTCGAGCACGCGGGCCGTGAAGCCCACCACCTTGCCGCTCACGCCCACCCAGGGAAACACCACGCGGCCGGCATAGCGGTCGATGAGCTCACCGCGTTCGGTCTTGTAGCAAACGCCCGTTTTCAGCAAAAACTCCTCCTTGTAGCCCTTCTGCTGTGCCGAGCGAGCCAGCGCGAACTTATCGGGAAGGTCGTAGCCCAACTGAAACTTACGGATGATGTCGTCACGGAAACCACGGCTGCGAAAATACTGCATGCCGATGGCCACGCCGTCGGCATGATGGTGCAGCAGGTCTTCAAAATAGCCCGATACCCACTCATTGACGATAAACATCGACTCGCGCTGGCTCTGTTCCTCCTTCTCGCGGTCGGTGAGCTCGCGCTCATGTATCTCTATATGGTATTTGTTGGCCAACCATCGCAGTGCCTCGGGATAGGTCATCTGCTCATGCTCCATGATGAAGTTGACCGGGTTTCCACCCTTTCCACAACCGAAGCAGTGGCAGGTGCCGCGCGCCGGCGACACCACAAACGACGGTGTCTTCTCATTATGAAAAGGGCACAACCCCTTATAGTTGGCCCCGGCTTTCTTCAGGGTCACAAACTCCGACACCACATCCACGATGTTGGCGGCATCCTTGATTTTCTCTACAGTCTGTCTGTCTATCATATCTGTTACAGCTCTGCCCTTGCCTGCGGGTCTAAGTACGGCATGCGCTTACATGTTGGCACAAGCAAAGTTAAGGATAATATTTGGAATATCACGTCTTTTACCCCTTGGTTTTCGCTACCATCAGCATCCTTATGTGTGGGCAACGGCGCCCCACGGCCGCTGCCTCTCACCGTAGAAGACGGTAGGCGAAGGCCATGCGGGCAGAAGCATAACGCCATGAAGGCGAAATGGTTCTGTATTAAATCATCCGATGGTTTTATATTAAACTATCCGGTGGTTCTATATTAAATCATCCCATAGTTCTATATTAAACTATCCGATGGTTTGGGCAATACCATTCCACCTTATTATATTAGCGGGTCGCCGAAAGAGCCTCCACCAAGCGGCGTGTACGGCCTTGTGGAACGTGGTGACGCATGTGTCGCTACCCCGTAAGTGCCTGAGCGCCAACTACCACAGCAGCATGACGCCCCAGAATAAGGTTGATGACCATTTGCAAGAAAAACTGCCAAAAGATGCACAAACAGGAGCTTTTGTGCACATGTAGGCTGTTTTCGTGCAATTTGTTTGGTCAAGAAGTAAAAACTTCGTATTTTTGCGCCGCATTTCGAATATCATAATTATAAAGCTATTATAATGAAATTGAAAATCGTTGTACTTGCCAAGCAAGTGCCAGACACAAGGAATGTGGGCAAAGACGCCATGACCGCGGAAGGTACCGTGAACCGTGCCGCCCTGCCCGCAATCTTCAATCCTGAAGACTTGAACGCCCTGGAACAGGCGCTTCGCATCAAGGACCAGAACCCAGGCTCTACCGTGGGCGTACTCACCATGGGCCCTCCCCGTGCCGGAGAAATCATCCGCCAGGGACTCTTCAGAGGCGCCGACACGGGTTGGCTGCTCACCGACCGCAAGTTTGCGGGTGCCGACACGCTGGCCACTTCGTATGCCCTGTCTATGGCTATCAGGAAGATTGGCAACGTGGACATCATCCTCGGCGGTCGTCAGGCCATCGATGGTGACACGGCTCAGGTAGGACCGCAGGTGGCCCAGAAATTAGGGCTCAACCAGGTAACCTACGCTGAGGAGATACTTGCTATCGAGGACAACAAGGTAACTATTCGCCGACACATCGACGGCGGCGTGGAAACGGTACAGGCTCCCATGCCCGTGCTCATCACGGTCAACGGCTCGGCTGCTCCGGCACGCCCCTGCAACGCCAAGCTGGTGATGAAGTACAAGTATGCCACCTGTCCCATGGAGCGCAAAGGCGACGAGCCGTGGCTGTCGCTCTATGAGAGCCGCCCCTATCTCAACCTCAACCAGTGGAGCGTGGCCGACGTAGACGGCGACGAGGTGCAGTGCGGTTTGTCGGGCTCACCCACCAAGGTGAAGTCGGTGCAGAACATTGTGTTCCAGGCCAAGGAGACAAAGACACTCTCCAGCAGCGACGCTGACATTGAGGGCCTGATGAAAGAATTGTTGGACGAAAAGATTATTGGCTAAGATGAACAACGTATTTGTATATTGCGAAATAGAAGGTACCACCGTTCTGGAGGTTGCCCAGGAACTGCTCACCAAGGGCCGCAAACTGGCCAACGAGCTGGGCGTGGAACTGCACGCCATCGCCGCCGGCGCAGGCATCAAGGGTAAGGTGGAAGAACAGATCTTGCCTTACGGTGTAGACAAACTCTTTGTGTTCGACGCCGAGGGTCTCTTTCCCTATACCTCAGCGCCCCACACCGACATTCTGGTAAACCTCTTCACCGAAGAGAAGCCGCAGATCTGCCTCATGGGCGCTACCGTGATTGGCCGTGACCTGGGGCCCCGCGTGTCGTCATCACTTACCTCGGGTCTCACAGCCGACTGCACGCAGTTGGAGATTGGACGCTATGAGGACAAGAAGGCCGGCAAGGTGTACGAGAACCTGCTCTATCAGATTCGACCCGCCTTCGGTGGTAACATCGTGGCAACCATCGTCAACCCCGACCACCGTCCGCAGATGGCCACCGTACGCTCTGGCGTGATGCAGAAGGCCCTGTACGAGGGGCAGGCCAAGGGTGAGGTGGTGTACCCCGACGTTGCCAAGTATGTGCCAGAGGTAGACTACGTGGTGAAGGTGCTCGACCGCCACGTGGAGGCTGCCAAGCACAACCTCAAAGGCGCCGCTATCGTGGTGGCCGGTGGTTATGGCGTAGGCTCTAAGGAGGGCTTCGATATGCTGTTTGAACTGGCCAAGGAGCTGCATGGCGAGGTAGGTGCCAGCCGTGCCGCCGTAGACGCCGGTTGGATTGACAACGACCGCCAGGTGGGCCAGACGGGTGTTACCGTACACCCCAAGGTGTATATCGCCTGCGGTATCTCTGGACAGATTCAGCATATCGCCGGTATGCAGGATGCTGGTATCATCATCTCTATCAATAATGATCCCGAGGCGCCCATCAACGCCATTGCCGACTATGTAATCCAGGGCAATGTGGAAGACGTGGTGCCGAAGATGATCAAGTATTACAAGCAAAACTCGAAATAAAACAATGGCAAACTATTATACAGAACATCCGGAGATTGAGTTCCACCTGGACCATCCGCTCATGAGACGTATCGTTGAGCTCAAAGAGCGCAACTATGTCGAAAAGGATCAGTATGACGACGCTCCCGTAAACTACGAGGACGCCATCGAAAACTATAAGCGCATACTCGACATCACTGGTGACGTGGCTGGTAACGTGATTGAGCCTAACTCGGAGAGCGTGGACCAGGAAGGCCCGCACCTCGTTGACGGGCGCATGGTGTACGCCGAGAAGACCAAGGAAAACTTGGACGCTACCCGTAAGGCCGGCCTGTGGGGTGTTTCCATGCCCCGCCGCTTTGGTGGCTTGAACCTCCCCATCACCGTCTTCTCGATGCTCTCTGAGATAGTGGGCGCTGCCGACTCTGGTTTCCAGAACATCTGGAGCTTGCAGAGTTGTATCGACACACTCTATGAGTTTGGCTCTGAGGAGCAAAAGGAGAAGTATATTCCCCGTATCTCTGAGGGTGAGACCATGTCTATGGACCTCACGGAGCCCGATGCCGGTTCTGACCTGCAGCGCGTGATGCTCAAGGCTACCCAGGACGAGGATGGCACTTGGCGCCTGAACGGTGTGAAGCGTTTCATCACCAACGGCGACTCTGACCTGCACTTGGTGCTGGCTCGTTCGGAGGGTGGCACCAAAGACGGTCGAGGTTTGTCCATGTTCATCTACGACAAGCGCGACGGCGGTGTTGACGTGCGCCACATTGAGCACAAGCTCGGTATCCACGGCAGTCCTACCTGTGAGCTGGTGTACAAGAATGCCAAGGCAGAACTCTGCGGCGACCGCCGTATGGGGCTGATCAAATATGTGATGAGCCTGATGAACGGCGCCCGCCTGGGTATTGCCGCACAGAGCGTGGGCCTGGAGCAGGAGGCTTACAACGAGGCCCTGGCCTACGCCAAGGACCGCGCACAGTTTGGCAAGAAGATCATCACCTTCCCCGCTGTGTATGACATGCTGTCGCGCATGAAAGCCCGTCTCGACGCCAGCCGTTCTATCTTGTATCAGACCTCTCGTTATGTAGACATCTACAAGACTCTTGAAGACATTGCCAAGGAGCGCAAGCTCACGCCGGAGGAGCGCACGGAGATGAAGACCTACACCCGTTTGGCCGACGCCTTCACACCGCTGGCCAAGGGTATCTCTTCGGAGTATGCCAACCAGAACGCCTACGACTGTATCTCAGTACACGGTGGCTCGGGCTTCATCATGGAGTACAAGTGCCAGCGACTGTATCGCGACGCCCGTATCTTCTCGATCTATGAGGGAACGACGCAGCTGCAGGTGGTAGCAGCCATCCGCTATATTACCAACAACACCTACCTCAGCATCATGAAGGAAATGCTCGGCAACGAGGTTTCTGCCGAGATGCAGCCGCTCAAAGAACGCATGGCCAAGTGCGTGGAGCTGTATGAGGAGGCCGTGAACAAGGTGAAGCAAGATAACGACCAAGAGGAGCACGACTTCCTGGGCCGTCGCCTGTATGACATGACCGGACAGATCATCATGGCACTCAACCTCATCGGCGATGCCTCTAAGGCGCCCGAGCTCTTCGCCAAGAGCGCACACGTGTACACACGTATGATCGAGGAAGAGGTGATTGGCCATGCCGCCTTCATCAAGAGTTTTGATATCAACGACCTGAAGATCTTTGCTGTTGAGGAGACTGCTGAACAGGCGTAAGGCCTGAAAGCATGTATCTGCATGCAATATATCTTTATGCAAAAGCCTCGCTCATGTCTGGGTGAGGCTTTTGTCTACACCAATCCCTAATTCATCGTGCAAACAATGCACCAAAACACAAGACAATGAAATCACTACGTTATCTTTATCGCATCGGCAAAGGTCCATCATCGAGCCATACGATGGGACCACATAAAGCATCCAAGCTATATCTTGAGAAGCATCCTCACGCCAAGAAATTTCGTGTGACACTCTACGGCAGCTTAGCGGCCACGGGCAAAGGACACATGACCGACATCGCCATCAACGAGATTCTCAGCAAGACGGCTGAGGTGGAGATTATCTGGCAACCCGAGACCTTCCTGCCTTACCACCCCAACGCCATGAAGTTTGAGACTGAACATGGCGACGAGTGGATTGTGTACAGCGTTGGCGGTGGAGCGCTCTCTGAGGGCGACAAGCCCACAGGCGTGATGCCACCTTCTCCCGACATTTACAACTTGACACACCTGACCGACATCCAGAAATGGTGCCAGGACCATGGCTGCGCCTACTGGGAATATGTAGACAAATGCGAGGACCCATCGATTTGGGATTATCTCAAAGAGGTGTGGGAAGCCATGAAAGCAGCTGTGGAGCGCGGCATTGAGACCGAAGGACGACTGCCCGGCCCACTCAACCTGCAGCGCAAGGCGCCTACTTATTATACCAAGGCCAAAGGCTATAAGCAAAGTTTACAGACCCGCGCCTTAGTCTATGCCTATGCCTTGGCAGTGAGTGAGGAGAATGCCTCGGGCGGCGACATCGTCACGGCACCCACCTGCGGCGCCTGCGGCGTGATACCGGGTGTGCTCTATCATTTGGCTACGGGCCACAATTTTTCTGAAGCCAAGATACTTCGCGCCTTGGCCACGGCTGGACTCATTGGCAACATTGTGAAGGAGAACGCCTCGATATCGGGTGCCGACGTGGGCTGTCAGGGCGAGGTAGGCGTAGCCTGCGCCATGGCCTCTGCCGCCGCCTGTCAGCTCTTTGGCGGCAGTCCGGCACAGATTGAGTATGCCGCAGAGATGGGCCTTGAGCATCACCTCGGCATGACCTGCGACCCTGTCTGCGGACTGGTACAGATTCCCTGCATCGAGCGCAATGCCTTCGCCGCCACACGCGCCCTCGACTCTAACCTCTACGCATCGTTCAGCGACGGTATGCACCGTGTGAGCTTCGACCGTGTGATTGAAGTGATGAAACAGACGGGTCACGACATTCCCTCGCTCTATAAGGAGACGTCGGAAGGTGGCTTGGCAAAAATTATGTAAGATGAAAAGACTGTTTTTCCCCATTGTGGCACTCGTGGCGGCTACCCTTGCCGCCACGTCATGCCGCATGGCCACCAAGCCTCAGTTAGGCGACACCGTCGATGCCAAGGTCTTTGAACCCATAGACACGGCTGCCATCAATAAGGCCGCACGTGCCAAGGCAAAGACAGTGCCAACCCAAGACAGCGTAGGCATCTACTACATCGGCTCAGGCTCTACCGCCACAACGGTGCAGCTGGTGAGCTATCCCTCCCGGCGCGATACGGCCCTCTATGCCAAGGGACGTCATATCAAGGTGGATGGCAATGCCGACTTCGGGCACGTGGTACGCGCCCGCTTCTGGGTGAGCGACCGTGGAGACACGCTCGTGACACGAATCGAGGAGGTTAAGGAATACGCGCCTACGGACTAAAACACCACATGAAGGATAAAAAAAACAGACAACCGTTTGCCGTTTAATAGATTTTCACTATCTTCGCAGTTGACCATGAGACATCATCGCTATGTCCTCTGCCACTAAATAATAACTTGTCACATCTGCGAAACTATGAGACCTAATCATTTTGGCAAACTCGTGCTATTGGTGGTATTAACCTTAACACCCGCTATGGGCAGCCGAGCCCAAGACCTGAAGCCAAACCTAAAATTCGGCGCACCGACCCAAGAAGAACTGTCGCTAAAGGCTTATGCCCCCGACAAAGAAGCGGCAGCAGTTACCCTCTACAGCAATATAGAGAAGAAGTACGACATCACGCCCAATGGACTGGAGCTGATTACCGAGGTGGAGCGCCGTATCAAGATTCTCAAAACCGAAGGGAAGAAGAAGGCCGACAACAGCATCGTATACTACCAACCCCTCCGCGGATCCAAGGAAACGATTCTCGGACTCAAGGCCACCGCGTACAATCTGGAGGACGGGAAGGTGGTGAAGACCAAGATGGAACGAAGCATGGTGAGCACCGAAAAACTCGACGACAAGCGCATGATCATAAAGTTCACCGTGCCCAATGTCAAGGAAGGCACCGTCATCGAGTACAGCTACACCAAGCATAGCGAGTATTTTTATCAGCTCGACACCTGGTATGCACAAGAAAACATACCCGTGTTGTACAGCCGCCTGTCGATGGTCATCCCCGACTTCTTTATCTTCAACTGTCAGGAGAGTGGCGGCTACACCCTCGAACATCATATTACACCCGAAAACACCAACATCGCCATCAGAGGAACCCTTTACAACGGGGAGGGACGGCGGCAGGAGTGGGTGGCCCATCAACTACCCGCAGCCAGAGAAACCGAGTACGTTTACCAGCCCAACGATTTCCTGGCCAAGGTCGATTTTGAACTGTCGAGCATCAATATCGTTGGCTTCCTGACCAAGAATTTTGCCACCAAATGGGATGAAGTGACTGAGATATTGCTGGACGACAGCGACTTTGGCAACAGACTCAGCCAGTCTAATCCCCTGAAGAGCGAACAGGAAGCATTGGCCCTCGACCCGAAACTCACCGTTACACAGAAGGTGGCAGCCCTATACGGGCTCCTGAAAAGGAAGGTGCGTTGGAACGGCGACTATCGCCTGACGGGCAAGAACGGCAAGAAGACACTCGACGAAGGCACCGGCTCGAACGCCGACATCAACTTCGTGCTGATGAGTATGCTGCGCGACGCGGGACTGAAAACCTACCCTGCCCTGCTCAGCACACGCGACAACGGCCGACTGCCCTTCTACCCCTCATTGCAGAGCCTCAACACCTTTGTTGTGGCCGTAGAAGAGAACGACACCACCATGCACTACTTTGATGGCTCGGCCGAAGACGGCTACATCGACATGCTGCCCACCACGCTGCTCACCAACCGCGCCTATATACTTAAAGGTAAGAACAACAACTGCTGGGCCAACATACAGCAACTGGCGCACGACAAACAGGTGATCGGCATCAATGGCGTTATTGACGCAAGCGGCCAGATCAAAGGCAACTGCATAGTGAACCATTATGACGAGGGCGCTTACCTCTTTAAGAATAAGTATCGCAAAGCCAAAGACAACAATGCCTATATTCAGCAGCTGGGTTCCGACAACAAGCTGCATATAGCCAACTACACCACCGAGGGCTCTGACACCTTGTCTCCCCGAGCCACAGAGACCTTCGAGTTTACGAAGCAATGCGACGTTGCTGACGACCGCATTTACGTTAACCCCATCATCCTACCCATAGAGTCGTCTAACCCCTTCACCAGCGAGACGCGAATCCTTCCCATCGAATTTCCATGCCCTAAGACGCTCTTCCAGACCGTCACCCTCAAGATTCCCGAGGGCTACGGCGTGGAAGAACTGCCCAAAGGGGTGGTGACATATATTGGCGACAAGGAGGCCACGTTCTCATTCAAATGCGCCGTCAGTGACCGGCACATCATCTGCAATTACCAGCTCAACCTCAAGCGTGCGTTCTTTGGCCCGGAAGAATATGAATATCTCAAAAACTATTTCCAGACAATCGTGCTACGCAACGAAGACATGGTGGTGCTGAAGAAAGGAGAAGGTCATGCGTAGCGTGTCTGGTTTGCTTCTCCTTGCGACGTGGCTCTCCCTGTCTGTCAGCGCCTTAGCCCAACGCACAGACGTTGTCGTACTCAACCACACGACGACAGTAGAGTGTCAGGATGCCCTGCACACTACCGTGAAAGAGAGTCGGAGCTTTAAGGTCATGAATGAGAAAGCGGCTGCTTATGCCTCCATCGCACTGCAATTCAATGCCTCGGAGAAGCTCACGACATTCTCAGGGAGCATCTGCTCGGCCGACGGCAAGGTGCTGCGGAAAGTAAAGCACAGTGACCTCATCCGCTCCGACTATTCGCAGTCAAACCTGGCCGACGATGTCTACAACCTCCTATTCAGCTATTATCCTCCCTCCTATCCTATCTTTGTACACTATGAATGGGAGAGTGCCTATAGCAACGGCTTCCTTAGCTTCCCCGCCTTTTTCCCACAGCCCGACTACAATATGGAGGTGAAGCATGCCACCTACCGGCTGACGCTGCCACAGGGAATGGCATGCAGGTATAAGGTACAGAACACCGACAGCGTAGTTAGGGAGACCACGACCGACAAAGGCCAGCACACATACACCATCTCGTTTGACAACCTGGCCGCGCAAGAGTCTGAGCCACGTAGCCCGTCACTCATCAATCGCACGCCGCACGTTCTCTTCTACCCCAACGACTTCGCCTATCAGGGCACCGAGGGAAACCAGTCTACTTGGCAGAGCCTCGGCAAGTGGGCCTATGCACTGCAGGAAGGAAGGCAGGTGTTGCCCGACAAATTCAAGCCACTGCTGCACCAAATGACCGACACCTGCCGGTCGGCACGCTCCAAAGTCGAGGCGTGCTACCGCTTTCTGGAGAAGACCACACGCTACGTGAGCATCCAACTGGGCATCGGAGGGTATCAGTCGGCCGCCGCTTCTGAAGTCTGCAGAACGGGCTTCGGTGACTGCAAGGGCCTGACCAACTACCTGCGTGCCATGCTCCAGGAGATTGGCATCCCCTCTGACATGACACTCATCAGCACCGCTTACAGGCGACTGTACAAGGACTTCGCCAACCTGTCACAGCTCAACCACGCCATTCTTCGAGTGCCCTTGCCCGACGACACGCTGTGGATAGAATGCACCAATCCTTCCCTGCCTTTGGGCTATATCCACCAAGACATAGCCGGACACGACTGTCTCGTGCTCTCCGAACGAGGCGGAGAGCTGGCCACACTGCCGACTTACGCCGACGATAGCCACCTGCAACGCTCGGTCGTCAATGTGACTCTGGCCGCCGACGGCTCTGCCGACATGACCATCGAGCAGTCCTCTCACATGTTCCAATACGAAGGCATGCTGGCAGTGAAGAGGGCTAAGGAGTCTCTCCAGCGTGAGTATCTGCTCAGTCTGCTCAACAAACCGACGGCCGTCATCACTTCGATGGCCATGGAAGAACACAAAGACAGCTATGTAGACCCACGCATAACGCTTTCCGCAACCCTTGCCGACGCACACTATGCCACCGGACGAGGCACCCGGCTCTTTGTGCCCCTGTGCCCCATCCACCAGCATGTCTCCGCGTTGTCAGCATCGACATCACGTACACAAGACTTGGAGATAGCTTACGGCTTCACTGATGAAGACACCATCCGCATCCAGTTGCCCGCCGGCTATGTCATAGAGAGCAAGCCGCAAGACCTCACCGTCAGCTTCCCCTTCGGCGAGTTCGTCTCCCAACTACGTGTCGACGACGGCATGCTGGTGCTGTATAACCGGCGCGGGGAACGACATGGCACCTACCCGAAGACCCTTTACAACGACTACCTACAGTTCCGCCAAACCATCGCGGATCGCTATCAGTCGCAAAAGATCGTCATCAGAAAAGAACAATAAGAAAACAGGAAACTCGATTCCCGGACTGTACCGGGACACAAAGCGCTAACCCTTCTGGTTAGCGCAATAGATATGATATAGTCCGCTGAGCAGCAGATGTTCGTCGTAGACCACCTGCTCGCGGCACAGCGGCTCGACCAGCGAGGCCAGCCCTCCGGTAAGGATGACCATGGGGCGGACGTTCATTTCCTCGCTGACGCGCGTAATCAGTCCGTCCACCATCGCCGCATAGCCATAGAGCAGACCGCTCTGCATAGACGTCGTGGTGTTACGGCCAATCAGTTTGTCGGGAGCCTGTAACGGCACGGCCCTTAGTTGTGCGGCACGGCTGCACAGCGCATCGAACGATGTCTTCATGCCCGGGATGATCATCCCACCGGCAAACCGACCTTCACCATCTACCACATTCACCGTGGTGGCCGTACCCATATCAACCACCATCAACGGGTAGCCGTATTTCATCTTGCCCCCTACGGCATCGGCCAGACGGTCGTGTCCCAGCCGTGCCGGCTCATCGACCAGCAGTGGCATATCCACCACCACCTTGGCATCTCCCATCCGCAGCATCTCGATACCGGTGAGTTGGGCGACGTTGTCGCACACCACGGCCGTCAACGCAGGCACCACCGAGGCCACGATACCGCCCGTGAAACCCTGCCGGTCGGCATCCAGGGCTTCGAGCACCGTGCGCAGCCGCGACAGGTTCTCAGCCTTCGGCTCCTCGTGGATGGTGTCTATGCGCTCGGCACGCACCACTCCACCCTCGCCCATCATGCCGATGACGATGTTAGAATTGCCGATGTCGATGACCAGAATCTGTTCCATAGCGTATGCTTGCCCGTGACTAAAGGTGTGGCAGTATGGCGTCGAGGATGGCATTGGCCGTCTGATCCTTGCTGCATAAAGGCAGCTGCCGCGTGCCCTCCCCAGTGATGACCCACACCTGGTTGGTGTCGGTACCAAAGCCCGTTCCCTCGGAAACGATCGAGTTGGCACAAATCATGTCGACGTTTTTCCTCAGTAGTTTCTCACGCGAATTGTCGAGCAGGTGCTCCGTCTCCATCGAGAAGCCCACGATATACTGTCCCTCGCGCTTGTGGGCACCAAGGTGCTGCAGGATATCGCGGGTGCGGGTCAGGGGCAACGAGAGGTCGTCGCCGTTCTTCTTCACCTTCTGCTCGCTATATTGCGCCGGCGTATAGTCGGCCACGGCACTGCACATCACCACCACGTCGAAGCCGTCGCTGATGGATGTCACGGCATCGAACATCTCAGCCGCCGATGTCACCGACACCCGCTCCACGCCGAGGAAAGGCTCCAGGGCCACAGGGCCCGACACCAGTGTGACTTCTGCGCCGCGCAGCCTTGCCATCTTGGCGAGGGCATAACCCATCTTGCCCGACGAATGATTGGTGATAAACCGCACAGGGTCGAGGGCCTCGCACGTGGGCCCCGCCGTCACCAGCACCCGCTTGCCCTGCATGTCGTGCGGCAGGGCAATGTGCGTCAGAATATGCTGCACCAACAGTTCCTCGGCGGGCAGCTTGCCGCTTCCGATGTCGCCACAGGCTAACCGTCCGGCATCGGGCTGTATCACCTCCACACCGTAGTGCTTCAGTCGAGCGACATTGTCTTGCAGCAGGTCATTGGTCCACATCCTCGTGTTCATCGCCGGCGCCACCAATATGGGGCACTGGCAGGCCATGAAGGTGGTGGTGAGCATATCGTCGCAGATGCCATTGGCCATCTTGCCGATGACATTGGCCGTGGCCGGCGCCACGAGCAGCACGTCGGCCTTGGCCGCCAACGACACATGCTCCACGGCATAGTTGAAGTTGCGGTCGAAGGTATCGACCATGCAGCGCCTCGATGTCAGCGTCTCGAAGGTGAGGGGAGCAATGAACTGGGTGGCGTTACGCGTCATCACCACGTCCACCCCCGCATGTAGCTTCACCAGCATCGATGCCACATTGGCCATCTTGTAGGCCGCGATGCTCCCCGACACGCCCAGCACCACATTCTTTCCAGTCAGCATATCGAGTCCTCCTTAGAGTTGGTCGCTGAGCAGACCATGCTTCTCGTAGCTGGCCTGCCGCGTCACTCGGTTATTGTCATCGACAAACACCACCTGCGGCTTGTGCCGCTTGGCCTCCTCGGGCGTCACCTCAGCGTAGGCCATGATGATCACTTTGTCGCCCACAGTCACACAGTGGGCAGCGGCGCCATTGAGGCATACGATGCCCGAGCCGGCCTCACCCGCAATGACATACGTTGCCAAGCGGTTGCCGTTGTCCACGTCGGCAATCTCCACCCGTTCATACTCTACGATACCCGCAGCCTCCATCAGCGCACTGTCGATGGTGATGCTGCCCACATAGTCGAGGTCGGCCTGGGTGACCACCGCACGGTGGATCTTCGATTTTAGCAGTGTTATTTCCATATAAAATTATCTATCAGGCGCGTCTTGCCGATGTAAACGGCAATAGCCACCAGTGTCTCACCTTCTATCTTATCCACGCGTTGCACGTTCTCCAGGTCTACTACCTCCACATAGTCAACACGTGCCAGAGGCTCAGTCTGCAGACTGTCGGCAATCTTCTTGACGATGGCGTGGGCGTCGCGCTCCCCTCCCTCGATAGCCTCACGTCCGAGCTTCAGGCTCTTAGAGAGTATCAGCGCGGCCTGGCGCTCCTCGGCGCTGAGATAAACATTACGACTTGACTTTGCCAACCCGTCAGCTTCACGAATGATGGGACAGGGCACGATCTCAAGATTCATATTTAAGTCGCGCACCATACGGCGGATGGTAGAGAGCTGCTGCGCGTCTTTCTGTCCGAAGTAAGCGCGGTCGGGCGTCACAATATTAAAGAGTTTGTTGACCACCGTACATACGCCACGGAAATGTCCGGGGCGTTTGGCGCCACACAGCAACTCGGTAGTCTCATCGGTGTCTACATGGGTAGAGAAGTGTGGGGGATACATCTCCTCGGGCTCGGGATGGAAAATCAGGTCGCCCCCCGTGCTCTCCACCAATGCCTTGTCGTGTTCCAAGTCACGCGGATAAGCCTCCAAGTCCTCAGTAGGACCAAACTGAATGGGGTTAACAAATACCGATACTACCGTGCGGTCGTTTTCTTTCACCGAACGCGCAATGAGACTCTGGTGTCCCTCATGCAGAAAACCCATGGTAGGAACAAGTCCCACGGTGAGACCTTCCTTGCGCCATGCCTTCACGATGTCGCGTACCTCGTGAACCGTCTTTACTACTTGCATCTGATAATCATGTTTTTTATATTCGTCGATACCCGGCGATGAGTCTTATTACCTTTTAATACAGCTTGTCTAATACCTCGTCGCCGATGGCAAAGGTATGTGCCGCAGCTGGAAACGCCTGACGCTCGCAGTCGTCCTTATATTGCCTGAATGCCTCAAGCATGATGTCGTGCAGGTTGGCGTACTTTTTCACAAATTTAGGCGTAAAGCCATCGGTGTAACCCAGCATGTCCTGATAAACCAGCACCTGTCCGTCACAATATTTGCCTGCGCCAATGCCTATGGTCAGCACGTCAACCGACGCAGTGATTTTAGCGGCCAGCGCTTCGGGCACACATTCCAAAGTTATTGCAAAGGCACCTGCCTGGCATAGCGCCCGTGCATCATCGAGCAAACGCTGTGCCGATTCCACCGACTTACCCTGCACCTTGTAGCCACTGAGCGTGTTCACCGACTGTGGCGTGAGTCCGATATGTCCCACCACAGGAATTCCAGCCTCTACGATGGCTGCCACCCTGTCGGCATAACCTGCGCCACCTTCGAGCTTTACAGCCTGACAGTTGGTCTCTTTCACCATGCGTCCCGCGTTTTTCACGGCGTCGTAAATCGAGGTCTGGTAAGACATGAAGGGCATATCAACCACCACGAAAGCATCGCCGGCCCCGCGGCTCACCGCCTTACCATGGTGTATCATGTCTTCTACTGTCACTGCAAGGGTATTGTCGTAGCCTAACATCACGTTACCCAGAGAGTCGCCCACGAGTATCATATCGATGTCTGCCTCGCTGATTGTTCGGGCCGTATGGTAATCATAAGCCGTAAGCATACTCACCCGTCTTTCTCCCTTCTGTGATAGCAGATAGTCAACAGTTTTCTTCATTTCAATTGAGTTATATGCGTCAATCTATTTCTTAGCCCTCACGCGGAGCTAACATATTGACGTGCAAAGGTAAAAAAAAACGCCGGAATAAGGGGCTTATTCCGGTGGTTTTTGTCATCAGGGGGTATCAACGAGGGGCAAGGAGTTAATAGTTATGGGGTGCCATTCTCTTTCGTCGACCAAGCATACCTACCCATTTCTCGCCCCATCTCCATGCCTACGCCCAACCGTTCGCACCCTACAGCCCGATAATTCTATATGAAACCATCCGATAATTCTATATGAAACCATCCGATGGTTCTATATGAAACCATCATATCGTTCTATATAGAATCATCTGATGACTTGGGGGGTATCATTTAGCCCGCCCGCCCTTGCCATAGGCGCGGAGGGCTGTTGAAACAGCAGCTTTGGGGCTCATAACTGCACCATTTAGCATGACTAACCCCGTGGTTTACGATTGCTTAACGGGCGGTTTACGACAGACACCACACGTTGCAGGTGAAACAACCTGGTACGGATTGGTGAACTTGCTCAATATGCGTTTGCTTGTGCGAGCCGCGATACCCAGATTGCTGGCTAATGCCACACACTCCATACACCCCGCCGCGCTGTTCGGCCGTGGCGTTGGCACCACCCTACCACAGCCTGCACACTCACCCGAGGGCGACTGTTTGCATGCTCATTTTATCACGAACTCGCTTAATTACTCACAATTTGCTGATACACTTTCAGGCCATACTCCCCTGCCAAAGCATAGGCGTACTCCATGATATCGGCCAGACAGTGCTCGTAATTGACCAACTCCTTGTCGTTGAGGAAGAAATAAAACTCCAAAGGAAGGCCCGCCTGCGTAGCTTCAAGCTGACGTACCAGGATAACCATGTCGTTGTTGACCCACGGACAGGCGTTGAGGTATTGCTCCATGGCCAAACGATACTGCGCCATGTTCGTCTGCTGACGCTGCTCGTCGGTGAAGGTCAGACTTCGGAAGTCGAAGTACACCCTGCGTTTCACCCGTCGCCCGCCCGAGTCCTGCATGCCCTTCCAGTTTTGGAATGAACCATTGACCAAGGTGGTGGGCGACACCGTAACGATGGTATTGTCAAAGTTACGCACCTTGACCGTCGTGAGACTCATCTCCGTGACAATGCCGTCGGCCAAGGTTGTGGGCACCGTAATCCAGTCGCCCACATGCAACATCTCTGCCGAGGTGAGCCTGACACCTGCCACCAAGCCCTCGATGGTATCCTTGAACACCAGCATGAGGATAGCCGACGTGGCACCCAACCCGGCCAGCAACGTGACCGGACTACGGTCTAACGCAATGGCAATGACCACAATCACGGCAATGAATATGACCAACAGGCGCAATAATGAGCAAAAGGAAAGCATATATTGGCGCAAGCTTGTGCTGATGCCACTGTCCAACTGCTTCATGCTGTCGATAACCACCATGAACAGATGCGCCGTGGCGATGGTGATGTAGATGGCTGTAAGCCTCACCAATACCTCACGTGCCACAGGAAACTGGTAGAACACCATGGGCAGCAGTTGCCATATCACCACAGCAGGCACGATACGACAGGCCGCCACCAACGCGCGCTCGCCCAACAACACGTCATCCCACAATGCCGATGTGCGAAGCGTAATCTTGTTGACCAAGGGAATGATAATCTTCCTGCCCAACAAGTAGGCGCCCCACGCCACGAGCACAACCACCAGCACGAGCACCGCATGTCGTACCACGGGTACCACACTGCCATGCAAGCCCAGATGCTCTATAACCGTCTCAACGAATATTCTAATTTTCTCCATAACTGCCTTTTTCAGATTTTCACTTCATCATCATGTTCCTTACGCTTATTGGGAGACACCATCAAGTTGATGTCGTTCCAAGTGATGTCATTGCGACAGATGGCTTTCACCTCAGACCTCGTTGCCCCCTCGGGCAGTTGCGCGATGGCATGGCGAATGGCCCTCACCTTGGCTGCCCCAATAACCTTGTCGGCCGTAATCCGTCCCTGTTGCACCAGCCTACCCAAATGATTGTAGATCGTCGACTCACTGTATCCGCGTTCACGGGCAATCTCCTCCGGGCGCTTGCCCGCCAAAAACAACTGAAGCGTAATATCGTAGGTAGCCCCCTTAGAGGGTTTGACAGCCTTGGGCTTGACTTCCGGCTCCTTGTCCTCTCCGCCAAATGGAGCAGAGGCTTTGGTCTTGTTGCGAGGCTTACGCTCTCTATGGCTATTGGGCATCACCACATCCAGGGCGTCAAGCATGGCCTCTTGCTTGGTGGCCATGTAGGTGGCCACATCAAACGCCTCTTCCTCCATCCTGCGCAGCAACCGGTCCTTGGCTAAATAGTTCAGCCACATTTCTTTGTAACGCTCGTCCATCAGCTGCATGGCTTTCTTGTTCTGGCTTTTAGCCAAACGGCCTTTCTCTATAGCCACAGACAGCGACTCCTCCACCGCTGTTATAAAATAGGTGGCACTATGTCGCACGCGCTCAAGGAAAGCCGTCTCGTGCAACGCCCCGGTTTCCATACCACGAATCACACGCTGCCACTTGTAGGCCACGTCCATCACCTTGGCCTTAAAGTCAGCCAACGCCTTGGCATATAGACCAGTAAGAGCCGGCATAACCCGGAAATACTCCACCAGCGTGCGGTGAGCGAACTGAGCCGCGTCATAGAGTGCGCTGAAATCGAAAAGGTCGAGCAACTGATACCTGTAATATTCTTCCTTCAGGTCGGGCAGCGCCGCCACGCTGGCCTCTGCCGCCTCTTGCTGATGGGCGATGTAGTCGGCCACGTGGTTGTCGTTGATAATACTTCGTCCGTCGATAGGCGACGCGAGTACCAGTCCCTCAAGACTCTTGCATCGGCTCAGCGCCACGTACACCTGACCGGGTGCGAACGACAGCGCCGCATCGATGATGGCACGGTCGAAGGTCAGGCCCTGACTCTTGTGTATGGTGATGGCCCATGCCAACCGCAGCGGGTACTGCGTGAAGACACCCTGCACCTGCGCCTCTATGGTCTTGGTTTGCGGGTTAATCACATATTTGGTATTCTCCCACTGCTGGCGCTCCACATTGATTACCCCACTGTCGCCCGGACATTTCACGATGACTGACTCCCCTGTAAGTTCCACCACATGCCCGATACGTCCATTATAATAAAGGTGTTCGGCCGAACTGTCATTCTTGACAAACATCACCTGCGCGCCCACCTTCAGCTCAAGGTTTACATCCGTGGGAAAGTTGTACTCCGGGAAATCGCCTTGCACCTCAGCCTTGTAGCTATAGCGCTGCCCGCTTAGCTTCATGAGTTCACTCTCGTTATAGCTGTCAGCCATGCGGTTGTGGGTAGTGAGACGAATGTATCCCTCATCGGCCTTGGGGAAAAACGCCGGTTTACAACGGGCGTTGAGTTGCGCCAGGTCGTCGGCAGTGGGATGCCCGTCGCGTATGTGGTTGAGTATATTGATGAAGGTTTGGTCCTGCTGTCTATATACACGGGTGAGCTGAATGGTGACATAGTTGATCTGCTGCAAAGCGCGCGACCCAAAGAAATAAGGGGTGTCGTAGTGTCCACGCAGAATCTCCTCATCCTGCGGCGTCACCACGGGCGTGAGCTGCTGCAGATCGCCAATCATCAGCAACTGTACCCCACCAAAGGGTCGGGTGTGGTCACGATAACGCCTGAGCACAAAGTCGATGGCATCGAGCAGGTCGCTACGCACCATCGATATCTCGTCGATGACCAGCATGTCGAGCGTCCGGATGATGCGTCGCTTCTCTTTGCCAAAATCATAGCGGTCACGAATGGCGGCTCCCGGCACATAGGGCGACAGGGGCAACTGGAAGAACGAGTGGATGGTGACGCCGCCCGCATTGACGGCGGCCACGCCCGTAGGCGCCACTACCACCATGCGCTTAGAAGAATGTTCGCGCACCGCCCTGAGAAACGTAGTCTTGCCTGTGCCAGCCTTACCCGTGAGAAAAATGCTCGTGCCGGTATGTTCCACAAAGTCCCATGCCTGTCTCAGCTCTTTGTTCTGTTCCATCGTGTCCGAAAATATAGAGTTAAGTTCTTGTCCGTTGCTATGCTTTTCCACAAAGTTACGGCATTTTCCTCAAAACCATCACGTCGTAAACCAAGTTTGTCAACTATTATTCGACACGATGGTCCGGGCAGGGGGGCTGGTAGTCTCGGGTAGTGCCATTCGGCCTCGCGCGGCCGCCAATGCTCCATGCGGCAACATAAATACGTCCCAAAACGTTGGAACAATGGCTCATTTCTCCTATTTTTGCAACATGGAAATAGCCAAGACCCTAAACCAAGTCCCATTGCTGCGCATTGCCCTGATGCTGATTGCCGGTATCCTCATCGGCGACCGTTGGGGCGCTGCCGTGCCCACGTGGATGGTGCTTGCCGGCTCAGCCACACTGATTGTGGCCGCATTGTCGCTCCGGCGAATGGGTCCTTACACACAAGGGGGATGCGTGATGGCCGCGGTCATGCTGCTGGGTGCCTGCCTCACAACCCTGCGTAACCGGCAACTGGAATATCCTTTCAGTTCACACCCTGTAGTGTATGAGGCCGTAGTGGCAAGTCCGCCACAGGTACGGGGCAAGACGCTGCAATGCGACCTTAGCCTGACAAGCGTCGTAGGTTATCGCCTACACAAACCCGTGAAGGTGAAGGCATCGCTTCTGCGCGACACCCTGCGTCCGCAGGCCACGCTCCATGTGGGCGACGGCATCAAGGCGCGGTCGGTCTTGCAACCGTTGCGCCCCTGGCGGTCGGGGTCAAACTTCGACTATGTGCGCTGGTTACATACGCGCGGCGTGGTGGCCCAGACCTTCGTTTACTACACCCACTGGCAGAAAGCCGCCGTCAGCCTGATGCCCCTGTCGCGCTTTGACCGCACCAAAATCAGGGCCTTGCGTTGGCGGCACCGGCTGCTTGAACAATACGGACGCATGGGACTGGCCGACCAGCAGTACGCCGTGGTGGCGGCCATGACCTTAGGCGACAAGAGCTATCTCAGTCGTGCGACCCGCGACCTCTACGCCATCGCCGGCGCCTCGCACGTGCTCGCCCTGTCGGGTCTGCACTTGGGCATCATCTACACCATCCTCACCCTGCTACTGGGTGGAGGCCTACGGTGGCGGTGGCTGTGCCAGGGCCTCATCCTGACGGCGGTATGGACCTACGTCGTCATGGTGGGCATGTCACCCAGTGTCGTCCGGTCGGCCACCATGCTCACCATCTGTTCCATCTGCACCGCGCTGCAACGCCAACGGCTATCGGTCAATACGCTCGCCTTTGCGGCGATTGTGATGCTCATCGCCAACCCACCAAACCTCTGGGATGTGGGCTTTCAGATGTCGTTCATGGCCGTATTGGCCATCGCCATCTGCTACAGCCCACTATTCCATCTGCTGCCACTCACCAACAGCGTGCTGCGCTGGGCATGGGGACTGGCAGCCGTGTCGCTCGCCGCACAGATTGGCACTGCCCCGTTGGTGCTCTATTATTTCGGGCGGTTCTCCACGTATTTTCTCCTCACCAACTTCATTGTCATTCCCGCCGCCACGCTCATCCTCTACGGTGCGGTGGCCATGTTGCTTACCACGCCTATAGCCGTCTTGCAACATGTTGTGGCCCAAGCACTCGCCACCATTGTCCAATGGATGAACAACGCGCTCGCCTGGACGGCAACCCTGCCCGGTGCCGACATCGGCAACATCCACATCAACACCTTCCAACTGCTGCTCATCTACATTGCCATCGCCTCCTTCGGCATCATCGCCCAGCGACTCGCACGGCTCAGGCACCTCGAACGGTTAGATGCCTTTTATATAGAAGGAAGGGTGATGGGCGAAAAGTGAACGAACACCGTATCCAAGGTATCGAGCCCAATAGCCTTACGTCCCACCCCTTTCCCCATTTTGGCCTCATACAAGCGGAAGCGTCATTGCTGAGAAACTACGTATTATGTCAACGTCACCAAATCTCGTCCCCGTTATATCTGGTATATGAGATTACTTTGGCGGAATATTTCCCGGCATCAGATTTCATGATTCTATAAACAATGTCGGCATAGCCTTCTTGATAATAGCGGTTAACCCTTAACAGAAGATTATCGCCTTCTTTCGCAAGTTCCTCCATATAATCACCGCAACCGGCATCATAGTTTAATTGCAGTAATGGGAAGTCCAAACCATAGACTTCTTCACCAGCTTGATAGTAGAAGGGTTCTGCCGTTATCAAATGGGGAGAATTGCCCGCCATAAGGACAAGCGGAAGGTGTGGCTGACATGAGGTTTCCTGGTCTTTGGAATAGTTGTTTACGTAATTCATGGTGGCCAGCAGTGTAAGACTGTCAAGCGCGACCGGATGAGTAAAGTCTAAATCCACCACCCTGTAGATATCTCTTCCGTCCACCCACTTACCTTCCTGGTGACTATTGCCTATCTTCACCTGATGATATTGATTGCACTCGGCGTCACTATCAACATCTTTCTCCCATGCATCGTTTACTTGTAAGACATTGACAAACTTTCGGTCGGATAATGAAAAAGCAATATTGTGTGTCGCTTTAGATGGCGTAGTATTAAACGTTTTATGGGTAAGCGTAAATTGAAAGAACAAGGTAGGAACCGTATCCCCTTCAGAAAGTGACGCGGAAGCATAGAGCGTCGTGTCATTGCCCCAAAACAATTCGTTGGCAATCCATTCGCGGGTGCTATAATACGCTATTTCCCCTCTCGTCTCATCCGTAAGCCTATATAGATGTAATTCAGTTCCAAAGTCACAGTCTTGCTTTCCCAAAGAAGCCCAACAACCAGACTTAGAGAAAGAAGTCCCATGATGTGCTTTTCCTAAGAACTCGCCATTATCCTTACTGAAGAGATACGAATACATGCGTATCGGTTCCGAAAATACGGCTTCATAGATTTTGCCTTGAGGGTAATACTTGTAATCTACAAAGCCAATTCCGTCTTCGTTAATACAAGCAAGCATCTCTTTGTCAACAAAGGGCAGTGCCAAGGACTTTATTCGCTCTGTTTCTTCTTTTGAGAGATCAGCAGGCTTTTGCTGATAATTTGCAGACTGCAGCTTCTTCTGCAAGAACTCCTGCTGAGTAGTTTTCTTAACATTGAGATACACTCTTGCCGTCTGTGACTTAACGGGAAGAACCAATAAACATGAAATGACAAGTGGTATTAACTTCATATACAAAACTTTATTTTTCAAGGTAACGATATGTTATTCAAGATTTGTGACAGCTATTCTTCATTTAGTGTCGCGCTTGCTTTCGCGCAAAGACCAATCCACCGCTAATCTTTGGGCCGCCCGCAACCTTGACCGCATAAACGCCCAGCGGTAGAGAAGCTATGGGGAGTTCGTATACCAATCCGCCACCCGAAAAATGCGCGCGCTGCATGAGCGTGCCTTGCAGGGTGTAGATTGATACATCGAAGGCGGCATCTACAGGCTGGGCCGAGGTCAGCGTGAGTGTCGTGGAAGAAACACGGCAGGATAAATCAGAGACCTTGGGCGAGTCGAGTACCGAGGCCAGCCCCGTGGAATTGCGCCTCAGCACCTCAAGCAAACCGGCATAAACATCTATCTGCCCATAACCATAGAGGTGATTGGGATAGGTCAGCGTAGCGTCGGGATGGGAACAGGTACGCGCGAAAATATCGATACAGTCGGCAGCGGTGAGCGTGGGGTCGGCCTCCAACCACAGGGCGATGGCTCCTGCCACCACCGGCGATGCCATCGAAGTTCCGCTATTGGAGTTCCATGCGTAGGTGCGCCCGTTGAAATCGAAGTGCTTCACGTCCCAGTCAATGTCGTTGGCGGTGGGATGATTTTCCAGATAATAACTGCTGTATGAGGAGATGACATTGGTGCCCGGTGCCATCACGTCGGGTTTGGTGCGCCCGTCGTAAGTGGGGCCTGCCGACGAATACGCCCCCCGTACACCCCCATGGCCTTGGTCGTAATGCTTTACCACGCCTTGATAATTGGTCACCTGGTCGCGGTAGCTGGTGGCTCCCACACAGATCACCCCCGGCGCGCTTGCCGGAGAGAGAATGCCATGAGACGTATCACCGTCAGCCAGCGTGGGGTCGAGTGAAGAACTGACAAGGTTTCCCGACACACGATACAACTCCACATTGGCCGCGTCGCCAATCAGTTCGACAGAGATTGGCAGCGTCTGGCCCAGCGTCTTCGGTCCCGTTAGGGTAAGGTCGTAGGCCATCTCCGCCGCATCGTAGCACGAGGGATAAGCCAAGACCGATACCCTGCAAGTGTCGCCAGCTATATCCACGTCGTATGTGAGCGTAGAGTCGGCAGTGGCCAGCACATGCTCGGACGCGATGTCACAGCTAATGGGCTGCTGCCCCGTGATATAGAATTTTAGCCTTGCGGTAAAGTTGTTGTCCGACTTCAGCGTATGCATCAGATACCCGTCAGAGGCCGTCAGAAAACTGCCGGCACTTGCCGTGCCCGCCGGCTTGCGTATATAGTTTTTCACTCCGCCTGTGTTTCCAGCCGCCGACACGATGATGCGCCCCGGCCCCGTGAGGCTGTCGAGAATGGCATAGTAAAGCTGGTCGTCGCCCCGAAAGTCTTGTAGCGACCCTTCACTGAAATTGATGACACAGGGCCTACCCACCGACTGGGCGTAGTCGAAGATGTACTTAAAGCCGAGCGCGTCAGTGGCGTAGGTGTACTTGTAATAGTCGGCTGGGTCTATCAAGCCTATATCCTCTGTTACGGCATTGCTCACTAAGCACAGGTCGCTGCCCATGGCCAGTCCACGATAACGACTGTCATAGCCACTGCCCGCCGCAATCCCTGCCGTATGGGTGCCATGCGTCTGGTCGAGGCCGTCGCGTGAGTGGGCGTATGCCAGCAGCGCCTCTGTAGAACGATAGTCAGCCCCCACGTACAGGGGGCTACCCACGGTGTCGGTGGAGAGTTGGTCCCACAGCCTTTTGATGCGGTAGGTGGTGGCCGTGGCATCATAGAAATTGGGGTGGGTAAGGTCGAAGCCGATATCCATGACACCCACCACGGTGCCTGTGCCGCTATAGGCCTGGGGCAACTGCCGCCCCTCGTAGACGGGAAGCGCGTTGACATGAAGCGCCACCGAGTCGGTGAGCGTCTGCGTGCCTCGCCCTGCCTCTATGCGCAGCACATGCGGGTCGAGCGACAAGGCCGCAAGCTGACTTACCGGAACAGAGACGATGTAAATGTCACCAAAGCGGGCAAGCACCTCACAGCCCTTCCCCCGCAGTGCGGCCTCGCCATACTCCGCCCCCTCCGTAGAGCGCATGCGCACGAATGAGCAAACCATGGCTCCCGCCTGCATGGGGCGCACCCCCCGGGCCCGCGAGCCGCTCCACGCACTGCCTGCGCCACCATCCGTTGGCGCGCCACTCTGCTCGTGTGCGGCTATCGCACGCAGCATGGACGACATCTTGTAATAAGCCGGGCGCTGCGCGCAGACCGGAACGACAAGCCCCAAACATATAATAAGGTGTAAAATACGACGCATAGGCAATACACAACGTTATATACCATGAACGAAAAAACAGTACACTTATTTTATCCGCCCCTCACTTTGCTCCATATTGTTTTCGGTGATATTGTGTTGCCGTATGGATAATAATGACTAATTTTGCATACAACAACGAATATCATACGTATGAACGGAATGTTACTTGCCCTGTTGATTCCTTTTTTAGGAACAACACTTGGAGCGGCCTTTGTATTTTTCATGAAAGACGAGATGCCTGCCCGTGTGCAGAAAGCACTGCTCGGCTTTGCCTCTGGCGTAATGGTGGCCGCGTCTGTGTGGTCATTGCTCATCCCCAGCATGGATATGTCGGCTTCGATGGGCAAGCTCAGCGTACTGCCCGCCTCCCTCGGACTGCTTTGCGGCATGGGCTTTCTGCTGCTTATCGACACCCTTACGCCACACCTGCACATCGGCAACAGCACACCCGAAGGGCCGCGCTCACATCTCTCTAAGGTAGCCATGCTCTCATTGGCTGTCACCATACACAATTTTCCCGAGGGTATGGCAGTAGGCGTAGTGGTGGCCGGTGCCATGCAAGGTGGCGAATGGATCTCTGCCGCGGGTGCCTTGGCCATGTCATTGGGTATCGCCATTCAGAATATTCCCGAGGGCGCCATCATCTCCATGCCCATGAAGGCCGCGGGCGGCAGCCGCATGAAGTCGTTTATCATGGGTACGCTGAGCGGCGCCGTAGAACCCATTGGGGCCATCCTCGTCATTCTTCTGGCCTCTATCATGGAGCCCATTCTGCCTTATCTGTTGGCCTTTGCCGCCGGTGCCATGCTATATGTGGTCATCGAGGAACTCATCCCCGAAGCCTCTGAAGGCGAACACTCCAACCTCTCGACCATTGGTTTTGCCATCGGCTTTGTACTGATGATGGTGATGGACGTGGCATTGGGATAATGCCGTTACAGCGTCTCCATCAGCTGTTCGAGCCGTTGCACGGCTGAAGGCAGGTCTACGGCAAACCTGCTGTGCACAAAGAGATAATCGTCCTGCCCTTGCGATATGGCATCGTAAAGGTCAGGACGCATGGTTTCTACGAAGCTGGTCACCGCGTACTCTATGTCTTCTTTCTGCCGGTCGTCACGCGAATACTGAAATACGCGGTATTTCTGATGCAGGAAACTGTAAGCCTGCTCTATGGCGTCTTTAGTCATTGGGGGGGCTGGGGCGTTGGTGGGTCGGTGGGTTGGCGGGCTGATTTGCTGTTTTGTCGGCTATTGGGTGAGTCATTCGCTTACATCCCATCAAGCCAATCATCCAACCCGTCAGCCCACCAACAATCCATCTCACCAGAATCTTTTCTCTGTTTCTGAATACTGAAAACCTGCGGCAGCCATACGCTGCTCAAGGTCGGCACGCACAATATGATAATGGTAACAAATCTGGTCGAGGTCGTCAAATTCCTCGTCACGCAACAGGAAGTTGATGGCAGAGACCAGCATGGGTATATCGTTTTGGGGTAAATGATCCATATCTTATTTGTATTTACTATAAATTACGGGTGCAAAAATAACGAAAAAAAGCGGAGCACCGATGCTCCGCCCACTAAAAATAACAATCTTTTAATGCCGTCATTCGACTTCCCCGTCACGCTTATTTCACGCCTTCGACGGTATAACCCAACCGCCTAAGCCCCTCAAGCACACCCTTGTCGCCGGGCAGATGCCCTGCCCCCACGGCGAAGAAGGTGGGCTTGGCAGCCATGATGGCCGGCATCTTCTTCAGCCAGTCGGCGTTACGGTTGCTGATGAGCGTGGCCTCTTCCTCGGGCGTGTCGTCACAGCCGTTGTTGAGTTTCTCGTCCATGGCCTTCTTCAGGCCAGCGAGGTCTTGTGCATAGAACGCCTTGGTCATGTCTTCGGTCATCATGTCCGCGAACTCCTTGTTGTCGATATAACACTCCAACCGCTCAATCTGCCTTTCGAGACTGCTGCCGTTGAACAGCACCTGTGCCTGGAAGGCCATGGTCTCAAGGCCGAGGCTGGGCTTGCCGCTCTTCTTGGCCTCAGTCTGAAAATACTGGTCGAAGCCGTTGGTGGGGTCGAACTCACCGGGGTGGCGCATCATGTAGGATATGAGTGTGAGCTGGGTGACGATGCCCATGGGCGACACCTGTCCGAGCTGGGCTTCCAGTTGCGGGTTGGTGAGGTCTACGGTGATGGTCTTCGTCAGCAGCGCATTGAGCTTCTGATACTGTTCGGCGGTGAGGATGTCCTTCAGGTGCTTGCCCTCGGGCAGCATCATGGCACGCTGCAGGTAGGCCATGCTGTCGGGGTTAGACATCGTCTCGAAAGCCAGCTCGCCGTACACCTGGTCGGTAGCGGCCAAGGCCTCTTTCACTCCGACAATCTTGTCTACAAACTGCGTGCTGGCCAAGTGGTGTGTGCCGATGACGTACGACGGCTTATCGAGGCCGTTACCTGAGACACGATACAACAGTTGGGCATGGGCAACAAGAACACTGGCGCCAAGCAGCAGCAGCGTCATCAATCGTTTTTCCATAAGGTTTTATACATATTATATGAGGTAATCTTTCTACTGTCTTGTGACCATCAGACGCTGGCGCAAAGCCCTTTCTCCCGGCACGCTCATGAGCTTACGGGCTGTGCGTCGTCGGCCTGCCGCTGTGACTCCATGAAGCGCTCCAAGTCTTGACGTATGCGGGCATACTGCTCCGACCGCATGAAACCCACATTCTTCTTGAGCATGGGCACGAGGTCTTCTAAGCTGTTGGAATAGCTCGACAACTCGTTGCGACGCTGTGTGCCATGCACGCTCTGACGCGCAATCTGGTTCTCCTGTTCGCGCACCAGCTTCTCGCAAATCTTGTCAAGCATGGGCAACACCACCCTATTGAACAGATGATGGCCCTGTATATATAAATAGGTGGTCGTGGGTGTGACGCCCAAGCGTGCCAAGTCGTCCTTCACGCGGGCATAACTCTCACGAGCATCGGGGTTGGCACGCTTCAGCTGCTCCACGCGCTTACCCACCTTGCTGCGCAAGCGGTGGAGGTTTTCGGAGGCCGAGGCAAACGAAAAACTGCTAATCTCGATGACACGAAGGAAGTCGGTAATGGTAAACTGCCCGTAGTTGGGCGTGCGGTAATACCATATGCTCCAGACAAAGAGCGGATAGATAATCGTCGAGAAGTCGGCAAGATACTGCTCAATGTCGAAGATGGTATGGTCGTTGAGCGTCACCGCCACGCATACATCGTGGAGTGACGGCGCATAGCATTGCATGTTTTCGATGGCATAGGCATACGTGTGGAAGATGTAGGGATTGTGCAGAATCTCACGCGATGTTGGCGTGGCCCCCTGCTCCAAATAGTCGTAGTCGGCATCTACACAGGCTATCATGCCCTGCCCCACCTTGCCCGAGAGCAGGCTCATGAGCGCGGCCTTCTTGCCTCGCTCCAATTTCCCCACCCGCGAGGGAAGCATCACCTCGAAGTAAACCCTGTCGGTTTCAAACCGACTCAGGATTGACCGCCAGAAGAACACGTCGTCGTAACTCTCGACGTAAGCGATGATCTTACGCCGCGACTGCTTGGAGTTAAGCCGGTTGGCTGCCTCAAAGTAGCTGGAAGTGATATTGTCGCGAAGAGATTTTTTCAATTCAGAACCCTATGTTTAACATTCTATATGGGGCAGCCATCCGCCCCCCGTCACGCTTTCTCACGCCTCAGCGGAGTAGCACCAGGGCGAGCGCTTGTGTGCCGCTCACTCCTCGGTGATGTCGCTCACCTCGGTCACCTTATCCATCCAGCCATTCATAATGACCGCCGGACTGTGGGTCGTGAGAATAATCTGCACGTTGGGATTGAGTTGCAGGATGAGGTCGATGAGCTGTTGCTGCCAGTCGATGTGCAGGCTCACCTCGGGCTCGTCCATAAACAAGACATAGTTCTGCTGGTCTTCTACCAGCACGGTGAGCAGTATGGCCAATATCTGCTTCTCGCCACTCGACAGCTGATAGGGCACAAGGGTTTCGCCAATCTGGGCAAACCGTATTTCGTTTTCGGTGCGTATGATCTTCTTGCCCGTATCGGCATAAAGTTCGTCGATGATATCCTGGAACTTCTTCTTGGGCGCCGATATTTCCTGTGCTTTCGCCGCGGCGTCGGGACTGCCGCTCTGCAGCACCTCGATGATGCGGTTGCCGATGTTCACCTGGTAGTCGAGATACTTGCGCTGCAACTGGAAGAGCTGCCAGTCGAGCTCGGTGGCGAGTGTCGCGTCCATCTTGCCCACCACATCATAATTAAGCAGCGGCCGGTCGAACCCTCTGATGAGGTCGTAGCGTATCCACTTGGCATCCTCGGGCTCTACCTTCAGGCGCACGCCCTTGAGCAGGTGACTGGGAAACTCGCCGCCGGCCGCAAGCCCTTTGACCACCTTGGTGAGGATGGTCGACTTGCCCACGCCGTTGATGCCGCTCAGCACATTGATCTGGCGGTCGAGGTTCCATACGATGTGCTTGCGACCACTCCAAAGCGAGTCGATCTCTATCTGCTTAATATAGTCCGCGTATTTCTGCATGTCGGGTATCATGTGTCTTGTTATACGCAAAAATAGGAAAAATAATCATAAAGCACCCTTGTCAACCCACTTAATTTATAGTCCGACAACGTTTTTTTAGTATATACGCCCAACCGTTCGCACCCTACAGCCCGATAATTCTATATAAAACCATCCGATGATTCTATATGAAACCATCCGATGGTTCTATATGAAACCATAACATCATTCTATATAAAATCATCCGATGACATGGGGCTTCTCATTTAGCCCGCCCGTCGTTGCCATAGGCGCGGAGGGCAGTTGAAACGGCAGCTTGGGGGACTCACAACCGCCCCATTTATCATGACTACCCCCATGCTCACCCAATGGCCGCTGTTTGCCTACTCATCTTATCCCGAACTCGCGTAGTATATATCACACACATATCGGGTAGCCGTAACCATGTTACGGGGCCGCCGTAATGCCGTCACGGCGTAGCCGGAATGGCATTACGGCATGCTTACCCCCGTATGAGACGCCGCTGCAGGCCTTTTCATCCACGCTTTGGCACGCTCAGTTACCGCACTTGGGGCATATACCACAAACATGGTAGCTAATATGCCCCAAGTGTGTTATTTCACCGCATGGATATTCGGCGTATCTTTGCAGTGTAAATATCAATAAATGTATTCACCACGCTGGCCGCCCTCTCATGAAGGTCCACGGATGGCAAAAAAAAATTAAGATTATGAGTAGCGAAAAGAAACTTCACTTTGAGACATTACAACTGCATGTAGGTCAGGAACAGGCCGATCCCACAACCGACGCCCGCGCCGTGCCCATCTACCAGACCACCTCATACGTTTTTCACAGCTCTCAACACGCCTCCGACCGCTTTCATTTGAAGGACGCCGGAAACATCTACGGGCGATTGACCAACTCTACACAAGGCGTCTTTGAGGATCGCGTGGCTGCCCTCGAAGGTGGCGTGGCCGGTTTGGCTGTAGCCTCTGGCGCCGCCGCCGTGACCTATGCCATTACCAACATCGCCTACTCGGGCGACCACGTGGTGGCCACAAAGACCATTTACGGCGGCACCTACAACCTGCTGGCACATACGCTGACCAAATACGGCATTGAGTCGACATTCGTAGACCCCGACAACTATGAAGAATTGGAGGCCGCCATTCGCCCCAACACCAAACTGGTGTTTATCGAGACACTGGGCAACCCCAACTCCAACATCTCTGACATTGAGCGCACGGCTGAGATTGCCCATCGCCACGGCATTCCCGTCATCATCGACAACACCTTTGGCACACCCTATCTCATTCGTCCCATTGAGCACGGAGCAGACATCGTGGTACACTCGGCTACCAAGTTCATCGGCGGACACGGTAGCTCGCTGGGCGGTGTCATTGTTGACGGCGGCACCTTCGACTGGCTGCAAAACGACAAGTTCCCCGGCTTCTCACAGCCCGACGCCTCTTACCATGGCCTGAAGTTCGGCGAGATTCCGGCTCCCTTTGCCACCCGCGTGCGTGCCTTGCTGCTTCGCGATGAGGGCGCGGCCATCTCTCCGTTCAACGCCTGGGTACTGCTTCAGGGACTCGAGACGCTGTCACTGCGCGTAGAGCGCCATGTGTTCAACACACAGAAGGTTATAGACTACCTCAAGTCGCAGCCCTTGGTGAAGAAGATCAACCATCCGTCGCTTGAGAGTCATCCCAACCACGACCTCTACCAGCGCTACTTCCCCAACGGGGCTGGCAGCATCTTCACCTTCGAGATCGACGGCGGCGAGCAGGAGGCCTGGCAGTTTATCGACAACCTCAAGATATTCTCACTGCTGGCCAACGTGGCCGACGTGAAGTCGCTGGTGATTCACCCCAAGAGCACCACACACTCGGAGTTGAGCCCCGAAGAGGCTTCTGAACAGGGCATCTACGACAGCACCATACGCCTGAGCATCGGCACGGAGCACTATGAAGACCTCATCGATGACCTCGACCAGGCGTTCAGGGCTGTTCAAAATTCATAATTCAAAATTCACAATTCACAATTCACAATTCACAATTGGCTAAGCCAGGTGGCGCAGCCAGACTGAACAAAGCGACATATCAAATCAATCATAAAAATAAAGAGACCATATCATGGCAAAGATTTATAAGCAAGTGACCGACCTGATCGGCAAGACACCATTGGTAGAACTGTCTAAGTATTCTGCCCAGAACGAACTGACGCAGCCCATTATCGCTAAAGTGGAGTATTTTAACCCCGGTGGCAGCGTGAAAGACCGCATCGCGCTGGCCATGATTGAGGCCGCCGAGCAAAACGGTACGCTCAAACCCGGCGCTACCATCATCGAGCCCACCAGCGGCAACACCGGTGTGGGCCTGGCTCTGGTGGCTGCGGTGAAAGGCTATAACCTCATCCTCACCATGCCCGAGACCATGAGCGTGGAGCGTCGCAACCTGGTAAAGGCATACGGCGCACAAGTAAAACTCACCAGTGGCAAGGACGGTATGCCCGGCGCTATCAGGGCCGCGGAAGAACTGCGCGACGCTATTCCGGGCGCGGTAATCCTCGAACAGTTTGAGAATCCGGCCAATCCGGAGAAGCATTACAGAACCACCGCGGAAGAGATATGGAACGACACCGACGGCAAAATCGACATCTTCGTGGCTGGCGTGGGTACCGGCGGAACCATCTCGGGCGTGGGCAAGTATCTCAAGGAGAAAAACCCCAACATCAAGATTATTGCAGTAGAGCCCTCTGCTTCGCCCGTACTCAACGGTGGCGCCTCTGGTCCACACAAGATTCAGGGCATCGGTGCTGGCTTTGTGCCCAAGACTTACAACCCCGATGTCATTGATGAGGTGCTCGACGTAGACAATGACGACGCCATCCGCACGGGTCGTCAGTTGGCTCAGCAAGACGGTCTGCTCGTAGGTATCTCTTCGGGTGCTGCCGCCTTTGGTGCCGTTCAGGTAGCCAAGCGCGCTGAAAACGCCGGCAAGACCATCGTGACACTGCTGCCCGACACAGGCGAGCGCTACCTCTCGACGGTGCTCTACGCCTTTGAAGAATACCCTCTCTAAATCGTAACAGCCATAGTAACCGTTCAGAGAAAGATTCAACCCGGGGATTTATCCCCTACGACAAGGCCCCATCCGCAGCTGCGGGTGGGGCCTTGAAGCAATATGTGAATGGGGCCATTCCGCTTAGAGCGGAGTGGTGAAGATAAACGTACGAATGAGCCAGTAGCTAAGGATGCCTGCCAGATAACCGGCCAAGGCGAGCAGGCTGACACGCTTCATGTACCAGCCAAAGGTAATCTTCTCTAAGCCCATGACCACCACACCGGCGGCAGAACCGATGATGAGTATTGAGCCACCCACACCGGCACAGTAGGCCAGCAACTGCCAGAAGATGCCATCGACAGCCATGTCGCCCGTGGCGGCAACAGGATACATGCCCATGCAGCCGGCCACAAGGGGCACATTGTCAACGATGCTCGAAAGCACTCCGATGATACCCGTCACGGCATAGTGATTGCCATCGAAGGCTACGTTGAGACCCTCGCCCAGTGCCTCAAGCACGCCAATCTCTTCAAGGCAGGTCACGGCCATAAGGATACCGAGGAAGAAGAGGATGGTTGACATATCGATATTGTGCAGCAGATTGACTACACGGCGCTTGGTGCCACCCTCGTCATGACCATGACCCAGATTGTGGTAGAACACCTCGGTCACCGTCCACAGCACGCCCAACACCAGCAGGATGCCCACAAAGGGGGGCAGATGGGTGATGCTCTTGAATATGGGGACGAATATCAAACCGCCCACACCAATGGCAAACACGGCCTTGCGCTGGGCGCTGGTGAAGTCGAGCACCTCGTAATCGCTGCTCATCTTCACCTCGGGCTCCTCAAGCTCACCCTTGAGCGAATACTGCAAGATCAGCACAGGAATAACCATGGAGACGATGGCGGGGACTAATATCTCTGAGATCACGCCTAAGGCGGTAATCACGCCCTTGTTCCAAAGCATAATGGTGGTCACGTCGCCGATGGGCGAGAAGGCACCGCCCGAGTTGGCCGCGATAATGACCAACGAGGCGTAGATGATGCGATCTTCGTGGCTGTGTACCAATTTACGCAGTATCATAATCATCACGATGCTGGTGGTCAGGTTGTCGAGCACGGCCGACAAGAAGAAGGTGAGGAAGGCAATGCGCCACAACAGTCCGCGCTTGCTCTTGGTCTTCATCACGTCGCGCACCCAGTTGAAGCCGCCGTTCTGGTCTACAATCTCAACGATGGTCATGGCGCCCATGAGGAAGAACAGCGTGGTAGAGGTGCTGCCCAGATGGTGCTCTATGATACTGCTTACGGCACTGCCGAAGTCGGCAGGAGCCACGCCGGTGAGATAACTGCCGGGGTCGAACATGAAGAGCGTCCAGCACGCCACGAACATGAGTAGAGCCACGGCAGCTTTATTGACCTTGGTAACACTTTCCAAGGCTATAAACAGGTAGCCCACGATAAATGTGAAAACAATCACAATAGTTAATGTTGACATTTTTGTTGGGTATTTAAAGATTTCTATTTAGCATGACTATCAGTCAGATAGACATTAAATGAAGTTAATTGCAAAGTTACTCAAAATATCATAACAAACATCAAAAACAAAGAAAGAAATATAAGGAGCCTCACATAGTCATGAACAAACCGCTACTTGCCCTCCCAGTCGAACACTGCCACCAAGGGTAGATGGTCGCTAAAACCGTTCATATAACGGGGGCCTTGGTAATTGCGGCGTGGTTTCTTGCCGCCGTATTTCTCATCGTCGACCAGCAGGAAGGGAGCGTCGTTGACGTGGCAGCCAACCATTGCGGCGGCAGTCGCCGGGTCACAAAATATATGGTCAAGACTCCCCCACTCGCCCTGAAAGCGATAGGTGCCCTTTGCGCCATAACGTCCGGTGGCCGCCGCCGACACGTGGGCGAGGCCATGGCCGGATATCTGGCGTATGACGGGGTCGCGGGCATAGTCGTTGAAATCTCCGGCAATGATCACGCGCGGGTTAGACGTGGTGAGTCGCAAGGAATCGAGAGCGGCGCAGAGCTGTCGGGCTACATGCTGCCGATAGGGTCTGGAGGCTTTCTCTCCGCCCGAACGGCTGGGGGCGTGTACCACAAATACATGGAGCGTATCGCCTGTGACGATTTCGCCGGAAACCTGCAGGATGTCGCGTGTGGGCCGAAAGTCGGACAAAGGGGGAATGCGGATGGAGCGGTGCGAGAGCAGTTTGAAAGAATAAGGCGAGTAGACCAAGGCCACGTCTATGCCACGCTCATCAGGACTGTCTGTCATCACATAGGCATAGCGCGCGTTGCGAATGACCGACCGGCGGGTGAGGTCGCGCATCACGGAGTCGTTCTCTATCTCTGTAAGGGCGATAAGGTCGGGTAATGCCACCGTACTGTCTTGCACGCCACAAGAGAGTAGGGTCTGGCCGATGCGATTGAGTTTCTGCCAATAACGGTAGGTGGTCCAGCGATGCGTAGAGGTGGGCAGAAACTCTTCGTCTTGTTTCAAGCTGTCGTCTACCGTATCGAAAAGATTCTCACAGTTGAGTTCGACAAAGGTAAACAGGGTGGAAAGCAACAAACCTAAAAGCATGGCCTATACAAAAAGCCCTCCTCCGGCATGCCTCGGGGCAGCGGAGGAGGGAGCGTATTACTTATCGTCGAGGAACAAGGGGTCTTCTGGCATCACCATCAAAGGCTTCTGGTCAAACTGTTTCAGCGTTTCGGCAGGTACAAACTGCTTGTCTACCACAAGGCGGAACATGTAGGCGTTGAACCAGTTGTTGGTCATGATGAGATAGCCCTTCTGGCCATAGTCGGCGCCCCAGCTGTTCTCTACCTTCCACTTCAACGGATTGCCCTCGGCGTCGAGGTCAACGGCCGTAAGCGTCATGGCATGCGTAGAGCCACTGTCGTAAGTGTCTATGCGCTCTGCCTTGCTCATGCCAAAGGATGTGCCGAAAAGAGAGGCATAATCGTAATTCTCGGTGTCAAGGTATCCGCGCTTGCGGTCGAGTTGCTTACCCACGTCGTAACTGGAATAGAGCTTATGGCCGCCCTTAAGCGAGGCAATGGCCAATTTGGCAATGTCGGCCATGGGCAGATTGAGGTATCGCCAGTTGTGACCATCATACACGTGTCGGTCGTACTCCACCTCGTACGTTTTATAATAAGGTCGCCGCGGGTCATTCATCACCATCACGAAGGTACCGTTGAGCGGTCGACCCACGGTCTCATCGTAGAATTGTTTCGGCGTATAGGTCTTGGGCTTGCCCACCTGCTTGCCGTCTTTGTCACGGAAGGCATAACTGAACTCCTTCACCGGCGCGCCCACGGTGAGCGTAAGCATATGGTAGATGGTGCCAAGCATCTCGGTCTTGCGCTGCTTGACCTCTGCCGCCTTCTTGCCCGAGGCCACCATCTTGCGCAGTTCGAGGCCAAATTCACGTAACTTCGACGAAATCATCTTCTGCATCTGCGCCGTGTTGTCGCTTGAGAAAGTCTCGGGCATCACGCTCGCAGGCACCAGTCCGTACTTCTCCACCAAGTCGGCGACACCACAGAAAGTACCCCCATCACCAATGGGATTGCGAAAGAAAAACTGCACACGAGTATCGTCCATCGGTTTCTTGGCGCAGTCAACAACGCCCTGAAGCATCAGGTTGGCCTTCTCCAACTGGTCGTAAAAGAAGAGGTACGACTGCGAGAACTCCACCCGCAGGGTGTCGTTGTGCTGTTTGGCAAAGTTGCCGCGGAGCACATTGAGGCCCGAGAACAGCCAACAGCGACCGGAACTCTGCTGGTCGTGAATGCTCTGCTTGACGGTCTCCACACTGAAATAGGTGTCTACCTGCCCTAAGTTTTTATAGTTTTTGGCCAGGTCATCGATCTTGTTTGAGGCGATGGCATTGGCAATGGCCTTGTAGGCGGGGTTCTGGCTCTGGGCCTTTTCAATCTGGTCGAGCATCTGTACCGAGATGCCGCCGTCGCGTGTCTGTGCCGTCACCGCGGCAGTTGCCATCAGGCAGCATGCCAATACGAGCGTCTTGTGATTCATATTCGAGGTAAGAAAATAATAATTGTAAATGGTGATAGTTATGATTGCAAAGTTAGCAAAAAACTGTCATAGAACGCAAAAAAGAAACGATAAAGAAACGATATTATATGGGAATAAGCCCCCTGTATCTCAGAAATTTTATCTAATTTTGCATGTTACACCAACCGTAGCGTGATGGACAAAGAGAAATTCAGACTATTAAGTCAAATTAAATATCCCGCTGATCTGCGCCGATTGTCTGTAGATCAGCTGCCGCAGGTATGCCAAGAGCTCCGGCAAGACATCATAGAAGAGGTATCGGTCAATCCCGGACACTTCGCGTCAAGTCTTGGCGTCGTGGAGCTTACCGTTGCCTTGCACTATGTTTTGGACACCCCCCACGACCGCATCGTGTGGGACGTAGGTCATCAGGCCTACGGCCACAAAATACTCACCGGTCGCCGCGACCAGTTTTGCACCAATCGCAAGTTAGGCGGCATCTACCCTTTCCCCACCCCCGACGAAAGCGAATACGACACCTATACGTGCGGACATGCCTCGAACAGCATCTCTGCCGCATTGGGCATGGCAGTAGCCGCCAAGCACACCGGGCACGACAACCGCCACGTGGTGGCTGTCATCGGCGACGGTGCCATGAGCGGCGGACTGGCTTTTGAAGGTCTCAATAATGTCAGCTCTACCCCCAACGACCTGCTCATCATCCTCAACGACAACGACATGTCGATTGATAGGGCCGTGGGGGGCATGGAACAGTATCTGCTCAACCTCGACACCAACGAGACCTACAACAAGTTGCGCTTCAAGGCCTCGCAGTGGCTTGGCTCCAAAGGATGGCTCAACGATGCCCGGCGCAAGGGCATCCTGCGCCTGAACAACGCCATCAAGAGCGCCATCAGCCACCAGCAGAACATCTTCGAGGGCATGAATATCCGCTACTTCGGTCCGTTCGAAGGCCATGACGTGGTAGAGATTGTGCGACTGCTGCGGCAGCTCAAAGACATGAAAGGTCCCAAGTTGCTGCATTTGCACACGGTCAAGGGCAAAGGGTACGAACCGGCCGAGAAGGAAGCCACAATATGGCACGCCCCGGGTAAGTTTGACCCGGCCACAGGCGAACGAATCATTGACAACGAGGAAAACCTGCCGCCAAAATTCCAGGACGTCTTTGGCGAGACACTGCTGGAACTGGCCAGGCAGAACCCCAGAATCGTGGGCGTAACGCCTGCCATGCCCACAGGGTCATCGATGAACATCATGATGAGGGCCATGCCCGAGCGATGCTTCGACGTGGGCATTGCCGAAGGACATGCCGTCACCTTCTCTGGTGGCATGGCCAAAGACGGACTGCAGCCTTTCTGCAATATCTACAGCTCGTTCTCACAACGTGCCTACGACAATATCATACACGACCTTGCCATCCTTAACCTGCCCGTGGTGCTCTGCTTCGACCGCGCCGGCCTGGTGGGTGAAGACGGTCCCACGCACCATGGCGCTTTCGACCTGCCTGCCTTGCGCCCTGTGCCCCACCTCACCATTGCCTCGCCCATGGACGAGCATGAGTTGCGCCGCCTGATGTATACGGCTCAGCTTCCGGGCAAAGGCACCTTTGTCATACGCTACCCGAGGGGACGTGGCGAACTGGTAGACTGGCATTGCCCGTTAGAAGAAATCAAGGTGGGCACTGGCCGACGCCTGCGCGAGGGCCACGACCTGGCGGTGCTGAGTCTCGGCCCCATCGGCAAGACGGTGACCAAGGCCATCGCCCAGGTAGAGCAAGAAGCCAAGGAGCGGCACGGTATATCAGCCCTCCTGACCTCCGCGCCCTCCATAGCCCACTACGACATACGCTTTGTAAAACCCCTTGACGAGGACCTTCTCCACGAGGTGGGGCGCCATTTCAAGCGTGTCATCACCATCGAGGATGGCGAGCGCAACGGTGGCATGGGCTCGGCCGTGCTCGAATGGTTGAGCGACCACAACTACCATCCCGAAGTCGTACGCTTGGGAATACCTGACAAATTTATCGAGCCAGGTACCGTGCAGCAGCAATACGAGATCTGCGGCATCGACGTGCAGTCTGTCAAGAACACCATCTTGCAGATGCTCCATTCGTAAAACCAATGCGGGTGGAGCCCCCTGCGCTGCCCCGCAAACCGAAGATATGAAAATCGTTATTATCGGCGCTTACGCCATTGGCACCTACCTCGCCCGCCTGCTCTCACGCAACAAGGAGGAGATTACAATCATCGACGACGATGAGGAACGCTTAGAGAAGATCGGTTCGGACTACGACCTGCTCACGTATCATGGCTCACCATCGAGCGTCAAGGCACTCAAGGAAGCCGGAACCACCAATGCCGACCTTTTCATTGCCGTGACACCCGATGAGAGTGAGAACATCAACAGCTGTATCCTGGCCCACGCCCTACATGCCAAAAAGACCGTGGCGCAAGTCAACAACTCTGAGTACATGGAGCCGGAGATACAGGAATTCTATAAGAATATCGGCGTTGACGAGCTCATCTACCCAGAGATTCTCGCGGCCCGCGACATCATCAACGGACTGAAGATGTCGTGGGTACGCCAGCGGTGGGACGTACACGATGGCGCCTTGGTGATGCTCGGCATCAAGCTAAGGGAAGACTGCGAGATACTCAACCAACCCCTTAAAGACATTTCGGGTCCCGCCGACCCTTATCATGTGGTAGCCATCAAGCGTGGTTACGACACCATTATCCCCGGAGGTAACGACGAACTGAAAGCCTTCGACCTGGCCTACTTCATGACCACGAAGCAATACATACCCTACGTTCGCAAGATTGTGGGCAAGGAACACTATGTCGATGTGAAAGACGTGATGTTCATGGGCGCGGGTGACACGGCCGTGAGAGCCATCCAGTCTATACCCAAGTATATGCGCGCCAAGATTTTTGAGGTAGACCCCGACCGCTGCGAGGAACTCAACCAGATTCTCGACGACAAGACACTCGTCATCAATGGCGACGCCCGCGACACCTCACTGCTTACCGAGGAGGGCATACGCGACGTGCAGGCCTTCGTAGCCCTGACCGGAAACGCGGAGGCCAACATCCTCGCCTGCCTCACGGCGAAGCGCATGGGCGTGCGCAAGACGGTGGCCATGGTAGATAATATGGACTATATCAACATGGCTGAGAGTCTCGACATCGGCACCATCATCAACAAAAAGGCCATTGCCGCAAGCCGCATCTACCAACTCATGCTCGACGCCGACGTCATGAACGTCACGTTCCTGATGGCGGCCAACGCCGACGTAGCCGAGTTCATTCCCAAGGAAGGCGCCAAAGTCACGCACAAGGCCGTAAAGGATCTTGGACTGCCCACGGGCATTACCATCGGCGGACTGGTGCGACAGGGCGAAGGCATGCTGGTATCAGGCAACACCCAGATACAGGCGGGCGACTCTGTGGTGGTGTTCTGCCATGACGTGAATATGAAGAAAATCGAAAAGTTCTTTAACTGATCATGAACTTCAAGATCATTTATAAGATTATCGGCTCACTGCTCTTCATAGAGGTAGCACTGATGCTTTGGTGCCTCGGCGTAGCCATCTGGTTTGATGGCGACGACACTTTCGCCTTCCTGGTATCTTCCATCGTGACAGCCTTCTTTGCGCTGATATTCAGGTACAAAGGGCGTCATGCCGACAACTATCTCTCGCGCCGCGACTCGTTCTTGGTCGTCACCTTGGCTTGGATGGTATTCTCGCTCTTTGGCACCATGCCCTTTCTGCTGGGCGGATACCTGCACAGCTTCACCGACGCCTACTTTGAAACCATGTCGGGATTCACCACCACAGGAGCCACCATCATCGACGATGTGGAGGCGCTGCCCCATGGCATCTTGTTCTGGCGATCGCTTACCAACTGGATTGGCGGTTTGGGAATCGTATTCTTCACCGTGGCCCTGCTGCCCTCATTTGTGGGTGGCGGCGTGAAAGTGTTCGCCGCAGAGTCTACCGGCCCCATCAAGTCGAAACTGCATCCCAAACTTTCGATGAGCGCGCGCTGGATCTGGATCGTGTATTTCTTCATCACCTTTGCCTGCATGGGCTGCTATATGTTTTTCGGCATGGACTGGTTTCAGGGCATCAACTATGCCATGTCTACCGCGGCCACAGGTGGTTTTGCCATCCACAACAACAGCACGGAGTTCTTTCATTCCCCCGCCATGGAGTATGTCACGACCTTTTTCTGCTTTCTCTCGGGCACCAATTTCACCCTACTCTATTTCTCGGTGGCCAAGTTTAAGGTGAAAGACCTGTGGCGCGACTCCGAGTTCTGCCTCTACCTCGCGTTGGTGGCAGGCTTCACTGCCTTTATCATGGCAGAGCTTATTCTCCGCAACAACTATGAACTGGAGCACGCCTTCCGCTCTGCCATATTCCAAGTGGTGTCATTTATGACCACCACCGGGCTCTATAATGACGATGCCGGCAAGTGGCCGCACGTCACCTGGGTAGTGCTGGCGGCGTGTATGTTTATCGGAGCCTGCTCTGGAAGCACCAGCGGCGGACTGAAATGTATCCGCAGCTCAATGCTCATCAAGGTGCTCAAGAACGAGCTGCTGCAGCGTCTGCACCCCAATGCCGTGCTGCCCCTGAAAGTAAACAACCAGAATATCTCCATCCAGCAGCGGGTGTCGCTGCTGGCCTTTATGACCGCATACCTCATCTTGGTGCTCGTCACGGCCTTTATCATGATTGCCGCAGGCATCGACAACACCAATGCCATCACCATCAGTCTGAGCAGTATCGGCAACGTAGGCCCCACCTTGGGCATCGAGATAGGCCCCACCATGTCGTGGTCGAGCCTGCCCGCCTTTGCCAAATGGATGTGCTCGGCCTTGATGCTCATCGGCCGTTTGGAGATATTCACCGTGCTGGTCATTCTTACACCTGCCTTCTGGCAGAAGATTTAGCGGGAGAAAACCCTATTCAGCAACACCATCATTAATAGCTATAGCAATATGAAACCATTTAGATTCAAACCCTTACTCAAGCAAACCCTGTGGGGTGGCAATAAGATTGTGCCATTCAAACATCTGGACAGCCACCTGGAACAAGTGGGAGAAAGCTGGGAGGTATCTGGCGTGCCAGGCAATGAGACCATCGTGAGCGACGGCCCCTTCGAGGGAAAATCATTAGGCGAACTGGTCGACCAACTGAAAAGCCAACTGGTGGGCAAGGCCAACTACGAGCGTTTTGGCAACGAGTTTCCGCTGCTCATCAAGTTTATTGACGCGCGCGAACCCCTGTCCATACAGGTGCATCCCACCGATGAGATTGCCAAGAAACAAGGCAAGGAGCGCGGCAAGACCGAGATGTGGTATGTCATGAAGTCGGACGCTGACGCCAATATGCTCGTAGGCCTCAAAAAGGTTATCACCCCCGAGGAGTACAAGGCCATGGTTGCCAATGATACCATCACCGACATCATCGACAGCTATCAGGTGAAAGAGGGCGACTGCTTCTTCCTGCCTGCCGGACGCATCCACAGCATCGGCAAGGGATGTTTTCTGGCCGAGATACAGCAAACCAGCGACGTTACCTGGCGCATCTACGACTTCAAGCGCAAGGACAAAGACGGCAACGAGCGCGAACTGCATACCCAACAGGCCGCAGAGAGCATCGACTACCATGTGGAGAGCAACTACCGCACCAACTATGTGCCTGCCCGTAACGAGGGCGTTTCGCTGGTACAGTGCCCCTATTTCAAGACCTTTGTCTACGATGTCACCGAGCCCCTCACCATCGACCTTAGCTCACTCGACAGCTTCATCATCACCATCGTGGTGGATGGCGAAGGTACCCTCACCGACGACGAAGGCAACGTGGAGCAGGTAAAGGCTGGCGACACACTGCTCTTCCCTGCCACCACAAAACAGATTAAAGTGACAGGCACGCTGAAATTCCTGGAGACATACGTGTAATAGCTACCCTCCAGCAGGCGCACAACAACAAGCAGAGGGCAGAAACCACCATCGGCTTCGCGGCAAGGCTTGACACCTGGCCCGTCGATGGCAGTTTCTGCCCTCTCCTTATTAATAATGTGTGGGGCTACCCCGCTCAGCTTTCCTGCGTCGCCTTCAGGGCTTGCATAATCTGCCCTTCCAGTTCCTCGCACAACTCGGGGTTGTCGCGAAGCAACGTGAGACTGGCGTCACGACCCTGAGCCAGCTTCGAGCCATTGTAGCTGAACCAGCTGCCGCTCTTCTGAACGACATTGGTCTCAACGCCAAGGTCAAGAATCTCACCGGTCTTATTGATGCCCACGCCAAAGGTAATGTCAAATTCAGCCTTACGGAATGGAGGTGCCACCTTGTTCTTCACCACCTTCACCCGCACGTGGTTACCGATGATGTTGTCGCCATCTTTCAGACTCGTCACCTTGCGGATGTCGAGACGCACACTGGCATAGAATTTCAGGGCATTACCGCCCGTGGTGGTCTCCGGGTTGCCAAACATCACGCCAATCTTCTCACGCAGCTGGTTGATAAAGATGCAGCATGTATTGGTTTTGGAAATCGTCGCCGTGAGCTTACGCAATGCCTGACTCATCAGTCGGGCCTGCAGTCCCACCGCAGAGTCGCCCATCTCACCTTCTATTTCCTTCTTCGGCGTAAGGGCTGCCACCGAGTCGATCACCAGGATGTCGATAGCCGAACTGCTGATGAGCTGGTCGGCAATCTGCAGGGCCTGCTCACCGTTGTCGGGTTGCGAAATCCAGAGGTTGTCTACGTCTACGCCCAGCTTCTCCGCGTAGAAGCGGTCGAAAGCATGCTCGGCGTCGATGAAAGCGGCTATACCGCCCATCTTCTGGCACTCGGCAATGGCGTGTATCGCCAAAGTAGTCTTACCCGACGACTCCGGACCATAGATCTCGATGATACGCCCACGGGGATAGCCACCCACGCCCAAGGCCAGGTCGAGCCCGATAGACCCCGAAGGTATCACCTCCACGTTATCCACCTGCTCATCGCCCATGCGCATGATCGACCCTTTGCCAAAGTCTTTTTCTATCTTAGTCATCGCAGCCTGAAGGGCCTTCAGCTTAGCCTCCTTCTCTGCTTTCTGCTGCGCGGCCTTCTCAGCTGCCAGCTCTTCTTCTGTTTTTGCCATATCTATATAATAATGGTAATAAGTGTTTGGTTTGCCGCAAGCCTGCCCTGTCTCTACAGGGCAGGCTTACACAGTATGACTACAGCTCCAGGTCGTTGTCAAACTCCTCGTGCCAAGGCAAGCCCTGCGCGCCGACAACCTCAAGGAAGGGGTCTGGGTCGAAGTCTTCCACGTTCCATACACCGGGCTTGTTCCACAGTCCCTTGACAAACATCATGGCGCCTGCCATGGCCGGAACGCCGGTGGTATAGCTCACGCCCTGCATGCCCGTCTCCTGATAGGCAGCCTGGTGCTGACAGTTGTTGTAGATGTAATAGGTGCGCTCCTTGCCGTCTTTCACGCCACGAATGCGGCAGCCAATGCTGGTCTCGCCGTCGTAGTTCTCACCCAAGTCCTGGGGATTGGGCAGCACAGCCTTCAAGAACTGCAAGGGAACAATCTTCACCTTCGCCGTCTTGCCCGAGCCGTCGGCCAGCGGAGCCTCGTACTCCACCTCGTCGATGCGGCTCATGCCTAAGTTCTGTATGCAGTCGAGATACGTGAGATACTGCTGCCCGAAGGTCATCCAGAAGCGCGCGCGCTTGATGGTGGGGTAATTTTTCACCAGGCTCTCCAACTCCTCGTGGTGCATGAGGTAGCTTTCGCGCGGGCCGATATTGGGATAGCTGATAGGCTGATGCACCTCCAAGGGCTCGGTCTCCACCCACTTGCCGTTCTCATAGAACAGTCCCTTCTGGGTAATCTCACGGATATTGATCTCAGGGTTGAAGTTGGTAGCGAAGGCCTTATGGTGGTTGCCTGCGTTGCAGTCTACGATGTCGAGGTAATGTATCTCGTCAAAATAGTGCTTGGCGGCGTAGGCCGTATAAGCCTGCGACACGCCCGGGTCGAAGCCGCAGCCGAGGATGGCGGTCAGGCCAGCCTGCTCGAAGCGCTCCTTATAAGCCCACTGCCAGCTGTACTCGAAGTGAGCCTCATCCTTGGGCTCGTAGTTGGCGGTGTCGAGATAATGGCAGCCACATGCCAGACAGGCCTCCATGATGGTGAGGTCTTGATAAGGCAGGGCAAGATTGATGACCAGCTCGGGCTTATAACTCGCCATCAGAGCCTTGAGCTGCTCCACGTCGTCGGCGTCTACCTCAGCGGTCTTAATGTCCATGCTGTATCCCTTGTCGTGTATGGCCTGCACCAACTTGTCGCACTTCTCCTTGCGGCGGCTGGCAATCATCAACTCCGGGAACACATCCTGGTTCTGCACAATCTTGAAGGCACACACAGTGGCTACGCCTCCGGCTCCGATCATGAGAATACGGCCCTTACCGTTGCCGGCATGGGGTTTTGCTGCTGCCGCAGAGGCGGCAGTGCTGTCATTGCGCAAATCGTTCATTGTCTTATATTATGTTAGTTCTTGTTTCTATTGAGGCTTTTCAGCTCCGGCCGGGCACTGTAGCACAGCCCCTCCGGCGCCCGGTGCCGCCTTACAGTTCGTCGGCCTGTATGCCCAAGGCATTGACTATCGAATATCCCAAGATTTCCTGCCTGAAATTTCCGCCTTCCATGGGTTGCATGGCAAAGACCGTGATACGCTTGTCGTCGGGCGCGTAGCGTAGCGTGCGGCGCACCTCGGCGTAGTCGTCACCCTGCTCGCCATTGGGGATGACCATCAGGCGGCGCACCTCAGCGTGCTCGTTCACCGTGCGTACCACGTCGGTGATGTAGTTAGTCTTGCCTATCACCTCATTCACCTCAAAGCTGTTGATGAGAAACTCTCCCAACTGCTCATCCTTGAAAGCCTGGGCACTCAGCTCCGTGGCGTAGGTAGCGGGCACAAAGTTTTCCATGCGCTGATGTTGCCTTTCATGCACGAGTATCACCTGCGTCTCATGGTCCTGTCCGTCGGCACGCAATCCGCCATCCAAGGCAACATTCACCACCCAACGGCTCAGGTCGGCAGCAGGAATACGCCGACCCAGCATTCGCTCAAACTGCACGCTCAGCTGGAAGGCCACATAGTCGAGGTAGTCGGCATCGACGATGATGACATTCTCGCTCATCTTGATATTGCTGGAATCCTGTAAGTTCATATTGCAAAGATAGTGCTTTATTTCCTAAGCAACAAGTAAATGAAGTGGCAAAGATGTAAAAATAAGGCCCAAAGACGCTTCCCGCCACGCCGCCCAGAGGCTTTGGCAAGAGAAGGGAGCCGCGGGGGCGGCAGGAGATGGGCTTGGCGCCTGCCCATAACGCAGAGAGAGCGAATATGGTTCTATACAGAATCATCGAATGGTTTCGTATAGAATTATCAAGTGGTTTTATATAGAATTATCGGATGGTTTTATACAGACCCATTCGACACATCGGGCAGAACCATCCTGGCATGACAACGCCCAGACCTGACCTGCAGCCTGAAGACAGGCCGCGACCAAGCCTTGCCGACCATCACACACGATGCCTATTTGTGCTGCTTGTAGTACTCCAGCCCGGCCTTGACGTTCTTGAGCAGCGACTTACTGGTATATGTAGCGCCTGTGACGGCATCGACCTGCATCTTGGCCGCCTTCTTCACGCTCTTGCCTTCAAACTGGTCGAGCATGGTTTTGGCCATGGCGAGATTCTTGGGTGTCTCACGGTTGGGAAGCGTTTCTATCTTGACTATCTTGTTCTTCTGAATGAAGATCCTGACTGGCGTGGTTCCTTGGTATCCCCTGATGTTCTTGGTAAGCGACGTGGTGTTGACCACCATGTCGTCTGCCTGCTTGGTAATGACACTGTCTGCCTGCCCGGCACTTGCCAAGACGGCCATCGCGATGACAGCCAAGGATAATATGATAAGGGTATTCTTTTTCATAGCGCTCGAATCCTTGATGCTTACTACCGTTATGTAATCATAACGCCTAAAGATAACCAAATATTTGCTACCGCTCCACGCCGAGCTTCATTTTTAACGTTTGCAGGTCGTCTTTTTAACTTAAAAACCACTATCTTTGCCTAAAACCCATTGCCCATGAACATCAAAATACGCCACAACACCCTGATGCGCCTCATCAGTGGGCTGGTGCTTCTGGTAGGCATTCCCGGCATCGTCTTTATCGCATTGTGGCCGCTATTGGGCTGGTCGTGGGCACTGCTGCCGCCAGCCATTTGGGTGGCGCTGATGGTCTACGGTTTCTTTTTCGGCTGGCACCACTTGGTGGTCCGCACCGCCACCTGCGAGTCGGCACTGCTGCCCGAGGCCTTCGACGGCTACAAGGTGCTGCAGCTGTCTGACATTCATATCGGCACGTTCTTGCGCAACCGCTCATTTATCGACAAGCTGGCAGACGTGGTCAACCGGCAGCAGGCCGACCTCATTGTCTTCACCGGCGACCTGGTCAACGTGAGCGCAGAAGAACTGATTCCCTTTCAAAGCAGCCTGAAGCGTATACAGGCGCCCGACGGCATCTACTCGGTGATGGGCAACCACGACTACTGCGAGTACGGGGCCGACAAGAGCCACCGGAACATCGCGCGCAACCAAAACGTGCTGAAATACTTAGAGGAGAAAATAGGATGGCAGTTGCTGATGAACGAGCACGTACTCATTCGCCGTGGCACAGACGCCGCCCTCGCCGTGATTGGCGTGGAGAATATCAGCCGCCCGCCATTTCCCGACCATGGCGACCTGAGAAAAGCCATGGAAGGGCTGCCCGCGGGCATGTTCAAGATACTGTTGAGCCACGACCCTTCGCACTGGCGGCGCGAAGTGTTGCGCCAGACCGATATTGCCCTGACGCTGTCGGGGCATACCCATGCCGGGCAGATGCGCTTTGGCAAGTTCTCGCCCGCGCGATGGGCTTATAACGAATGGGGAGGAAAATACGTGGAGGGGCACTCCATGCTCTACGTGTCATTGGGCATTGGCGGCACCGTGCCCTTCAGGTTTGGTGCCTGGCCCGAGGTCAACGTGATCAGGCTCAAGACCCTACGCTGACGCCCTACCTGCACAATATCTGGCACACACGGTCTTGAAAGTCACGACCGTTCTTGCCGTGCATCACACCCTGGTTGATGATGCTGAAACAAAGGCGGTGGCCATTGGCAGCGGTGAGATAACCGCACAGACTGCTGATGCCCACGAGCGTACCGGTCTTGGCGCGCACATTGCCACGGGTAAAGGCCGACGTCATGCGGCGCTTGAGCGTGCCGTCCTGTCCGGCAATGGGCAAGGCGGGCAACAGGTGGTTGTAGATATTGTCGTTGGCGTAAGCATAACGCAGCATACGCACTTCGAGCTCAGGGCTCACATAGTTGTAAAGCGAGAGGCCCGAGCCATCGGCAAAACGATAGCGCGAGGCGTCGAGACCCAGTTTGTTGACCAGCTGCTTGATGACGGCGCGGGCACTTTTTGCCGTTGCGGGATGATTGCCCGTAGAGGCCGCTATCTGGTAAAACATAGACTCGGCATAGAGGTTGTCGCTCTCTTTGAGCATTCGCATCATGATCTGGTCGATGGTGTGGAAACGGCGCACAATACAATTGGCGTCCTCGGGCCGCCGGCCCTCGGCCAACATTCCATCAAGATAGATACCCACCTTGCGCAGTTCAGTGTAAAACCTGTCGAGGAAAGCCTCCTTTCGCGCGATCAGCAAGGGCGACAGTATGGGGTTGTCGTCATCCCAACACCACCCTTCTCCCAAGAGATTGGCGTCTTTCATGCTCTTGTCGGCATAGATATTGCCGCGTATGGTATCAATGCCCATCTTGTGCAGGGCTTCGACAAAGGCACGCAGGTCGTCATTGTTGAAACGGGGGTCGAAGCCGCCCACGCAATAGACATCGCCCTTCAGCGTGCAACTGTCTATCTGCCCGGTGTAGCACAGCTCGGTCTTAAACTGGTAGCTGCCACTCAGTTTGTCGAGCGCGGTGATGGCAGTGATGACCTTCATGGTAGAGGCCGGGCGGAGAAGTTGCCGCTCGTTGTGGCAGAAGATGGCCGAGTCGGCGTCGAGGTCCCACACCATCATGCCCACCTGTGAGGTCTGAAACATGTCGTGCTGGAGCAGCGCCCGTATCTCTGCCCGCACATTGTCGGGCCAGGGCAAGGAGTCGTTAGCCGTCTGCAACGTGTCGGCCCACACCGATGCTACGGCGGTGGTGTCATCGTCGTCAGTATATTCGTCCTCATCGGTCTGGGCCTGCATAGGCAGGGCCATGACCATCATGATGAGCCAAAGCCATATCTTGTTCATGTTCTATCCGAATATCTCTCTACCATCTGCCGGTCGGACACCGACGCACCCATCCACCAGGTGCCCGCTTTCAACGTCCCATCTCTTTGCGCAACTGTGCCACAAACGACTGTTCGTTCTTGGGTTCCACGGCCACCAGCTTGTCGTCGCCATACTCTATGAGCAGGTAGTGAGCCATGCCGAAGGTGGTGGTCATGGGTCGGCAAGCCTTGATGTCGCTCAGGGCTATCTCCGTGCGTCTGGCAAATCGCCCTTTGTTGATGACGAGCTTACCGTCGCCAAGCACATAGTCGGAATGGAGCATACGCTCGATAAACAGCACCACGGCCACAGTGAGTACCAGGCCAAGCACAAAGGCCTTGACCCAAAAGAAATAAAAGGTGAGCAACAGCAGTATGCCGATGCCGCCCAGGGCACCCAGGGTGAGACGGTGTTGAAATGTTCGTGTCATGCCAACTTGGACAGACAGATGATTTGTCTGATGTTATTATAGCTTGCAAAATTACAAAGATTATTGCAATTTAGTGTCCCCCATAAAGATAATATTTCGTAAATTTGCACCTGATCATACGCTCAAGACCGGCACTCTTGGGCATTATCTATACACATATCATGACTTACCAATACGATTTTCTGATCATTGGCGCAGGCATCGCCGGCATGAGCTACGCCCTCAAAGTGGCCCAAGCTCAAAAGGGAAAAGTATGTATCATCTGCAAAACCACACTCGACGAAGCCAACACCAAGTTTGCGCAGGGCGGCGTGGCATCGGTGACCAATCTTGAAGTAGACAATTTTGAGAAGCACATCGATGACACCATGGTGGCCGGCGACTACATCAGCGACCGCGCCGCCGTGGAGCAGGTGGTGAAAATGGCACCCGGACAAATTGAGCAAATGGTGCAATGGGGCACCAATTTCGACCGCAAGGACGACGGAAACTTTGACCTGCACCGTGAGGGCGGCCACTCCGAGTTTCGCATTCTGCACCATGCCGACGACACCGGCGCGGAGATACAGCGCTCGCTGATGGCTGCCGTAAGGGCTAATCCCTATATCGACGTCAAGGAAAATCACTTTGCCGTGGAGATTATCACACAGCACCACTTAGGCGCACGCGTCACGCGCCGCACACCTTATATATATTGTTACGGCGCCTATATCCTCAACCCCCAACAGCAGGTAGACACTTATCTGAGCAAGGTAACGGTGATGTGTACCGGCGGTTGCGGCGCAGTGTATAACAATACCACCAATCCTATCATCGCCACGGGCGACGGCGAGGCCATGGTCTATAGGGCCAAGGGCACGGTGAAGGATATGGAGTTTGTGCAGTTTCACCCCACCTCGCTCTATCATCCCGGCGAAACCCATCCGGCATACCTCATCACCGAGGCCATGCGCGGCTACGGCGGCATACTGCGTCTGCCCGACGGCGAAGCCTTCATGAAGCACTACGACGAGCGTGGGTCGCTGGCACCGCGTGACATCGTGGCGAGGGCCATCGACAATGAAATGAAGAAAAACGGACTGAGCCATGTGTTTCTCGATGTCACCCACAAAGACCCGGAACAGACCAAAGAGCACTTTCCCAATATCTATCGCAAGTGCCTGTCGATCGGCATCGACATCACCAAGGAGATGATTCCCGTGCGACCCGCGGCCCACTATATGTGCGGCGGCATCAAGGTCGACCTCAACGGATGCTCGAGCATCGAGCGGCTCTATGCCTTGGGCGAATGTTCGTGTACGGGCCTGCACGGTGGCAACCGTCTGGCCAGCAACTCGCTCATCGAGGCCATTGTCTATGCCGAGACCGCGGCCCGCCATTCTTTAGACCATTTCGACGAGTACGACTTCAACGAGAAGGTGCCTGAGTGGAACGACGAGGGCACACTCACCAACGAGGAGCATGTGCTTATTACCCAGGCCAACAAGGAGGTGGGTGAAATCATGTCTAACTACGTAGGCATTGTGCGCAGCGACCTGCGGCTCAAGCGTGCCTGGGACCGTCTCGACATGCTCTACGAGGAGACCGAAAACCTGTTCAAGCGCGTGAAAATATCGCGCGACCTCTGCGAACTGCGCAACATGATCAACACGGGGTATCTCATCACCCGCATGGCCATAGAGCGCAAGGAGAGCCGCGGACTGCATTACACCATCGACTATCCGGTACACGCCTACGACAAGTAAGCACCGCCCTGCAACGGAATATAGCAAGGGCCGATGCCCCGGCCTAACGTATGAAGTTCATCATCTGGAAAGGCTCGAAGGGAGGAATGTCCTTCCCTTCGCCAGCATGGATTTTCTTCAACATCCAAGCCATGTTGCGGCCCATGGTGCGCATGGTCTGCATGCCTTCGCTGTCGGAAGCCGTCTCACCGGGTTCGGCTCCATAGCTGATGTTCCAATACTGAGAAGTGACGATGGGCATGCACGACATCTCGAACGGCATGTTCATGGTCTGATAAGCTGCCGTGGCACCACCACGACGGCATACCACAACGTTGGCCACAGGCTTGTAAACAAAATCCATGACGTCGGCATAGAGCATACGCTGTATGACCGACATCAGCGCTCCGTTGGGCTGACCGTAATACGTGGGGGAACCGAAGACAAAGCCATCGGCACCTGCCGCCTTCTCTAAGATGCGATTGCAGATATCATCGTCGAAGGTGCAACGTCCGTTCTGCTTCTTCTTGCAAGTCATGCAGGCGATACATCCCCGCACGGGCTTGTTGCCAATCTGGACGATCTCAGTCTCTATGCCCTCAGCCTCCAAGGTGTGCGCCACCTCAGTCAGTGCTACAAACGTGTTGCCGTTTTTTCGCGGACTCCCGTTTACCAATAATACTTTCATAATACTTCTATGTTTGATTACGAGGTTCTTTTGGCAAAAACCGTGCCATCCTATTTAGTTTTCACAGCAAGAAAGTGTCATGCCACTACACTACGCTCCTCTCATTCCAACAGACAATGTGCGGTCGTCCCATGCAATTATATGGATGATGGCACACAGAGGAACCCCTGCTTGAATCGTGATGGGCAGTGAATTGCGGGACGGGAGTTGAGGTTCCGCGCTATCTTGTCAAGCTGAACTTGATGCTCAACCCAAAGTCTTGCGTGGTGGTGGGATAACTGCTGTTGCTCAGAAGCGGTGTGTTGGTCTGCCGGTCGAGGTAGAAGCTCATGGTGAGCAGGCGCGAGAATGTGTAGTCGGCCATGAACGAGAACTTGAAGGCCGTGTTGCCGCTGCTGGCCGACGAGGTCATTGAGGCGATGTCGCGCGTAATGCTGGCCTGCCTACGATAGGATATGTCCAAACGCAGGTTAAGGTCACGGTTGATTCCTCCACGAGTGGCAGACTGGTTCTGCGTCTTGCTGGCGGCTCTGGCGGCATTGGTGGCGCTCCTGCCCTTCACCACCTTACGGGTATTGCCTCCAAAGAGTTCAAAGTTGCTGATCTTATAACCAAAGCCTAACACCCAGTCTTTGCTCAGCGCCTCGTTGACCTGTACACTGGTCATCGACAGCGACAGCACGCGCGTCTGACGGTACTCTACCTTGGCGGTAAGGTTATTCTGTAAGGTGAAATCTATACCAAGCAAGGGTGAGAAGGCCTCGTTGATGCTCACCGTAGAGACGTTGTACATGGAGTTGGGGATAAGATTGCCTGTCGTGGCGTCGGTAATAAAGCCCATGCCCGGCCCCATGAGTTCCATGAAGGTGGAATAGCTCTGGTAGGTGCCGATGGCAAAGATGCTCTTGTAGCTGTGGTTGAGGGTCACGCTCTTGAATACGTCGCGAAACCATGGCAACTTGCCTAAGCCGCTGTAACGCAGGGTCCAGTTGGGCAGCAGGCGCGACAGCGCGGGGAATATGTCCAAACTGCCACCACCCATACTTGTGTAGTTGGCCAAGAAAGCGGGTATCATCACATCGCCGCTATAAAGGTTGACCCCACCATGAGACGGGTCGAAAGTGGCGTCCGCCAGACTGCTTCCGGCAGGATAGGCCATGCCCGCATAACGGCTCTCCACCCGCTGACGGAAGCCCTCCAAGGAGTTGACAAACTTCTCGAACGTAGAACTGTGGAAGCCGTTGTTGGCATTGCCCATGCCCTCGAAAGCTGAACCAATAGAAATCGTGGTCATGGTGAATGTGCCCGACTCGGTCGTGGGATTGCCTGCGTACATGTATTGTACGCTCTTGGCCTTGGTCGAGGTGCGACTGGCGTTGAGGTCTATCTTCAGGTTCTTGATGGGTTCGAGCGTGGCACGCAACTGCAAATCCTCAGTGAGATTGGTGGTAGCGGGCGTTGCCACGCTGTCATTCATCAGCAGCCAGTTATTGCCGCGGGCCTTCTCGATATAACTGTCGCCCACCAGACCAAAGGCGAAGTCGAGCCCCGGAGACAGTGCCCCCGTGCCGCGTGTTTGTCCGAAGACATCGCCAACTGTGGGCATAAAGCCCGGCAAGGCCATGGAGTACTGGTTGCGATACGACACACTAACATTGCGCACCATCATGGCGACGCGCGCGATGGCCTGGGTGGTCTTGTACCAGGCCTTCTCTTCGAGGGGCTGCTTGGCCGTCACGGTGAGTTTCAGCTGTAGCGTCGAATCCATACGGTTGCTGATGCGTATGCGGTTAGCATCGACCTTGCGGTATTTCAACTGATAAGTCTTACCATCCTGGGTCTTGGCCCTCACGATGAGTCGGCGGCTGTTCCTGCCGTGAGTCACCTCGATGGTGGTGTCGGGCCTGAGCGTGATTTCCTTCTCAAACGACCTGCGGTTCATTGGCAGCGTCTTTTTCTTGGCCTCTTCTTCCTTGCGCTTGGCCAAGAGCTCCTGCACGGCCTTCGCGGGGTCTTTGCCATCGGCCACTGCCTGTTGCCGCACCTTGTTCAGTTCCTCCTGCTGCTTAGCCCGCTCAGCCCTGGCCTTTTCCTTGTCCTGCTTCATCTTCCTGAGGTCTGCCTGGGTAGGCTCTTTGTCAAAGCGCTCATTGGCTTTCTTGAGGAAAGGTATATGGTTGTAGAGCTTTACCAGGTCAAAGTTGCCATTGATGTTCAGCTGTCGGTTGTTCTGTATGGTGTTGCCCAATGAGGTGCCATCCTCTAAGTCGGTGCCACGTATCCAGTGATAGGTGGCGTTATACGACGCGTCGGTGCGCACCCAGTCGAAAATGGGCAGCAGGTTGAGGGGCGGCTGATACGACAGAGTAAAGGTTTGCTGGTAGTCGAGCGGTGTGCCGAGATGCTTGATACTCGTCCATACCGAGTCTTTCCACGCGTCATAGCGCGTAGGATAAAGGTCTTTGTTCACTGGGGTGTAAGGCTCCTCTATCTCGGCATGGGTGGCGCTCTGGAAGTTCATGTGGATATTTCTGGTGAGGTCCCACCGCAACTGGAAGTCGCGGTTCCAGAGGAACTGCTCGGAGAAGGTCAGCGGCAGCATCGAGTTCTCCGTCGCCTCCATGTCACGCTCCTGCAGCTCGTAGTACGAGCGCGTCAGCTCGGAGTTGAAGCCGATGTTCTGGGGCAGCCAGTTCAGGCCGAAGCGCTTGGCGATATCGAGCCACTTGCTCTTGCTCTTCAGCTTCTTAAACGGTTCCCATGGCTTGTACACCGGTGTCCAGTTGTAGTTCATGCTTCCACGCCAGTTGTCCTCATTCTCGTAAATGGTGGTTTCGCCCTGCCTATGGCTGTGGCTGTGACTGTAAGAGAACGAGAAGTTGGCAGGGTCATAGGGCATGGGGTGCCGCTTGGTCTGTATGCCCACGCGTACGTTGGACAACGAGAAATTGGTGTTGATGACCTTCGTCACGGCAATGTTCTCTATCGAGTCGCGGTACATTTTGCTCGGACTGCTCTCCAAAGCATCGCTCAATTCCATGTCGGTATCGAGCGGATTATACTTCGGACGGCTCACCTCCTTGGTGACACTATAATATAAAGGTGCAGAGACCTTGGCCTTGGCAGGGAAGAACTTTCCGAGTTCGAGACTTGTCGTAAACGCCACGTTGCTCTGGTCGTCCTGTGCCCGTGCGCTCACGCCATCCTCCAATCCGCCAAAGCCCTTAGACACGTACCTGCCTTGTACGTTCATCGTACCCAGATCAGACAACTGCATATTGAGGTTGCCATTGGCGGCCCATCCGCCAGAGTTGTTGTATTCTTTCAGCCTGAGTTCGTTGACCCACACCTCGCCGCTCTTGGCATCGGCCGCAAGGTTGCGCACACCGATAATCATGGTCTTCACCTCGCCCAACGTAGGATTACCCATCACCGTGACCTTGTTTTTGGGATGGTCGGCGTCGTAGGCCTCATAGGGGCGATTGAACGAAGCCAGTCCCTGTGCCTTCTGTATGTTGCGTTCCTTCTTCACCTGTGTCAGCAACGACAGAGGGATGTCGAGCATATTCTCAGCGGGCCACACCGCCTCACTCTGCTGGCGCGACATGCGGTCGTAGTGCCCGGCCGGCGTGAGCTTCAATGGTATCTCGTATTCGTAGTAGTTGCTCTTGTAGTCAGAACCCAAGCGCACAAACAGGGCCAACTGGTTGTCCTGCAGGTTGGTGGTGTTCTGCTCGTGGGCGTTGGCATGAACGAACATCTGCAGGCGCTTGTACTGCCTGAGGTCGAGCGTGGTGTTCTTATACACACTCTTCGACTCACCATTCGAAAGGTTATCGACATTGATCTGCAGCGCCTGCTCGTTGGCTTCCACCAGCTGGCGCTGGCTGGGGTCCTGCGGGCGCTCGATGCCCGGGGGCAGCACATAGTTCACCGGTGTCTTGTCGTTGTTTTCCTCAATGCTCACCGAGGCCGTAGTCATGGTGCCCGTCTGGGCTGCCGAGTTGTCGAGGTTCTGCTCATACACGCGCCACATGCCACGCACGAGGTCGAGACTCGCGAAACGCATCACCACCGGATGCTGGAAGCCCGTAAGGAACATACGCATGAAGCGTACGCTGGTGAAGTCGGAGATATTGCCCACACGGTTTTCAAACTCGGTGAGGGGAATGCGGAACTGGTACCAAGTGATCTTTACATCGTTCTTGCCATTGCGAAGCGTGGGCGATGTTTCGCGCTTATCGACGATGAAGTTCTTGCCCACTTCAAGGTCCTCCGGTCGCACCGACACGTGGTACTGGTAGTATTTTTCATACTCATTGAGCGTATAGTCCTGGTTGATGTCCTCCACGTCGGGTGTGGTCTTGTACGAGGTGTCATAGTTCTCCGTCCGGTTGTCGGTATCAGGTGAGTTGCCCTGAGGATTGTTAATATACTTATAACGGCGAAGAATGGAAGCCTGCATATTGTCGTAGTCGGTACCACGGAAGTAATGGTAGTTGTCGTTAGCAGGGTCGGCCGAAATAGAATCCCACACCGCGGCATTTACCTTGCCTTGTATCTGGGTAAGGAAATCCTGGTAACTTTGGAACGTTCGCTCTTCGGTGTCATTGAGTCCGTTCAATCCCAAGTCTTGCTGCGTCCTGCTGCCCTTGGTCGTGGCAAAGGCGTAGTTCACCATAGACTGTGTGGGAATCTTGCCCCACTGGGTATAGGTAAAGCTCTGCGACCCGTCGACAGGCAATCCGCTCTCATAGAATTTCTTACCATCGCGCAGCACATCTTCCGACACTTCACCTAAATTGATATAGAAGTCACCGCCATATTGAGAAGCGTCAGACTGCTGGCTGCTATTGATGAAGGGGTCCATCATCCAGAACTCGATGTACTCGATATTGGCCGTCTCGAAGTCATTGGTATCGAGCTTACGCATCATGCCGCCCCAATGCGCGGCGGGATTGTTGAGTTGTCCGGTGGAAGTAAGGTCGGGGTTGAAGTTGTAGGGGCCGCGCTCGTTGGGATAGAAGGCCAGGTTGAGGATGGGTAGCGTGGCAGTGGCACCGCTGTAGCTACTTTGGTCGCGGTTGGGATAGATTTCCTTGACATACACCTCACGCACGTAGGGGTCACTGAGCTGGTCGAGGTCGCTCTTGATATGACCGGGCGTCAACGAGCTGCTGCGACGGGTGAACAGCGGGTCGATGTTGTACCAAGCCAACAGCGAGCGGTTGTAGCCACTGCGCAGAGTGACCTTGTCCTGACTCTCGGAGAACATGGAGGGCACACTTGAAAGCACCCAGTTGGCAGGTGTCGATACGTCTATCTTGTCGGTGGTATTCTCAAAGTCATCGATGTACGAGGCATTGTCTTGCACACCACTGGTCTGCCCGGCAATGAGCTGGGCAAACTCACCAGTGAACGAGATTTGCGAGGGCTGGGTGAGGTGCAGCAGTGGCAACTTGTCGAGCATATTGGTAAGCCATTGGCTCTCCTTTTTCCAGTTGATATTGAATCCCCAAAGGGTATTGTTGAGCGGTTCCTTACCCATGGCCACCTTGGTGGTGAGGGCCTGCTCAGAGAGGTGCTGCAAGGTTCCCGATATCTGGAAGTTCTTAGAAAAATCGTACTCCCAGTTCATGCCAAGCATGGTCTTGCGCTCCTGCGAATACATGCTCTGGCTCTCTAACGACACATTGACCGACGTTCCCGCGTCTATGATGCTCTGGTTGAGGATAGTCACTTCGCCGGCGCTGTAGTCTACCGAATAGTCAGCTCCCTCAGTGAGGCGTACGCCGCCCGCCGTCACCGTGACCGATCCCTGGGGCACATTGTACGCGCCTAAGGAGATGACGTTGGCCGAGGTACCCCGGTACTGTCCCTGCAATAGGTACTTGTCTTTCTCAGCTATCTGCTTGGCAATGGTCTTTGTAGAGTCGTAAAGTTCGGTGAAAGCATACTTATTAGCCGTCTGCGCAGGCACGCCATGACTGACGAGATAATCGTAGAGACTTCTGCCGAAGGGTTCTACCGTGGGGAAGAACACACGCCCATTGCTCACGGTGTAGCCCTCCACATAATCGAAGTAGCCATTGGAGTGGGCCTTGTTGTTATTGTCCAAACGGTCGGCACCCAGCACTTTGATGAGCGTCTGACTCTTCACCTGCGTCTCTGGAATATAAGAAAGGTACACGCCCGCGGTGTCGCTCTGGAACTTCACGTCGAGCCTGAACTTGTCTTTTTCCACGGTAGAAGCCAAGTAATAGACGTTCTTCATCATCAGCGGCCAGTTGCCCTGCTGCGGATTGTTGCTGGTATTCTTGAGCGATTTGACGAAAAGCGCCTGACTTACGTCCGTGATGTCGCTGGCAAACTCGCCTACCTGATACGTCTGTCCGTTGTAAGTGTACTCGTAGGCAATGGCCAGCACCTGGTCAGTCTGCAGAGAGGTGCGCAGCGACACATACCCCAAAGCCGTATTGACCGAGTATTCCGACGAATTGAGCAGGCGTGCGCTCTGTATCTTCTCATAGTCATTGCCGCCCACCAAGCCGGCTCCCTCAAGCGTAGTGGCAGTCTGGTCGATGTCGCGGGCAGCCACATATTGCCCCACCATCGCCGAGTACTCTGTGTTGGCGGCATTGGCAGGCACCGGCGACCCACCCACACTCCACATGGGGTTGCTCACACGGTCGCTCTCACCCAGGTCGGTGAGGGCCACAATATTACGGGTGTTGGAAGTGACGCCGCTCTTATTCGTCACCCATATCTCCACACGATTGATGGTTACGCCCGTGGTGAGGTTGGGCAGGGTGCGCATCGCCGCGTCATAGCGATTACGGAAATACTTAGCCAAGAAGAAGTGCCGGTTTTCCTCATAATCAGCGGCATTAAGCTCAAACGACGTGAGTTGCTTGCCTCCCTGACTGGTAACGCTCTTCGACGAGCTCTTCTTCTGTGAGGCCACCATTTGCAGTTTGAGCTTACCAAACTGCATGTCGGTACGCAATCCAAACAGGCTGCTGGCACCTTGCACCAACGATGAATTGCTGGGGAACGACACATTGCCAGCCTCCACCAGCTTGATGATCTCGTCTTCCTTACCGTCGTACTTCAGCTTCATGTTCTGCGCGTCGAAGTCAAAGGTGGCGTCGGTGTTGTAATTGAGGTTCATATTCACCTTGTCGCCTACCCTGCCGTTGACATTGAGATTGATTTTCTCATCAAAATCCATCGTCGTGGTCTTGCGGTTGCGGATGGGCAACGAGGGGTTGTCGATTTTCTTGAAGGTAGCGCCAAACTTCAGTTCAGCCGTACCCTGTGTCTTGATGCGCACACCGCCTGGGCCGAAGATCTTCTCTGCGGGTCCCAGTTCAAAGTGCATATCCGTGAAGTCGAACTTCTCCTTGCCCTTGGCCTTATATATCTCATCGTTCTTCGAGCGATAAAAAGCGTTGCGCCCATTGCGCTCACTCCACTTCATATACTCGTCGGGCGTCATCATAATGGGTGCGTCGAGCCAGGTGGAACCTATCTTCGTACCAATGATATAGCGGTCGAGCGTATCATTGTACACCACCTCATAACGTAGCCCCTCAGGCCGTTTGAGGTCCATGGCGTTCTGGTCGAGGTCATCGTAAGTGATGGGAGTGGTGCGCTGAATCTTCCACCGGGGATGGAGCAGCGAGTCGGGGATGGTGTCTTCGTCGAAGTTGGTGGGCTGGTGGGTGGGTGTGTTAGTGGACTGGTGGGTTGGTGGATTGGTTTGGGTGCGCCTGTCCTGCTTGCGCGGGTCCACCTGAAGAAAAGGCACGCCAAGAGCGTAGCTGGTCATTGCCACAACCAGCGTCGCCACCATCAGCAAATAACATTTCCTTATCTTCATTCCAGTCTTTCCACGAAAAATCATACCATCACCCACGCACAGTGGCGCCACGGCTTTAGCGTAATGCACATAAAGCCCCGGTCGCCCGGGCAGAATGACTACTTGATGCGCTTCAGGGCTTCCTTCACCACCATCTCCACAGCCATGTCAGGCTGCTCGACAAGTATGGCAGTGATGATCTTGGCCGCGGGCACGGGCGAGAATCCCAGCATTGTCATGGCCGAGACAGCCTCGTCTTTCACCGCCGCGTTGACCGTTGGCGAAGAAGGCGAAGCAGATACGTGCAGTTGGTCGGCAATACCTGCCGTCATGATCTTGTCCTTCAGGTCAACGATAATACGCTGGGCGGTTTTCAAGCCTATACCCTTCACCCCCTTGATGAGGCGCTCGTCACCATTGGCGATGGCGTTGCAGAGCTCGACCGGAGAGAGCGACGAAAGCATGGTACGCGCCGTGTTGGCCCCAACGCCCGACACTGAGATAAGCAGCCGGTAGAGTTCACGTTCCTGCTTAGTGGCAAAGCCGTAGAGGGTGTAATTGTCATCGCGCCCTCCCGTCTGTATCGACTCATGTACCAATAGCTTTACATTCTGTTTGCCTTGAATGGCCGTGTAAGTATTGAGTGAGATGTTGAGCGCATAGCCCACACCGGCCGCCTCGACAACAGCGATAGCGGGAGTGAGCTCCACAAGCTCGCCCTTAATGTATTCTATCATGCGTTATAACGTTTTGTATATACATCTTGATTAACGCTCGATTGCGGTTCTTATTGCATCAAGCGGGAGAAAGCCTTATCAAAGATGCGGGCAGAGGCCTCAAAAAAGCCAATCGCAAACAAATAAGTAATCTATTCTAAACAGATGTCTCCGTAGCAACGGGTATCACTTACAAACTGTTACTTTTGATTCTTTTTTAGATTTAATAAAAACTAAATAGGCGAAGTTATTCGGCGGAATGATGTAAATTTGCAATGCAAACCATAACAACGACATTCAAACAACCATAAAGATGAAGAAAATCAGAGCAGCCGTAGTAGGATACGGCAACATCGGACAGTACAGTGTTGAGGCGCTGGAGGCTGCCCCCGACTTCGAGATTGCAGGTATCGTGCGCCGTCAGGGCGACAACAACAAACCTCTGGAGCTCACTCCCTACGAGGTGGTGGACGACATCGCCAAGCTGAAAGACGTCGACGTGGCCATCCTGGCCACACCCACACGCTCGTGCCCCGAGTATGCCGAGAAGATTGTGGCCATGGGCATCAACACCGTCGACAGCTTCGACATCCACACCTCTATCCTCGAGTATCGCGCCAGCCAGATGGAGCACTGCAAGAAGGCCGGCAAGGTGAGCGTCATCGCTGCCGGATGGGACCCGGGATCCGACTCGGTGGTACGCGTGCTCATGGAGAGCCTCGCCCCCAAGGGTCTGAGCTACACCAACTTCGGTCCGGGCATGTCGATGGGACACTCGGTGTGCGCCCGTAGCAAGAAGGGTGTGAAGAACGCCCTCTCGGTGACCATTCCGCTGGGCGAGAGCATCCACCGCCGCATGGTGTACGTGGAACTCGAAGACGGTGCCACGCTTGAGGAGGTGACGGCCGAGATCAAGGCCGACCCCTACTTTGCCCACGACGAGACGCATGTCTTTGCCGTGCCGTCGGTAGACGACGTGCGCGACATGGGCCACGGCGTACACCTCGTGCGCAAGGGCGTGAGCGGCAAGACACCCAACCAGCGCTTTGAGTTCAACATGAGCATCAACAACCCTGCCCTCACAGCCCAGGTGCTCGTCAACGTGGCCCGCGCCTCCATGCGCCTGCAGCCCGGATGCTACACCATGCCCGAGATTCCGGTCATCGACATGCTGGCCGGCTCGCGCGAGGAGATTATCGGCACGCTGGTATAAGCACGGCCGCCATCTCCAACCTAATCATTTCTATCGCAGCATCAGACAGACGGTCCGGTGCTGCGATAGTGCGTTCACAGAGACCTGTTTTAGGGTTTCTTAATACTGTGTGACATACACCCTGCAAGGATATTTCGTACATTTGCCCTTGTCAACCACAACGCTTACCTACAATGAAATCGTACCACGCCATTCTCGTCTTTGTGCTCCTGATAGGCTCGGCTGTCTCCGCGAGCATACGCAGCTACCACCATGCAGAGCGCGACATCATCCACGACATGAACCAGGCGCTGGCTCTCACCCTGCAGCAGAAGCAGGAGGGATGGATCACGCCCGACACCATACGCCACTACCGCAGCCACCTGAAGATTGAGGCCCTGCGCCGGCAGTCGATTGTCTATTATGCCCTCGACGACCGTCGAGGCGGACTCGCCAGCCGTAGGATGCAGTGGCGCGGCAAGGCGCGCACGCTGGAGTTTCAGGGGTATGCCAACTGCTCGATGGCTTCGGTGCTGGCCCTCTCCGACCAACGCCTGCCCCTGGCACTGACGCTGGCGGCCCTGCTGTGGATGGCGGCATCGATGAATCACCTCAGACAGCGCCGACAAGGCATGATCGTGGTGGGTGGCATGATGATGAATGAGACACAGGCCCATTTCTACGACCTGAACCGGCAGCCCGTGGCGCTGACACCCATGCAGCAGCAACTCATGGCGATGTTTTTCAGGGCCGAGGACCACCGCCTCTCTAAACAAGAGATCTGCGACGCGCTCTGGCCCCGCAAGCCCGACGCCAGCGAGACGCTTTACACCCTCGTCAGGCGCCTCAAGCCCGTGGTGGAGGCACATGGAGGGATGAGAATCGTCTCTGACCGGGGCAAGGACTACCGTTTGCAAGAAGACTGACAATCGATTTACAATCAGCGACATATACGAGTCTGAACATCGGCCGACATGAAATGTCAGGTAGATGTCAGACTCTTTTTTTGTGCCTTCGCCCCATGCCGCCCTACCTTTGCGTTAAAAAAAACGAATGACCATGTATTGCAAAGGATGGATGCTGGCAGCCGCAATGCTGCCTCTTGGGGTCTGGGCCCAGGACGACAAGGCCGTGCAACTGGAGGAGGTGAACGTCAAGGCCGCCCGCGTGACACAGAAGGCCGACGGCCGGCTGCTGGTGCCCACCGAGGCACAGAAGGCGGCATCGACCAACGGCTACAGTCTGCTGGCCAAGCTCGACCTGGCCACGCTGCGCATCGATGAGGTGATGCACACCGTGACGACGCTGGGCAACCAGGGCGCGGTGCAGCTGCGCATCGACGGCACGCTGGCCTCGAAGGCCGACCTGCTGACGCTCGACCCGCAACGGGTGAGACACATCAACGTCATCGACAACCCCGGTGTGCGCTACGGCGAGGGCATCGCCTACGTCATCGACATCAAGACGGCGCGGGCCGACAAGGGCTACACCATGGGTCTCGACCTGACAGACGCGCTGACGACACGCCGCGGCGACAACGCCGTCTACGCCCGCATGAACCGCGGCAAGGCCGAGGTGGGACTGGCCTACGATTTCAACTATACCGACTTCAGGAACAACGACTACCGCGAGGAGGCCGACTACCTGCTCACCGACGGCACGCACGACGTGCTCACCCGCGAGGTGCTGCAAAGCCGCAGACGCAACTACAGCCACACAGTGGACCTGAAATGCAACCTCGCCGACTCGGCATCGTACGTCTTCCAGGCCACGCTGTCGGCCGCCTTCGACCATAATCCCGGTGGCTGGTACGACATGCTGGTCAGCGAACGGGGCACCGGCACCCTGACCAGCAGCCGCAACCGCGACCGCAGCAGCGCGCCGTCGCTCGACCTCTACTTCTCGCACGAGTTGGGCAGTCACCAGACACTCACCGCCAACACCGTGGCCACTGCCATCGCCACGCGCAGCCACAGCTACGCCGACGAGGGCGGGGCCTACGCCTACGACGTGGACGGCAGCACGTGGTCAGTCATGACCGAGGCCATCTACGAGAACCGACTGAAACGGCTCAACCTGTCGACGGGACTGCGCCACAGCCTGAAATACACCCGCAACAGCTACGAGGGCGACGTGCTGTCGGTGAACCGCATGCACAACGCCAGCCTCTACCTTTTCGGCGAGGCCAAGGGCCACTTGGGGCCATTGGGCTTCGTGGCCGGCACGGGCGTGAGCCACGAGCGCTACCGGCAGGGCAGCTACCGTTACCACTACTGGCTCTGGCGCCCCAAAGCAACGCTCACGTGGACCATCGCCGAGCCCTGGAGCCTGCGCTACAGCTTTGAGGTGAGCCAGTATATCTCGCGCATCGCCATGATCAGCGACACGCGCATCAGGCAGAACAGTCGCGAGTGGACGGTGGGAAATCCTGACCTCGAGCCCAACCGCGTGACGACGCACCGGTTGCGACTGGCCTACACCCGGCCGCGGCTCACGCTCGGAGCCGACGCAGAGTGTCGCCTGAACCACAACCCCAACATGGCCAGCTACAGCCGGTCAGCCGACAACCAGTTCTACTACACCCAGAAAAACCAGCCTGCCATCAACATGTACTATGCCATGGGTACCATGCGCTATGACCTCATCGACCAGAAACTCACGGTCTCGGCCTACGCCGGCATCTACCGGTTCTGCAACCGGGGCGACGACTATCACCACGACCTCACGACCTACAACTACGGAGGCTCGGCACAGGCCATGCTGGGACGATGGACGCTCACGGCCTATGCCGACAACGGGTGGGAGTTTGTAGAGGGTGAGATGCACGGCAACCAGGGCATGGTCACCTACCTCACGTGCAGCTACCGCATGGGCAACCTGGAGCTGAAGCTGCACTGGCAGCATCCGCTGCAAGACAATCCGGAGATCGACCGCAGCGAAGTGCTCAACCGGTATGTGCGCAAGACGATGGTGATACGCAGCAACAACCTCGGCAACATGGTGACCATCGGACTGGCGTGGAAGCTGAACCGAGGCCGCAAATATCGCGACATCGAGAAGAAAATGCAAAACAAGGACACGCAGACGGGGATTCTTTAGCAATTCAAAATTCAAAATTCAAAATTCAAAATTAGCTTGCGCTACGGGAGGTGCAGGACATGGTACACCATACAAGTTCATCCTTCATGCTTCATTATCACTCATGAAACGCCTGCTGCCGATATTCCTCATGCTGCTGTTGCTGGGTACACTCGGTGAGCTGTGTATCCAGCCCAGAGACGAGCGGCCGTCCACGGAGCAGTTTGCCGAGGCCATGAACTACATCGCCTTCGACGAATACACCGACCCCGACTTCGGCTACCGGGTGCCCTACCCCAGCTTCTTCGAGCGCGAGCAGAACGACAGTTTCGGCATCGGACACGTGCGTTTCGACTACCATGCCCGCAACATCAACATCGTTATCGAGTGCAGGGTGGTGCCAGCCTGCACGGTGGACGACCCACGGCCCCACTTCACCACCCTGCGCCCCCTGCCCGGCACAGAGCGTTACAGTTGTCTCAGCCGCTATGTGCGCCGTGGCCGTTGCTGGTACGTCCTCACGCTGAGCTATCCCGACGACTATCGCAAGGCGCTGTCGCGTCTTATCCATCGCGTGGCAGGCTGGCAGGCCGACATCGCCGTACCCGCCCTTAGGCTACGCAGGAAGATGAGATAGCATGGCCGGTGAAGAGCCATACAACGGGATGGGCGACGATTAGGCAGTGCGATTGACCATTGGCCCGACATCCGGGTAGCCACAATAATATAACGGGTGAATGCCCATTGCTGAGTATTCACCCTTGAGAGAGACTGCCCGACTGGTTTGTCGTGGGATATATATAAATAGGTGTGTGACCTCGGTTGCCGCATGCCCCTACGGCATCAATGGCCGTGGTGCCTGTGATGGCCGTTGTCCCAGCCACCGTTGCCGAAGTGGCGGCGGCCGTTGTCATGACGCGAACCGTATGAATAGCCGTCATAATGGCGGCGACCGCGGTCGTAGCCGTAGACTCTGGCCGGACGGCCCCATGTGCGAGATTCGTAATAGCGCACCGGACGGCCACCACGATAACTCACATAGGCCACAGGATGGCTGCGATAGAACCGACCACGGTCATAGCGACTGTAGATGCGCCACTGCCAGGAATTGCCGGCCCAGTAAAGCGGGCGGTAGAAGTAGGAAGCGGCCAGATAAGCGCTGTACTGCCAGGGGTCGAAGACGGTGCGAAGCAGACGATTGCGACGGGCCCAATAGTCGCCGTACACATGACTACGACTGTCGACAGACATCAGGTAGTCGAGGTTAATCTCATAAGCGGCCTCATACTGCTCGTCGGTCAGGTTGAGCTCGTAGGCCATCTTGTCGGCGAGGAACAGGGCCTCGCGCTTGGCCTCGCGGTATGTCATGGCGGCGGCCGATGTTGCTATCGCAACCATCATGGCCAGAATCATCAGCTTCTTCATCGTTCTCTGTATTATAGGTTCTACAATAGGATATGTAACTCTCTTGGTTTATACCGCAAAGATAGCCCTTGCATACGAGCCACGCAAAGGTAATCGCCTAAACGCGAGGTAGGATTTCCCTACAGACGATAGGAAAAAGCATAGCGCAGTACAGAACCACTGCCCGCACCAAGCCACCCACAACCAAGGCAAACTAAAAGGGGGGCGCAAGGCTTCTCACTGCCTTGCGCCCCCCTTTTAGTTTCTTGTTGCTTGGTAACAACGGTCACCCGTCGTCCGGTGTCATTACCATTTGTCGTGACCATGGCCACGCGAACCCTTGCGCATATCCTTTTCAAAGTGGCGACGGTCTTTCTCCATCTTACGGAAGGCCTTCTCGCGCTCTTTGTTCACCTTGGCACGCTCCTTGTACACCTTGCCCCTGTTCCAGTCTTTTGGACGCTCGGGCTTGTACCAGTTGCGGTTCTTGTACCATCCTAAATGCCTGCCACCACGATAGCTCTTGTAAGCCGAGGGATAAGAGCGGTAGAAACGTGCTCGGTCATAGCGGTCGTAGATGCGCCATCGCCATGTGTCGCTCACCCAATACACCGGACGGAAGAAATAGTCGGCGGCAGCGTATGCGGCATACTGCCAAGGAGCCAACACGATGCGCAACAGTGAGTTGCGTGTGCTCCAAGTCGAGCCGTAAACCCTTCCACGACTGTCGAGCGACATCAGGTAGTCGAGGTTGGCCTCATAGGCGGCCTCGTATTGCGCGTCAGAAAGACGCAACTCATAAGCCATCTTGTCTGCCAAGAAAAGGGCTTCGCGCCTTGCCTGTTCGTATGACATTGCTGAGGCAGAGGTTGCTATCGCGACCATCATTGCCAGAATCATCATCAATCGTTTCATAGCCGTATATTTTAATTGGGGTTGATATTTTATGAACTGTTCGCTGTTGTTCTGTGGCAAAGATAGGGGTTATCAGTTATACGAGCAACGGTATTTCCCTAAGTTCTGGTACGGATTTCCCTATATGTGGTAGGAAATGGCGGTATGGAACATGGTCGCCATGACACGTGGCAGAATGATGCATTCAGTCTAAAACCATCAGAATGATATGAAGATAATGAGGAAACTACTGCCATTATCCAACTTTTTACTGTAGTTTTGTAGCACCATTAGGATTAAACCATTGTGAGGATATTCACACTTTAGATATACAGTCAATGAAAAGAAAAGTACTATTATTAACCATGACCTTGGCCGCCACAGGTGCGTTCGCGCAAGGCCTCAAGTCGGGCATCGACCCCAGCAACCTCGACACCTCGGTGCGCCCGGGTGACAATTTCTACCAGTATGCCGCGGGTGGATGGCTCAAGAGCCACCCCTTAGATGCCGAGCACTCAGACAACGGCGCTTTCACCGACCTCTATGAACTCAACCAGACACGCATCCAGGAACTCATCCTGCAATACGCCGCCACACCGCAGGCCAAGGGCTCGCTCGGACAGAAGATCGGGTCGCTGTATAACCTGATGATGGACAGCGCGCGCCTCAACCGCGAAGGCTGGGCTCCCATCAAACCTACCCTCGACAAGATTGCCGCCATACGCAACCGCAAGGAATACCAACTCGTCACGGCGCAGCTCGACCGAAACGGTGAGAGCACCATGATGTATGGCCTTGGATGTGGCTCCGACATGCGCAACGCCGACTGGAACCTTGTGAGCGTGGGACAAGGAGGACTCGGACTGGGCACGCGCGACTACTATCTTGCCACCGACGGACAAAACAAACGCGTGCTCGATGCCTATAAGGAGTATATCAAAAACCTATTTAAGCTCACGGGCAGCGACGAGGCTACCGCCCAGCAGAAGATGGAAGCCGTACTCGCCATCGAGACCCGCATCGCCCAAGTAAGCTACGACAGGGTGAAGCTACGCGACATCGATGCCAACTACCACAAGATGAGTTATGCCGACTTGGTAAACGATTTCCCGGGCATAGACTGGGGCAATGTGTTCTTGGCCAGCGGATTTCCCGCCTTCGACAAGATAGACGTGGGACAGCCCGAACCTATCCACGAGGTGGAGAAAATATTGGCCGAAGCCTCGCTCGACGACCTGAAGTCGTATGCTGAAGCCAAGGTGATATCGGGTGCGGCCAGCCAGTTGAGCGACGCATTCCGTGCCGAGGCCTTCAAGCTCAGCAGCGTAAGAACCGGCGTACAGCAAGACCGTCCGCGGTGGAAGCGTGCCGTGTCGTTGGTGAGTGGCGTGCTGGGTGAAGCCATCGGCAAGCTCTACGTGGAGAAATACTTTCCCGAGACTTCCAAGAAACGTATGCTCGAACTCGTACACAACCTGCAGACAGCCCTCGCACAGCGCATAGACGAGGCACAGTGGATGGGTAATGCCACCAAGGAGCAGGCCAAAGACAAGCTCTCTAACTTCATCATCAAGATTGGCTACCCCGACAAGTGGAAAGACTATAGCGGCCTGCAGATCAGCGACAGCCTCTCGCTCTATACCAACCTGCAGCAGGTGGGCCGCTGGGCTACCGACGACTACATCGCCCGCACGGTAAACAAGAAGGTGGACAAGACGCTATGGGGCATGACACCCCAGACGGTCAACGCCTACTACAACCCCACGACCAACGAAATTTGCTTCCCGGCAGCCATTCTCCAGCCGCCGTTCTTCGACCCCGAGGCCGATGACGCGGTGAACTATGGTGCCATCGGCGGTGTCATCGGCCATGAGATGAGCCACGGTTTCGACGACCAAGGCTCGCAATTCGACAAGACCGGCAACCAGCGCAACTGGTGGACAGCGCAAGACAAGACAAACTACAACGCCCGTACCAAGGTGCTGGCCGACTACTTCTCGGCCTTCGAGGCACTGCCCGGCGTGAAGGTCAACGGCCTGCAGACCCTCGGTGAAAATATTGGCGACAACGGTGGTCTGAACATTGCCTTCCGCGCGTTGCAGAACGCCAAGAAAGAGAAGAACTTAGGTGTAGTCGACGGGTTTACCCCCGAGCAGCGCTTCTTCTTGGCCTGGGGACGTGTATGGGCCTCAAATGCCACCGACGAGTACGTCAAATACATCGTCACCTCAGACGTCCACTCACCCAATTTAGCGCGTGTCAATGGCGCCCTACCCCATATCGATGCCTGGTACGATGCCTTCAACGTGAAAAAGGGCAACAAGATGTATCTCGCCAAGAACAAGCGTGCACACATCTGGTAAACACCACTCTTGAGCAAGCCCCTCCGTGCACTGCCGCGGAGAGGCACTGCCCAATAGCTGAGGGTTATCCAAGAAAGCGAAGCTGGCTTGGGTAGCCCTCAGACGGTTTATGGGAGGCTATGACACCGCTGAAGAAGCTGCCTCCACACCTATAAGAAACGTCACTAACGCCCTGACGCTTTTATATTTCGGGGAGAACGATAAGATGTTACACGGGTGAAGGACGAATGGTTCAATATAAAATCATCCGATGGTTCTATATTAAATGATAACATGGTTTTGTATAGAATCATGCGATGGTTTTGTATAGAATCATGCGATGCCTCGGGTAGATGCGTCAAGCGAAGACATGGCGCTGGCATGAGGCTACCATCGTGATGCCGCGAGCATAGGGCCTTGGGGGGCAGTGCTAAGCACACATCGCCCCACCACATGGCGTCGCAAACACCATAGACGGCGTGAGGCCTTATGACACGAAAGCCTGAACAACAAAACCTTTTTCGCATTTCTTTTGGTTGCCCGTGATTTTTAGGGTAATTTTGCCGACAGAAGAAAGACTGAACGGATAACAACACCGACAAGATGAAATACAATACATATATCTTTGATCTCGACGGCACACTGCTTAACACATTAGCCGACTTGACGGCAAGCACGAACTATGCGCTGAGATCATGCGACATGCCCGAACACAGCACCGAGGAGGTGCGGCGTTTTGTGGGCAACGGGGTGCGCAAACTGATGGAACGGGCGGTACCGGGCGGTACTGCCAACGCAAGATTTGAGGAGGTGCTGGCCACCTTCCGCAGTCACTACCTGGCGCATGGCTTCGATACCACGGCACCCTACCCGGGAATCATGGAGATGCTGACTGCGCTGAAAGAGGCCGGCAGAAAGGTAGCGGTGGTGAGCAACAAACTTGACGCGGCGACCAAGCAGCTATGCACGCATTATTTCGGCGCGTTGGTGCCGGTGGCCATCGGCGAGCAGGAGGCCTTGGGCATTAGGCGCAAGCCGGCACCCGACACCGTGCGCAAGGCATTGGAAGAGTTAGGGGCCAGTGACGACGGGGCAGTTTATGTGGGCGACAGTGAGGTGGACATCATGACAGCGCGCAACTGCGGCATGCCCTGCATCAGCGTGTCCTGGGGATTTAAGGACCGGGAGTTTCTCATGGAACATGGAGCGGCGACTATCGTGGAAACACCCGAGGAGATCTTGAACGTATGACGATGAAGATAAGCGCAACAAAAAATAAACCATAAGCCATGTCACCAACTCCCAACAACCCAACCCATCAACCCACCAGCCCACCTACGAACCAACCCACCAACTCACCAGCCCACCAGATGCGCCAAAATAAATGGTATAAAGGCTTGGCGCGCGTGGCACAGTGGATGGACCGGTACTACATCGACCCGCTGCTGGGTGTGGTGCCCGGCGGATGGGGCGACATGGTGTCGGCACTGCTGGCCGTGCCCTTCGTGTGGTTCAGCCTGACGGTGGTGCGGTCGGTGCCGCTATCGTTGGCCATTGTGTACAACGTGCTGAAAGATGTGGCCTTAGGTCTCATCCCCTTTTTTGTGGGCGACCTGTTAGATGTGTTCAGTAAGCCTTACGCTCGCAATATGCGCCTGATAGAGGGTTTTATCGAAGGCGACGAGCAAATCACCAAAGAGGTGAACCGCAAGGCATGGACCTTTGCCGCTGCCATCGTGGGGTGCATAGCCCTCATCATCGCCATGGTGTGGGCGCTCATCAGCATTTTTCAGAAATAAAAAAGCCCCTCCCTCACGGGAGAGGCCATCTACTACTTTTTCGGCAGCGTCACTGGGAACAGTGGGTTGTCGACGTGTTCTTCATAGATAATATCTACCATCTGCTTGACTACATCTTGATGTTGGGCAGCCACGTTGTGGTCTTCGTGCAAGTCGGTGGCCAGATTGTACAGGCGTGGCTCGCCTTTTACCACCACCAGCTTCCAGTCGCCCATGCGCACCCCAATCTGGTTGGTTTCTGAAAATTCCCAATAGAGGTGCGAGTGCTTTTGCTGTTGTGCCTTGCCCAACAACGACGGGGCAAAGGATATGCCGTCGAAATAATCGGTCTTCAGTTTCTTGCTGCGGTAACGCTTCTCATAGTTTTTCACTCCCGCGAGGTCGCAGAAGGTGGGCATCAGGTCGTAGAACGCCACTTGAAGGTCGTTGGTAGTCCCCGCGGCCACATGTCCCGGCCACTTGACAATGAAGGGAATACGTATGCCCCCCTCGTAACACTGTCTCTTCAGGCCGCGCAACTTACCGTCTCTTCCGAAGAATTCGGGGTCGGCCCCACCCTCCTCATGAGGTCCGTTGTCGCTGGTGAAGATCACAATGGTGTTGTTGTCAAGTCCTTTCTCACGCAACTTGTCGAGCACCTGGCCCACGTACTGGTCGAGTCGGGTAATCATGGCCGCAAACTGTGCATGGGTATGCTCCACGGCATTGTATCGGCTTGCCTCGCTTCCGCCCCAGGTCTTGTCCACAAAAAACTTATCCTTATAATATTCGAGCAACGAGTCGTCGGGTTGTGCCAGTTCGGCGTGAGGAAGCGTATAGGTAAAAATACCAAAGAAGGGGTGCTCGCCATCCTGACGGTCGAGCCACTGCAGGGCGCGCTCATGTATGAGCTTGGCCGAATACTGCGGCCGCCGGGCATAGTCTTTGCCAAAGATGGGGTAGCCGATATTGTCGGTGAGCACGACGCGACGCACTGCCGTGTCGCCCCGCTCACGACTGTACTCGTTGAGGAAGTTGGGGAAATACAGATGAGCCTGGAACTGACAGATGTACCCATAAAACTCGTCTATGCCACGCTTATCGGGCGTGGAGACAGAGCCCTCGTATCCTCCGGCCCATTTGCCGAACATACCTGTACGGTAGCCGTTGTCCTTCATGATTTCGGGCACAATGACGTGGTTGGCATCATAGGGATGCTGGCCCACGACCGCATATTCGTCGTTGACGCCATAGCGCACACGAGGCGCATTGGTCCAATATTCTTTGTTGCCCCTGACCTCGGTATGCCCCGTGTGCTGCCCCGTCATCATCGAGGCCCGCGACGGCGCGCTCACCGGCGCGCCGGCATAGGCTTGGGTAAAGCGCATACCCTCGGCCGCCAAGCGGTCGATGTTGGGCGTGTGAATGTAACGCTGTCCATAGCAGCCCAAGTCACCATATCCCATGTCGTCGCACATGATATAGATCACATTGGGCTTAGCTTGTTGTTTAGCCATAACAGGCATCGCCGCAAAAGCGGCGACCCCCGTCAGGCAGAGTGTATTTCGAAGTTTTAGATTTGACATAATTATTGTGATAAACCAAATAGTTCGTTATAGCCAGGGTTCTGCGTCAACTGCGGATTGAGCACAATCTGACTTGTGGGCACCATCATGAGATAATAGGTATCCAACCATCCACCTTTGGTGAGTGGGCTCTCATAGGTATAGATCCAGCCGCTGCCTACGCTGTTGTTTTCGGCACTGGCCTGACCGTCCTTCTGTATGGCTTCATAGTTTACAAACTGTCCGGTGTAGGCGTTGTTACGTGGGGCATAGATGTTGTCCTTGGCCGTGGTCCACAGGCCGCAGGGCTGACGGTTGACGTAATAGGCCGCCTTTGCCCATCGACGGATATCATAGAAGGCAAAACCTTCGCCAAACAACTCGATCTGACGCTCTCGGCGTATTTCCCACAGCACCGGGTCTACGTTGTAGTTGCCAAACTTGCCACCCTTGCCGGTCCACCAAGGCGCATTGCCCTTGTCGCGATTGGGATCGAAACTCTCGTTGATATCGGCAACCACCATCTTAGCCACTCCTGAGCGTTCGCGCAGTTTGTTGATGGTGCGGTCGGCCACACCCTGGTCGAACTGTCCAAGCTCCCATGCGGCTTCAGCATAGTTGAGCATGACTTCCTCTATTTTGAAGATGGGCTTGTCGGAAGTGCAGTAAGCCGAGCTGCCGGTAGAGAACTCCCACATGTCGTAGTTCTTCCAGAAGTAATAGCCTGTACGGCTACGCATGTAGGCCACACGGTTGTCGGTCGTCAGATTGGGGCTGACGGGTGTCAGCACGGCGCCCCAGTTCTGTCCCGGCAGCCGCTTCATGCCTTCACCACCAAACGCTCCGCCTCTCACGGCCTTGGCGTTGAGCCCCATATAATCGATATAGTAACGGTATTTGGCCGCTTCTTCCTCTGTCACGACATGCCCCTGATTTTTGTCGCCGGCGTTGAGGAACTTCCAAGTACGGAAGGTATTGACATTGTCTACCGCGCCATTATTGTCGGCCACAACGTAGGGAGGCTGGATGTTCTGATACAGGCGTGGGTCGCGGTCAGCAAACGTGCCCCACATGTCCTTACCCTTACCACCCTGATAACCCGAGCGCGGGTTTCCGATGGGATAGCCGTTCTTCATGAGAAACATGTCCACGGTGTACTGAGGCACATCGGCGGCATTGGCGGCAATATGCTCAAAGTCGTTGAAGCGGTGCATCAACACGTTATCGACAAACTCCTTGGCCAAGATTACCCCAGGAACCCCCTGGAGCTTTTCTGTTGTCCACAGCTCACCATAGCCCGTAGCGGGTTCTTTCTCGGTACCGCCACCCTTGTAAAGGGTTGGATAGTCGGCCATCAACTCGGCCGACACCTTCATACATTTCTGCAGGTAGGTCTGGTAAGGCTCTTGCAGCCCATGGTATTTGGCCCATGTGCCCTCACGGAGGAGGAATCTCGACAGGGCGGCCTTCACCGCGTTGGCCGTGATGGTGTTGTCTCCATCGTCTTGCTTGCCAATATGGTCGATGGCATATTCAAGACGGTAGATAATGCTGTCTACCACCTCTGCCCTTGGCGTGCGGGGACCGTAGGTAGCCTCATCACTTTCAGACAGCACCTTATTGACCCATGGCACATCACCGAAACGGTCGACAAGCTCCATATACCAATAAGCCGAGAAGAAATAAGCGACTGAACGCCAGTGGTCGGCCTGTTCTTTTGTGAGGCTTCCGTTGTCGAGGTGACTCAGCAAGATGTTGATTCTACGGATATAGCTGAAATTCCACCCACCGCCATCCGAGGTTGGGGTAACGGTCTCATAGGCGTAGGGGTTGCGCATATTGTCGCGATAGGTCACCAATCCGCCATACATGTCACCATAGAATAGCGAGTTCAGGTAGCTTGTGTTTACGCTGGTGCGGATGGTGGTGTTGGTAAACATCTCATAACAAGGATTGATAAACGCCTTGAAATTATCGCTTTCGTTAAACGCGTTTTCTTCTGTCAGGTCAGTAATGGGGTATTTCTCCAAAAAGTTGTCGTTGCATGAAGCCAGCGTAAAAAGAGAAAATACCAACGGTATAATATATTTTTTCATCATAATGAGCTAATGGTTAAAACGTGAGACTGGCACCTAATGATATAGTACGATAGTAGGGGTAGGTCCAAGAGATGCCATTACTGAGCACATTGGTAGCTGACCCGGCAGAGGTTCCTTCGGGGTCGTAGCCCTTGGGCAGGTGACTGAAAGTGGCCAGGTTTTCGATGCTCAGATAGACTTTGGCATCCTGCATCAGCACTTTTCTAACCCACACTTTCGGTAAGGTATAAGAGAGGGTGAGGTTTTTGATGCGGAGATAGGCCGCATTCTGCAGGTAACGGTCGCTCACACGTGTGTTTGAGCCCACGTTGTTGCCCTGGTCATAGATACGGAAGAGCGTGCTATTGGGATTGGTAGCCACCATATAGTCGGGGCTTTCGGGATCATAGCTTTTGGCTGTCCAATAATCGGTCTGGTTGTAATAAAGCGGCTGGAAAACAGCGTCACCGGCACCCGCGCCAGCAAAGGGGAAGATGGCCGCGCCACCAAGCCAATAATCGCGCTTGCCCACACCCTGGAGGAGTATGTCTAAGCTGAAGCCGCGATACGTGGCACCCAGACTGGCACCAAACTGATAGCGTGAGGCGTTGTTGCCGATGATCTTGCGGTCGCCGGGTTTGGAAACGGTGCCCTCGCCCACGGTGATGACGCCATCGTCGTCGAGGTCCTTGAACTTCATGTCGCCGGGCTGCGGATTGAAACCGTTGATGCGGGTCACACCCTCCTTCAGGGTCCATACGCCTTTCTTGGCATCATCGAGGTTGAAGTCGTCGATGGAGTAATAGCCGTCGGCCACATAACCCCAGATTTCGCCAATCTTCTGGCCTACATAATAATCGGAGAGCAAGCCAGACTCGTTGTTATATTTGGTAATCTTGGCTTGGCTGTCGTAGATATTGAAACCAATGCGATAGCTGAAGTCGCCAATGCGGTCGCGCCAGGTGATGTTCAGGTCCCATCCATTGTTGCGCATGTCGGCAACATTCTGCAGTGGGGCACTGGTGCCTACCACGTCAGGGATTTCGATGCCGGCAGCCAGCATGCCTGTGGTCTTGCGGCTATACCAGTCGAAGGTGGTGGTCAGGCGGTTGTTGAAAGCATAGAGGTCGAAGCCCACATTGAAGGTCTTTACATTTTCCCAAGTGAAATTGCTGCTCACCAACCCCGGTGAGGTGATATATGTGGTCTTGCCACCATTATCGAGAACATAGGTTCCGGTGCTCGACACCGTCATGGTAGGCGTGAACCGATACGGGTCGATACGCTGGTTGCCCACCGAACCGTAAGACAGGCGAATCTTGAAATCGTCGAGCCATGAGTGTGACCACTTCATGAAAGACTCCTGCCCCATACGCCAACCTACGCTGACAGAAGGGAAGAAACCGAAGCGGTGGTCTTTGGGGAACTTTGACGAGCCATCGTAGCGGCCGTTGAGCTCAAGGAGGTAGCGGTCGGCGAAGGCATAGTTGAGACGGGCAAAGCCACTGCGGATGGTGTACTCTGAATACTGGTCGATGATGGTCTTCTCACCCGTGGCACCGGCAAACGAGGGTACGCTCGGCGTGGCCTGGGCCAGACCATTGGCATAAAAATAACGATAGTATGACTTCTCCTGGTTGAAACCGACCATCGCCTTGAAATTGTGTTTGCCCCACGTATGCTCGTAGTTGCTGAAGATGTTGAGCGCGTTGTACTTGGTGGTGGTATCGTACTGGCGATAGAAGTCTTGCCCTATCTCGGTAGAATACTTAGGTGTAAGCTGCACATCGGCAAAGCGGAAACGTCCGGAATAGAAACTATAATTGACGTCGTTGCGATCATAGGTGTACTCTCCGGTGATGGTCCATCCGGCCAGAGGCTTAATGATGGAGCGCAGAGAGATACGGGGAATAGAGCGCTCATGATGAGACACCGGCGCATAGGTAATCATGTTGAACGGCGTCTGTGAGGGTAAGTCTTCGTTGGTGCCCAAGATTTCCGCGGGAATATTGCCCTCGGGATAATAGTTGATGAGTCGAGAGGTGTAGAAACCATACATATTCCCGATGTTCTCTGGATTGGTGCGGGTGGTGGTGGCATACGAGATGGTGGCCTCCTGGGTAAACCACTTGAGCACGTCGGCCGAGACGAAACCGTTGATAGTCTTATGGCGGAACATGTCTTTCTTGGTAACCAAGGGGCCGTTTTCACGGTTGAGACTGCCCGAGATGCGATACCTGATCCTGTCGGTTCCACCAGAAACGGTGATGTTGTGCTTAGTGATCGAACCGGTAGACATGATGTTCTTGGCCAACTGGTTTTCGCTCAGCCAATACACTTTGCCGTCGGTATCCTTGAAGATGCCGTCGCCCACAGTAGCCAGCGAACTGGGATCTTTCTTATACTGTGCCAAGTAGTCGCGCCATTTAGACACTTCGCCATTGCCAGCCCAATAAGAGTTGGAGTATCCAGCCTCAAGATAGCCATCGAGATACTCGGTGAGTGAGGCCTGCTTGATGTAGTTGTAAGCGTCTTCCCAACCCACATTGAAATTGTAATTGACAGAGAAACGCTCGCCAGACTGTGGATGCTTGAGCGTTACCAATACCACGCCTCCCGCGGCACGCGCGCCGTAGATGGCTGAGCTGGCAGCGTCTTTGAGAACGGTGACACTCTCGATATCCTCGGGATTGAGCGAACTGAGGTCGCCCTCTACATTATCTATCAGCACGAGCGGAGAACCACCGTTAATAGAAACGGCACCACGAATGTTGACAGACTTGGCAACACCAGGGCCAGAACCGCCACCGATGGTAAGACCGGGCATGGCTCCCTGAAGGGCAGAGGCAACGCTGACAACAGGTCGGTCGCCCAGTACCTCATCCATCTTCACCTGTGACACCGATCCCGTGAGGTTGGCCTTTTTCTGGGTACCATATCCCACGACCACAACCTCGTCCAACGCCTCTACCGAACTTTCCATCGAAATATTCATGTTGGCGGAAGCCTTGGTGGTAATGTCCTTGTAGCCTAAATAAGAAACGGTAAGCATAGCTCCTTCCGGAACATCGATGACAAAGCGCCCGTCGATGTCGGTAACAGTACCGTTGCGCGTCCCAGACTGCATGACGGTGGCACCAATCACCGGCTCGCCAGCAGCGTCTTTGACCACGCCTTCCACCTTAGTGGACTTCTTGGCCTGTTGCTGCGCGGGTTTTACAAGAATATAGTTGCCATTCACGGTATAGGTGAAACCCGACCCTTTCAGCAAGTCGCCCACCACCTCGAGTACGTCTTTGTTCTTTTGATTTAAGGTAACCACACGGTTTACGTTCAACTGCGAGGCATTGTACTCGATTTTATACTTCGACAACGACTCAATACGCTCAAAAGCCTTGGACAGAGACAAGCGCTCGCCATTGAAGGATACCTTTTGGGCATTTGCCGAGACTGCCCCAACTAACAGCAGTCCCAGCGTCAACTTTAGTACTTGATTGTTCTTACTATGCATACACGGCAGATTTGGTTAGTATATAATCAGAGACGGCATAAAATAATAAAACACCCAAGGCGGGTGTGTTAAATTATGTCAACAACGAAACGTGGGCATGAAAGCCAGAAAAAGATGCCTACTACTTCAGGTAGACATCTTTTCCCACAATCTCGTAACTAATACCAGGAATCAGGACCTTGATAACTTCCAACACGGTGTCAAGATGCTCATCCTTATTAAAATGGGCACGGAGTCGCTGACTGCCATACCGTGGCGTCAGAAGATGACATTTGACGTTATAGGTGCGCTCAATCTCCTCCAATGTTTCTGACAGGGTTAAATTCGGAATCACCAAGACATTGTCTCGCCACTGCAATTCGCTACCCGCGGTGACAGCACTCATCTTGCCTTCACCGGTTAACGGCTTATACACAAAACGATGATTAGGGGTAAGCACACACGGGTCAATGGTCGAAGAGTTTAAGACCGACACCTGCAATTTGCCGGTATGGAGCGTGACGCTAACCTGTGGGGCACCCGTGTAGCTCCTGACATTGAACGTGGTGCCCAATACCTTCATCTGCAAATAATTGGTAGAAACCAAGAATGGCTTGTGGTTTTTGGTTACCTGAAAATATCCTTCGCCCGATAAGAACACCTTACGTTCGGACGAAAGGAAAGAAGAAGGATAGACCAACACCGAGCCTGCATTGAGCCAAACTTTACTGCTGTCGGGCAAGACAACAACGCGCTTCTGCCCGTAATCTGTAGAAACCTGAAGCATCTTGACCTGGGCCAGCATCTCCATCTGTCGCTGCGACTCCTTATACCAATAAACGGCAAAGCCTATAGACAATAACGGCAACAGCAGCGAGGCGGCATAGAGATACAACTTTAACTGACGCTTCTTTACCACTTCAAGCCTCGGAGGCACAGAAGACAAGCCTGCGGCTTGCTTAGTCGCATTCCACCGGGTGGCCATTTCACCCAGATCGACTGCCTCATTCCCACTTTCATCCCACAGTTTGCGCAGTGCGGCATCTTGCCCGTCATCTGCTTGATGACGCAGCAAAAGGCTGAAGACCCGTTCTCTTAGGGGTCTTGACACCTTATGGTGGAAAAAGTAATCGATGATTTTATCTTTGTTGTCCATGCCACTCATTTTACTTCTTATGACGGTATTTGTTCAAAGAACCCCCAATCCATTAACAATTAATAAGAAGAGGCTTATTACCTTCCGCAGTTCCTGTAATGCAAGATAAAGGTGATTCTCTACCGTTTTCTTACTGATACCCAGTTCGTCGGCAATCTCTTGATTGGTCTTTCCCTGTTCACGGCTTAAGACAAACACCCTGCGACGCTGCTCTGACATGTTCTCGACAACCATGTCAACCAGCAACTTCAACTCTTCGGCAGCGATGTCGTCTATGGTTGACTCACGGGAGGGGATGTCCGTAATGCGGTCAATCGTAGAAACACCTTGTCGCTTTTGCTTCTGTTCAATTAAGTCTAAGAAACTGTTCTTGGTGATTCGATATAAATAAGAATCTAAATCCTTGACCTCGCCCATGCGTAGCCGGCGCTCCCAAACCTTGATAAAAACCAGTTGGGTCAAATCATCGGCATCGTCGTCTTCTTTGAGCAAGCCCAAAGCAAACGCATGAACTTTAGGATAATACTTAGCAAATATTATCTCAAAAGCTGCCTCATCCTCGTGGGATAGACGTTGCAGTAGATTGACTGGATCAAGGTCTGAGTTCGTATTTAGTCTTGCCATATATGACACAGAAACGGCTTCTGTACTAACGGGACTTTTCTTTCACAAAAGTACAAAAAAGGAAATGAATAGAACAAATGTTTTGTTAAAAACTGATATTTACCGTCATTTTATTCTATTATCCTACTAATGAATACCCACCACCCACCAATTATTTACCCATTCACCTTGTTTTTCCGCCCCTTCATTGAATATTTTTGCATAGATATGGGCAGATACCTAACTTTGCCATGAGACAATAATTAGGTTATTAACGTGAAGAAGCGAAGATGATGAAAGCAAAAACTTTGATGGCCATCATAGCAGCCGGATTGCTGCTTGTGGCATGCGGGTCGGACAGCGACCTGCTTGAGGAATACACCAACATTACCACAGGCGGCAATTCAGCCGGTGGGACATCCACAGGCTCGGCGTCGAGCACCACGACCAACAGCGACCTCAGCTCGCTCGATGTGAATATAGACTCTACGGCGTTGGCGGAGACAGAAACGATACCCACCGATGACGAAGACTACGTAGAGAATTATACGGCCACAAAGACTATCTATGTGAAATACAACGGTACGACGGCGAGCTACGACGGCGAGGTGGAAGGCGTGACTGTGGCGGTGAGCGGCGCTGACGTAACAGTGACCTCTACCACCGCGGGTGTAAATTATGTGCTACAGGGCAGTAGCGAGGAAGCATCGTTCAAAGTGGCCTCAAGCGATAACAACAAGAAATTTGAACTGACCCTGGCAGGAGTATCGCTACACAACAGCGACGGTCCGGCCATTAACATCCAAGCCGGAAAACGGGTGTATGTGGTATTGCAAGACGGCACGACCAACACGCTGAGCGACGGCACAAGCTATGCCTCGAGCACGGAAGACCAAAAAGGCACACTGTTCAGCGAGGGACAGCTATTGTTCTCGGGTAGCGGTAAGCTGCGTATTGACGCCAATACCAAGGCCGGTATTGCCAGCGACGACTATATTCTGATTCGCCCCAACAGCAACATCTACGTGAATGCCTCCAATGGCAATGGCATCAAGAGCAACGACGGCATAGATATCCGTGGTGGCGTAGTAAACGTGGAGGTGAGTGACGTGGCGGCCAAAGGACTTTCGACTGACGGCTACTACACACAGAGTGGCGGCAGGGTAACGGCCATCACCACCGGTGGTTCGGAGTACGACTCCGATGAGAACGATGTCTCTGGGTCTGCCGGACTGAAGGCCGACTCGGTCATCACCATCAACGGGGGGCAACTCCTGACAAAGAGTAGCGGTGCCGGCGGCAAGGGCATCAGCAGCGACCAGGCCATCGTCATCAATGACGGCACGGTGAAAGCCGTCACTACCGGCAAGACTTACACCTATTCGAGCAGCCTCGACAGCAAACCCAAGGGCATCAAGGCCGACGGCAACCTGCAGATCAACGGCGGCACCATCATGGTGAAGGCCAGCGGCGGTGAGGGTGCCGAGGGCATTGAGGCCAAGGGCACAATGACCATCACAGGAGGCACCACAGAGGTTTATGCCTACGATGACGCCTTCAATTCGGCTTACGACCTGACCATCAGCGGAGGAAATGTGTATGCCTTCTCGGTGAATAACGATGGCATAGACTCCAACCGCAACCTATATATTAAAGGAGGCACGACACTGGCCTACGGTTCCACCTCGCCAGAGTGTGGCATCGACGCGGCCGAGGGGTACAGCGTCTCCATCTCTGGCGGCACCCTGATGGCCGTGGGTGGTGGCGAGAGCTATCCCGCCTCATCGTCCTCGCAGCCCAGCATCGCTTACGGCGGCTCGGTGAGCTCGGGTTCCACCATCAGTATCAACAATGGCAGCACTGCGGTAGCCAGCTTTGTAATGGGCCGTAGCTACGGCAACACGGTTGCCTTCCTGTTCTCAGCACCAGGCCTTACCAAGGGTGGCAGCTACACCGTTGCTGTCGATGGCACCACCGTGGGCACCGTCTCGTCGTTGGCATCGCCCTATTCGAGCATCGGCTCCTCTACCGGCGGCATGGGCGGTGGCAATCGGCCCGGCGGATGGTGGTAATAACCTTTCTTAGGCGCCCATCGCCACCAGACAAGCACGTTCTCCCCCCCCCCGATGTGTCAAGCGACGCATCGGGGGATGTCGGGTGCCATGCCCCGACACCATTCTTTCCACACACAATACCGCGGCACAAAGGAACCGATACCTACAATAAAGCACACCTCCCCACGTTATCATACAAACACGACTTATGGCAAAATTTCTACACGTCAGCAAGGAAAACCTCATCTACCTCGGACTGTGGCTACTGCTTTACTTGGCCCCGGTGGCCAGCCTATACTTCCGCACCACGTCCGACTCACGGCTGGTGTTCCAATGGAACGAGGTGTTCCATATATGGACCATATTTTCCATCTTCCTCGTCATCTTCCTCGTCCACAACTTCATTCTCGCGCCACTGCTCATCTACAAGCAGAAACTGATGATGTACCTCGTCACCTTGGTGTGCCTCATCGCCGTGTTCGTGACCTTAGAATGCGTGAGCAAACCCAAGCACAGGCATTTACCCATGCAAGGCATCCGTCCGGGTGAGATACCACCCGGCACACAGGACATGCCACCCGCGGCCTTTGCCTATCCTGACGGCACAGCCCCTCATTCCACCCCGATGGGCGACTCGGCGGCAACCACTGCCGCCGCTCCTCCACACAGCGCCCCCCGCCGCCAGCATCCCGGCAATGACAAAGAGCGGTTCAACGACCACATGCCACCGTTCTTCATCGGACAGGCCGACCTCATCGGCGTGCTGGTGCTCGTGGGACTGTTGGGCCTCAACCTGGGGGTAAAGCTATACTTCAAGAATGAAAAAGACCTCCACGATATGCAGAAGTTAGAGAATCAGAACCTGCAGCACCAGTTGGAGTATCTGAAATACCAAATCAACCCCCACTTCTTCATGAACACCCTCAACAACATCCACGCGCTGGTCGACATCGACCCCGACAAGGCCAAGACCACCATCGTGGAGCTGTCGAGGATGATGCGCTATATGCTCTACGAAGGCGACAAGAGCCTCATACCCATCCTCAAGGAGGTGGAGTTTTTGCGCAACTATGTCAGGCTGATGAAACTGCGCTACACCCAAAAGGTAAACGTAGACGTCGACATCCCCGCCAACCTCTCGGAGGGCCTCATCCCACCCCTGCTGCTCATCACCTTCCTTGAGAATGCCTTCAAGCACGGGGTGAGCTACGAGCAGGAGAGCTTCATCAGCATCATCATGGACGCCGAGGACGGCAACCTCATCTTCAGGTGCATCAACAGTAAGAAGGCTCCCACGAAAAGTAACGAGGCTGTGCCCTCGGAGGGCGGACTGGGACTGAAGAATATCAAGCAACGACTCGACCTCATCTACGGCAGTGGATACAAGCTCGAACTCAACGACAGCGAGAAAACCTATGAGGTGTACCTCAGCATCCCACTGAATGCGGAAGCCACCTATAAAGTGAAGGGTGAAGAAGGATAATGAAGAAGGAGTTATTGTAAATAATAGCACTTCTGCGGTTTGGTGCAGCCAATTTGCGATATATATATCAGCTCAGCCATCATCCACTGTAACACGCTTAGTAAAATTTTGAATTATGAATTATGAATTATGATTTTGAATTATGAATTTTGAATTGATCAAATGCCTCGCCATCGACGACGAGCCGTTGGCCTTGCAGCAGCTGGCCGCCTATGTGCGCAAGATACCGTTCCTCGAACTCATCGGCGAGTGTCAGAGCGCGCTCGAAGCCCGACGCATACTCGACCAGGAGATGGTGGATGCCATCTTCTGCGACATCAACATGCCCGACCTCAACGGCATGGACTTTGTCAAGAGTCTGGCCGCCCCGCCCCTGGTAGTGTTCACCACGGCCTACGCCGAATATGCCATCGAAGGCTACAAGGTAGATGCCGTAGACTACCTGCTCAAGCCTTTCGGGCTCGACGACTTCAGGCGAGCCGCCAACAAGCTGCAGGCCCGGCTGCGCCCCATGGCCCCAGCCTCACAACTGGCACCCTCCCACACGGCATCGCCCCTCGTGGCCGAGCCGGCCGCCACGCTTGCCGACCCTCTGCACGCTGAGGGCCGTGAGACCACACCGCCCGAGGGCTCGCTCTTTGTCAAGACCGACGGCCGCGTGGTGAAGATCAACATAGACGACATCACCTACGTGGAGGGCATGAGCGAATACCTGAAGATACATGTCGACACCATCGCCCCCGACGGCAAGCCCCAGAAGCCTTACGTGGTGCTCTTCTCCATGAAAGGCCTCGAAGAGCGGTTGCCAGCCCACTTCATGCGCATCCACCGGTCGTACATCATCAACCTCAACAAGATCCAGGAGGTCAACAAAAACCGCGTCATCATGGATGCCGACACCTATCTGCCCATCGGCGACCTCTACAAAGAGGCCTTCAGCACTTACATCAACCGCAACTTTCTGGGACGCTGACACTGAAGTTTACCGGCTCCGTTCTTCGGGTAGAATATCAATAAACACGCGCGTTCGGGATAGCCCCACGACAGCAATTGCTATACTCACCCTATTATGTTAACAGCACCGGGCATCTGCCCTTTTTAGTTTTTTAGAAGGCTCGTACATGCAATCACGTTTTGGGCAAGTTTACCAATCCACACCAGATTATTTTGCCTGTAAAGTGTGACGCCTGTCGTAAACCGCCCATGAAGCAGGCGTAAACCATAGGTTTAGTCATGATAAACAGTGCAGTTATGAGCCCCAAAGCTGCCGTTTCGCCAGCCTTCCGCGCCTATGGCAAGGGCGGGCGGGCTAAATGAAAATCCCCAAGTCACAGGATGATTCTATATAGAACGATATGATGATTTCATATAGAATTATCGGATGGTTTTATATAGAACCATCGGATGATTTCATATAGAATTATCAGATGGTTTTATATAGAACTATCGGGCTGTTCGGTGCGAACGGTTGGGCGTAGGCATGGAGATGGGGCGACGTGCGGGATGGTCACTGCGGCAAAGAGGGTGGCTTGGGCAAGACGCCACGGAGGGCATGTGGACACTGATACATGGGGCTGGTGCCACGGCTTCAAGCTACGCTGGCTGCGCAACGACACAGGATGGGGTGATAGCTTTCTGTTTTACAGGAAAGAACGTTGATGGCAGAGACTGTCGGGAACTGCTTGCATGCTAATCTTATCCCGAACTCGCGTATAGGTGCTGTCGTCGGCATGGACCGAGAGTGTGCTTGTGAGCAGGAATAGGAATAAAAGTTTTTTCATAGGCAAATCCCTTATTATCATGATAAACAGACCTGACGCCCCCTCTGGACAAGGCTACGATCAGAACTTATATTTGTAGCTCACGCCAAGAATGTGCATGTCGGGCTCCTCGTCGCTGTCGTCATGAGTGGTCTGCAACCGGTAGTAGGCACCCAGCTTGTGGTGCTTGGTGAGGCTAAAGTCAACGCCTGCGGTATAGCGGACCTTCTCCAAAGCCCACCCGTTGTACAGTTCTATGTTGGCATAGGGCTCCCACTTGCCCAGGGCGCGGCTCACCTGCAACCTACTGCGCAAGACATGCTTGCCCGTTCCCGAATAGGTCTTCGGCTCATTGTCGAAGGACTCCTGGTCGTAGTCGTAACGCCCAGAGATGGTATGCTCGGGACGATAGGTATATTGCCAGCGCTCGCGCAGCGAGAGCTCCCACTGCCCCAGGTTCCAGGAACCAGTGAGGTCGGCGTGGAACCGGTGGCGCGGCGTCCAGTAGCGAGCATACTTGTTGAGCGAGCCGTCAGCATGGTAGGTGTACTTGTCGCGGCGGTCGTACAGAAAATTGTAGCCCACACTACCCTTCAGCCATTTGCTGAACTTATAATCGCCTCCAACGCCCACCGCCCACCGGCTGGCCCGCGAGGCATCGTTGTCGGCGCGCAGTTCGGCATCGAGGCCAAGACTCACTTTCTTGTTCACTTTCTTCTCTACGCCAATCTCTGTCCATATACCCATGTCGCTGCCCCCACTCTGGCCATAGGCCTCAAGGGGAAGTGACCACACAGACAGAATAAGGCAACAGGCCCACACCATACGTGGGGCCTGGCGGCGACCGGATGAGGTCAGAAGATATTTGGGGTTCTTCATTTTGCTTGTTTATTTGGAATCATCATCAAACATATCGTCGTGGTTCAGCCTGACCTTACGCCCAATGGCCTCGTCGGATTTCTGTCCGTCGTAATAGACCTTCAGTACGGCCATGTCGCGCAAGAAGTCGACACCTCCCACCTCTACGTGTACCACGTCGAGCCCAAGGCGAGCGCGCAGGTCGGCCACCAGGTCATCGCGGCGGTCGGGGACGATGAGGTCGATGCGGTCGTACTGCACCAGCTTCGTTGGCATCTGCCTGAGCCGGTGTTCGCAAACCCAGATGCACAGAATGACCAGTGCGTTGGTCGACAGCAGTTCGACGACTGTCACCGAATGGGCAATGGCGTTGACCACCGACAGGGCGATGATGACAAACATATAGGTCATCTCGCGCACGGGCATGGCATCGGTGCGGTAGCGCATGATGGAGAAGATGCCAAACAGTCCGATGCCAATGCCGATGCTGGTCTTGGTCTTGAGGTCTTCGAGGACGAAGATCATGAAATAGACTAGGAAGAAGATGGCTACGCTCATGAGCATGAACGAGAAATAGAAGTCGCGCCGCCGGCTCTTCCTGAAGTAGAGACGATCGGCGATGACCCAGGTAGAGAGCAGGAGGATGACGAAACGAACGATCATCAACGGGAAGTTGGTCGAGAATGTCAATGCAAAGATATTCATAATGGTGATGGGGTTACAGTGAGTTGAGATGATGGATGAGGCGCAGCCGGGGCTTGAGGCGGTTGCGCGACAGGCGTTCGTCGGTCAGGGCGGCGCCAATGACATACTTGCTGAAGCCCAGGGGCTTGATGCGAAGGTCACGTAGCAGGCCCAGCACCGGACTGGGTTGCAGACTGTCGCGCTTGAGCTCAATGATGGCGATTTGTCCGAGCGACACCCGCTTGCCGGTGAGCAGACTGTCGAAACAGAGGTCGATATCGATGGTGAGCCACTCGGTCTTGTCGTTGTTCACGAGGGTGATGCGATTGAAGTGGTTTTCCAGCTGCTCGCTCAGCTCCTGCGGGGCATAGCTGAGGTGGCGGGCCAGGAAGAGGGCGTTGGCATCGGCCGACCCGCCGAAACGGATGGCATGGTCGGGATGCAGGGGGTCGAAACCGTCTATGGCCGTGCGCGACTTGCTGGTGCGCCCGTGGTTGTCTTTGGTCTTCACTTCCAGAAAGTTGAGCCCCGAGTTGACATACGACCTGATGCGCAGTTTCTGCCGACGGGCATGACCGGCCTCGTGGACGCGGTACATGTGCTGGTCGGGGGTGTCGAAATAGACCGTGTAATAAGGCGACACACGCTCTCCATCCACCACCTGCACCCGATAATCATCGGCAGCACGGGCAAGCAGGGTAGAGAGTTTGTCGCGGGTGGTCACAAACTTGGTGTCGGTCCGGTTCATCAGACGGATGCCGCTCATTTCATCGAGCGTAATCGGTACGAAACTGTCGAGGAGATGTTTCATGCTGTTGGGATGCTATCCTGTGTGGGTTTGTAATTGTTATTGCAAATATATGAAAACCCAGCAATCCGTCACAAATATATCAACGAAACACCACATTCTTTCAGCAAAACAGCTAACCCACTGTCGCATAACGTACGGTCACCAACAGGCCATCCCACAAACAAAAAGCCGCCCACCCAGTATCTGCTGGATGGAGCGGCCTTATTATGATTATACAGATCTCGCTGTCTGCGAACAGACTGACGAGGCAAAAATTACTTCACATTACCCACCTGAATGAGATATTCGCCAATCTGCACGGCGTTGAGGGCGGCGCCTTTGCGAATCTGGTCACCGGTGAGCCACAGCGTGTTGCCGTTGTCGTCGGCCAAGTCCTTGCGCACACGACCCACATACACATCGTCCTTGCCGGCACTCTCTAATGGCATGGGGTAAACGTAGTTCTGAGGATCATCGACGAGGGTGACTCCAGGCGCGGCCTTGAGAGCCTCACGAATCTCTTCGACACTCAACGGACGCTCGGTCTCAAACCACACGCTCTCTGAGTGAGAGCGCAGCGAGCTCACACGCACGCAGGTGGCTGAGGTACGTACATCAGAGTGCATGATCTTGCGGGTCTCGTTAAACATCTTCATTTCCTCCTTCGTATAGTCGGTCTCAGTCATCTTGTCAATCTGCGGGATGACATTATAAGCCAACTGATGGGGGAACTTCGAGATGGTCGACACCTTACCCTCGGTAACGAGTTCCTTGTACTGCTGCTGCAGTTCGGCCATGGCGGCAGCGCCGGCGCCGCTGGCACTCTGATAGCTCGACACATGAATCTTCTTAATGTGCGACAACTTATCAATGGGGTTGAGCACTACCACCATCATAATGGTAGTACAGTTGGGGTTGGCGATGATGTTTCGCGGACGGTTGAGGGCATCCTCTGCATTGATTTCAGGCACCACCAAAGGCACATCGTCGTCCATGCGGAAAGCACTGGAGTTATCTATCATCACTGCGCCATATTTGGTGATTGTGGGAGCAAACTCCACGCTGGTGCCTGCGCCAGCAGAAGCAAAGACCATGTCTACGTCTTTGAAATCGTCGTTATGCTGCAGGAGTTTAACCTCGTATTCTTTACCTTTGAACGTATATTTCGTACCAGCACTACGCGCTGAACCAAACAATACTAAGTCATCCATAGGGAAATTGCGCTCATCGAGAATGCGCAGAAGCTCTTGGCCTACCGCGCCACTGGCGCCGACAATTGCTACTCTCATAATCTATTCCTTTTAATAATAATAATATCAGTTCACAAAATTACGACTTATAATCCAAATCACCGCACAAATTGTCACATTTCTCCATGAAAACGATTACATCATGTGAAGTTTGCAAAAATATAGGAGTTTGTGCAATTAATGATTAGAAAAAAATGTCTAACTTTGCGTGAAATAAGAAGCCCATGCCGCACATCGCCTCCTACTTCCCTATCACTGACCCAACACTCATCTTCTTCGTAGTGTTGCTCATCATTCTTGGGGCACCCATCATCATGACAAAACTGCGCATCCCCCACATTGTAGGCATGGTGCTGGCAGGTACTGTCATTGGCCCATACGGATTAGGCATTTTAGAGAAAGACAGCGCATTCAACATCTTTGGCAATGTGGGACTGTATTTCATCATGCTCTTGGCGGCCTTGGAGATGAACATGGAAGATATGCGACACAACCGGTCGCAGACCGTAGCCCACGGGCTCTTGGCCTTTGCCGTGCCCATGGCGATGGGATTGGTTCTTAACATGGGCGTGCTGCATTACAGTTTCATCACGTCGCTGCTCTTGGCCAGCATGTATGCCTCGCACACACTCATCGCCTACCCCACCGTCATGCGATTTGGACTCTCGCAGGAGCGCAGTGTCACCATCGCCGTGGGTGCCACGGCCATCACCGACACCTTGACGCTGCTCACCTTGGCCATCGTGGTGGCTATGGCTGAGGGAGACATTACAGGATGGTGGGGCGTATGGTTAGTATTGAAGACAACCGTGGTATTCGGCGTCATCATCTTCTTCTTCCCACGCATGGCCCGGAAGTTCTTCAAGCACTATGAGAACCAGGTCATCCAGTTCATCTTTGTTCTTTCCATGATGTTCCTCGGTGCGCTGCTGATGGAGATTGTGCATTTAGAAGGACTGTTGGGTGCCTTCCTCACCGGTCTGGTGCTCAACCGCTACATTCCACGAGTGTCGCGACTGATGTACAACTTGGAGTTTGTGGGCAATGCCATCTTCATACCCTATTTCCTCATCGGCGTAGGCATGCTGGTAGATGTACGTACGCTGCTCGGTGGCTGGACGACGCTCAAGGTGGCTGGCATCATGATTATCGTGGCGCTGCTGTCGAAATGGATAGCGTCGCTGATGACACAAAAGATATTCCGGTTGAAAGTGCTGGAGCGTGAGATGATTTTCGGACTGAGCAACGCGCAGGCCGGAGCCACCTTGGCCGCTGTATTGGTGGGCTATAACCTCATCATGCCCAACGGTGAGCGACTCTTCAACAACGATGTGCTCAACGGCACCATCATCCTTATTTTAGTCACCTGCATTTACTCGTCGGTGACCACAGAGCGTGCGGCCAAGAAAATGGTGCTGCGCCGCAGAGACACCCTGCCCGAGAAGACGGTAACCGATGATGAGCAAATCTTAATCCCGATGAACTATCCGGAGATTGCCGACAACCTGATGAGCATGGGCATCATGATGCGCAACAAAAAACTCAACCGCGGACTTATCGGGCTGAACGTAGTGATGGAGGACCGCCAGACGCAGGTGAACCTCGACAAGGGGCGCAAGCTGCTGGACCACATGAAACAATATGCCACGGCGATGAATGTGATGATGCAGACACAGGTACGCATCTCCAACAATATCGCCCATGGCATCATCCATGCCTTTAACGAATACCAGGCCTCAGAAATCATCATCGGACTGCATACGCACTGGGATGTATCGACAAAGTTCTGGGGCGACTTCCATCAGTCGCTCTTCAACGGACTGTCACGACAGATCATCATGGCCTACATCAAGCAGCCACTCAACACCATCCGCCGCATACAGGTTGCCGTACCCTCGCGCGCGCAGTACGAATATGGCTTCTATCGCTGGATAGAACGCTTGGCACGATTGGGAGAAACCTTAGAGTGCCGCATGATCTTTCACGCCCGCAAGGATACGCTGGCGCTCATCGCCGAATACATGAACAACAGGCACCAGAATGTGCGTACGGAATATATGGAGATGGAACACTGGAACGAGATGCCCATATTGGCCAGCACCATCGCCGAAGACCATCTCTTCGTGGTGGTGACCGCACGTAAGGGTAGCGTCTCATACAAGAATGCACTGGAGCGGCTGCCCCAAGAGCTGCGCGATCATGTGAAGCAGACCAATCTCATGATTATATTCCCCGACCAATACAGCGACGACCCGGTGACCATGACCTTCGCCGAGCCGCAGCCCAACGACCAGGAGTCGGCATACGCCGCGCTGCGTGCCTGGGCTCAACAGAAACTAAAGAAATAATTGTCTATGATTGAAATCAAAGGTATCACCAAGTCATTTGGCAACCTACAGGTGCTTAAAGGTATTGACCTGGACATCAAACGTGGTGAGGTAGTGTCGATCGTGGGCCCCTCTGGCGCTGGCAAGACCACCCTGCTACAGATTATCGGCACACTCGACAAGCCCGACAGCGGCGAGGTGACCATCGATGGCATCGCCGTGAGCAGACTGTCATCGAAGAAGCTGGCCGACTTCCGCAACCAGCATATCGGTTTTGTGTTCCAGTTTCATCAGCTACTGCCCGAGTTCACCGCCCTCGAAAACATCATGATTCCCGCGTACATCGCCGGTAAAAACACGAATGAGGCGAAGACGCGCGCCGAGGAACTGCTCGATTTCATGGGGCTCGCCGACAGGGCGAAGCACAAGCCCAACGAACTGTCGGGAGGTGAAAAGCAGCGGGTGGCCGTGGCACGCGCATTGGTCAACAACCCGGCAGTGATTCTTGCCGACGAGCCATCGGGAAGCCTCGACACCAAAAACAAGGAGGAGCTGCACCAGCTGTTCTTCGACTTACGTGACAAATTCGGACAGACATTCGTCATTGTCACCCACGACGAAGCATTGGCGTCCATCACCGACCGTACGATACACATGAAAGACGGGCTGTTAGAGAAGAGCGTCAGCCCCCTTGACGCCACTCCATTGGAAGAGGAAGAGTGACCGTGAGACACCGTACTGTGAGGTGAAGTGCGTAGGCAGCGGTTCCTCGCGCTCCTCCGCTTCCCCACCCAGAAGGTTGGCCATCATTGCCGCCACCACCGCCGCTGTGCCCCGAATCATCAAGACCTGCGGCAGTCTATCCATGACATCCGGTACATACATAGAGAGAATACGCATTGCCCTTGTTTATCCACTCATTGCGTTGTCCCACCCATCATCATAAAATAATTAATAGTAAAAGGTATGATCAAACTTGGAGAGTATAATACATTAAAGGTGGTGAAGGTCGCTGAACGGCCTAACCCCCATGCGTTTGGAGGCAAAGAGACCTTTGGCGTGTACTTGGATGGCGGTAAGGTGGGAGAGATTCTCATGCCACAGAAATACGTGCCTCAGGGCACGAAAGTAGGCGATGAGATACGTTGCGTGGTGTATCTCGACCAAGACGAGCGCCCTATTGCCACCACCGAGACTCCCTTGGCACTGGTGGGCGAGTTTGCCTATCTCACTTGTACATGGGTCAACGAGTATGGTGCCTTTCTTGACTGGGGCTTAATGAAAAACGTATTCTGCCCCTTCCGTGAACAGAAACGCCGCATGGAAATCGGTGAGAGCTATATCGTCTATCTTTATATTGACGAGGAAAGTTATCGTATTGTGGCGACCGCCAAAATCGACAAGTACCTGCACGACGCCCGCACCGACGGCGCAAAACCCGATGCCTTGCCCCAGGTGGGACAGCAGGTGCCGTTGTTGGTATGGCAGAAAACCGACTTAGGCTTCAAGGTCATCATCGACAACAAATACCCTGGGCTGGTGTATAAAGACCAGATTTTTCAGTATATCCACACCGGCGACAAGTTAGAAGGCTACATACAAAATGTGCGCCCCGACGGCAAGATCGATGTGACACTGCAGGCCACAGGGCGCAAGCTCACCACCGATTTCGCGGAGACCTTGCTGCAATGGCTCAAAGACAACGGGGGGACATGCGACTTGGGCGACAAGAGTGACGCCGAGGACATCAAGCGACAGTTTCATGTGAGCAAGAAAACCTACAAGCGTGCCATTGGCGACCTCTACAAAAAACGCCTCATCTCGATCGAGGAGAATGGTATCAGGCTCATTCATTGATTAGCTCTGCATAACTACTTCATTACATCGTCCACAATTGTCATCTATTCATCAAAGGGGCCGTATGTCACTTTCGACATACGGTCCTTTTGGCATTAAGTGCAAGAAAGGGCGCCGCAGAATAACCGTGTGGGCAAGGTCACACAAGGGCGTTCCATCGTTTTCCGCGTCGGAGATTCACCGAGCCTTGAAGAGGTTCCATCGCTTTTTACAACGGAGAGGCAAATAGCGATGGTACATCTACAGAGTGTGATGAGGCGATGAAGCAAGATATGGTGGCTCAGCCCAGAAGCTTGCGTGAAGTCAATGTAAAACCGAGATACAGACATGCATAAACACCCGCTCAAGGAAAGGCCAGAGCCTCACCTTATTATATTAAGCTCCACGAACGCAGGACAGCAGGTACTGGGCATGAGGAAAGTATAAAACGAAAGTAGGAGATAAATACCTACTGTGTTGGTATTCATCTCCTACCCCTATGACTGTTTCCTCCGATTTAGAACTCAGCGTTCTTCGGTGTACGGGGGAAAGGAATGACGTCGCGTATGTTTTGCATACCCGTGATGAAGAGGATGAGACGCTCGAAGCCCAGACCGAAACCGGCGTGGGGGCAAGAACCGTACTTACGGGTGTCGAGATACCATCCATAGCTCTCTGGCTCCATACCGCGGGCCTTGATCTCTGCGGTGAGCTTGTCGTAGCTCTCCTCGCGTACCGAGCCACCGATGATCTCGCCAATGCGTGGGAAGAGCACGTCGGTGCCCTGCATGGTCTTGCCGTCGTCGTTTTTCTTCATATAGAAGGCCTTGATCTCAGCCGGATAGTCGGTCATGATGACCGGGCGCTTGAAGTATTCCTCCACGAGGAAGCGCTCGTGCTCGCTGCTGAGGTCCATGCCCCAACCCGTGATGGGGAACTCAAACTTGCGTCCCTTCTTCACTTCTTCCTCAAGAATGTTGATACCTTCTGTGTAGGTCAGGCGCACGAAGTCTTCTTTCACCACCGACCGCAGGGTCTCGATGAGCGTCTTGTCGATCATCTTGTTGAGGAACTCCAAGTCGTCTTGACAGTGGGTCAGTGCCCAGTTGACGCAGTACTTGATGAAATCCTCCTCAAGGTCCATAAGCTCTTTCTGGTCCATGAAGGCCACCTCTGGCTCAATCATCCAGAACTCGGCCAAGTGGCGGGGCGTATTGCTATTCTCGGCACGGAAAGTGGGTCCAAAGGTATAGATGGCTCCCAAGGCCGTAGCGCCAAGCTCACCCTCAAGCTGTCCGCTCACGGTGAGGCTGGTCTTCTTGCCAAAGAAGTCGCGGTCATAGTCCACGGCTCCGCTCTTGGCCACGCGGTCGAGGTCGAGCGTCGTCACCTGGAACATCTCGCCCGCACCCTCAGCGTCGCTGGCGGTGATGAGCGGTGTGTGGAAGTAATAGAAACCATGCTCGTGAAAGTACTGGTGAATGGCCATGGCCATGTTGTGCCTAATGCGGAACACCGCACCAAAGGTGTTGGTACGAAGACGCATGTGGGCAAACTGACGCATATACTCGAAGGTTTGCCCCTTCTTCTGCATGGGGAAGTCGCTGGGGCAAGGACCGTAGAGTTCGATGTCTGTGCTCTGAATCTCGGATGTCTGTCCTTGACCTTGGCTCTCTACCAGCGTACCCGTGGCGCGGATACAGGCTCCAGTGGTAATGTTTTTCAGCAGGTCACCAGATACCTTCGTGGGGTCTACCACCACCTGGATATTCTTGATGGTAGAACCATCGTTCAAGGCAATGAAGTCGACAACTTTGCTACTGCGGTGAGAGCGTACCCACCCTTTTACGGTAATTTCCTTACCGAAGTCGGTGCTCTGCAAAGCATCGACCACTTTTGTTCTACTGCTCATAATTATATAAGTGAAGAGTGAAGCACACTCCACTCTTCATTTTCCTTTGATAATATTATTCAAACATTCCGCTGCGCAGCATATCCACTTCCTGCTCTGTGAGGAAGCGCCAGTCGCCGCGGCGGAGGTTCTTCTTGGTAAGACCGGCAAACTGCACACGGTCGAGTTTCACCACACGATAGCCCATGCTCTCGAAGATACGACGCACGATGCGGTTCTTGCCACTGTGGATCTCGATGCCCACCTGGCTGTGGTCGCGCTCGTCGGCAAACTCAATGGCATCTGCATGCACCTCACCATCTTCAAGTTCTATGCCGTCAGCAATCTTCTGCAGGTCGGCAGCGGCCATGTTCTTGTCGAGATACACATGGTACACCTTCTTCTTGAGGAACTTAGGATGGGTGAGCTTGCTGGCCAGGTCGCCGTCGTTGGTGAGCAACAGCACGCCAGTGGTGTTGCGGTCGAGGCGTCCTACGGGATAGATGCGCTCAGGACAAGCGTCCTTCACAAGGTCCATCACGGTCTTGCGCTGCTGGGGGTCATCACTTGTGGTAACATAATCCTTAGGCTTGTTAAGCAAAACGTACACCTTCTTCTCAAGTGACACCACCTGGTCGTGGAACTTCACCTCATCGGTGCGCAGCAGCTTGCTGCCCAATTCTGTCACCACGACACCGTTTACGGTCACCACGCCAGCCTGGATGAACTCATCGGCCTCACGACGCGAGCATACACCGGCATTGGCCAAGAACTTATTCAGACGGATGGGCTCATTGGGGTCAATGTGCTCTTCCTTATACTCTATACGCTTTTTCAGGCTATACTTGGCGTTGGGGTCGTAGCCCGGACGCTGGTTGTAACCACCCTGGGGACGACCATAACCGCCCTGCTGGCGGGGCTGATAGCCACCCTGCTGGCGGCCGTAACCACCCTGCTGGCGGCCGTAACCACCCTGCTGACGGGGCTGGTAGCCACCCTGCTGGCGGCCGTAACCGCCCTGGCGGGGCTGATAGCCACCCTGCTGACGGGGCTGGTAGCCACCCTGCTGGCGAGGCTGATAGCCGCCTTCGCGCTGCTGGTAACCACCTTCGCGGGGCTGATAACCACCCTCTTGGTTGTTGTTATATCGTGGACGGGGCTGATAACCACCCTGCTGACGGGGCTGATAGCCGCCCTCAGAAGACTGGTAGCCACCCTCCTGGTTGTTATTGTATCGGGGACGGGGCTGGTAGCCACCCTGCTGGCGAGGCTGATAACCGCCCTGGCGGGGCTGGTAGCCACCCTGCTGACGGGGCTGATAACTGTTGCGGGGACGGGGCTGGTCGCCACTCGACTGCAAGCCTGCGCCAAAGCCCTCTGGGCGGAAACCGCCCTCTTCATGATTGCCGTTACGGTCAGTGCTATAGGCACGCACATTGTGGATACGTGGGCGCTGCGTTCTACCGCTCTCCGAATGATAATCTCTCTGGTAACCTGAAGGACGTGAATAGCCCTCACGGCCGCCCTCATTGTACTGGTTCTGGTCTGAAGTCGAATCCTGTACCTTGTTCTCTACATCGTCTGACATAATCTGTTCTTAAATTTTTAGCCTCTCGGCCTGGTTAATGAATGAATGAAATAATGAATAAAAATAATATTGATTAATAATAAAAAGTTACGTTGTTATCAGCTCTCCACTGTGACATGCCCTCATCATTACACCCCTGTGTAGTTGCTTGGGGTGATAGCCATCAGTTCGGCCTTCACGGCGTCGCTCACTTCCAGTGTCTGTACGAAAGCATGGATGGTTTTCTCGCTCATGGCCTCATTGGTACGGGTAAGCCCCTTGAGTGCCTCGTAGGGATGGGGGTAGCCTTCACGGCGAAGAATGGTCTGTATGGCCTCAGCCACCACCGCCCACGTATTGTCGAGGTCGGCAGCCAGTTTCTCCTGATTGAGGATGAGTTTGCCGAGCCCCTTGAGCGTACTCTGGATGGCAATGATGCCATGGCCGAGCGGCACGCCGATGTTGCGCAGCACCGTAGAGTCGGTGAGGTCGCGCTGCAAGCGGCTGATGGGCAGTTTGCCGGCCAAGAACTGCAGCACGGCATTGGCCATGCCGAGGTTGCCCTCGCTGTTCTCAAAATCTATGGGGTTGACCTTATGGGGCATGGCACTCGACCCTACCTCACCGGCCTTAATCTTCTGTTTGAAATACTCCATGGAGATATACATCCAGAAATCGCGGTCGAGGTCAATCATGATGGTATTCAGTCGGCGCAAGGCATCGAATACCGCAGCCAGACTGTCGTAGTTGCTGATTTGCGTAGTCCACTGCTCACGCTCCAACCCCAACTTCTCGCTCACGAAGCGGTTGCCGAAGGCCTTCCAGTCGTAATCGGGATAGGCCACATGGTGGGCGTTGTAGTTGCCGGTTGCGCCACCAAACTTGGCGGTCATGGGGCACGACTTCAGGCTCTTGAGTTGCTCGGTAAGACGATAGACATACACCATCACCTCCTTGCCTAAACGGGTGGGCGAAGCGGGCTGTCCGTGTGTCTTGGCCAACATGGGCACGTCGGCCCATTCTTCAGCATACCGCTGCAGTTGGGCGATGAGTTCCTCTACCTGAGGATAATACACTTGCTCAAGCGCTTCTTTGAGCGAAAGAGGAACACTCGTATTGTTGATATCCTGAGAGGTCAAGCCAAAGTGAATGAACTCTTTATAGGCTTCCAGACCGCCTATCTCATCAAAGGCTTCCTTGATGAAATACTCCACTGCCTTCACGTCGTGGTTGGTTACCTTCTCAATATCCTTTACACGCTGTGCAGACTTCTCGTCAAAGTTAAGGTAGATATTACGCAAACGACCAAATAGGCTGGTGTCGAAAGAAGCCAATTGAGGGAGCGGCAGCTCACACAAAGTGATAAAATACTCTACTTCCACACGTACACGATACCTGATGAGGGCGTATTCTGAAAAATAATCAGCCAACACGGCTGTTTTGTTCCTGTAGCGACCATCCACCGGCGAGATGGCTGTCAACAAATCGAGATTCATAAGTTTAATACGTATTATGTGTATGCAAAATTACGAATTTAATTCGACTCGCTTGATTTTCTTCGCAAAAAAAAGATAAAGATTAGTTAATAAAACAACACGCACGCGTAGTCAGCAGCTGCGCCGACCATGTTGCCATACCAACAAGAAGCCCTTTTGCCCATCGCCCAAACAGGCCGCGCGCACCAGCATGGGCACCCCCACGAGGCCCCGGCAAGGCATATTGATGCCATGATTCTATGTTGAGGCATCAAATGGTTTCGTATAGAATGATAAAATAGTTTTATATAGAATCATCAGATGGTTTCATATAGAATTATAAGATGGTTTTATATAGAACCATCAAATGGTTTTATATGAAAATATTCGTCCCCAAACCGGAGGAGGCCACGTCATCAGGCCACGACGGAAACACAATATGCCCATTGCGCCCCAACAAGAAACCAACATGCAGCCACCGGACATCCCCGCTGGAGGCAAGGAAACGTTATGCGTAGCCTTTCCGGAGGGTTGCGTTCGTGCCGAGCGAAGCCCTCCACTACCCTGCGGTGCCCCTCCAAGACAAGTCATGTTGGGAGCGACACAAGGCGCGGCGACTCTTCGGGCAGACCACGGCAACCCACACTTGCAACCTCAATCACACCCTATCTTATCATGCCGACTATTACCATCACACGGCCATATACTGTTAAATATTACAGAACGAGAGAAAAAAAACAGAATATGTTGCATTTACTGGTCTTTTTGTTTATTTTTGCAACATCACCTTCAAGCTTACTAATTGACTTCAAAAAAAAAGAGATTTGGTGAGACGTAAAGTATTTGTTTGAATTACCGGAACAATACAATAGCATAGTCAACACTTAATACACAAACAGATGACTAAACAAGAGAAGACCGCCCTACTCCCAAGACTTGCATTACTGCTTTATGCTGTGAGTCCACTTTTTGAAACCACGGAATGGTTGTTTTACACCAGCTCTGTTATCATTTGCGGATTATTCGCCCTGTGGCTTATTCGTATTATCCAAGTGTATAGAAATGATGGGAAGAACCTAATCTACCACATCTTCGGCAATCCACGGTGCAATATATATGATTTAGGTCTTGCCGGGCTGGGCATAACCGTTTCTTACGTCACGATGCCTAACCAGCACCCCATTCTCTGGTGGGTATTGCTGATTGCCGCCATCGGAGAATTGGTATTTCCGATGCCCAGACCATCTGAAGAGAAGTAGCGCGACGACGGAGGCTGCGCGTAGGCGCAGTAGAATAACCGTATGCCCAAGGTCATGAGCGTGTTCCATCGCATCATGCCACCTTGGCGCATGATATTCTCACATCATACCCGTCCGTGGGCCTAACCCTATATGCTGCGATGAGCACCCTCTGCCATGATATTCTCCTAAGTTGTTTTTCTTGGCACGCAGAGCCGCAGAGAATTTAGAGTTTTTGTTGCACAATGGTGGAGATGCCTTGCCGAGGGCCGCCAGCGGGCAGAGGCCGGAGGAGGAATGGAGAATGGGTGTAAACGCACGCAGGTTCCGTGGCATTCGCCCATCGCAAAGCGATGCTCCGTACTATCAAAGTATGCCGAATGGTAATTCCGAAAATTCCGTGCTTTCCGTGTTAAAATAACCATGCGAGGTGGCATGGTTTAGCACGCAGAGTTTGCCTCTCCGGGGCTACTCCCGGGAGAACACCCCAAAAAAGCATGATGAAACAAGGCTAATCATGCCACCATCATTGGGCACAGCATTATCGTGAAGCCAAGGTTACGAGGGTGTTCCATCGCATCGTGCCGCCATGGCGCATGAAAGAGCAACCTCTCCACCCCTTTTCCTGCTGAGCCCAAGCGTGGTAACGAAGGGCTAAAACACAAAAGAGCCTCGCTATCAGCACTGATAACAAGGCTCTCCCCTTTTTGATGTGGGCGCTGAGGGATTCGAACCCCCGACCCTCTGCTTGTAAGGCAGATGCTCTAAACCAACTGAGCTAAGCGCCCGAGTAACTCGGATTGCGGGTGCAAAGATACTACTAAAAAACTAACCCGCCAAATATTTTGGACGTTTTTTTTGAAAAAAGTGAGCAAACTGCATCGTACAGCCTCACTTGCGGCATGCTTATGCACCAACAAACCATCATATATTAGGCGTATCTTGGAAGATACGCCTAAATACGGGTGATACCAAAGGTGAATGAGGCTATTCTTCTAAATTTACAATAGCACGACGATTGTAGGAGTTGGGGGTAAGCGTGTCTACTCCACCCCGACCGACGGTGGTGATCATATCGCGGTCAACGCCCAACTTCACCAGTTCATCGGCCACCACCGCGGCACGGGCTTCAGAAAGTTTCTGGTTGGTTTCTGCCGAACCGGTGGCCGAGTCAGCATATCCGGTCACAACAATGCGGCAGTTGTACTCTTTGGCGTAAAAGGCGAGAGGGCGAACGTTGACCAAATCCTTTGGTGAAGCTATGACCGCGCTGTTGAGATTGAAGAATACCGAAATGGGGGTGTTGGCATGCACCTCCTGGAGCTGAACCGAATCGGGCTGTTGCTTCTCTTCCAATATACTGCTCAGACGTGCGTTCTCGGCGTTGGCATCCTCAAGTTGGGCATTGAGCGCGTCGAGTTCACTCTGCGTAAGTGCGCGAATAGCCTCTAAATCGGGTGTCTTGTTCCAAGTAGCCCCACCTATATTCAAGGTGAGGCCCACCTCGGCATATACATGATTGTCTTTGGAATCCCAAAGAAAGGCCTTATTGTCACGCATTCCGTTGGCCACCCCATCGAACTTACCTTCCATGCGGTTCCACCCCCCCTCAAGATAGACATTGAGCTGACGCGTAACGCGCCACGATGACTGCAGGCCTACACTCATGCTCATGGCATATAGGTCGGCGCTCATATTGCGTGCCACACCCGCGCCCACAAAGGGAATGAGATTCCACACACGATGGGGATTGTAGCCCTTAAAGAGATTGCTGAGGTTGAACATCACCTGCTCGTTGAGTATCCATTCATCAAACTCGGTGGCCTCAGCCGTCAGTGCCGGGATATTCTTACCGCTCCATGCCTGAAACTTCGTGCGCAGGCCTATGCCCGGCGTAAACCATTTACCCAATCCCACAGATAGACCGAAAGTGCGTCGCTCACTACCGAAGAATCCCATGCCGTTGTGGTTGTCGGCCGAGTGTTCCTGATTAGAATACCACACATTCCAGTCGCCACCCATCTGAAAATACCAGTTGCTCCAAAAGGAGTTGGTGGCCACACCGTGCTTCTCTAATGGCTCAAACTCTTGGGCATAGCCAATCAAAGAGGCACCGCACAAAGCCATAGTAAGGAATAATTTCTTCATGATGTTTGTAAGATGATTAAATATTAAAGCATTCCGTGAAATCTATTGAATGATTGACTGCCCCTATAGAGACTTTGCACCTCGGGTGATGATGCTGAAGCAAGCCCAAGAGCGCTGGTCTCGGTTCATTAACACAGGCAAAGATAAAGAATTATTTCATGATATGACTGTTCTCACCCCTTTTTTATTTTCCCCATCACACGTTATACCTTATTTATTATAACAGCAAACTTGATTGGCAAAATATATTTCACCATGCTATCGGTTTATGACGATTTTGCGTAACTTTGCGGCTATTGGCAGACAACATACAAAACATCAGATATGAAGAAAGCACTCATCACAGGAGCCAACAAAGGAATTGGCTATGCTATCGCTGAACAACTCATTAAGAGAGAATGGCATGTGCTCGTTGGAGCGCGCAACAAAGAACGCGGTTTGGAGGCGGCAGACAAACTGAATAAGGTGGGACCCGGACTGGCAGAATGGATAGAGGTAGACCTGTCGGACCTCTCTAAGATTGCCGTCACCGCCGAGGCCGTCAAGATGGGGAACGCCAAACTGGAGTTGCTCATCAACAATGCCGGCATTCCGGGCGATATGTCTGTGGATAGCTACGACTCGGAGGTGGATGACATCATAGAGACTGTACAGGTGAACTACATTGGTACTTTCGCCCTGACGAAGGCTCTGGTACCTGTCATCACGGCCAATCGCGGGCGAATTGTCAATATCACCGTGCCCACCAGCGTGAACCCATACTGGAATCCGCTGGCTTACAAGGCCAGCAAAGCCGCGCAAAACACCATGATGGAGCATATGGCATTTGACTTTGACAAACGCCATATCCCCGTGGAGACTTACTCGGTACATCCCGGTCCTACGACCACCGACCTCAATGGCAATATGCGCCTGCCCGGTTTCCATACGCCCGAGGATGTGGCGGAAAAAATAGTAGACCTGCTCTACGACGGCCAACGCCACCAAGGGGAAATCATAGAAATATATCCTATCGTAGAAGAATAAGGCTCTCCTAAAGACGGCATCAGCATTTACGTTTTACCGACAGCCATGCCAGTATTCCGGACAAGCCACCCACCGCAGGTTGCGACGCGGCATCTGGACATGGCATGGTAGAGCCGGGGGAAGGGAAAAATAATAGCCAAATGGATAGCGCTATCCATTTGGCTTTATTCGTGTGCGCCTGACAGGACTCGAACCTGCACAGCGTAAACTACTAGATCCTAAGTCTAGCGCGTCTACCAATTTCGCCACAGGCGCATATAGGGTGCAAAGATACATAATATAATTCACAATTCAAAATGCAAATTCCAAAATTATCAATGCACTGGTGATTTGCGGCAGCGAAACAAGGATATTGTTGATACCGTGTATGAACTCTCTTACCAACCAACGCCCATCACCTACCACCACCTCCTCGCATGGTCAACGAGATGCGTTTCCGACGATGGTCTACTTCGAGCACCCTGACCTTGACATGTTGGTGGAGCTTCACCACCTCGTTGGGGTCTTTGACAAAGCGGTCTGCCAACTGCGAGATATGCACCAAGCCATCTTGGTGTACACCGATGTCGACAAAGGCCCCAAAATTGGTGATATTGGTGACGATGCCCGGAAGTTCCATCCCCGGTACGAGATCGTCGGGCGTTTTGACCCGTGGGTCGAACTCAAAGGTTTCGATCTTGTCGCGTGGATCCAGGCCAGGTTTTTCCAACTCCTGCAAAATATCGCGCAGTGTAGGGAGCCCCACCTCTTGAGTGACATAGCGCTGGATGTTAACCTTCTGGCGCAATTCGGCATTCGCCATGAGGTCGGCCACCGTGCAGCCGCAGTCGTGCGCCATTTGCTCTACGATGGCATAACGTTCTGGGTGTACGGCACTACCATCGAGTGGATTCTTGGCATGGCTGATACGCAAGAAACCGGCACACTGCTGAAAGGCGGCAGGCCCAAGGCGTGGCACCTTCTTGAGTTGGGCCCGCGAGGTGAAGGCCCCGTGCTCGCGGCGGTAGTCTACGATATTCTGGGCTAAGGCCGGCCCCAAACCACTGACGTAAGTAAGCAAATGTTTGCTTGCTGTGTTGACGTTGACGCCCACAGAGTTGACACAGAGTCCCACGGTCTGGTCAAGGCTATGCTTGAGCTTGGTTTGGTCCACGTCGTGCTGGTACTGTCCCACGCCAATGCTCTTGGGGTCGATCTTAACCAATTCGGCCAACGGGTCCATGAGGCGTCGTCCGATGCTCACAGCCCCGCGCACCGTGATATCATGATTGGGAAACTCTTCCCGGGCAATCTCAGATGCCGAGTAGATGCTTGCGCCAGCTTCACTCACCACATAGGTGGGGATGTCGGCCACCTGGCGCAACACGTCAGTGGTCTCGCGCGATGCCGTACCATTGCCCACGGCTATGGCTTCTATCTGGTATTTGCGAGCAATTTCCTCAAAGCGCTGCAAGACAGACTGGCTACCCGGTTTGGCACGGTCGGCTTGGTGCCCCACAACAAACACCACATCATGGTAGAGCAGGTTACCTTGGGCATCGAGCACCACCACCTTGCAGCCCGTGCGTATGCCTGGGTCTACGCCCATGACACGCTTTTGGCCAAGCGGTGCGGCGAGAAGAAGCTGACGCAGATTTTCCTTAAACACCTTGATTGCCTCGTCATCGGCCTTCTCTTTGCTCAATGCGGCAAACTCAGTCTCCATCGACGGACGGATGAGTCGCTTGTAGGCATCTATCACCGCCTCGGCCATTAGTTTTTGGCAGGCGCCATTACCATGCACATAGCGGCGTTGCAGTCGCTCCACACAGGAGTCGTCGTCGACAGTGATAGCAACACGTAGGATGCCCTCGTCCTCACCGCGACGCATGGCCAAAAGGTGATGGGAGGAGCAGCGACGCAGTTCCTCGCTAAAGATGAAATAGTCGGAGAATTTCTGTGCCTCTGGCTCATCCTTCATTTTGCTCACCACACGCGAGGATATGGTGGCCTCACGACGAAATACACCACGAATGCTTTGACGTGTGCCTTCGTCCTCGCTCACACGCTCAGCGATGATGTCCTGGGCACCTTGCAGGGCAGCAGCGGCATCTGCCACGTTATCGTTGACGAAACGCTTCGCGGCCTGTTCGGGCTGACGCTCACGTTGCAACATGATGAGATCGGCCAATGGCTCAAGTCCCTGCTCGCGCGCCACTTGGGCACGGGTGCGGCGGCGAGGCTTAAAGGGCATGTAGATATCTTCTATTTCGGAAGCGTTCCACGAAACGGTAATGCGATGGCGTAGTTCGTCGGTGAGTTTACCCTGCTCATCGATGGTCTTGAGAATGGAGTCCTTGCGCTTCTGCAGTTCTTCGAGCTTATCGTTGAGGTCACTGATGGCTGCCACCTGCACCTCATTGAGGTTGCCTGTGGCCTCCTTGCGATAACGACTGATAAAGGGGATGGTGCATCCCGCCTGGAGAAGGTCGATGGTAGCTTCTACCTGAGGCAAGCGGATGCCTAACTGTTCGGAGATATACTTTACTAATTCGGGATTCATAATTAACAATTCAATATCAGCCTTGCAGGACTGTGTAATTCAAAATACAACATTAAACAATAGTCGTGCCTGCCGCGACACTTTACCTATGGCACGCAGAGTGACCAGAAACAGCCTATCTCTTAGTATCGAGCGTAGAGAAGGAGGAGGGGTCACCAATATACTTTCTCGCCGTTTCAATAATAGTGTCATAGCCTTTAAGAAAGTCTCTCGTGGTAAGCCCCACTTTAATATCCGGGTCTATACCTCCCTCGGTACTCTGCTTATCACGGTCGAACATGGGCGCGGCAGAGAAGCGCACGCTCCAGCCGTTAGGCAGCTCGCTGGAGAAGGGCAAACCAGCCCCACCCCCCGTCTTGTCGCCGATGACAACTGCCTTGGGGAAGCATTTCATGTACTTTACAAATTCGTTGGCAGCGGAGAACACCGCGCGGTTGGTGAGCACCACCACCGTTTTCTGCCATCGGATACCACTACTGGGCTTAATCCACTGCTCATTCATGTCAGAGAAATCATCGTGACCTTTTCCTGTCTTATGCTGCATATAGCCCACAAGCGTCTTTTCGTTGGTAAAGCGTGCGGCAAGCGTTTCCGCCGTCGTGAGTTGACCGCCGCCATTGTCGCGCAGGTCGATGATAAGACCGTTGCAGGGCTGCAGATAAAACAGTATGTCGTCAAGATTTCCAGCCCCAAAGGCATTACTGAAAGTAAGGCAACGGATATAGCCAACATTATCGTCGAGAATGCGGTAGCGTAGACCTGAAGCGATCTTGTAGTCGGTACCTAAATATTGACTGATGAGAGTGTCACTGATATTGCTGGGGTAGTCTTCGTGATAAGCCCAATAGCGCCCAATGTCAAAAGAAGTGTAAAGGTTGACATGACCGTCTTTCACCTCGGCCAGCATATTTCCCAGCACCTCAAGCAGCTGACTGTCGGTCAGTGTTCCTGTCACCTGCTTGGCATAGCGGTCATGTACTTCGTTCCAGTCGACTCCTTTTTCGGTGAAGAAACAATAGTGCTCGTCCATAATCTTCCACAACGCCTCGAAGTTGCCTTGCGGATTGTCGGCAAACTCATCCTCCGTGACGCAGGAAGTAAAAAGGAAGAGCAAGGGAAGAGCAAAAAATAAACAGAGGCGTGACATAAGCAGAGAGAAATCAGGTCAGAGTCGCCAGCCCAAAACGAAGGCATGGGTGTACTGATGGTATTTGAGTTGGTTGACTTCCATTTGCCTGATGTCGCTTAAATAGCCCACGCTAAAGGTGGTGCGCCACATGCGGAAGTCAAATGTGAGCATGTGATGCAGCTGTAAGGCGTTGAAAGGTGAGGTGAACACTACGTTGTGGTCGTAATTACCCCGGGTGAATATTTCGTAATACGACTGTCCGTAGTTGGGTGAAAAGGCCAGGCCAATGAGGGGTGAGGCTGCCTCATAGCGCAAGGCACAGGGGGTGTTACCGATATTGAATTTCCAAGTGAGCCGGGCAGCGGGGTCAACAGCCAAGGCAATACGTGCCTGAGCAGGGTTGTTGGAATTGCGAGTATTGTAAGTGCCACCCAACGTGCCATCGATGACTCCTCCCAGCTTCAGCGTCAAGCGGTCACCATGCATAGGCCAATGATATAGCCATCCAAACTGTATGCTGTACATAGCCGACAGCAGCGAATTGCTATTGCCCCTTGTGCCGGCGGTGGAAGCCAACACCTGATGCATGGTAAACCGGGTAACGCGGCTACCTTCGCGCTGTTTGTTATACGCGGAGATATACCGCAACTCAACACCCGTAAACGTCTCTTGCGAGAGGTAGGTATCAAGAATGTTGGTATATCCCACAGATAACAGTGTGGCATGTTCACGTTGGAAACCTTTGGTGGCTGCGGAATCGGGCTGTGCCACAACCGCCTCCGCAGTGGCAAGCATCGTTGCCACAACCGCGAGTCTCATGAAATTCCTCCTTTTGCCCATGTTATTCGTCGTTATCATTAAAGAGACTCAGTTGTCCGGTCATCTCATCAATCACCTGCTGCTGCGTCTTTCCGGCGTCCGGGTCGAGATTTTCCTCGTGCTCACCATCCGAGGCATCCTCTTCCTTCTCCTCCTTTTGGGGCATACGCAGGGGCTCAAGTTCTTCGATGCTTCCCACATGCCACGTAGTGATACGCTTGCCCTTGGCCTTAAAGCCCTTGACTCCGATAAACGACTCGGCATCAATCTCTAAAGGTGGACGCATGGCGTCGGCATCCGTGAAGGTTACTTGAATACGGGGATAAGCGATGTCGGTGAGGATAAGCAATTCGTTATTGACGTTGTCGCCCAAGAAGTTCTGACGTTTACGACCAGCGTCCATCACAAATCGCTTGAGGTAAGGATAACCATCGTTATCGGCGTCGATGAGCACTGCCGTCCACACCTTGTCGGGATCCCATTTCTCTATCACCTTGATATTGGGCTCAAAGTGATTGTTGGCATCAAAGTCTGTGATGTAGAAGTCGCAGTTGTCAAGCACCACGAGGATATTGTCACCGTCTTCAAACTCGCCCAGCAAACGCCCATGCTCCTCATAGTTGATGCGGCGCACATCGGGATCAAACCACACCTTGCGACCACCAAGGGTAGAATGTCCGCGGCTCTTAAGCGTTATGCGGTGTATGCTGCGCTTCGAGAGCAAATTGCCTTTGGCCATTCGCCCCTTGATGGACACTTCGGAGAAGTCTTTCTCCATGAAGATACTCTGCTTACGTTTTGTGGGGTCAGGATCGAGGGTTACCTTTATAACCTCTGCCTCGCCGTTGGGGTTGGCCGTGAAGTAGAGCACTCGTGAGCCTGCCGTCCCTTGGGTGAGGTCGTACTCGCGGTCGCGTGTCATGGCGGTGACATTAAAGCGCTTAATGAAATAAGGGCCTGACTTGCCGTCGCGATAAACCACATTATAAATTGTGCGGCTATCGTTTTTCTTGAACACCTGTAACCAGATGACATTCTTACCTACAAAGATTTTGTCGGCTACCTTGATAATCTTGTACTTACCATCGCGATAGAAAATGATGACATCGTCGATGTCTGAACAGTTGCACACAAACTCATCCTTCTTGAGGCCTGTGCCAATGAAGCCGTCCTGCCGATTGATATACAACTTCTCATTGGCCTCTACCACAGTGGTTGCCTCGATGGTATCAAAGCTACGGATTTCGGTGAGACGAGGATGAGCCGCCCCATAGGTGGCCTTGAGGTGTTCAAACCAACTGATGGTCACGTCAGTCATATGAGCCAAGTCATGGTTGATACCTTTAATCTCGGCCTTGATTTTTACCATGAGCTGGTCTGCCTTGTCCTTGTTGTATTTCAAGATACGTTGCATCTTGATTTCCAAGAGGCGCAGGTAGTCTTCTTGTCTGATTTCGCGGATGAGTTTTTCCTTGAACGGCGTAAACTTCTCATCGAGGAACAGCACTACTGCATCTTGGTCAGCTGCGGTCTCAAAGCGCTTCTCCTTATACATACGTTCTTCGATAAAGATGCGTTCGAGTGACGCAAAGAACAACTGTTCTTCAAGCTCCCCCTTACGAATGAGCAGTTCCTGACGCAGGAGCCCCATCGTGCGGTCAACATTATGGCGCAACACCTCGCTGACTGTGAGGAACACAGGCTTATTGTCTTCAATAACACAACAGTTGGGAGAGAGATTGATCTCGCAATCGGTAAAGGCGTAAAGAGCGTCTATTGTCTTGTCTGACGACACGCCGGCGGCCAACTGCACCTGTATCTCCACCTGAGCGGCAGTCATATCAGTTACCTTGCGTGCCTTGATCTTGCCTTTCTCAATAGCTTTGGTAATCGAGTCTTGCAGCGAAGCCGCGGTCTTGGTGAACGGCACCTCCCGAATGACCAACGTCTTGCTATCCAATTTCTCAATCTTGGCCCTGATACGCACCACTCCACCACGTTGCCCATCGTTGTATTTGCTTACATCGATGGCGCCACCTGTAGGGAAGTCGGGGTAAAGCTGGAAGTCTTCGCCGCGGAGATAGCTGACGGCAGCGTCGCACAACTCGTTGAAGTTATGCGGCAGCACCTTACTGCTCAGACCCACGGCAATACCCTCGGCTCCTTGTGCCAATAACAAGGGAAATTTCACCGGGAGTGTCACCGGCTCTTTGTTACGACCATCATAACTCAACTGCCACTCCGTAGTTTTGGGATTGAACACGGTCTCTAAGGCAAACTTAGAAAGGCGAGCCTCTATATATCGCGGTGCCGCCGCACGGTCACCGGTGAGAATGTTACCCCAGTTGCCCTGGGTATCGATGAGTAAGTCTTTCTGCCCAAGCTGCACCAAGGCATCGCCAATGGAGGCATCGCCATGAGGATGAAACTGCATGGTGTGACCCACCACATTGGCCACCTTGTTGTAGCGTCCGTCGTCCATACGCTTCATGCTATGGAGAATGCGTCGCTGCACAGGCTTGAGACCATCTTCTATATTGGGCACGGCACGCTCAAGAATCACGTATGAGGCATAGTCAAGAAACCAGTTCTTGTACATGCCCGACAGGTGATGCACGGCCGAGGCATCAAAGCGGTCGGCAGGCTTATAGTCCGAGTGAAGGCCTTCTCCCTCCTCCTCTTGCAATTGCTCATCGTCTTGAGGTAAATCCTGGGTTAGCTCGTCGTCAGTGTTTATCGTCTTATCGTCGTCCATAAGTGATGGGTTGAAGGTTCTGTTTATTTAGGTTCAAAGGTACAAAAAAAAACGTAATATGCCAAAAGAATAAGAATTGTCAGCCGTTCTTATCACCTTTATTTGCAGAATCGAGGATGTTGACGTAAATTTGCTGTCGTATTATAGTAATATAAAGTAACAAGAAAATGAATCAACTGACAGAAAAATTCTTCGAGGTACTGAAGCACGAAGGCATCGTCTCTATCATCTCTTGGGGCGAAGGCGAACCACATGTGACCTGTACATGGAACTCTTATCTTGTCGTTACCGACGACCAGCGCTTGCTCATTCCCGCTGCCGGCATGACCAGCACAGAGGCAGACCTGACGGTGAACAACCGCGTAAAGATTACACTCGCCGCCCGTGAGGTAGAGGGCTACAACGGGTATCAGGGTACGGGATTTCGTCTTGAAGGCACCGCACGTTTCTTCAACGAAGGCCCTGAGTACGACATGATGTTCGAAAAATATCCCTTTATCCGCAGCGTTCTCGAAATAACCGTAGAAAGCTCCAAGCAACTGCTGTAAAAAAGCCCCCGTAAGGGGGGGCTTTTAACGGCAGCCTTAAGTCTTTACCGCTCTTTCTTACGAAAGAAGAAAATTAAATGTTAGTAATCATGCGCGAGTTCGGGATAAGATGAGTGTGCATACAGTCGCCCTCGGGTGAGCATGCAGGCTGTGGCAGGGTGGTGCCATCGCCACGGCCGAACAGCGCAGCGGTGGGTATGGAATGTGTGGCATTAGCCAGCGATCTGGGTATCGCGGCTCGCACATGCAAACGCATATTGGGCAAGTTTACCACTTCGTACCGGGTTGTTTTATACCAGTAAAGTATGGTATCTCTGTCGTAAACCGCCCATTTAGCAGGCGTAAACCATGGGGTTAGTCATGATAAATGGGGCAGTTATGCGCCCCAAAGCTGCCGTTTCAACTGCCTTCCGCGCCAATGGCAAGGACGGGCGCGCTATATGAGAAGCCCCAGGCCACGGGATGATTCTATATAGAATGATAATATGGTTTCATATAGAACCATCGGATAGTTTTATACAGAACCATCGAATGGTTTTATATAGAATTATCGGGCTATTCCGTGCGAACGGTTGGGCGCAGGCATGGGGATGGATCGACGTGCGGGGTGCTAACTGCGTCCAAGAAGGTGGCTTGGGCATGAGGGCCCGGAGGGTATGCGGATACGGACACATGGGGCTGACGCCGCGGGGGGCAAGCTACACTGGCTGTGCAACGACACAGGAGAGGTGATAACTTTCTGTTTTACAAGAGATGAGCGTTGATGGCAGAGACCGTCGGGAACTGCTTGCATGCTCATCTTATCCCGAACTCGCGTAATCATATCAGCTTGATTGCATCTTTTGCGTCCGACATAATCCGAACAACTTTATCACACCATGCGTCGAAGACGGGGTCAAGGCGCTGACACTCTTCATGTTGAAGGATGTATTCCAATGCCATTTTCACCCCATCACGGTACGGTATCCTTGCCTCAAAATCCGGGACAACCTGTTTCAGCTTACTATTGTCAAACACCACCGTATTGGCTTTATCGCCCAACAGATTGCCCGTCATGTCATACACGGTACTCGCTGCCAACAGGTCGCTGGGTACATGACAGGTATGCAGCTCCACGCCCAAGGCCTCGGCCAACGCCTCGTAAATCTGATTCCACGTCAAACTTTCGTCTGAGGTAATATGGAATGTTTCACCCACGGCCCTCGCGTTACCCATTAATCCAAAGAACCCACGGGCAAAATCAGTGTTATGCGTCAGTGTCCACAAAGAGCTGCCATCACCATGAACAATTACGGGTTTCCCTTCCATCATTCGTTTCACTACCTGCCAACTGCCGTTGTCGCCATGTACGCCCACTGGTATCGAACGCTCGCAGTAAGTATGGCTGGGACGTACAATGGTCACAGGAAAACCGTCAGTTTCAGCATGCTGTCGCAGCACCTCCTCACAAGCCTTTTTCTTGTGCGAATATTCCCAATAGGGATTCTCTAACGGCGTAGCCTCTGTGATGACATAGCGCCGTGGTGGTTTCTGATAAGCAGAAGCCGAACTGATGAAGATATACTGGTGAGCATGGTCGCCGAATATCTCAAAGTCACGCTCTACATGTTCAGGCTCAAAAGCAATAAACTCTGCCACCACGTCATACACCTCATTGCCTATCAAAGACCGCACATCGTCCGTACGGATATCCGCCTGAATGGTCTTTACGCCGGCAGGAATATCGTTATTACGCAAACCACGGTTCAGTAGCGTAAGTTCCCAATCGGGCTGGGCAGCCACTAATCGGGTAATGGCCGAGCTTATCGTCCCTGTACCTCCAATAAACAACGCTTTCTTCATATAAATAAAGTTTTGATGAATGATCGGTTGGTGCAAAGATAAGTGTTTTTTTAGCTTTGACACTCACCTCACACCTATTTTAATTATATCTTGTTGTCGCTTGTATCACGGTATTACCTTCTGAATATGGAGAATCCAAATTACCAATCTGCCAACTTGTCACCCTGTCACCCATCGGCACACCCTTTGTTAGATACATGTCGTACTTCCGAGTACAGCAGCGGCCTAACAGCCGTCAAGAACAAAGGTAGAAAACAAAAAAATAAATATAATACTATTATGGGAAAGATTATCGGAATCGACTTAGGAACAACCAACAGTTGTGTTGCTGTGTTTGAAGGCAACGAACCTATTGTAATCACTAACTCAGAGGGTAAACGCACCACCCCGTCTGTCATTGGCTTTGTGAAGGATGGCGAGCGCAAGGTCGGCGATCCCGCCAAGCGTCAGGCAGTCACCAACCCCAAGAACACCGTCTACTCCATCAAGCGCTTCATGGGTGAAACTTACGAGCAGAGCCGTAAAGAGGCTGAGCGCGTACCCTACTCTGTGATCAACGACAACGGCTTCCCCAAGGTTGAAATTGAGGGCGCCGCACATCCCTACACCCCACAGGAAATCTCAGCCATGGTGCTTCAGAAGATGAAAAAGACCGCTGAGGACTATCTCGGACAGAAGGTTACCGACGCCGTAATCACGGTGCCCGCCTATTTCTCCGACTCACAGCGCCAGGCCACCAAGGAGGCTGGCCAGATAGCAGGCCTCAACGTGCGGCGTATTGTCAACGAGCCTACTGCCGCAGCCCTCGCCTACGGTGTCGACAAGGCCAATAAAGACATGAAGATTGCCGTATTCGACCTCGGAGGCGGCACATTCGATATCTCTATTCTCGAATTTGGTGGCGGTGTGTTTGAAGTGCTCGCTACCAATGGTGACACCCATCTGGGTGGTGACGACTTCGACCAGGTCATCATCGACTGGTTGGCCAATGACTTCCTGAATGAAGAAGGCATCGACCTGCGCAAAGACCCCATGGCAATGCAACGCCTCAAGGAGGCTGCCGAAAAGGCCAAGATTGAGCTCTCGTCTACCACCAGCACCGAGATCAACCTTCCTTATATCTCTGCCGAGGGCGGTGTACCCAAGCACTTGGTGAAGAGCCTCACCCGTTCACAGTTTGAGCAACTCGCTCACGACCTTATCCAGAAGTGTCTCATCCCATGTCAGAACGCCATGCGTGACGCTGGCCTGTCAACCTCTGATATCGATGAGGTGATCCTTGTGGGTGGTTCAAGCCGTATCCCCGCTGTGCAGACCCTCGTGAAGAACTATTTCGGCAAGGAGCCTTCAAAGGGCGTTAACCCCGACGAGGTGGTTGCCGTAGGTGCAGCCATTCAGGGTGCCATCCTCAACAACGAAGGAGGCGCAGGTGATATCGTACTGCTCGACGTTACCCCGCTGACCCTCGGTATTGAGACCATGGGCGGCGTGATGACCAAGCTCATCGAGGCCAACACCACCATCCCCTGCAAGAAGAGCGAGACGTTCTCTACCGCTGTCGACAACCAGACCGCAGTTACCATCCATGTGCTCCAAGGCGAGCGTCCCATGGCCTCACAGAACAAGAGCATCGGACAGTTCAACCTCGAAGGCATCGCCCCCGCACGCCGTGGTGTGCCTCAGATCGAAGTAACGTTCGATATCGACGCCAACGGTATCCTCAACGTCAGCGCCAAGGACAAAGCTACCGGCAAGGAGCAGGCCATCCGCATCGAGGCCTCGTCAGGTCTGAGCAAGGAAGAAATCGAGCGCATGAAGGCCGAGGCTGAGCAGAACGCCGCCGCCGACAAGGCTGAGCGTGAGAAGATTGACAAGCTCAATCAGGCTGACTCTATGATCTTCACCACCGAGAACTTCCTCAAGGACAACGGTGACAAGATTCCCGCCGACCAGAAGCCTGCCATCGAGAGTGCCCTGCAGCAACTCAAAGATGCCCACAAGGCTGGCGACGTGGCTGCCATCGACACAGCCACCGCAGCCCTCAACCAGGTGATGCAGGCCGCCAGTGCACAGATGTACCAGGGTGGTCAGGCAGGCCCTCAGCCCGGTGCCGACCAGGGCTTCCAGGGTGGCTCACAGTCGCAGAGCGCCAAGGACGACATTCAGGATGCCGACTTCGAGGAGGTGAAGTAAGCAAGTAACAATGGCTGCGACAAGCCTGCTTGCCACCGCTAATCAATGATGATTGCTCGACATGAGTCAAGCAATATAGGTAACAACCAATATCGATAAATTATAAAATGGGTGTAGCTCTACTGAGTTACACCCATTTTTGTAGTATGGTCAGCCTATGTGTAACTATCGATTTCTTCAAATCTTTATCTGCTATTGTCTCTTTTTTTTGTTGATTATACAAGGATATTTACTATATTTGCAAATAATCATATAATATTTATGGAAAGTCCAACTAACAGAATAAAAGAGGTGCTTACCGAAAAAGGGATTAAGCAAACATGGCTTGCAGAGAAACTCGGGAAGAGTTTCACTATTGTCAACTCATATGTTTGCAATCGCCGTCAGCCAAGTTTGGAACTTTTATTCCAAATAGCCGAGATTCTGCAAGTCAATCCCAAGGATTTGATTAACACGGCAGATGACAAATAAAGAGTGTTTATATATAATCAAGCATAAAATTCAAACATAAGAAGAATAAATCATGGCAAAACAAAATACAGCTGACATCGGATTTGAAAAGGAAATATGGAAAGCTGCAGATTTGCTTCGTGGCAACCTCGATGCTTCTGAATACAAATCGGTAGTATTGGGATTAATTTTTCTAAAATACATCTCCGATAAGTTTGAAACCAAATATCAGGAATTAGTCAATAATGGTGAAGGATTCGAGGAAGACCGCGATGAATATATGGCAGACAATATTTTCTTTGTCCCACAAGAAGCACGGTGGAGCGTGGTGGAAGAGGCAGCCCATACACCAGAAATAGGTACGGTTATCGACAATGCCATGCGCCTTATTGAAAAGGAAAATCTCCGCTTGAAAGGCATTCTGCCTAAAAATTTTGCCCGACCAGAATTAGACAAAAGACGTTTGGGCGATGTGGTAGATTTGTTTACCAATATTCAAATGAAAGAACATGGAGACTCCAAAGATATATTGGGACGCACATACGAATATTGCCTTTCTAAATTTGCAGAAGCCGAAGGCAAATTAGCCGGAGAATTTTATACACCCGCTTGTATTGTTCAAACACTTGTTGAGGTTTTAAAACCTTATCATGGTCGAGTATATGACCCTGCTTGCGGATCTGGTGGAATGTTCGTGCAGTCTGCTAAATTCATTGAAAGACATCAAGGCAATATCAAAGATCTTTCTGTTTATGGTCAAGACAGCAACCCTACGACATGGAAGATGGCTCAGATGAATCTTGCCATTCGGGGCATTGAGGCTGATTTGGGTAAGTTTAATGCTGATACTTTCTTTGACGACCAACATCCCACATTAAAAGCTGATTTTATCATGGCTAATCCGCCTTTCAATCTCAGTGATTGGGGAGCAGACAAGTTGCAAGACGATGTGCGTTGGAAATTTGGTATTCCTCCATCGGGCAATGCCAACTTTGCTTGGTTGCAACACATGATTCATCATTTATCCCCCAAAGGTAAAATCGGGATGGTATTGGCAAATGGCTCTTTGTCTTCACAAACAGGTGGTGAGGGAACTATTAGAGAGAATATTATCAAAGCCGATTTGATAGAGGGTATTGTAGCCCTACCCTCACAGTTATTTTACACCACAGGTATTCCTGTTTCTTTATGGTTCCTTAATCGGGAGAAGAAACAGAATGACAAGATTCTGTTCGTAGATGCAAGGAGTATGGGAACAATGGTTACCCGCAAACTTCGTGAACTTCAAGAAGCAGACATACAAAAGATTGCAGACACTTTCGACAAGTATAGCGAGGGGACACTTGAAAATGAAAAAGGCTTCTGTGCGGTTGTTACCCTTGACGATGTGGCAAAACAAGACTATATTCTTACCCCCGGACGCTATGTTGGTATAGCAGAACAGGAAGATGATGGTATTCCTTTCCAAGAGAAGATGGACAAACTCACAACCGAATTATCCGATTTATTTGCCCAATCACATGATTTGGAAGGCGAGATACGAAAACAGTTGGCAAGCATAGGTTTCACTATCAAGTAAATGACTGCATGTTCTTCCATATTATTAATTCATTAATATAGAAGAACATGAAAGAAAAATTGATTTCAGAAATTAGCAATGCAATGGCAGGAATATTAAGTGTAGAACAAATGACACAACTCAATGGAGTATTACTGCAAGTAATCAGTAACTACTCCATTACGGCAGATGTTGAGCAGATGCAAGAGAATAATGCGTCTAACGAACGTCTGTTAGAGATATTCTTGTCAGCTAAACAAGTGGAAGGATGTACCACGCCTACCATAAAATATTATGGTTCGACCATCAAACAACTTTTCAAGAAAATGCCAAAGAAAGTTACGAACTATACCACAGAGGATATTCGGGCTTATTTGGCAGTATTCCAACGAAAGCATAAATCAAGTAAAGTTACAATAGACAATATCCGTCGTATTTTTTCATCTTTCTTTTCATGGTTAGAAGATGAGGATTATATTATAAAGAGTCCTGTACGCCGCATTCATAAGGTGAAAACAGGAACCCATGTCAAAGAAGTGTTAACCGACGAGAATTTGGAGCAATTGCGCGATGCTTGTACAAAAGTGAGAGACTTAGCCATGATAGACCTCTTGGCTTCTACTGGTATGCGTGTTGGGGAACTTGTAAAGCTCAATCGTGAGGATATAAATTTCAACGAGCGTGAGTGTATCGTTTTCGGTAAAGGCAACAAGGAACGTATCGTGTATTTCAATGCCCGTGCAAAGATACATTTACAGCAATATCTCGCAGAGCGGAAAGACAGAAACAAAGCATTGTTCGTGTCTCTTGCCAAGCCATACAATCGATTACAAATATCAGGAGTTGAGACAAGACTAAGAAAGATTGGGAGGCTTTCAAAGATTGTCCGTGTCTATCCACACAAGTTCCGTCGAACCCTTGCGACTATGGCTATAGATAAAGGTATGCCAGTAGAGCAAGTACAAAAACTCCTCGGGCATGTCAAAATTGATACCACCATGCACTATGCTATGGTCAATCAAACAAATGTGAAACTCTCTCACCGTAAATTCATCAGTTAAATCAAAATGCAAATAGCATATTATACATATAGGGCCTATCAAACGCCATTTTATAAAAATAGGCAGATAAATGATAATTTAGAGCAGCAGGCACAAGCGTTGTTCAAGTCGTGGTTTATTGATTATGAACCTTTCAAAGGTGGAAAGTTTGAAGAAACTGAACAAGGTTCTATTCCTAAAGGATGGAGAATGGGCTATCTTAGTGAATTGGGAGACATTGTAGGAGGCAGTACTCCTTCAAAGGCTAAGCCAGAGTATTATACGGATGATGGAATTGCATGGCTTACACCCAAGGATTTATCCGTTTCTCAACGCAAATTTGCATCAAAAGGCGAAATAGACATCACTCAGGAAGGCTATAATAGTTGCAGCACAAAACTAATGCCCAAAGGAACGGTTCTTTTCAGTTCTCGTGCTCCTATTGGTTATGTCACAATCGCAAAGAATGACATCTGCACTAGCCAAGGCTTCAAATCTGTAATTCCGACGTTGGCTGGTACTGCTTTCATCTATTGTATCCTCAAAGAGGCAACACAAGAGATAGAGAACAAAGCAACTGGTTCAACTTTCAAAGAAGCATCTGCGGCTTTAATGAAATCCATTTCTACAATTATTCCTGAAAAAGCGGTTCTTACAGAATTTGAAAATTTGATGAGTCCTATTTTCAAACAACAAGAGGTCATAGAGGAAGAAAATTGTCGTCTTGCTTCTCTCCGTGACACAATATTACCCAAACTGATATCTGGTGAGCTGGTAATTAATGATATAAATAACTAAATTCCCATTTATGGAACTATATAAGAAACGCATATCAGATTTAGGAAGGATAGTTACAGGTAAAACCCCAAGGACATCTAATGTTCAAAATTATGGTGGGGACATCCCATTCTTGACACCTTCAGATGATTTGTCAGGTAAGTTTGCCTCTAAAACTGTGAAGACAATAACCGAAGCAGGATTAAGCGAAGTGAAAAATTGCCTACTCCCCTCAAATTCGGTGTGTGTAAGTTGTATCGGCTCCGACTTGGGAAAGGTTGTTGTTACAAATGAGCCAACTGTCACAAATCAACAGTTCAACTCGATAATTCCCTCAAAAGATAATGACACAGACTTTATTTATTATTTGATGACAGTTGTGGGTAAACACTTGAACTTTCTTAGCAAAACATCAACGGCAGTACCTATCATTAATAAGTCAACCTTTGCAAATTACGAAATAGAAATTCCCTCTTTAAAATATCAACAGCGAATAGCCAAAGTCCTTTCTTCCCTTGATCACAAAATCGAGGTTAACAAGCGGATAAATGATAATTTAGAGCAGCAGGCGATTACGATCTTCGATAACATGTTTCCTACTGTTGCTTCAGGCGAAGATGTGATTGGAGACATAATTACTCCGAAACGAGGGAAAGGTTTGCTTTCAAAAGATGCTGTTGAAGGAAATGTACCTGTTGTTGCTGGGGGATTGGAGCCTGCAACTTATCATAATGAGTCTAATACAATAGCCCCTGTTGTAACCATATCTGCCTCTGGTGCTAATGCTGGCTATGTAAACTTATGGCATATTCCTGTTTGGTCATCTGATTCTTCATTCATTGATTCCGCTATGACCTCAAACATATATTTTTGGTATGTTATGCTTAAGAAAAGGCAGAAAGAGATATTTGATGCTCAAACGGGTTCTGCACAACCTCACATCTATCCAAAGCATATTGCTGAAATGCCATTGGGTAAATTCGAGCTATCTGATGTTGAAAAATTCACAGAAATCGTTACTCCAATGTTTGAAATACGAGGGAAAAACCTTAAAGAGAGTAAACGATTGGCTGCTGTACGCGACTTATTGCTCCCAAAGCTAATGTCTGGTAAACTGAAAATTAATGATATAAACAACTAAATTCCCATTTATGGAAGAGAAGAAAGAACAACACAAGAAATCAATTCGCTTCTTCAACGACCGTGAAGTAAGGGCGGTATGGGATGAGAAACTAAGTTGTTGGTGGTTCTCTGCAACAGATATTGTGCGTGCCATTAACAATGAACCTGACTATACCAAAGCTGGTAACTATTGGCGTTGGTTGAAACGAAAACTGAAACAAGATAATATTGAACTCGTGAGTGGCACTCACGGCTTCAAGTTTGAAGCACCTGATGGCAAGATGCGTGTTGCAGATGTTCTTGATAGTGAAGGAGTAGCTTTGTTGGCAAAGCACTATCCCAACAATCGGGCTAATGAATTTCTCGATTGGTTTACATATAGCGACAACACCATTGACGGACAGAGTAAGAAGAAAGCCTATCAACTCTTTGAGAGTGGCATCTTGAAAACGGCAGAGCCTGGTAGTCTAAAGTGTCTGCAGCAGATTCATGCTTATCTCTTTGGAGGATTATATGACTTTGCAGGACAAATCCGCACGAAGTATATTTCAAAAGGAGGATTCACGTTCGCTAATAGCATGCACTTTCCTGCTACACTGCAAACGATAGAGCGAATGTCAGAAACGAACTTTGATGAGATTATGGACAAGTATGTAGAAATGAACGTAGCCCATCCTTTTATGGAAGGAAATGGTCGCAGCACTCGCATCTGGCTTGATCTCATGCTGAGGCGTTCTCTCAAGCGGTGTGTGGATTGGAGCCAAATAGACAAAAACGAGTATTTGTCAGCAATGCGTGAGAGTGTGTCTAATAGTATGCGCATTAAGACTCTAGTGGAGTCTGCACTCACAACAAAGATTGACGACAGAGAAATGTTTATGAAGGGCATAGACTATTCATATTATTATGAACAAAATGATTGATTATTATAATGGGAGAATGGAAGAAATATAAATTAAAAGATGTCTGTACAATTTTAGGAGACGGACTTCATGGTACACCCATATACGATGATAAAGGAGAATTTTTCTTTATCAATGGGAATAATCTAAAAGACGGTCGTATATCTATTAAGAATGATACCAAACGAGTGCCCTATAGTGAGGCTAATAAATATAAGAAGCCACTAAATAATCGAACAATATTGGTATCAATTAATGGTACAATTGGTAATGTTGCAAAATATCGAGATGAAAAATGTATCTTGGGTAAAAGTGCCTGTTTCTTCAATGTGAACGAAAATGTTGATTTAAATTTCATATATTAACGTGAGTTCGACGAATTATAAATGTCTGTGAATTTGGTGAATAGCGAAATTTGTTGTAACTTTATAGTGCTCATTTACAAAGAATTACAAACAAAAATCGCTATGTTCACCGAAGACAAAGTTA
>JAFABV010000042.1 GCA_023425865.1 Bacteroidota bacterium | reverse complement strand
GGCCGCGCCCCTCCGCCACCGCCCGGACAAACTCCGCGTTGACCGCCTCGACCCGGAGCTGCATCTCCTCGACCAGCTCCGGCGGGACAGAGCCGTCCGCGCCGAGCCCCTTGTACTTGCCGGTCGAGACGACGATGATCCGGATGCCCTCGCGCTCGAGCGCTCCGGTCTCGTCGTAGGCGACCGTGTAGCAGCCGATGTTGGCGACCTGAGCCAGCCGGTTCGCCGTGACGTATCCGGTGCGGGACGCGAGCCAGTAGGCAGCTGAACAGGCCATTTCATCGACCGCCGCCCGCACCGGCTTCACGGCGGCGAGGCGGTCCAGCTCATCGACGAGCTCGGTCTGTCCGGCGACGGCGCCGCCGGGGGAATCGATGTGCAGCATGACGCCCCGGACGTCGTCACGCCCGGCCGCCTCCCGGAACTGCTTCCGGATCTTCAGCGTGTTCGCCACGTCGTTGAATTTCGAATTCCCGCGCTGCATGACGCCGCGCACCGGGATCACCGCGATTCCGTCCGCCGTCACTTCGAACGAGGCCGGGGCGGCTTTGCGTTCCTCGAGCTCCGCGGCGGAACAGGCCGGGAGCCGCCCGGCAACCAGCGCCGCATGGAGTTCGCGGAAGGTCGCCGGTTCGCAGGCGTAGACGCCGAGGTGATTCCGGACGCACTCCGGCGCATCCGGGATCGGCGCGTTATTTTTCGTCTGTTTCATTTTCTGCATCCTTTCCCGTTTCGCCGTCCTCCGGGCGGGCGCCGGAGACGGTGAGCGTGCTTGAATTCAGCGTATCGGAGTTGAACAGGTTGCCGCCCGGATTGCCGATCGAGTAAACGATTTTCGCTTTTCGGACGTACTCCTGATAGCGCGCGGTCTTCCGCGCCACGTCGAAGCAGTCGCCGCCGCGCCGCTTGACCTCGTCCTCGACGCTCGACAGTCCGCCCGCGATCCGGTTCAGCGCGGAGGTGACTTCCGAGCTCTCCTCCAGCCACGGCTCGGCCTGCGGCAGCCACTCGTAGCGGATGCGCCCCGCGCCGCTCCAGCGCAGGCCGTAGTCGCGCATCAGCTGCGGCAGAATCCAGTCGGTGATCTCGTAACGCAAATCCATGTTCATCCGCATGAAGCGCTGAACGAAAAACTTGAACTCCGCCCGGTCCTGCTTCATCGCGGCGTAGGTGCTCGAACGCGAATCGTAGAAGCTGAAGGACAGCCCGAAGATCAGCAGCCCGCGCCGGATCAGCGAATCGTTGAACGACTGGTATTCGTTCGACGGGGTGTGCGATTCGAGAAGATTGACCGAATCGCCGCGGTCGAGTTCGAGCTTCGTCGCGGCCTCGATATCGTAATAGCCGTAGGCGGACTTCACCGTCTCGCTCTCGCCGTCCCCTCCGGATACACCCGGCTGCGGGACGGAGAGCGGAGCGCCGCCGAACTCGTCCAGCCCGGAGCCGGCGGAGCTGGTGACGGCGACGCCGAGCAGCGCGTGATTCTTCGCCTTGAGCCGCTGATATTCGTCGGTCTCCTTGACATCCTGAAAGACGTTGACCGAAGGGGCGACCATCGGAATGCCGCGCACCTGGTCGAAACGGATGAAGTTGCCGCGGAAAATCAGGTCGTCCGGCGAGAGTTCGCGGTTGTAGACGTAGCCGACGCCGTTCGGCCCGCGGTCGAAAAGCAGATAGCCGAGCGCCGCGCCGGTGGACGGGTCGATCCGCACACCGTTCACGCTCGGCGGAATCTGGCCGTTTGCGATCGAGCCGCTCTCCCGGATGCGGTCGGATTCGATTCCCTGAAGCCGCCCGCCGTCGATTTTCAGCAGCGCCGCGTCGCCGTCCAGCGCCAGCGCGCCGCCGAAAATGCGGACCATGTTGTCGAAGTCGTTGCGCCGGGCCACGTCGCAGTTTTTCGCCCGGGACCAGTCGCCGAACGCCTCTTCGAGTTCGTCGTTGAACTGCGAGTCGTCGGTCTTCGCCGCGAAATACTGAACCGTAGTGTAGTCGAGGAACTTGCCGAACGCCCACGCCACGACCGGATCGTTGCGGAGCTGGTCGTAGATCGTCGCCGTGCCGCGGTCGCGGACGCGCTGCGTCAGGATCGCTTCCTCGGAGGATTTGCGGCGGCGCGGCGCACGGCGGCGCCCCTTGTCCTCCGCCATCTCGTAGACGCCGGAGGAGCGGGCCGAAACAAGTCCGGGAATGCTGAACGTGTAATCCGTCATCGGTCAGCCCTCCGCCGGGAAGCGGCAGCGCGAAACCCGCCGGACGCGGCCGCTCTCTTTTTCGAGTTTGTTTTCGAGGTACTCTTCGTAAGATTGCAGCTTGCCGAGGTCGCCGCGCTTGTAGCTCACGCCGTCCACGGTGTACGACTCGCCGCCGGTGAGGATCGTTTCGATCGCGTCCCGCACTTTTTTCAGCCGCGTTTCGGTGTCAGTCATGGTGCCGTCTCCGTTGCGCCGGTACAAAAAAAGCGTGGGCATAGTTGAGGTTGGGTCCCAACTATGCCCACGCTTTTCGGATTTCTCCCCCGGATGGCCGTCCGGGTTTGTCCGACAATTTTTTTGTTACAGCATCATTGTATCATATTTCAAGTCGAAAAGCAAGAAATTTTTCAAACGTTTTGGCGCTATACGCCAAAATCTTCATTTTCTCCGGTTTTTTGCCGGATTTCACTTGAAAACCCAAGCGTTAGGTTTTATATTGAATGAAAGC
>JAFABV010000077.1 GCA_023425865.1 Bacteroidota bacterium | reverse complement strand
TATAACTTTGTCCTTGGTAATCATCACTCAATATTTTTATAATTTATTGATATTCAACCATAAAGGTACAAAATATTAGTGAGATTACCAACTTTTTTTATGCTTTTCTTATCCCGAACTCGCGTATATCATAATCGTCGGGATTGATGTCTTTTGGCATTTCCGTGTGCCACCGCTCCTCAAGGCCGGCATACCTGTATTCTGAGGGCCTTTGGGACCTGGCAGGCTTGCGGCTGCGCCGGGCCTGGGCTTCCTTTTCAATCTGCTTCCTTGCGTTCTCTATGGCCTTGTCCTTCTCGTCGCAGGCCTTCTGGAAAAAATCATCGAACAACGTCGGCTCGCTGGGAGAATCAGCCTTGGGGGCCTTGTCCCTTTTCGAGCCGTAAAGCATACGCTCAAGATAAGCTATGCGCTCATCCTTACGGCGGGACTCCGTCCGCAGCTTCTCATTTTCCCGCTTCAGGTCTTCGTATGTCGGTTGCTTTTCCATACTACAAATATACTGAAATTTAGCGAGTTAGCCAAATTTTTGGAACAGTTTTTTCCTTATGTCCTCCATTATTCCCGTCCTCGTTTTCGCCTGCCTGAAACCGCTTCCTGCGTCTGGCACCCGGGGATATCCCCTCCATGAAAAGGACCAGTTCGTCCCAGCGGATCCGGCGAAATCCGGCATGCTCCCCACAGACAAACAGCCGGGGAGAGAACCTGCCCGTTTCAAGCCGCTTGTAATACACCACATAGCCACCGCGTTCCCAATGCAGCAGTTTCATGACCTTACGGGATTTGCCCACAAAGACATAGACCATACCATCTGTAGGATTGCGTCCAGATTGACAGACCTTGCCGCACATGGAGTTGACACCAACCCTCATGTCTGTGGGAGCGTTGGAAAAGAAGAACTGGTTGCTTTCGTTGAGATTAAACATAACGCTGTAAATTTTAGGCAAAGGTCGGAAGTTTACAGCTTATGGGAAATACGGCCGAAATTGAATGGTTACGAAGAACTTCACACTTGTTTCCTTCCCCACAGAATGAGAAAGAGTTCACAGACTCCTTCTGTTTCCATAGGGTAGGCTTAACAACTCCCTCCAGCCATGTCACTTTTGAGAAATGGTACTTGTAGATCAGATTCCCGCTATTCATCATTTTACCACCCGCTTGAAATGAATTACAAATTTTTCCAATTTCAATATTGGCTGTCCAAGTCTTGTCGTTACACCTTTATAACGCTCCCTGACCCAATCTACAACCTTGTTTCTGGTATCGTTATCGTAAAACACTTCGGTGAGGAAGTTTGTAAACTCCTACGGCTGAGTACACGCACGCTACAAGAGTACAGAAACTCAGTAACGCTTCCTTTCTATAAAATCGGAGGGAAGATACTCTACAAGCAAAGCGACATACAAGCCATGCTTGAAAGGCATTATAATCCGATACCCAAGAAGCTATGGCAAGTGTAAAGAAGCAGAGAGTGAACGTTTCGGGATATATGGAATAGGTGCTCCAGGAACACCTTGACCGCTACAAAGATGATGTAGAAACATGGCGGGAACTCTGATTATTGCACTCACAGAATGCAAGCCTGTGCCGAGTTATCGCATTCACAGAATGCAGTAACACGGCGGGGCTTATCAACCTCTTTCTTGATACTGGCAAGGTGTGTCCTTGTACCACAAATTGCCATTTGTACCACAAAGACCCTTGCCCCGAAAGGGGATTAAATCACTCCAAAGTCGTGATTAGAGCCATAAAGGACATTTTAGCAGGTTGAGAAAGGCAGAGCAACTTTTACCACAGAGGTCTACCTTACAGATAGAAGATGCAAAGCCTCTAAAAGGCATCATACACTTAGAACATCACTGTCTTGTGTTTGCTAACACAATAATAGAATACTAAGTTTGCTTTCCAACATACCATTTCTATCTCAAGATCTTAATATTCATCAGTTTTAATTCCTCATTATTCATGCGAACCCATTCATCCCAGTCTTCGTCAAATAATTTTAGCAATGGGCTTGGATGTGTCCTTAATAGTTCTGACAAATAAATCTTTGCTTTCTTCTCTCCATCGCGCAGATAAATTGCTTTAATCTTATTAATAGCCATATCTTCGTTATACTCATCATTCAATGAACTGTCACAAACAGCAATTGTCTTTTCAATGTAATAAGCAGCCGAGTCTTTATTATGTTCCCTTAAGTATTTTTCCGACAGAAAGATAAGCCGTAACGGATTATTTGTTTGAAGGGTCAAAACTGCATGTTCAGCGTTGGCTATAGCCTCATCCATGTGTCCCAAAGAAAAGAAAACCATGGAACGGTGACGATAACAATGCCTCTTACCAATGTTCGTAGTATCAATACTAAGTAAGAAGTCTGAAAGTTTCAATGCTCTTTCGAGCATTGTTGTGTCGTTACGCAGAGTCCCCTCAAGGACCATTTTGTCTAAACTATCACGAAGAGTATTGAGATTTTCTTTATTCTGTCCTTTGGCGCATCCTATAATCAATACGAAGACAATAAAAAAATACGATATTTTTTTCATAGAAACTTATTGGCTTATTATTTAATTCTGAATTCATGATTATATCTTCCCCATGCACCAGTGATGAAACCAATCATAGTCGGTCCTGTAACTGCCCCGTGGCCTCCAGGTGCGCTATAATTCCAACCTCCAAATACATTTAAATTTATTGGGAGTGCATTTCTATAGGCCTATCGGGCAAGTCAAATTCGCTCGAATTTAATTCAACCAACGGGTTAAATAAAGGACATTTGGAGCTTTTCGGCCTACCAAATGTCTATTACGCCACAAACCGCAAAAACTTAACAGACTATTGATTGATGTCACATATATATTATTTTTTTATTAATGTTGACGGGAACATGGTCTCCAGGCAGTCCTCTAGTTCTATATTTTCCAATGAGCTTATTCCCTAAGAAAGTAAGATATATCAAGTCTGGCTCGTATATTATCTGAGGATAACGAGAATCTTTCAAGCCATATTTCTTGTATATTTTTGGAAAGTATTTCTTTACCTCCTTGCCAAAGCTTTTGTCATCTAATTTGAAAACGGGGCTCATAGCCAGCGATTGTCTCGGATTCGCCGTCCACATCACAAACAAGATGTCCTTACCATGAACTTTGCTTTTAAAATTATATGGACATCTATTCCACGAATCATAATCAATCTCATCGGATATTGTATATCGCTTCAGAATGTTGCTGATATCCCGACAATATACTCTTATGACATAGTCCTCGCCTTTATGAATGGAATCCAAGGAGTCAACATAAAAAGCCAGTTCCCTTTTCAAATCTTGATTGTCTATCTCCATGTACCTGTCTGTCTCCTTATAGCCTTCATTGTTACATGAAAGACATAAGAGAGTTATCGATATTAAGAAAAATATAACTTTATACATTCCTTTAAATTTAAAATATTATGAAAAAACTTACCATATTTTCTCTACGGGAAAAGCCAGTCCATTTCCATTTACCGAGACATTGAATAATTGTTTCGTTGGGACTAGCAAAATATTAATAATTCCATCAAAATGTTCATTAGCCAAACTTATATCTGCCCCGCTTATCCCTAGTGGATTTTCAGTCTGAGTTGGATTCCAAGAAGGATGGGTATGCACTTGTCCTGTTGCCAATACTGTATGACGTTTACCTCCAAGTATAAACTCAACTTCATTACTATTACTAACAAAATAATTATGCGAGGAAGTGTATGTATTGCCAACTTCTTTGTATACTAGCACTCCTTTATCATCTAGATTCACGGCCGCAATTTCTATTCCAAGTTTTTTTGATCTTCTGAGCATGTAATCATAAGCTCTGTGCCGTGCATTTTTCCCCCGGAACCAAGTATGCCATGTTTTTGGATGCATTAAATCATTAAACATGAAAGAAAATGCACCTGTTATCGCACCATTTGCAAATTTTCCACCGCCAATCTCGCTAATAGTTCCAGATAGTATAGAATTAGCAGCAATCTGCCCAATTTCTTTCCACGTAGAACAATATTTATTAATGGTATAGCCTCCTGAGCCAGATACTGCTCCCATCATAAAACCGTGGAACATATTACCACCTTGTACACCTTCCAGCCAGCCTTGTGAAAAGGTATGCTTGAACAGTTGTTCCCAGACTGTTCCTCCGCCTGATGCAAAGTTCAAGAAGCCACTTCCGCCTCCAACCAAGGCACCAATAAATGTAGCCTTTGCTATTTGTCCAATGTTTGCACCATTTAAAAGAGCTCCTGTCAGTGCGCCTGCTGCTCCACCTGCCGCCCCTGCAATTATAGCAATACCAACTCCACTTGCTGTACCAGCAGTAACTACTGAAACTGCTATGCCAACAATAGATGCTGTAATCGCTTTCCAGTTCTTGCTGAACCAGCTATATCCTGAGGGATCTATAAGTGAGAGAGGATTGTTTATACAATACGCATAGCGATTCAGACTTTGTGTAAAGTCCGGACTCTGTATAAACGGGTCGGCAGAAATAAAACGCCCCACGACAGGGTCATACATTCTACCGTCCATATTGACCAGTTCAAACAAGTCAATATGCTCATGCCCGCCAAAGCCATGATCATTATAAGCATTGCTTGATGCCACCACATCAAATACTACCCATGTCTCCGGGTTACGCCTTAATCCCCATGCATCATAGCTTAGTTCCTGATACAGCTTGCCGAGTTCATCAGAATAAGCCTGAATGGAGCCTAAGTGGTCATGATGTATGTATTTTACATCTTCAATGTCATTAGCATCCTGTGAGAGTATTGCCACAGCCTTTCCAAATACAAAGATATAGTTCGTGCTACTTATCTTGCCATTTTCAACCTTCTGCTCAAACAGATTATCCACATAATATTTCCGCACTCCCTGAATGTCTACCAATACTCTCGATTTGTCTGGACCATATTCTATCAGCATTGTTTTATCGCCTGATACAATCTTGGCTACTTTGTCGAAGGAGTTATAGCTGATTTCATCCCAAGTCGCAATGGGACGCTTGCAATCCGTAATGGAAGACAACTTGTTGGAACCGTCTGTATAGATATATGTTCCGACATCAGACTTGCTGGTTATATTGCCAGCGTTGTCATAAGTCATGGACTGCGTTACCTGACCGTTCTTACGAACTGTTGTCAGACGATACAAACCATCATACGAAAAAGATTCCGATAGATTTCTTTGTAAATCACGGCGTGTGACAAGATTGCCCACGGCATCAAAACTGTATGTCCAATTTTGAATTCCGGGTGTCAATATGCTGGAGATAGTACCTTTCTTTGGATCATGAGCCGTTGTTGTGATGAGACCGTTTCCGTATTCTTCCTTCTCAATCTGTCCCCTTGCATCCAGGTCATGGAGCTTCCAATAGAGTTTCTGGTTGTCGGCATTTGAAACTGATATCTGTATTCCGCAGGCATCATACCCATTCTTGACTTTCAGTCCTTTGGGATATTTTATGGTCTCAACCTGATTTGCCAAGTTGTATGTATACGACGTCTCATACGTCCTGTCATCTATGACAGTATTTTTCTTGATAACCCTTCCGTAATTATCATAAGTATATGTCTCGGACGACTGTGTGGAACCCACAGAAACGACTTCGTCAACAGCACCCTTCCATCCCTTGTCATACGTAGTTGAAATCGTTACCTCCGGTCGGACTTCCTGTATGATACGTCCACCAGTGTCATATTTAAATCGGGTCTCCCCGTGACCGTCTTGATGGGCAACGAGCTCTCCAAACGCATTGTATGTGTCCTGGGAATGCCCTAAATCCGGATCATCCAAACTTATTCGGTTTCCTGCTATGTCATAGGAACAGTGGATGGTCGTCCTCGGGCCTTTAGTTTCTATGCACTTTCCATCCGCATCATATTTGTAAGTAATGGCTGTGCCAGCATTGTCAATACTGGAAGCCAGCAAGCCGTTAAGATTGCTAATTTTTGTACTGATGCTTCCAAGTGGGTCCGTTGCCGTAGTCTTAAGTCCACTATATGCGAAGATGTGGCGGCTTCCATCAGGGGCAGTTTGCGCAATAGTCCTGCCCACTGCATCGTATTCATTCTTGCTCCAATACTGTTGTCCGCCGACATAATATGGCTCAGAAGTCCTTTCGACAAGCCCCTTCTTATCATAAGTCTGGTCTGTGTAGACTTTCTTTCCGTTAACCGACTCCGTAACTTTTCTCAACAAACGCCCTAAACAATCGTAGAATTCGATGGAAGAAGGCTCTCCTGTAGTCTTGTTCCATTCAAAATACAATGCGTTCGCTGGTGCATCAGACATTCCCGCACTCCATCCTGTAGTTTTCAATGCTTTTGAGATAGGGGTAGCTGCTGTAACAAGATTGCCGAGCTTATCGTAAGTGTAATTGGTGACAATGCCATTCTTGTTCGTTGAAGCGGTAACAAGTCCCTCCACCTCGTTGTATTTCAATGTTTCAAGAAATCCTAAACTGTTGATAGAGGTTACGATATATCTGCCCTTGGTATCATAGTGGGTTTGAGTAATCCTTTCTGATGAGCCATCAAGAGAAGAAACAGTACTTTTAACAATATTTCCAAAATTGTCGTGGACATATGTTTTTTTATAGCCCAATTCGGTATTTCCTGGGGCAAACACTTCTGTGGTCAGCAAGCCGGAATTCGGATCATATTCGAATGAGGACTTTCGAGTTGTTGTACCACTCTCATTAAATTTGGAAACAGTACATTCCGTTAGTCTGCCCAGAAGCCATTTGTCAGTATTATTGATGAAAGTGCTGGTGGTGGTGGTCTCAATGCTTCCATCCTTAACAATGGTTTTTGTGGTATTCCCCCAAGTGTCATACTCATAGTCTGTCTTTACGTCCTTGATTAGTTCACCGGTGTTAAACTCGTAGTTCTTCTGATGAACTGTCACCGGCATATAGGTATAGATGTCGGAATTATAAGATGACGAAGCATAGTTTGATTTAAGCGTGTAAGTATGGTCGCTTTCCTCAATCACCTTGCCGTTGACAGTGGTTTGGCTATGCTTGGGCGCAATCACATATTTCTCGATGTTCACCGAATATTCCGTAGTGTTCAGTGTATTGGTGGTCTCGTCTTTCACATAGCATTTTGCAAAGCCCAGCAAGCCACGCCCATTTTTGTGGAATAATGCATCTTCATATCTGTATGATGTCACATTAGTCCCGCCAATTCCATCCGGTGTTGAGACTGACGCTACCACAGGCCATGACAAACCTGTGGAAACAAGAGGATATGCGTTTGTCCTGCCTCTGGTAAACACACTTTCATCTGTCAGATATTTATAATCAATATTGGTGGAGTTGCCCAAGCCGTCTTTGATACCTTTCAAAAGACTATGCTTGTCAGATGGCATCAAATAAACTTGATAACCATCCCAGTTGCTTTTATTCCAATCAGAGGTACAAACGAAATCGGCTTTGCCGTCACCGTTGAAATCGCCAACATAGAAATGCCACTTGTCCGTAGCATATACATTACCACCTTTTACCTGTTGATAAAAATTGCCTCTCCCGTCACTAAGGTAGGCCTGCGGTTGCGTCATATTGCTTCCAGAAGAGGTCTTGTCAATGGCCTGGAAGTCATCGAATCCATCTCCGTTCAGATCAGCGATATACAGTTGCTTTGAACGTGCATCAAAGGGTTTTGCATAATACTCTCTGGTAAACTTACCATCCCCCTTTGAATAATTGATGCACCAGCTGCTCCATCCGCCGCTATTGGGATCTTTTGTCCATCCGGTAAGCAGCATATCAGTCTTGCCATCTCCATTGAAATCTCCAAGTTCCAGATAATGGTTTTTATCAGGCCATGATGAATTGTCCTGTTTTGTCATGGTTCCCGCGCCATCACTGTACATGATGTAATTTCCGTTGTCATTAAGGTTCATCACATCAGTCAACCCATCACCATTAAAATCGCCAAATTCCACTTTGTCCCACTTCTCGGAACAGTAACGTACAGCAGTGTAGCCAAAAGGTGTCACCCCATTTGGGCCATGCTCAGAGCGGATTAGTTTACATTCTTTGGAATTTGAAAGCCAGGCGAACAAATCTGCGACCCCATCGCCGTTCAATTCCACGGTTTGGATTGTATAATTCGTTGTGAGTGAGATGAAACATTTCAAGAAAGCAAGACTTACCCTTCCGTTGTTGTCCACCGATGTCGTGTATAAGTCGCAGTTATGCCATTTGCCGGAATGACATCGTTTTGCAACGACATCAGCATAGCCGTCACCGTTAAAGTCCCCACAGACAACCTGCTCAAGGTTGTCATCATTCCAATTCCATGTTCCACTCGCGACCTGTTCAAAGTAAGTGCCATGACTTATAAAAAGTTTCCAGCCTTTCCATCCTGCTCTGTCATTCTCTGGAGTGGCTATGAAATCCGCCAATCCATCACCATTGAAATCACCTACAGTCAAAGCCGCCTTGTGAATAAGACTTGTCTGGGAGTAATTATAATTCTGCACCTTAAAATCGCTAAGATTGGTCCACGTCAGTTGTGTCGGATTTTTATGTTCTCCTCCAGACGCGGTCTCTGTTACTTTTGAAAGTTGATATTTGCGGTTTTCGACTTGATAATTAAACTAAAAGTTACGCACGACTTGGTTTCCCATGAACAGTGCTATAGAAGAAATAAGTTGGCTCCTTTTAACTCTCGCTCCATTGACATAAGTAACTGGTGAATAAGGATTGCTCATGTAACTAAAACGGATTGAGGCATAAGGAGATAGTCCTGCCGTGGCATTTCCCGTATAGTCAATTCGTGAAGGATAGAAATCATTGGTACTGGCGTCACCGCCATATGTGACGGTAAAATAGTTGCCTTTTGTGTCCGACACTTTTGACACAAGCCAAAACAGGGTTGAGTCAGTTTCTGCCTTACCTAATGCTTTTGATACGGTTACATAATCATATATCAATCCAGACTTGGTATATACCGTGAAAGAAGTGGGGTTGGTACTGTTACCACTTGCCAAGATTTTTGCGAAAGAATTATTTTCTGTTCTATATTCTGTTTCCGTACCATAGGAATAGCTATAGCTTATTAATCTCTGACCGTCTAATGCAAAGTGATCATGACTAGTAAAATCTATTGCGGTAGCCGTACCATCATGAAACCTGTCTGATGGAATTCGGCTTATAATGGATAGCCCCGTAAGGTCAAAGCCATATCCAGCCAGACCATTTTTCGTAGAACTGTTGTAACATACGGATAAATTCGGTTTCATACCACCTGTTCCGGGAAGAGCTGGTATCGGGATTTCATATGATAGTTGTCCTGTAGGAGAAACATTCATCTCATCATTGATTTTGCCGAAAACTCCATTTTCGGCTCCTCCGTGTTCCTTATCAGTATAAAGGCGTTCTTGTGCGAAACTGCTTAGCGTTACCAATAAATATATCAAAAGAAGTAATTGTCTTTTCATATGCTCTAATTTTTAAGCAATTTATATGATTTCTCAAAGTCCTCTCCACTTACTTTAACAATGTAAATTCCTTTTGGCAGGTTCGTGGTCGTTAAGGTAATAGTTCCATTCCCTATTAAACCATTGAAGACAACTTGACCTGATACATTTGCCATGATGTATGATAAATTATGGTCTGAAGGCAATCCCACAACAGAGATAAAAAGCTGATCTTGAAAAGTCGGGGACGGTGAGAGATCTACTTTTAATAGCTTTGTGTCTATAGATACCTTTTGGACTTTCTTGGCTTTTAGGGACATTTCCTTAAGAATACGGGAGGTACAGCTTCCTTGTGCATTATATGTATAAACAATCGTCTGCCCCTGTGCCTTAGTATATGTAAAGACAAACAGCAGTATCAGTAAAATGGCTTTGTTCTTCATCGGTTTATAATTTTAGTTAACTATTAAATGGATGCTTATAAAACATTTACGTTAATAAGAAATTAAGCTTATAGAGGATATTTTGGTAATATCCAGTATAAAGGCAAAAAGGTACTATGAGAAGAAAAAGTTGGAATTGCGATAGACCAACCGAAAAGTCAAACGCCACGAATCGGAAGGATACGCGACATGTACAAGGCATATAGCAAAATAGTCTGCAGGTATTCCATACTCCAAGATCTTTTACTATTATATCGCAAAACTAAAGTGTCATAATGAAATTGCCAAGAAAATCGAAGAAAATTTCTGAAGAAAGTGCATTTTTAACATTTCGAGCACTTTAAATGCATGCAAATAGGGGAATGTCAGGTGTATACCCGCAGAAAATGGGACTCCGTTTTTCTGTAGGGGCATAAGCTATATTCATTGGCGGAAATTAGTGAAATAGGTAACTATACAGCAATAGTCAATGGGTAGTCCTCAGTCCTATCCTATAAAGCCAGGATAGTACTGATGGCTTCGAGTTGTGATTGTTTGTTCTTCCGGGCAGTATCTGCAATGGAGTGTATGGCAAAGAAGGCGTCGGCTCCATGATCGGATCTAAAGGTACCCGATATTTTCTGTTTGATTTTTAGTTTTCTTATGCCCCTTTCACTGGCATTGTTGTCAGAGGGTATCATCGGGTCTTCAAGGAAGTTGAAGATGTAGTCCCGACATTTGAAGAGCCCTTTTCTCAGTCGCTCGAAGTTTTCCTTCAGGTGCGTCAGGTTTGCTTTCAGCAGTTCATCAAACTTGTCAAGCCATGTCTGTTTGCTTATTATTTTGTCTGGCCGTGTATTCCTTTCGTGTATGGCCTTCCGCAGCAGACCTGCAACTTGCTTCGACCATTCCTGTTTCTTGTCCAGCTCCGTCAGGTACTCCAGTTCCCGTAGCAGATGTGCAAGGCATACTTGATGATCGAGGAAGTCGAGGACGAAGTATGCGCTGTGACGGTCTGTCACGGCTGTCATGCGTTCCAGCGCGTCGCCGAACTTCTCTGTCAAGACCTTCGAGCCCCTTCCCTCGGCACGGAAGAGCAAGGTGTAATAGACCGTCTGCGCTATCCATGCCCAGTCTAGACGCTTGTTGCAGTACAGGCTGCTCTCGTCGAAACCCACGACAGACGAGGACATGATATATTCCTTTATCTTGTCTATGACCGGCCGGGCGTTCTTTTTGGCCTCATTCACCCAGTTCACCAGCGACCCTTCGCTCGGAGTGAGACCG
>JAFABV010000049.1 GCA_023425865.1 Bacteroidota bacterium | reverse complement strand
TTGAACTCTTGATAGGGCAGGGTTGGCGCGAAGCGACTACCCTGTCTACCCGTCGTATCGAATGTATAAGAACTCTGTAGGAGTTCAACGTTTTATGGTTTGCGGTCGATGGCTTATCCCACCGAGTATTCTTCTGCGCCTGTATCTTGCACTGCGCGCGGGGCTTTACGCAGTCCGGTTTGTACCAACGAATGAAGGCTGCATCCTTAAAGGATACAGCCTTTTATGTGTTGATCGGCAAACAACGGAACGATTATCCGAGTTTGTTGATGTGCAGAGCCAGACTTGACTTGAGGTTGGCAGCCTTATTGGCGTGGATGATGTTGGTCTTGGCCAACTTGTCGAGCATCTTCTGAACGATGGGGAACTGCTTTACAGCCTCTTCCTTGTCTGTAGTGGCACGAAGCTTGCGTACAGCATTACGCATGGTCTTTGCATAATACTTGTTGTGCAAAGTGCGCGTCTTTGTCTGACGAATTCTTTTAATTGATGATTTGTGGTTTGCCATCTTAAATTCTACTTTTATTTTTGAAGTAGTCCCTAGGAGAGTCGAACTCCTCTTTAGAGAATGAAAATCTCTTGTCCTAACCGATAGACGAAGGGACCAGCGCCTTGTTTAGCGGATGCAAAGTTACTGCTTTTTGTTGGTCCCTCCAAATTTTCTGAGGAAAATCTTTCGTTAATGCTCTGATTTTTCGTATTTTTGCCTGATATGGAAACAAGAACACGAGCCATCGTCCTCCATGCGCTCAAATACGGTGAGTCGCAGTTGATTATAGATATGTTCGCGCGCGAACAGGGTCGTGTGTCGTTTATTTGTCATCTTCCCAAGACGGGACGGGGTAAGGTGAAGAAGCCTTTTTTTCAGCCGTTGACCGTGCTCGACGTGGTGTACGACCATCGTCTCAACGTCTCGCTGCAGCGTTTTAAGGACTTGCGGCTCGCCCATACCTTTACCACCATACCCTTTGACGCCTACAAGTTGTCGATCTCGCTCTTTGTCGCAGAGTTTCTGACCTATGCCACAAGGTCTGAGCAGCAGAACGAGGCCTTGTACGAATACATGGAAAACAGTTTGAAATGGCTCGACAGTGTTACCGAGGGCTATGCCAATTTCCACCTTGTCTTTATGATGCGACTGTCGCGTTTCATCGGTTTCTTCCCCAATCTCTCGGGCTATGTGCCTGGTGCGTGGTTTGACTTGCGCAACGGTACGTTCACCCGGCAGCATCCCACGCACCCCGATTTCTTGGAGCCCGCCGAGGCGGCCCGCATCGGACTGCTCATGCGCATGACCTACGAAAACATGCGTTTCTTTAGGATGTCGCAGGCCGAGCGCAACCGTTGTGCCGAGCTCATCTTGTTGTATTACCGTCTTCATGTGCCCAATTTTCCCGAGCTGCTTTCGCTCGATGTGCTGAAGACACTGTTCTAAGGCTCCTTTGTCCTGCCTGTGGGGTGGGGTAACTATGCTTGTGTGATATGCAGGAAATATGCATTATGGTGTGTCGTGGTGCTTGTTGTATGCAGTTGACATATATATTGTATATTAATGTAATTATATATCAGTAATCAATGCTATGTTATGATATTGTGAGCAAATAGTCTTTATATTTGCTTAAAATATGGCACTATGCAAAATATTTTAGTGAATATTGAAGAATTTTATCCAAAATATTTGCAGATATAGTATACTATTTTTAACTTTGCGGCAGAAAGGTTAACGTTTTGTCGCCAAGTGTGTGCGCCGACAGCATCCTTTTGTGACGACATAGATAATGAGTTCTTGACAACAAGAACAGAACAGGATATACATAAGTAGTATTTATTTGTATTATTATTATTTTAAGAGAGAGAGAAAGATGATGAAAAGACTAATGATGATGATGGTCGGAGCCACGATGTATTGTGGCGTGGCTCTGGCCCAGACTCAGGTTCGCGGAACCGTTGTCTCTGCTGAGGACGGTGAGCCAATCGTGGGTGCTTCGGTCATGGTGGCAGGTACCAAGATGGGTACCATTTCTGACTCAGAGGGTAATTTTACCCTGTCGGTGCCAGCCAACGGTAAGTTACAAATATCTTATCTGGGCATGCAGACCCAGCAGGTGACAGCCAAGAGCAACATGCAGATAGCGCTGAAGCCTGAAGACAATACCTTGAACGATGTGGTGGTGACCGCCCTTGGCGTGTCGCGTGAGAAGAAGGCCCTGGGCTACGCCGTGAGCGAAGTAAAGGGCAGCGACCTGCTGAAGTCGCGCGGTGGCCTGAACAATCCCGTCAACGCGCTGACGGGTAAGGTGGCCGGCTTGCAGATTTCATCGGGTGCTGGAAGCATGGGCGGTTCGTCGAAGATCCTCATCCGTGGCGTGAGCTCTCTCTCGGGCAACAACCAGCCCCTCTTTGTGGTTGACGGTGTGCCCATCGAGGGTGCCGACTACAACTCTACCGAGACGGCACGCGGCGGTGGCGGTTATGACTATGGCAACCTCATTCAGGATATCAACCCCGACGACATTGACAATATATCGGTGCTTAAGGGATCGGCCGCCACGGCGCTCTATGGCAGTCGCGCCTCTAATGGTGTCATCATGATCACTACCAAGCGGGCCAAGGCCGGATCCGGACTCAATGTGGAGTTTACTTCTACGCTTGGTTTTGAGAAGGTGACCAAGCTGCCCAAGCTGCAGAGTCAGTATGGTGGCGGCTACGGTTACGCCGGCGAATACGTTTATGGCTACGAGGGCGATGACTTCAGCACCACCACCATCAATGGTGTGGAGTATACCGTGCCCGACTATGGCATGGACGAGAGCTGGGGCCCGAAGCTCGATGGCCGACAGGTGCTCTCCTGGTACGACCTGGCCAAATGGGAGGCTGGCGGCAAGGTGGGCAACCCCACCACCTCGGCATGGAGTCCGGCAAGCTCAGACTTCCGCGACTTCTTCGAGACCGGGGTGTCGTACACCAATAATGTATCGGTGTCGCAAGCCCACGAGAACAGTGCTTTCCGCATCTCTTACACCAATACTTCGCTCAACGGTTACCTGCCCAACAGCAGTCAGTACAAGAATACCTTCAGCGTGACGGGCAACATGATGAGCAAGGACAAGAAGTTTAACGTCTTCACGGCGGTCAACTTCTTCAACAACCGCACCAAAGGCCGTCAGGACACCGGCTATGGTGACAACAACATCATGGTGAAGTTTACCCAGTGGGGACAGCGCCAACTCAACATCGATGAGCAGAAGGACCTTTACCAGTATCCAGACGGTACGCAGGCAACGTGGAACCGTGCCAGCGTCGACGACCCCACGCCTGAGTATCACAACAACGTGTACTGGAGCCGATATATGAACTACGAGAACGACTCACGCAACCGTATCTACGGTAATGTGGGTGTGATCTACCAGATTCTGCCGCAGCTCAAGGCCCAGTATAAGGCTAACCTCGACTTCTATGTGGACAAGCAATATGAGCGCAACGCCGTGGGCTCGCAGGAACAGTCGCGTTACAGGGAGGTGTCGAGACAACAGTATGAGATGAACCATGAGTTCATGCTGATGTACCAGCAGGCATTTGGAGATTACAGTCTCTCGGCCAACGTGGGTGCCAATATCATGAAGCGCCACTATGAGTATATTTACGGTGTGACACAGGGTGGCATCGCCATACCCCTGTACTACAACCTGGCCAACTCGGTGTCGACTCCAACGGCTTACAATTATAAGAGCAAGAAGGGTATCAACTCGCTCTTCGGCGACGTGACCGTGGGTTGGAAGAACATGCTCTACCTCGAAGGCACGCTGCGCGGTGACAAGTCGTCGACGCTGCCCTCGGGTAACAACACCTACGTTTACCCGTCAATCTCGGCCAGCTGGGTGTTCTCAGAGATACTTAAGAACAAACTGCCATGGCTCAGCTATGGTAAGGTGAGGGCAGGTTACTCACGAGTGGGTAATGACACCGACCCCTATCAGCTGCTGTCGACCTATGCGCAGTACACCAATATTGACAGCTCGACGCCGGGTTATGTGCTGTCGAACACGCTCAGCAATGCCAACCTCAAGCCTGAGTCGACACGCTCGTGGGAGTTTGGTCTGGAGGCGGCGTTCCTCAACAATCGACTGGGTTTCGACCTGACGTTCTACACCACCACCACCAAGGACGAGATCCTGCCGCTGTCGGTGTCGGGTACCACGGGTTACCTCTACAAGATGGTCAACTCGGGTGAGATACAGAACAAGGGTGTGGAGTTTGCCTTCCACGCCACACCGGTGAAGACCCGCGACTTTGAGTGGAACACCAACATCACCCTGTCGCACAACAAGAACGAGGTGAAGAGCCTGAGCGAAGGCGTGGACTACTACCGCATCACCACCGCGCCGTTCAGTGCGGAGATTGGTGCCGTGGTGGGTGAGGAGTACGGTGTCATCCGCACCACCAATTACCTCTACGACGCTGAGGGCCATAAACTGGTGGATCCCAATACGGGTCTCTACCTCGCCACCGACTCTTATGAGAGCGTGGCCAGCATCTACCCCGACGTGACGGGTGGATGGGTCAACACCTTCAGGTATAAGAATTTCGATGCCAGCATTCAGTTTGACTTCTCGCGCGGCGGACACTATTTCTCCACTACTTATATGTGGGGTATGTATTGCGGTATGTTTGAAGAGACCGCTGCCAACGGCGTGCGTGAGAACGGCATCGTGACCGACGGGTATGTGGCCGCGGTGGACGCCAGCGGAAACCTCATACAGAATGCCGACGGCACCTACCAGAGCAGCGGCAAGAACACCATGACGGTGTCGGCACGCGACTACTACGAGAACTACTACAGCGGTCCAGGCGCACAGAGCGTGCTGAGCTCCGACTACGTCAAGCTGCGTGAGATCAATGTGGGTTACACCTTCAACTTCAAGCCCACGAGCATCGTCAAGTCGCTGCGCCTCTCGGCCTACGGCCGTAACCTGGCTATCTGGGGACCCGATGTGAAGCATTTCGACCCTGAGATGATTGTTACCAGCTCAGGCAACGTGCAGGGTATTGAGGGTGGCGCCACCCCGATGGTGGCTACATTCGGTGTTACCGCAAATGTTAAATTCTAAATCAAGGGAGACAAATCGTATGAACAAGTTTCTGAAATATATCATGATGGGGGTCGCCATGTGTTCTCTCGCCGCGTGCGAAGACCTGGAGGACATGAACAGCAATCCCAACAGGCCGTCGGCAGTGCCCTCGCACATGCTGATGGAGGGTGCACAGAAGTGGACCATGGACAATATCTATGACGTGTGGTTCAGCGGCCGACAGTGTCTGGTCTATGCGCAGCAGTGGAGTCAGCGCAACTATACCGAGGAGGACCGTTACCAGATTCGTGAGTCGGTGAACAACAACTATTTCAATTACCTCTATATGGGCATGGCCAACTTCGACAAAGTGATCAAGGCCAATCAGGATGAGGCCACTGCGGCCACCAACTCGGCCTATGGTGCCAACAGCAATCAGATTGCCGCGGCCATGATTATGAAGGTGTGGCTCATGGATGTCATCACCGACACGTGGGGCAGCGTGCCCTACTCAGAGATTGCCCAGCTTGAGGACAAGGGTGTGCTGTATGCCAAATATGATGACCAGAAGGACATATACGCTGGCATGATCAGCGACCTGACCAAGGCCGTGGAGATGATTGACGAGAGCCAGCCCGCCTTCACCTCGGGCGACGTCATCTTCGGGGGCGATGCCACGAAGTGGAAAAAGTTTGGCAACTCGCTCAAATGCCGTTTGGCTATACACGTGTCGAAGGTGGATCCCAACTGGAAGTCGTACATCAAGGAGGCGTTGGCCAGCGGTGTGATGACGAGCAACGACGACGCGGCGAAGTTCACCTATGCCGCCTCGGGCACCGACTATTGTAAGTTCTATGAGGGCTATTTTGTAGATCGCCGTAACGACTTCAGCATCAACAAGACGCTGGTAGACCTGATGAAAGGTCAGCGTGACACACTGAACAGCAAGTCGCATCCCTGGGAGGGTGTGGTAGACCCACGTCTGCAGGTTTACACCACGGTGAACAGCGAGGACAGCGTGTATAACGGTATGTGCGTAGCCACGAGCACGGGCGTGCAGGCCAAGATCTATGTTCAGGACAATGTGCCCAACTGGTATTACAACCCGCCGGTGTGTCTGTCGAAGACTTATGCCGTGCCCTTGATGACCTACGCTGAGCAGAAGTTCATAGAGTGTGAATATAACGGCTACGATGCCGCCGACTATGAGGCTGGTGTACGCGCGTCGTTAGAATATTGGTACGACATTGCAGGTGCGAGCCTCGCAAAGTCGGTAGAGGATGCCTACGTGGCGGCCGTGAGCCAGACGGTGGACGCTGAGGCCTGCGCCATACAGAAATACATAGACCTCTTTACCAACGGCACCGAGGCCTGGACCGAGATACGCCGCACGGGGTATCCCAACCAGATTGTACGTCCGGGAGAATACTGTGCTAAACTGGGCACGACGAGTTACGCCTTCACGCCGCTGAGCGACACCAAGGGCGATATCATCTCACGTGTGAAGTACCCCACCAATGAGAGTACGCTCAACGGCACCAACTGGGAGGCTGCCGTAGCCAAACTCACTGACGGTACCAACAACTATTACAGCAAAATGTATTGGGACGTGCGTACTTCGACGTATGACCATCCGGCGAACAAATAAATCTCTTTAAAACGTGGCGTCGCTCAACCATGGCGACGCATTTCAGGCCTGTATTCTCAGGGTCTGTTTTATGAGATGGCTACACTGGCACGTGGGGCGTCGGTGTAGCTTTTTGTTTGTGGGACACCACAGAAACGCCCGGACTCAGCCGGTGGATGGTAGCGGGTGAGTGCAGGCGTTGTGTGAGCAATGGGGCGCAGTCTGGCTGTCGCCCTCAATCGTGAAATCTTAGGCCAAGAGCTTGCGGACGATGGCAGAGATAATCTTGCCGTCGGCCTTGCCGGCCATCTGCTTGGTAGCTAAGCCCATGACCTGTCCCATGGCCTTCATGTCGGTGGCACCGGTCTGGGCGATAATCTCCTTGACCTGTGCTTCGATCTCACTTTCGGAGAGGGGCTTGGGCAGATATTCCTTGATGACATTCACCTGTGCGGTCTCGCTGTCAGCCAAGTCCTGACGTCCGGCCTTGGCGTAGGTTTCAGCACTTTCCTCTCCCTGTTTGGCAAGTTTCTGCAAGATCTTAAGCGCGGCATCGTCTTCCAAGGTGTCGTTGGCACCGGGAGCGGTCTTGGCTTCGAGGAAATATTTCTTGATGTTGCGAAGAGTCTCTAAACGTACTTTGTCGTGCGCCTTCATGGCCGTGCGTATATCGCTGCTGACCTGATCAAATAATGTTGACATAGCTTATGATATGTAGTTAGGAAGTTGAGGGGGAGGAAAGAAGTTATGGAGGATAACTCCCTTCATTCCTCAACAGAATGTTATGCAAAGCTGATGACACCCGCCACAGGGTTGGCATTATCATCATTGTCGTTCTCTTTCTTCTGTCCGTTGGCCTGATTACGAATCTCGGCCAGCATCTGGTGGGTTCGTTTATAGGTCGGCGTATTCTCTACGGCCATGATAACATCCTCATTGTCGAGGTCATCCTGACTGAAGATATAAATGTGGGGACGACGTTTGTACTGCGTATTGTTGGAGTCTGAGCCGTAATAGCGGTTGCGGCGGTCAATGCGCTCAATGGCTTTTTCTTCTTCCACGGCGATACGGTTGGCCTCTTCTTGCGAGCGACGGTTGTGCATCTCCTTGGGCTCAACATCCTCAATGCCGAATCCGGTGGCGAGGATGGTCACCTTCACCTTCCTGTCGAGTTCGGGGTCGATGGCCAATCCCCACTTGATCTCGAAGTCTTCACCAAATCTGGCCATGAAGTCGTTGACGTCATTCATTTCTTCCATCATCAGGCTATCCTGCTCTTTCTTCTCGCTGGAGAAGGCGATAGACAGCAAGATCTTCTTGGAGTTGAAGACATCGTTGTCGTTGAGCAACGGTGAGTTGAGAGCGTCTTCGATGGCTTTCTTCACACGGCCTTCGCCCTCGCCGTAGCCTGTGCTCATGATGGCAACACCGCCATCCTTGAGTACGGTCTTCACGTCGTTGAAGTCGAGGTTGATAAGTCCATGTATGGTGATGATCTCGGCAATGCTTTTGGCAGCGACACTCAGTGTGTCGTCGGCCTTGCCAAAGGCGTCGAGCACCGAAAGGTCGGGGTATATTTCCCGCAGGCGCTCATTGTTGATGACCAATAGCGCATCAACGTGCTTGGCCATCTCTTCAACGCCGTCGAGGGCTTGGTCGATTTTTTTGGGTCCCTCGAAGCGGAAGGGGATGGTAACGATACCTACGGTGAGGATACCCATCTCTTTGCTCACTTGGGCAATAACGGGTGCAGCGCCAGTACCAGTGCCGCCACCCATACCTGCGGTGATGAATGCCATGCGGGTGCCGTCGTTGAGCATATGACGGATGTCGTCGATGCTCTCTTGGGCGGCCTGCCGGGCACGCTCAGGACGGTTGCCGGCTCCTAAGCCCTCGTTGCCTAACTGAAGATGTACGGGTATGGGAGAATCGTTGAGTGCCTGCGCGTCAGTATTGCAGAGTACGAAAGACACATCGTGGATGCCCTCACGGTACATGTGGTTCACGGCGTTTCCGCCACCACCACCTACACCAATGACCTTAATGATGCTGTTCTCCTTTTCTGGTTCGCCGAAGTCAAGAATTGCCGGCTTGTTATTCTCTGTCATATTATTGTCCTGCATAATGGTCTGTCTTAATCTGTTGATCCCTGTTTATTCGTCGTCTTCAACAATTTTCTTTCCGAAATTCTTCAGGCTGTTAAACGCTTTATGCAGCCAGGAGTTTTCTCTTTTCTCCTGACGACGGCGCTCTGCCTCTGCCTCTTCCGCAAGGCGTCGCGCTTCTTCTTCCTGTTGCTTTTTGCGCCGTGCCTCTTCTTCGGCTGCTTTTTCCGCCTCGGTCTGTACAATGCCTTTGCCCGTGATCTCGCTGATGGGTCGAGGCTCTTTGGGGGTCTCAGTGACCGGGGTGGTTTTGTTTTCGGTACCGAAGAGGTTGCTGCTGATTTCCTCGCCTGCGCAGTTCATGTCGCCTTTGGCCAACAATCCTAATATGGTACACATGGTACCGTCTTTGGCAGTGACGATGGGATTGTTGGAATGGATGGTTTGTGAAACGAATTTGGCGACGCGGATCTTCTCGATGTGGGTATGGTTCTGGAAGGGGAGCTCGATGTTCTTCAGGTTTGAGCCTCCACCTGTGAGAATAATACCACCAAGGAGCTTGTCGTAGAACTCGGAGGGTACTTGATACCATACGTTCTCGACGATCTCCTCAAGCCTCCCCTCAACAATATCGACAAACTTGCGCATCTCAATGCTGCGGTCGGCATCAATGGGATATTGCTTCTCGCGGTCTACCTCATTGGAATCTGTGTATGCGCTGGCATACTTCAGCTTCATTTCCTCGGCTTGCCTTTCCTCGATCTGAAGCGAGGCGATATCTTTGGTAATATTGTTGCTACCTAATGGGATGACTGCCAGATGACGCAGGATGTTCTTGTAATAGACAGACACCGTGGTGGTGTCTGCGCCTAAGTCTACAAGCACGCAGCCTGCGCGGCGCTCGGCGTCTGTGAGCACATTGTCGGCTAATGCCAAGGGTGAGAGATACATTTCCGCAATGGCAATACCGGCCTTGTCAAAACACTGGTTGATATTGCGGTAGAAGGTCTTTCGCCATAGAATATTGAGGAAATTACCTTCTAAGCGTGAACATTGAATTCCTACGGGGTCGAGCTGATACTGGTTGTCAACACGATATTCCTGGGTGGCAGCGTCCAGGATTTCTTGTTCAGGATATTGCATACCCCGGTTGACATCCATCAGTTCGTTGATAATGTCTTGTGTCACGATAGAGTCGGGGGGGAGTTCCCTGACGATAGGGTTCTTGACACTACGGATGGACTGACCGCCCACGCCCACGTAGACATGCGCAATCTTCGACTTGAGGGTAGTCTCCAGTTTCTTTACAATATTAGTCAGTGTCTGCACCGTCTTGTCGATGTTGTAGACCACCCCCTTACGGATGCAGGCTGTAGAGTCTTCTCTCACCACGGCAAGTACACTGATGCTCCCGTCAAGGTTCTTCTTGCCCGCAATGCCGGTCATCTTGGATGAGCCCAGCTCGATTGCTACTATAAAATCTGCCATAGGTAATGATATTATCAATTCAATTTTCTTTTCTTACAGATAATTTGGTTGTCAAATTCAACGTTGATGTATGAATACTTATTCCAGCCAGCTTGCGAGAGACCGTAAAGATAAAACTTCTTGAGCCGGTCCATCTTCTTATCGACATATTCGGTGACAAGTTTCTTGCGCTCGTTCACATACTTGGTCTCTGGCAACTGTCCGATATAGATAATGTGGTTGCCTACCCGAGGCACTAATTCTATGCCCCTGTCACGCAGCACGTTAATCTGCACGACTTGGTTTTTCCAAAACTCATTTGCCATCAGGGCTTGTGCCAGATGCGACACATAGTGATGCGCGAACCATTTGCTGATGTACCCTGTGGCAATAATGAGGTCGCTCGTATAGTTTGAGTTGGGCATAATGCTATTGTTGTCATCAAGATAATAGTCATCACCGTTGATGGCCTTGATACGAACCGTGGGCATACGCTGGGTAAGCGTGATGTTCACATGGCCGTCTGTGGTTTTATAGCATTCCGCTGTCTTGACAAACGAGCTTAGCTTCAGCATCTCCTCAATTCCCCTGACATTGATGTCCTTGAGCGGCTTATTGAGCGGATACAGCTTGTTTTTCTCGAGTCGAGTCTTGATTTCTTGCGCGGTGATAAAACCGTTGGTCGCCTCGTCCTGGATGTTGATGTTCACCTGTGTGCATACGTGCGACACTTCATTGGGCTTGTTAAAAGCCATGAAGGCAACGATGATGTATGCCGCCAAGATGACGTCGAACACGACAAGGAACGTTTTTTTCCAGTTGATATGCACCATATGTTGTATCGTATGCGGGCAGAGCCCCCGCTCTTTACGGTCTGTCTATCTGAGATATTAGTTTAATGTACTGTTGCACATCCCGGGTTTAGTTCTTGGCCTCAATCTCTTTGGCTATTTGGGGCATGTAGTTATCGAGGTCGCCCGCCCCCAGTATGATCAGCACATCAAAGTCACGCTCGTTCACGAGATTCAGTACATCGGCCTTCTGTATCATGCTCTTCTTTACCCGGGAACTCAGGTTGTCGTATATGATCTGAGAAGTTACGCCCGGTATTGGCTCCTCGCGTGCAGGATATATCTCGGTGAGGATTACCTCATCGAAATGGCTCAGGGCGTCAGCGAACTCGCGATAGAAGTCGCGGGTGCGGGTGTAAAGATGCGGCTGGAAGATGGCCGTAATCTCACGGTTGGGGTAGAGTTCCTTAAGGCTCTTGGCACTCTGTAAAATCTCGTTGGGGTGGTGGGCATAGTCGGAAAGCACCACGTGGCGGTCGTTGCGGACTTTGAAGTCGAACCGTCGGTCAACACCATGATAGGTCTTCATGCCATTACGCAGCTCATCAGCAGTGCATCCGCTGAGTTGGGCAAGTGCCATGGCGGCTACGCTGTTCTCAATGTTGATGGGTACAGGCTGTCCCAGTTCAATACGTTCTACGTTTTCGATGGGGGAGATGAAGTCGAACGTGATTTCCCCATTCTCGATAACAACGTTCTCGGCGTGGAAGTCGCCTGCGTCGCGGCTGTAATCGTAGATCTTCACTCCGTCTTGCACGTGCTGTTGCATCTCAAGGTCTTTGTGAATAATGAGAGCGCCGCCGGGTTGAATCAGCTCAGTGTAATGGCGGAAGCTTTCCAGGTAAGCCTCCTTTGTGCCGTAGATGTCAAGATGGTCGGGGTCGGTGGCGGTAATGACACTCATCCACGGGCGAAGCCAATGGAAAGAACGGTCGAACTCATCCGCTTCAATGACAACATAGTCGCTGTTGTCTGAAAGAATATAGTTGGTGCCATAGTTTTTAGAGATGCCGCCCAGGAAAGCGTTGCAGTCTACATGACTCTGATGCATGATATGGGCGCACATCGTAGAAGTGGATGTCTTGCCGTGTGTTCCTGCCACACATAGTCCTTTGTGCGTACGTGTCAGTGTGCCGAGCACCTGCGCGCGCTTCTCGATGACAAAGCCCCCTTCACGGAAGTATTGCAGTTCCTTATGGTTGGCTGGAATAGCTGGCGTGTATATGACAAGACAAGAGGCCTTGTCGCGGCAGGCATGAGGTATCATGTCAACATTCTCCTCGTAGTGCATCATCATACCCTCTTTCTCAAGCTGCCGGGTGAGGTCGCTTGGTGTACGGTCATAACCAGCCACCTCAAGTCCTTTGTTGATGAAATAACGGGCGATGGCACTCATGCCGATGCCACCGGCTCCTACAAAATATACGGCTTTAATATCTTTCAGTTCCATTTCTTCTGTTTATTTACTACTCGCCCCAAGCCAGTTTCACTACTTCATCGGCAATGATGTCGGCAGAGTCTTTTAATCCCAGCGTTTTGATGTTGGTGCTCAATGATTCCAGTTTGGCATCGTTGTGTATTATGCCGAGTGCCGCGTCGAGCAGTGTTTGGGGTGCGTCAGCATCCTTTACATATACGGCAGCGTCTTTATCGACCAGGGCCATGGCGTTTTTGGTCTGGTGGTCTTCCGCCACGTTCGGACTTGGCACCAGGATCACGGGTTTGCCAATCAGGCAGAACTCGCTGATAGAGCTTGCGCCCGCTCGGCTGATGACCAGGTCGGCCGCCTGATAGGCCGCACCCATATCGCTGATGAAGTCAAGGACCTTAAGATTCGGAATGGGGCCAAACTCTGTCAGGGTCTTGTTGATTTCCTCGCTGTAGTATTTTCCGGTCTGCCATATAAACTGCACGTCAGCGTCCTTCACCTGCTGAAGATGTTGGCTCATGCTCTCATTGATGGTGCGGGCACCGAGGCTGCCTCCTACCAATAATATGGTCTTTTTATCGGGGTCGAGTCCAAATGTCTTGCGGGCTTCGGCCTTGGTTATCGTCACGTTGAGTACATTCTGCCGTACCGGGTTACCGGTCATGATAATCTTTTCGGCAGGGAAGAAGCGGTCCATGCCCTCGTATGCCACGCATATCTTGGCCGCTTTCTTGGCCAGCAGTTTATTGGTGACACCGGCATAACTGTTCTGTTCCTGAATAAGACATGGTATGCCTTTGTCCGCGCACACATTGAGCGTTGGTCCGCTGGCATATCCGCCCACGCCAACAGCCACCATGGGCTTGAAGTCACGTATAATCTTCTTGGCCATTCGCTGGCTTTTCCAAATCTTGAAGAGCACCGCTATATTCTTCAGTAGGTGCTTACGGTCGAACCCGCTGATGGGTAGTCCCTTGATTTCATAACCTGCTGCCGGCACACGTTGCATCTCCATACGTCCCAATGCCCCCACAAACAGGATATTGGCATTGGGATACTTGGCCCTAATGGCATTGGCAATAGATACCGCCGGAAATATGTGTCCACCGGTACCGCCTCCACTGATGACGATTCTTAATTCTTTATCCATGTCATCTTGTTTGGTCACCACGGTGTGGTAACCTTATCTCGTTTCAATATTTATATTTCGCAAAAGTACGCAAAAAAAATATCTTTTGGTCATTTTCCAGCTAAATTCTTTTGGCAGTGCACGATAGCGGAAACGCGCAATGCGATTAGAATGACTGGTGTTATTCTATTTGTTGTTATCTAAGCTGTGGCCAACGGAGTATTATCGGGCTCCGTATCCTCTATGCCGTTCTTTTTTGCCGACCGGCTTACACTAAGTATCACGCCGATATACACACAGTTGAGTATGCTCGATGTACCACCTTTACTGATCAATGGTAGTGGCTGTCCGGTCACGGGTGCCAGTCCAACTGCCACACACATGTTGAACAAGGCCTGGGTGACGAGTAGCAATGCCAGTCCCATGGCAAGGAAGGCTGGGAAGTTATTCTCACAGCGGTTGGCAATTCGGCCCGTGCGAAACAGGAGGATGATGTAGAGCAAGGCTACGATAAAGGCGCCCACTATCCCCGTTTCCTCGATGATAATCGCGTAGATAAAGTCGGAGAAGGCTTGCGAGAGAAAGTCGCGTTCTACGGAATTGCCTGGCCCCTTGCCAAAAAGGCTGGATGTGGCAATGGCGATATTGGCATGTCCCACTTGACCGTCCTTGTCTAAGTCGAAGTCTTCTGGCGCCACCTCTTTGTGGTTCAGAAACTTGTCGATGCGCGATTTCCAGGTGTCGAAGCGATGGAATACGCCACCGCTCTCCTTGGCAGGTGTCTGAGCCACCTGCTCGGTGAGGTTCTTGTCAGGATTCTCCATTTCAGTATCCTTACCCAGAATCATTACCGAGCTTAGCACCAGCACGATGACCAATACGACGCCCCCTACCAGTTTTGCCAGCTGTCGGGTCGGCACCCGTCCGATAACCATCATGAAGAAGACAACGGCACAGAGCAGCACGGCTGTCGAGAGGTTTTCTGCCATGATCAGTGGGACGATGAACAGGCTCACGATCAATATGTACTTCATGGCGTGCTTGTCGGTGCCATGGTCTGTCTGCATGGCGCTGAGTATCTGCGCGGTAGCTAATATCATGGTCCCTTTGGCAATCTCCGAGGGCTGGAACTGCATGCCGAATATTGAGATCCAGCGTTGTGCGTCGTTCGTCGTCGGACCAGCCAGGGCCACCCACAGCAGTGTGAGGCATGATATGGGCAGCAACAGTGGGGTGGCAATCTTGAAATACTTGCACTTGATATTCAGAGTGACCACCATGAGGAATACACCTATCAACAAGATGAAGATATGCTTGATGATGGGCGTGAGGTAGCTGCCGCTTTTGTAGGTCAATCCGGATGAGGCAGAGAATACCTCCACCACACTGATGATGCACAGGAAGAAGAACACCATCCAGATTACCTTGTCGCCTTTGAAGATATTGGCTAATTTCTTGTCCATTCCGTATGATTATAAGCGAGTGTGTGCAGCCGCGCCCATGTGCAGGGCTTGGGCCATGAGCAGATGGTCTTAGAGGTTGCGTACCAAAGTCTTGAACTGTTCGCCTCGGTCTTCCATATTCTTGAAAAGGTCGAAGCTGGCGCAGCAGGGCGAGAGCAGAACCGTGTCGCCAGGCCGTGCCATCTCGTAGCAAGCGGCCACACAGTCTTTCATCGAGTGAGTGTCGCGCACAGGTATGCCCAGTTGATCAAAGTTGTCGTGCAGTTTCTTGTTGTCGGCGCCTAAGTAGACCAGTCCCACACATTTCTCCCTGACCAACGGAATGATGCTACTGTAGTCGTTACCCTTATCCTTTCCGCCAATGATGAGTACGGTGGGAGTCTTCATGCTCTCCAAGGCATACCAGCAGGCATCCACATTGGTAGCCTTTGAATCATTGATATAATGCACGCCTTTTACGTCGCATACTTTCTCCAGACGATGTTCCACGCCGGGGAAGTCGCTCAGGCTCTTGCGGATGATCTCGTCCTTGATGCCGCTGATGTCAGAGGCCAGTCCGGCTGCCAACGAGTTATAAATGTTATGCTTGCCAGTGAGCGACAGTTCCTCTTGCTCCATGTTGAACGGGGTGGGATATTCCAGTTTGTACTGGCCTTCTTCCATATAGCCAATGCTTCCTTTTTCCTTGAGTTCTGAGAAGGGGCACTGCACCGCCTTGATGTCGTACTTGTCAAGTTCGCGCTTGATGACAGGGTCATCGTTCCAGTAAATGAAGCTGTCGTTTTGGGTTTGGTTTTGTATGATGCGCATCTTGGCGTCCACATAATTCTGGAAATCGTTGTCGTAACGGTCCAGATGGTCGGGCGTGATGTTCAGCAGGATGGCAATGTTGGCACGGAAATCGTACATGTTGTCGAGTTGGAACGAACTCAACTCGATGACATAGTATTCGTGCGGGTCCTCTGCCACTTGCAAGGCAAGGCTTCGACCGATATTTCCTGCCAGTCCGACGTCGTACCCGGCCGTCTTGAAGATATGGTAGATCAGCGATGTTGTCGTCGTCTTGCCGTTGCTACCCGTGATACATATCATCTTCGAATGGGTATAACGCCCTGCAAACTCAATCTCGCTGATGATATGTGTGCCCTGGGCAATGAGTTTGTGTACCATAGGTGCTTCCTTGGGTATGCCCGGACTCTTGATCACCTCGTCGGCGTTCAGGATTTTCTCTTCCGTATGGTGCCCCTCTTCCCACTCTATCTGGTGGGCGTCCATCAGTTTCTTGTATTTGTCCTTGATGAGCGACATGTCTGACACAAACACGTCGAAGCCTTGTTTCTTGGCCAGTACCGCGGCACCCGCACCACTTTCACCAGCTCCTAATATAACGATTCTCTTCATAATCTTACAATTCTATGTAAACCCTACGGTTTGCGGTGCTAAACTTTGTTTGTTCTAATCCTTTTCTCCATCGCCCCACACGCTTGTTACCTTATCTTCAGCGTGATAATGGTAAGGGCAGCCAGGATGATGGTGATAATCCAGAAACGGATGGTAATCTTGGCCTCGTGCTTGGGCGAGTGGGGACTCGTAATGAGATACTTACAGTCGGCCTCTAACTGTTCGTCGGTCACGCGGAAGTTGTCGTGTATCGGCGTCCGCTTGAAGATGCGCTGCTTGATGCCCTTGCGTTTGCCCAGTTTGTAGTACCACACTTGGCAGATGACACTGAGGCTCTCTACGAAGAATATGCCGCAGAGAATGGGCAGCAGCAGTTCCTTGTGGATAATGATGGCACATACCGCGATAATACCACCGATGGTCAGCGAGCCGGTGTCGCCCATGAACACTTGCGCCGGATAGGCGTTATACCACAGGAAACCAATCAGCGCTCCCACAAAGGCGCACATAAAGATGACCAGTTCCTGCGAGCCGGGTATGTACATGATATTGAGGTAGGCGGCAAACTCCATATGCGAGCTCACGTAGGCCAGTATGCCCAATGCCACACCTATTATGGCCGAGTTGCCCGCGCACATGCCGTCCATGCCATCGTTGAGGTTGGCGCCATTGCTCACGGCCGTGACCACCAAGATGGTCATCAGCACAAAGAGCACCCATCCGGCCGCCACCCTGTGTTTGCCAAATACCTTGGTGATTTGCGAATAGTCGAGGTTGTGCCCTTTGACAAACGGTATGGTGGTCTTTAGCGTCTTCCGGGCGTCGGCCCTATGTTTGATGACCACCTCTTGCCCTTGCTTCTCAAGAACGATGTTCTCGTTTGACTTCACGTCGGGCGAGGCCCAGAGCACCAACCCTACGATGAGGCCTATGCCCACTTGTCCCACAATCTTGTATTTACCCTTCAACCCTTCCTTGTTACGACGGAATATCTTGATGAAGTCATCCATTCCACCGAGCAGACCTAACCACAGCGTAGTGATGATCATCAGGATCAGATAGATGTTGCGGAGGCGTCCAAGCAGCAATACCGGAATGAGGATGGAGACGATGATGATGATACCGCCCATGGAGGGCACGCCAATCTTGTTGATACCAAAGGGGTCGATCTTCTTGTCGCGCTGGGTCTCTGTAATCTGTTTACGTTTCAGGAAATTGATAAACCGCTCTCCAAACCAGGCAGAAATCACCAGCGACAGTATGAGCGCCAACAGCGCGCGGAAGGAGATGTATCCCCATATTCGGGCACCTGAGATCCCAAACTGTTCGAGGAATCTGAAAAGATAGTACAGCATATTTCTCTCTTTGTTGGGTTGTACGTTTAAATGCCAAAGATGTCGCGCACCACTTCCTTATCGTCGAAATGGTGTTTCACGCCACGTATTTCCTGGTAGTCCTCATGTCCTTTGCCCGCGATGAGTATCACGTCGCCTTTACGTGCCAGCGTGCAGGCCGTCTTGATGGCCTCCCGGCGGTCGGCAATGCTGATGACCTTCTTGAGTTGCTGGTCGTTCAGCCCCGCCAGCATATCGTTGATAATATCCTGGGGTTCCTCAAACCGGGGGTTGTCGCTGGTGATAATCACCTGGTCGCTTTGTCTCACGGCCTCTTGTGCCATGATGGGGCGTTTGCCCTTGTCACGGTTGCCACCCGCTCCGCACACCGTAATCACGCGTCCTTTGCCGTCGAGCACTTCGTGTATGGCGTTGAGCACATTCTCCAAGGCATCGGGTGTGTGTGCATAGTCTACGATGGCAGTGAAACCCTCGGGCGACTGGATGGGTTCTAACCGTCCGTTCACGCTGTGCAATGTGCTCATGGCCACCAAGATGTCTTCGGGCTGTTTTCCCAGCATGCGGGCCGCCGCGTAGACCGCCAAGAGGTTGCTCACGTTAAACTTGCCAATGAATTGCACGCCCACCTCGTGGCCGTCCATCTCTAAGTACATGCCCGCAAAGTGCATCTCGATGATACGTGCCCTGAAGTCGGCAATCTGTCTCACCGAGTAGGTCTTTACCGTGGCCTTGGTGTTCTGCACCATCACCATACCGTTTTTGTCATCGGCATTGGTAATGGCAAAGGCACTTTTGGGAAGACCGTCGAAGAATGCCTTCTTCGCGTCGCGGTAGTTCTCAAATGTCTTGTGGTAATCCAGGTGGTCACGGGTGAGGTTGGTAAAGATACCTCCTTCAAACTTGAGTCCACCAATGCGCTTCTGGGCGATGGCATGGCTGGAGCATTCCATGAAGGCATACTCACATCCTGCCTCCACCATACGGGCCAGCAGCATGTTCAGCTCGATGGGGTCGGGGGTGGTATGGTCTGCGGGAATCGCTTCGTCCTCAATATAGTTGCACACGGTAGACAGCAGTCCGCACTTGTGCCCCATCTTCCGAAACATATTATATAATAAGGTGGCGATGGTGGTCTTTCCGTTGGTGCCAGTCACGCCCACCAGATGCAGTTTCTTCGAAGGGTCTCCGTAAAAGAGTGTAGCCACCTTGCCCACGGCGTCTTCTGTCGATTCTACCTGAACATAGGTTACGCCCTCAGCCTTCTCCTCAGGCATATCTTCACAGAGCACGGCAGTGGCTCCCTGCGCAATGGCTTTGCCAATAAACTGGTGGCCGTCTACCTGCGTACCTTTTTGTGCAACGAAAAGATGTCCCTTTTCAATCTTGCGTGAATCGATGTTCACCCCTGTAATGTCGGTGTCGGCATTGCCTACGATGGCAATCGGCTTGACATTCTTCAGCAGTTCCTGTAATTTCATATCTTGTTTAGTTTCTGTTTTTCTTTGCGATACTGTCTTCCCGTTACTCTAACGTCAGCGTGCAAACCTGACCTTTCTGGATATAGTGTCCGGGTTCGAGACTTTGTTTCACCACCTTTCCTCTGCCGATGACCTGGCATTTCACGCCACGCTTTTCGATGAGATACACGGCGTCTCTTGCCCCCATGCCCTGTACGTCGGGAATGTATTTTGCGCTGAGGGTGTTGCGTTTCTGCAGCACTACACCGTTGGAGTGGCTCTTTGTGATGCCCCATACCTGCCTGTTGGTGGTTCCTCGGGTGGCAAAGTTGGTGTGGGTCTTGATGCCCAGCGCCGAGAGCACGAAGTCGGCCGAGAGCACGTTGCCTTCCTTCACGTCTGGCACAAGCACCGATGATGAGTCTCTTGCGTCACTGACATCCAGTCGTATGTCTTGCGCCATGATGCCCTCAGCGATGTTATGAAACACCAGACCACTCATGCCGCCACCCGACGCGGGTAGACCGCTCTTCTGTATGCATACGATACAGCTGTAGCGGGGCGCGTCGGCGGGAAAATATCCGGCAAACGACAGTAGGTAGTTGATTTGTCCGCTCTTGTAGCCGGCGGCGCCCTTTGAGATTTGGGCCGTGCCGGTTTTGCCTGCCACCGCAAACGAACTTGATCCGGCCGGCTTGCCCAGACCCTCGCCCACCACCTTGGTCAGTATTTCCTGCATGTCCTTGATCACTTTCGGCGAGGCTATCTGCTCGTATCCTGCCACCACCTGCGGCGGAAATTCCTCAACGACCTCGCCGTTCTTGATGGCCGCCTTCACAAATCGTGGCTGCATCATCTTGCCACCGTTGGCGATGGCGTTATAAAATGCCAGCGTCGAGATGGGGGGCACCTGTGTCTCATAACCTATGCTCATCCAAGGCAGGGTGGTGTTGCTCCAATTCAGCCATTCTCCCCGCTTGTTTTTCTTGGGCCAGCGTATCTTGGCAGGGGTGGCTCCAACGATGGGGATATGCAGGTCGGCGGCGATGCCTGAGCGGTATACGCCTTTCACAAACTTCTCGGGATTGCTATGATAGTATTCATCTATGATTCGGCTCACACCAATGTTTGAACTCACCTTGAGTGCCTTGGGCAGATTCATCACACCGTAACCGCCGCGTCGCCAGTTGTGGTCACGCATCTCTCGACCGTACATGGGCCATATTCCGCCGCCGGTATCCACTATCTTGCTGGTGTCGCACATGCCGTCTTCGAGCGCGGTCATGATAGACACCGTCTTGAACACTGAGCCCGGTTCCAGCAGGTCGCTCACGGCATGGTTCTTGATTTCGCGATATTTGCCGTCTAAGCATTTCTCCATGTTGACTATGGCTTTGACGTCGCCCGTAGCCACTTCCATGACAATGGCCACGCCCACGTTGCCATTGATTTTCTGAAGTTCTTCGATCACCGCCCGCTCGGCAAGGTCTTGCATGCCCACGTCGATGGTCGTCACGATGTCGCAGCCATCGATAGGTGGCTTGTCCATGATGTCGAGAAACTTGTTGAGCACCTTACGGCGATGCACGATACCATTGGAACCGCGCAGCAGTGAGTCGTACGACAGTTCCAGTCCGCATCGCGGCGTACGTCCTTCGTCCTTGGCGGCAAACATATCGCCCACGGTACGTCCGGCCAATGAGCCATAGGGACGTTCGCGCGCGTTCAATTCGTCCTCATGAAATCCGCTCTGCAGTTTTGACAGGCGGAAGACGGGCAGTTTCTTCACCTCCGAATAGGTGTTGTAGTCTATGCGCTTGGGCCAGATGGGCCAGTGGCGTCTCATCTCCTTGCGGCCCTGTTCCAAGTGTGCCTTAAACTCCTCGCTGCTCCGTTCGGGGAAGATGTCATGCAGTCCTTTGGCGATGCTGTCTATTTTCATGTCCCACAGTGAGTCGTTGCCGGCATCTTGCAGTTGCTTGAAGTCCATGAATATCTTAAACTCGGGCAGCGACGATGCCAGCAGCTGCCCGTTGCAACTCAGAATGTTGCCTCGGGCGGGTTCCACGCTCACGCTGTCTTTCTTTACTCGGTCGGCTACCTTCTGCCAATAGTCGCGCTTGGCGGTCATGATATAAGCCGCCTTGGCCACGACCATGAGAGAGATGAGTGTCATGATGATGGCAATGACACTGTATCGTGGCATGATTTGGTTATAGTCAAACTTGCTCATGGCAGTTTCTCCTCCGGTACATTAATGATATAAGGGGGCTGGCTCGCTATCTTGATGGTGCTGTCCTTGTTACTTTTCAGCATTTCGAGTACATTGCTCTCGCGGCTTTTCTCTGTCAGCTGGCTGTTGCTCGACAGGGCTTTGTATTTGGCGTCGAGCAGTTCTTTTTGCAGCCGGTCTATTTCGATGATGTCTTGCTGGCAGCCATATCGGTTGGAGATATAGATCACGAAAAAGATGGTAATCAATACAAACAGCCATACTTGCCGCCTGATGATGGCCGTATTGAGAATGTCGCCACCCAGTATCTTCTTCAGTGAGAAGTTACTCGATAGGGGCGATTCTCCTTCGATGGCCTGTTCTTGTATAACCTCTTTCAGCGACAATCCCTCGTTGTCGTCTGCCGCCGTCTCGGGCTTATTGTCTATGTTTTCTTCTTTCTTCATCTCTTCCGTTGAGGTCTCAGTACGTTTCTTTGTTTTCTTCTTCTCTTCTTTCGGCAATTCTGAGCTTGGCACTTCTGCTTCTCGGATTGCGCTCCTGTTCATCGTCATCGGGAACAATCACCTTGTTGTTGACCAGTCTGTAGGGACTTTCTATCCTTCCGAAGAAGTCCTGGCTCACTTTACCCTCGGCGTTGCCCGTTTTCATCACGTTCTTCACGATGCGGTCTTCCAGTGAGTGATACGTGATGACACTCAGTCGTCCTCCGGGTGCCAGCAGGGTTGTGGCGGCGTTGAGCATTTGCCGCAGGGCAGCCATCTCTTGGTTCACCTCGATGCGCAGTGCCTGAAACAGTCGGGCCATGTCTTTCTTTTCACGTTCTCGCCTGAAGAAGGGTTCCACCGCCCCTACAAAGTCGTTTGTCGTGAGAAACGGTTTTTGTTGTCGGGCCTTGACCACTGCCGCCGCGATGCGCCGGGCATTCTTCAGTTCGCCATAGAGATAAAAGATGTCGGCCAGCCGCTCCTCCGTCTCGTTGTTCACGATGTCGGCAGCGGTTTTCCCCGCCCGTTTGTTCATGCGCATGTCGAGCGGTGCCTCAAAGCGGAAGGAGAATCCGCGCGTCTCGTCATCAAAGTGGTGGCTCGAAACACCTAAGTCGCCCAGCAATCCGTCGATATGGTCTACGCCATAATACCGCATCCAGTTGCTCAGGTACCTGAAGTTGGAGCGGACGAAGGTAAAGTTGTCGGCCGTAGGCTGATGGCTGTCGGGTGACAAGAGAGGGTCACCTGCCCCCCAGCTCCGGTCGGCTAAATTCCCCTCGGCGTCGGCGTCTTGGTCAAAACTGTAGAGATGCCCTTCCGGACCGAGCCGCGAAAGAATCTCGCGCGAATGTCCCCCGCCACCAAAGGTGACGTCTACATAAATGCCGTTGGGCTTGATGTCCAGTCCGTCGACACTTTCTTTCAGTAGAACGGGTACATGATAATGTTCTGCGGTATTTGCCATTGTCAGGATTGTCTGTTGGGAGCCGTTTTGTTGTGGCCGATAGGAGAATCGGGGTAGTCGATGTAGTTGGGTTGGGGGCGTCGCGGCGGCAGGTCACTCGCCACTGTCTGTTGTACCGCTGTCGGCCTTCATGAGGTCTTCCAGGGCTTGCCCAAAAGTATCGGCTTGCATGAAAGGTTGTGGGTCGTCGGGTTCGTTGGGCCATATCTCGATGGTATCGCCCATTCCCACAAACCGTATGGATTGCCTGATGCCGGATTGCTGCATAAACGACTTGGGGATGAGTATGCGCCCATTGCCGTCGACCGTGATATTGATGACACTGCTTACAAATGTGCGGTAAACCATCTGCTCGCGACGGTCCCAGCGTGAGAGTTTCGCGCGCATCTCGTCCATCATCTTGCACCATACCTCTTCGGGGTATATCACAAGAATCTTTTCAAAGACATCTTGGCGTAACACGAGGTGTTCTTGGCCCGATGCCGAAAGCACCTTGCGAAACTGAGCCGGCAGGAAAGCCCTTCCCTTGGTGTCAGTCTTTGCCTCAATGTTACCTAAAAAGCGCATACGTACATTATTATTGCAATTCGTCTCCAAAGTTACGCAAAATTCCCCACTATACACCACTTTGCTCCACAAATTTTGTTTTTTAACACGATTTTCTGACTTGCGGCATGTGGCCGTGTGGCCATGACGGCGTAGCCCTCGAGCGTGGCCCACGGCGAAGGGCTGCCCGCGGGCTTTCTTTGGTTTACATTTTGCCGTCAATGAGGGCTTGTCAATCTCATTTTTATGAATAATGTTAGATTTTCGTGTTAAAACTCTTTATATCTGAAAAAGATATATTATTTTTGCATGAAGTTAGTATGAACAACAAATGAGCGAAAGCGTAGAGAAGACCATAGACATTGACAAAGTGCTTCGGAGTAAAATGGGTGATAAGGTTCGGTATCTGCCGGGTTTTGTTACTCGTTGGTTGAAACGGCTGGTACATGAAGATGAGGTCAATGCTTTTCTTTGGGAAAGTCGTCATCTTTCAGGCACAGAGTGGCTTGAGGCTTGTGTCAAATATCTGGATATGCACGTTACCATAGAGGGAAAAGAGAACTTGCCCGACCCCAATGACGGCAAACTTTATACCTTTGTGTCTAACCATCCCTTGGGTGGACAGGACGGCGTGTGCTTGGGTGCCATCATCGGCAGGCATTTCAATGGCCGGTTCCGCTATCTGGTCAACGACTTGTTGCTGTTTCTGCCCGGTCTCAAACCGGTGAGCATTGGCATTAACAAGACCGGTAAGCAGGGGCGTGATTTCCCCCGTATGGTGGAGGCAGGCTTTCAGAGCGACAATCATATCCTGATGTTTCCAGCCGGACTCAATTCGCGTATGATAGACGGTAGGGTTCATGACCTGCCGTGGAAGAAAACCTTCGTGGCCAAGAGCGTGGAGTATCAGCGTGACGTGGTGCCCATCTATTTCAGCGGGCGCAATTCCAATCGGTTTTACCGCATTGCCAATTTGTGCAAGCTGCTCCATTCAAAGGTCAACTTTGCCATGCTGTTCTTGGTCGACGAAATGTACAAGAACACTCACAAGAACTTTCGCGTTGTCATTGGCAAACCCATTCCTTGGCAGACCTTCGACAAGAGTCGCACAGCGATGGAATGGGCTAAATATGTCGAAGATAAGGTATACGAACAAGCTGGTCAGGCAGGTCTCCGAGCAGAGTGACCTCAACCAATAAGGATTTATGGAAGAAGAAATTATCCAACCCATCAGTAAGGCTCTGTTGAAAAGCGAGCTGACGCACGAGCGACAGCTGCGCTCGACCAACAAAAGTCATAACGAAATTTACGTCGTCACGGCCCATAATGCCCCCCATGTGATGAGGGAGATTGGACGTCTGCGCGAAATAGCGTTCCGCATGGCGGGCGGCGGTACCGGCAAGTCGATGGATATCGATGAGTTTGACCTGATGGAGCATGGTTGCAAACAACTCATCGTATGGAATCCTGAAGCCGAGGAAATCATCGGCGGATACCGTTACCTCTTCGGTGAAGACTGGCAGATTGAGCCCAACGGACAGCCTAAGTTGGCCATGAGCCATATGTACCACTTCTCTGACAGGTTCATGAAGGAGTACGCTCCCTATACTGTAGAATTGGGACGGTCGTTCGTGTCGCTCGAATATCAGAATATCAGAAAGAACTCCAAGTCGATCTTCGCGCTCGACAATCTGTGGGACGGCTTGGGTGCCCTTGCTGTCATCAACCCCAAATGCAAGTATTTCTTGGGTAAGATGACGATGTATCCGTCGTTTGTGCGTTGTGGCCGCGACCTCATCCTCTACTTCTTGCGTAAGCACTTTGGCGACCACGAGGGGCTGGTGAAACCCATGGACCCGTTGGTTTTGGAAACTCCCGAGGCCGAGCTTCAGCAGGTGCTTTGTGAGGCAGAGTTCAAGGCCGACTACAGATTACTGAACCATCAGATCCGCGAGTTGGGCTTCAATATTCCGCCGCTCATCAATGCTTATATGAACCTCAGCCCTACAATGAAGTTCTTTGGCACGGCTGTCAACCATGAGTTCGGTGAAGTGGAGGAAAGCGGCATATTGATCGCGTTCGACGAAATCTTCGAGGAGAAGCGTGTGCGCCATATCAACAGCTTTGTGAAAGAGCATCCCGAGGCCCTGAAAATACCGGGGCAGCCCAATACCGTAATACTCTAAGCTGTCGTCAGAGACGTTGCAGAGCGCTTCGAGCAAAAGCCATGCCCGTGTCAACATTGTTGGCCGGGCATGGCTTTTGTGGTATTGTTGGCATCCTCATCCCTCTTTGGGCTGAGTAAGAAAGTAGTGGGAGGGATAGGTCGCGAATATTTCAAAATGACCGAAAGCACCGTTGCGGAATCCGGCAGAAAGTGCATTGTATTTTTTGCCTCGCCGAGGCAGAAGTGGTAATGTGCCGTTTTCATCGGTCGTATGGCTCGTATTGCACGGTGCGAGAAGGCATGTGGGTACAGGCTTCTATACGGTAGCGCGGAATACTTTTACTTGAATCATCTGATGGTTCTATATAAAATCATCAGATGGTTCTATATAAAATCATCGGATAGTTCTATATAGAATTATAAAATGGTTCTATATAAAATCATTGGATGCTTTTATCCGCACCATCCGGCCGGCAGGGGCTGCGGAGACTGTGGGATGGCCTTCGTTGCCTCATGACAAGGGCATGGGGAGGCATTGAATCATGCGCGGTAAGGCTCAAAAAACAGCGAACTCATCGGGATATAAGGACCCCGATGAGTGTGGTGTGGTTAGATGATGGGCAGGGAGATGCCATTGATCTTCTGATAGACATCAAGGGCATAGATGTCGGTCATGCCGCTGATATAGTCGAGCACGGCCATGATACGCGTTTCCAAGTCCTCACTGTGAATGCTGTACTGGCTGCTGAAGCGGCCGATGAGTTGCTGACTGTGGTATTTCTCAGGGTGTACGGCAGCGCTTACCAGGGTTTGCATCAGGGTCTCCATGATTTTGTACCCGCTTAGTTCTACGTCGAGCACGGGTTTGCTACGGTAGATTTTGCTGTAAGAGACCTGTGCGCACCGTTTGTAGGCGTCACGTTGCAATGGGCTGATATGGTCGATGAGGCTACCCTTGAACTTTCCTTCCAGTATTTCTTCCTCGTGGTCTACGAAGGCCTTCACGCATTCGGCTTCGAGTCTGCCCACCGCATTGGCGCGCATGTACACCACCTGCTCGTTGTGGTCGGTCACTTCTTCGTCTTTGAGGCGTTGCAATATCTCGCGCTGTTCTTCCTCGTTAAAGAATCCCAGCAGCAGGTCGGTGGTTTCGTCGAAGGTCAGGATTTTCAGTTTGTGCGAGTCTTCTATGTCCATGATCTCGTAGCAGATGTCGTCGGCTGCCTCCATAAGATAAACCAGCGGGTGGCGTGCGTAACGTAGCGGCTCGCCGGGCGCCGATAAGCGAATAATGCCCAATTCATCGGCTATTTTGCGATAGGTGTCGGCTTCGGAGGCGAAGAATCCGAATTTACCATGGCTACCGGCCACGGCACTGGCATGGGGATATTTCACCACCGATGCCAAGGCGGCGTAGGTCATGGCATACCCGCCCTCGCGCCGACCCTCAAAACGATGGGTGAGCAGGCGGAAGGCATTGGCGTTACCCTCGAAGTGCGTGATGTCGTTCCAGAACGCCTCGCTGACCTTGTCGCGCAGGAATGCTCCTTGCGCCTCGGTGAAATAAGTCTGGATGGCCTTCTCCCCAGAGTGTCCAAAGGGAGGATTGCCCATGTCGTGAGCGAGTCCGGCGGTGTAGACAATGGTGCCGATTTCTTCAAAAAGCGTACCCTTGAGCTCAGGGCGCTTGTCGATGATGAGCCGTGACACGTCGTCGCCCAGCGACTTGCCCAGTGATGACACTTCTAACGAGTGGGTGAGGCGATTGTGTACGAAGATGCTGCCCGGCAGCGGAAACACCTGCGTCTTGTTTTGCAGGCGGCGGAAGGGGGCCGAATAAATCAGTCGGTCGCTGTCACGCTTAAATTCCGAGCGGTCGTCATGGCGCAAAGGGTGGCGCACCTCTTGTCCGAGGCGCTTGTTGGATATGAGTTGTGTCCAGTTCATCATACAGTTACAGTTGTCGTGCAAAGGTACGCCTTAATCCCCATTTTTCTACTTTTTAATAATTAAAATTCAATAATGTGGTTGGAAATGTTTACTTTTGCACAAGCTATGGTTAAGATTCAAGTTGTCAATAGCGGCCGTCAGCCGTTGCCGGAGTATGCCACCGCCCAGAGTGCGGGGCTCGATTTGCGTGCCAACATCAGCGAAGATATAGTGCTTCATCCCATGGAGCGAAGGCTTGTGCCCACGGGGTTGCACATTGCCCTGCCCGAGGGCTACGAGGCCCAGGTGCGTCCGCGTAGCGGGTTGGCACTGAAGCACGGCATTACCGTGCTCAATTCGCCGGGAACGGTAGACGCCGACTATCGTGGCGAGATCATGGTGCTGCTCATCAATCTTTCTGACGCCGACTTTGTGATACGCGAAGGCGAGCGGATAGCGCAGCTGGTGATAGCCCGCCACGAGAAAGCCACCTTTGAGGCCGTAGAGGTGCTCGACGAGACCGAACGCGGCACTGGAGGCTATGGCCATACCGGTGTGGAATGATGCGAACCCAACAATACAAGGACACAATGAACAAGTTCATCCATGGTACGCTTTCGTGTGTAATGGCACTGTTGGCCTGTGGATCGGCGCTGCCCGTGGCGTCACGCGACAGGGCGAGCGCCGCGTCTGAGGTCGGGATGAGCATGAACGCGGACACCCTGAGCCATCAGGACCAGAGACGTTACAGCTATTTTTTTCTGGAGGCCGTGCGCCAGGAGAATGCCGGCAACAATGATGCGGCATTCGACTTGCTGAGCCACTGCCTGCGCATTAACCCGCAGGCCGCTGAGGCTTACTTCCGGCAGGCGCTGCTTCTCAACCAGATGCAGAAGGACACGCTGGCCCTGCAATATTTGGAAAAGGCGGCGAGCCTGCGTCCCGACAATGGCATCTATCAAGAAAAAGTGGCCGAGATGTATATCGGCATGGGCAATTATGACAAGGCCATTGATGCCTTTGAGCATCTCTATGCCGCCAACAGGAGCAGGAGCGACGTGCTCGCCGTGCTGCTGCAACTCTACAGACAGCAGAAAGACTACCCGAAAATGCTCGATGTGGTGGGGCGTATAGAACAGCAGGAAGGTCCCCTTGACCAGCTGACGCTCACCCGGATGAATGTCTATGAGATGATGGGCGACTCCAAGAATGCCTATCTCACGCTGAAGGGATTGGCCGACAGCCATCCCAATGATATCAGTTTCAGCGTGATGCTGGGTAATTGGCTCATGCAGAACAAGAAGCCCAAAGAGGCTTACAAGATATTTTCGAAGGCGCTCAGTGAAGAGCCCGACAATGCTTACGCCTTAGGTTCGATGTACGACTACTATCGTGCGTCGGGGCAAGAGAAGCAGGCCAACGAGATGATGGATCGCATCCTCTTGGGAAAAAACACGCCGTCTGAAAGTAGGGCGCAGTTTCTCAAGCAGGCCATACAGGACGGTGAACGCACGCCGGGCGACTCTTCTAAACTCACGGCCCTGATTGACCGGGTGCAGCGTATCGTGCCTCATGACGTGAACGTGGCTGCCATGAAGGCGGCCTACTACACGGCCAAGAAGTTTCCACAGGAAGAAATCAACAAGTCTTTGGAGCAGTTGCTGGCCATCCAGCCCGACAATGCGGGGGCAAGGTTCCAGCTCATACAAGCCAAATGGAGACTCAACAACTGGAAGGAGATAGCACAGCTCAGTGAGCCGGGCATGCTTTACAACCCTGAGGAGATGGTGTTCTACTATTTCACGGGGCTGGCACGCTACTACCAGAAAGACGACAAGGGGGCGCTGGACGCTTTCCAACGTGGTACGGCTGTCATCAATGACAAGAGCGACCCTGACATCGTGAGCGACTTCTATGCCATCATGGGTGAGATTTACCACAATATGGGTGAGAAGCAAAAGGCCTATGCCGCCTACGACAGTTGTCTGCAATGGAAACCCGATCAGGTGATGACACTTAACAACTATGCCTACTATCTCTGCATCGACGGCGAAGACCTGAAGCGCGCCGAGGAGATGAGTGCCCGCGCCGTGAAGGCTGAACCCAAGAATTCCACCTATCTCGACACTTATGCCTGGGTGCTATACAAACAGGAACGCTACGTCGAGGCTAAAATATATATCGACCAAGCATTGAGAAATGACAGTGACTCGGTATTGAGTGCCGACATTCTCGAACATGCGGGCGACATCTATCTGAGGGCCGGAGACACGAAGACCGCGATCAAGATGTGGCAGCAGGCCTTGGAAAACGGAGGTGACAAGGCTGCGCTCGACCTGAAAATCATACTTTATAAAAAGGAGAAATGAAAACTACCATACAACTGATGCTCCTCGGAGCAACGATGCTGTTGGCATCATGTGGCGTCAAAAAGGCTGCCGTGAACGACGCGGGGGCGTTGTCCTCGTCGAAGACGGCATCGGTGAAATCGGCCGAAACGGCACGGCTGGCCTTTGTGCAGAAGGTGAGCGACCAGAAGGTGTACGCACAGAATATCGTCGGAAATATTTCCTTCAGGGCTACCATGGGTGACAAAGACGTCACGCTGCCAGGGGCATTGCGTATGCGCAAGGATAAGGTTATCAGGCTGCAACTGTTTATCCCGATACTGGGCACGGAGGTGGGACGGCTGGAGTTTACACCCGACTATGTGCTTGTGGTAGACAGAATGCATAAGCAATATGTCAAGGGAGACTATAACCAGCTTGATTTCCTGCGCCAAAACGGACTTAATTTCTATTCTCTTCAGGCGCTTTTCTGGAACCAACTGTTGTTGCCCGGAGCCACGAAGGTGGGCGAGGGCGACCTGAGGAAGTTTGACGTAAACCTCGATGAAACGGGACAATATCTGCCTATTTCACTCGTTAACGGTAATTTGAAGTTCGTCTGGCTGGCCGGGCGCGACAACGGTCGCATAGCGCAGGCCGACGTGAACTATGCCAGCGGGGGCAAGGGGAGGTCGACGCTGTTGTGGAAATATACCGACTTCAAGGCTGTAGGCGCAAAGATGTTTCCCGGTACACAGGAGTTCAGCTTCTCGACCAACGCTACCAACAACGTGCGCAAAATGACGGTGCGGATAGAGATGGGGGATGTGAAGACTTCTGATGATTGGGAAGAACAGACTACCGTGTCTGACAAGTATAAGAAAATGGACGCACTGAATGTCTTGGGTAAATTACTGAACCAGTAAATGAGAAAACTAATCATCATATGGATGGCTTTGGCCGTGGCGGTAGGCGCAGGCGCGCAGACAAGCAAGAGGACTGCCACGACCACAAAGCGCACCACGCAGACCACTACTAAAAAGAAATCGACTTCATCGTCTGCCAGGAAGAAAACGACAGCGAAAAAGGTAACCTATACCAATGCCTTCATCAAGGGATTGCAGAGGCAGCGTGCTGATATCCAAAAGAAAATCAGGGAACAGGAAAGGGCTCTCAAGGCCAATCGCGCCGACGTGGCGCAGCGGCTGAAGCAACTGATGCTGATCAATGGAGAGATTGATGAGCACCAGAAGAGTATCGAGGGCATACAGCGCGACATCACTCATATTGAGGGAAACATCAGTATATTGCACTCGCAGTTGCAGACTCTGGAGGAGCAGCTCAAGGAAAGGCAGAACAAATACATTAAGTCTATGCGCTATATGGCGCGTCACCGCACGGTGCAAGACAGGTTGATGTTTATCTTCTCGGCTGAGAATTTCTACCAGATGTACCGGCGCCTGCGCTTTGTACGTGAGTATGCCCAGTACCAACGGGCGCAAGGTGAGGCGGTAAAGGCCAAGCAGGCTGAGGTAAACAACAAGCAGCAGCAACTGCAACAGGTGAAGGGGCAAAAGAATACCTTATTATATAAAGGACAGCAGGAGAAGTCTAAACTCGAGGGCAGCAAGACCGAGCAGCAGCAGATCGTGCAGGGTTTGCAGAAGCAGCAGAAGACCATTCAGTCTATCATCTCTGACCAGCAGAAAAAGGATGCTGCACTCAATGCGCAGATCGACCGACTGGTGGAGATAGAGGTGCAGAAGGCGCGTGAGCGTGCCGCTGCGGAAGCGAAGCGCAAGGCTGAGGCCGCTGAGGCCGCCAAGCGCAGGCGGGAAGAGCTGGCCCGAAAGAAAGCTGAGGCGGAGGCTGCCGCACGTGAGAACGCGCGCCGCATTGCTGAGGCCAGAGAGCGCGAAGCCAAACTGAAGGAGGAGGCACGCAAGGCCGCCGCCGCTGAGGCTGCCGCACAGCGTCTGCGAGAGGAGGCTGCCGCCGCTGCCCGTCGTAAGGATGAGCAGAATGCTGCCCGAAAGGCGGCTGAAGCCGAGCAGGTTGCACGGGCTGCCGAGGCCAAGAAAGCTGAAGCGGCACAGGCTGCACGTGAGGCTGAGGCTGCGCGAATGGCCGCCGAGCGTAAGGAGGAGGCCGATGCCGCCAGGGCTCGCAAGGAGATTGCTGAAGCACGCAAGGACGCGGAAGAGGCCAAAAACGTGTCCTCGGTAGACAGAATGCTCAACAGCGGCTTTGAGGCCAACCGTGGCAGACTGCCCATGCCCATCACCGGAAACTACAAGATAGTTAGCCATTTCGGACAGTATAATGTGGAAGGCTTACGGGGGGTGACGCTCGACAACAAGGGTATCAATATCATGGGTTCTCCCGGCGCGCAGGCTCGGGCGATATACGACGGTGAGGTGAGCGCGGTTGTGGGCTATGCAGGCAGCATGATTGTGATGGTGCGACACGGTATTTATATCTCGGTCTACTGTAATCTTCAGTCGGTTAATGTCAGTCGGGGACAAAAGGTGAGCACACGTCAGGCACTTGGTACTGTAGGTCAGGATAACATCTTGCAGTTCCAGCTGCGTAAGGAGCGTGCCAAGCTGAACCCCGAAGTCTGGTTGGGAAGGTAATTTTTAGGTGATTAATCGTGAATGTGTATGACAGAAAACAAGGAAAGATGGATGCTGCGTCTGGAGTCGTACGGCAAGGCGTTGGCGCGTCTCGATGAAGTGCTGCATCTGCAAGCTGAGCGCCCGCTCACGCCTTTGGAGTTGGATGGCATGATCCAGCGTTTTGAATATACGCAGGAAATGGCATGGAAACTGCTCAAGAATTATATAGAATATCAAAACAACATAAGCTTGGCGGGTTCGAGAGACACAGTAAGGCATGCTTTCGCCAATCACCTGATCGACAATCCTGAGCCTTGGATAGATATGCTCGATAGTCGTAACCTCACTTCACATATCTATGATGGTGAGGTGGAGCTTAAGGTGGTTGATAAAATACAGCATACGTTCTATCCTGTATTGAAAGAACTGAATACGCGTTTCCTTGGTATTCTCAAGGATTGAAAAGTCTTATGCCATACGGATTATCTGAAAAATATCTGGCTGAATTGCGGGAGATCTTTGCGTCTATTCCGCAGATAGAGACGGTAGTACTCTATGGTTCCAGGGCACGTGGCGACTACCATGACCGCTCGGACATTGACTTATCGCTCAAGGGGGAAGGGCTCACATCTCATCATTTAGCCTTGTTTGAGGACTGCTACTATCATTCGAAGATACCCTATTTGCACGATGCCAACCTTTATGATGCCATCCGGTCGGCCGATTTCAAGATGAATATTGACCGAGACGGGGTCGTCATATACCGTCGCGCAACTTAACCCATATCAGCTCTGCACCATCGTCCGCTTGTTTACTCGGACGGTGGTGCGGTCTTTTTTGGTATATCGTGGGTCTTCTTATGATACCCTCAGCGGTTTGTCCCGCTGCCCACAACCCTGAAGGGGTACGCCTTATAACCTTTGTTGTATCCGTAAACCGAGGTGGTTGTCGTTTCTTCCCTTTGTCCCATGCGCATAAAAAAGCCATCCCGACAGGTTACACAACCCATCGGGATGAAGCGACTTCATAAAAGAGTACTGAATAGTGATACCTATTGAGAATAAGAAAGCGTATGAGTATTGTTTATATATTCAGTAGATTGATCGATGCGCAGAAGTACGCTTTGTTAGCTTGCGGGTTCCACATCATCGTAGAAGTGATAGGCATGGGATGTTTGCCAATCTTCAACTTGTAGGTCAGGTTCAGCCTTACATCATTGATACCGCCCGTCTTTCCGTAGAAAGTAGCGTGGCTGTCGGTTTCGGGATTAAAGGCGAAGTTGCCGGCTACCGACGGTGTGACGATGAAATTGTCATCCTCATAAACCTTGTAGGAGGCCTGAATGAATGTGGAGTAGAGGTTCTGCTCGTTGGTTGCACCGCGGTCACGACCTGCGATGATAGTTGCCCAAGACAGGTTGAGAGGGAATGACTCGCCAAAGTTATAGGCCACGCTGGCATCGATGAAGTGTCCGGTGCTGCGGGCACTGTAGTTGAAGGCTCTGTACGCCTTGTCGTTGGCATAGATTCCGTCGGAGAAATTGTAGATGTCCCACACAGCTACCGTAAAGCCGCCATTGGTATATGACACATAATAGTCGAACTCTTTGTAGTCACCGGAAACTTGCATACCTCCCCAGAAACCTAAACGGAAGTGGTTGTTGTTGTCGGAGATGGCAAACTCGTTGTCGAGGGTAAGACCTTTAGATACCTCTAAGCCGCGCCAGAGGTGAGTAGATTCCAAACCCGAAACGACATGAAGTTTCTGGGCGTAAGCATTTACATGAAATGCGAGGGCTGCCATGATTCCACAGGCAAATAATACGATTCTTTTCATAGTTGTGATGTGTCTATTAATTGTTTTGTGCTCTATCAAAACAAAAGGTGTCTGATATTCTTGTCAGTCGGGAGTCAAGACTACCGTTGTCAGTCTGCTGCATGGCTGCCGACACGGTCGGGCTTGACTCCTTTGCTGACGTCTTCAATTTATCAATAACAACTTCGTTAGAGAGTGAGTAGCCAAGCTCCGCATGCACCTGCGACAGCACCGCCGATGATCGGACCGAGAACAGGAACCCAAGAGTATGCCCAATCGTTCTTGCCACCCAGACAGATGGCGTGTGCGATACGGGGTGAGAGGTCACGGGCAGGATTCATGGCGTATCCTGTGGTACCACCCAGCGACATACCGAGCGCAATGATCAGCAGAGTGACGGGGAGAGGACCGAGTGCGGCAAGACCGAACTTATAGTGCGACATATCGCAGCCGTTGCCCTTCGTGCTGAAGCTGATGATGATGAACACCAGGGTGAAGGTAGCGATGAACTCGCTCAGGAAGTTCATGCCATAGTTGCGAATGGCAGGTGCGGTGCAGAAGGTACCGAGCTTAGCGGCTTCGTCATCTGTAGCGTCGTAGTGGTTTTTGTAGAAGAGCCACACGAGCATTCCTCCGAGCACACCACCGATCATCTGTCCGGCAATGTAGGCCGGCACCGACGACCAAGGGAACATTCCGGCGCAAGCCAGACCAATAGACACGGCGGGGTTGAGGTGTGCGCCAGTATAAGGACCGGCGACAAGAACGCCCATACAAACTGCCAGACCCCATGCGATGGTAATCACGATCCAGCCAGAGTTCTGCCCCTTACTCTTGTTCAGCGTAACACACGCGCAAACGCCGTCACCAAAAAGTACCAGTACCAAGGTACCGATCAGTTCCATGAGGAACTGTGTTGTCATTGAATATTCCATAATTCGTTAACAAAGTTGGTTAGTAATATGTGATAATAAAGATAAGGCGATCCAATTAATTCTTGGGATTTGTCAGCGTTCTACGCACAGCGTCTGCCCACATTTCCTTTGCCTTCTCGATGGGTTTGGTGTCGGTGGTGGGCACGAATGTGCGCTCTTCCTGCCACTGGTGCTTGATCTCATCAATGTCTTTCCAGAAGCCGACAGCCAGACCAGCCAGATAGGCTGCACCGAGAGCAGTTGTCTCTGTGACGCGGGGACGTACCACGTTGATGCCGAGCAAGTCAGCCTGGTACTGCATCAGCAGGTTGTTGCGCGAAGCGCCACCGTCTACCTTCAGCTCAACGAGCGGGGCATTCATGTCTTTGGCCATGGCCAGCGCGATGTCGTAGGTTTGGAAGGCAATGCCGTCTAATGCTGCCCGTGCGATGTGGGCTGTCGTGGTGCCACGGGTGATGCCTACCATGGTGCCGCGTGCATACTGGTCCCAGTAAGGGGCAGCCAAGCCGGTAAGCGCCGGTACGAAGTAAACGCCGCCACTGTCGGGAACGGTAGATGCAAGGTCTTCTACCTCGGCCGATGACTTGATGACACCCAGTCCGTCGCGGAGCCACTGTACAACCGACCCGCCGACGTAGATAGAGCCTTCGAGGGCGTAGGTTGTCTCGTTGCCAATCTTCCATGCGATGGTGGTCAGAAGGTTGTTCTTGGAGATCACGGGCTTATTGCCGGTGTTGAGCATTACGAAGCAACCGGTGCCGTAAGTGTTCTTGATGGCGCCCGGCTTGATGCACATCTGTCCGAACAGCGCAGCCTGCTGGTCACCGGCGATACCGGCGATGGGCACTTCGTGCGCGAAGATAGTGGTCTTGGTGTGTCCGTAGATCTCAGAGCTCGACTTCACAGTCGGCATCATCGACTTAGGAATACCGAGTAAGTCGAGCAGTTCCTGATCCCATTCCAAGGTATTGATGTTGAACAACATCGTGCGAGAAGCATTGGTCACATCGGTCACATGCACCTCACCCCTGGTGAGTCGCCATACGAGCCAAGAGTCCACGTTACCAAAGCGGAGCTTGCCTGCTTCGGCACGCTGACGTGCCCCGGGCACATTGTCGAGTATCCATTTGATCTTGGTGCCGCTGAAGTAGGCGTCGACGATAAGTCCGGTCTTCTGGCGAATCTTATCGGTAAGTCCTTTCTCCTTCAGGGTATCGCAGAACTCAGACGTGCGGCGGTCTTGCCAAACGATGGCGTTATAAATCGGCTCCTCGGTCTCTACGTCCCATACAATCGTGGTCTCGCGCTGGTTGGTGATACCTATAGCCGCGATGTCGAGGCCGGTGATGTCGATAGACGAGATGGCCTCTGCGATGACTGAAGCCTGAGACGACCAAATCTCATGCGGGTTGTGCTCTACCCAACCCGGCTGGGGGAAATACTGCGGAAACTCTTTCTGTGCCACAGAACAAATCTTACCGTCATGGTCGAAGACGATGGCACGTGAGCTGGTAGTGCCTTGGTCGAGTGCTAAAATAAATTTTCCCATAGTTGTTTAAGTTTTTAGTTATACTTCAGGTATTTATTAAATGATTTCTTTCCTTTATAGATTGTTCAGCTTCTTGGTTTCCTCCACGTCGATGGCCTCTGCCAGGATGGAGATGGGGTTGATTACTGGGTATCCGGTAGACATTTCTATCTGCCACTTGCAGGTTTCGCAGTCGGTGATGACACTGTCGGGTTTCAGGCTGTTGATTTGGTCGAACAGGCCTGAGCCAATCTTCTGTGACCGTTCGTAATTCTCTTTCTTGAAGCCGTAAGTGCCTGCGATGCCGCAGCAGTTGGAGTTGAGCACGGTCATATCCATGCCCGGAATCATCTTCATCAGCTCTATGCTATACACGGCCCAACCCATCTTTTCCATGTGGCAGGCGGTATGATAGGCCGCGCGCATCTTGAAATCCTTGCGGAAAGCCAGCTTCACCTTGCCCGACTCGATGAGGCGGTAGAGATAGCGGGTGGCCAGGCTGATGCCCTCACGGGTGTCGTCGTTGTCTATCTTCAGCACATGCTTGTATTCGTCGCGCATCGTAAAGGTGCAGGTAGAACTCGTCGTCAGCACCATCCTGCCTTCTTCGAGATACGACTTGCGTATGGCGCGCATGTTGTTGTTGCCTTGTCTTGTGGCCTGCTTGCTCAGTCCGTTGGCAATCAAAGCCACCCCACAGCATTGCTCCTTGTCAAGCAGATGTACCCCATAGCCCACGGCATTCATCACCTTCACGAGGTCTTGCCCCAGTTTGGGGAAGTTGTAATTCACGTAGCAACCGTGGAAGTAACTCACGTGATGCTTGAAGTTATCCTGTTCGCTCATGGCGTTCTGCTTGAACCAAGTCTCGAACTTCTTGTTGCTGTAGGCAGGGAAGGTGCGGTGCTTGTCTATGCCCATCACCCCGTGCAGCACATATTTCACGGGCTTCAGGCCGAGTGTCATGTTGACCACCGGCGCCACCATGTTGGCCATGGTGCCCACAAAGTCAGTGTTGGCCAGCATGACGTCTCTCAACGCCGGGCGCTTCTTGCTGTGGTCGATACGAGCCCTCTGGATGATGTCAGCTATGCGGACGCCCGACGGGCATGCCACTTCGCATCGCTTACAGTTCAGACACATCTTCAGCATCTCGTCGAAGAACTTGGTGTCTTTCATTCTGTACCTCTCCTGGTCGGGGCCAGAATGCTTGGGACCGGGATACTCAGGCGAAACAGCCGAAACCGGGCAGTAGGCGGTGCATATGGAGCATTTCAGGCATTGCTCCAGGTTATTGCCGCTGATATTCTTGAGTTGTATACCTTGTTCTTTCATCTTGATTGTTTCCTATTTAATGATCTCGGCAACCCGAAGCGCTGTCAGCATGGCAACGCCAGCATTGCTTGCCAGTTTTATATCATTGTTGCCGCGAAGTATGGAGCCGATGGCATAGAGATTGTCAAACGTCTCGCCATTCTTCAGGGCATGTAATTCGTTGTCGGTCTTCACGCCGTAACTCATATAGGGCTGAACGTCGAATACATTTTCTTTGGTCCAGGCCGTACGGTCTTCAGCTGCCTCTACGTCTACGCCGAAGACGGGCTCGTAGACTTTCTCATAGTCAGACTTCAGCCCGTGGCTAAGAAATGAGCCTGAGGCCAGGATGAAATGGTCGGCCGACAGCGTTTCGTCGGGAAGTTGGTCGGTGACTACATATTTTACGCGATGGCCTTCGAGCTGGCCTGCCACAACGCTGTCGCTCACCAGCAGGGTGCCGCCTAATTGTTGAAATCGCTGCTTGAGCAAGTTCGAGGCGCGCATGCCCGTCACCGATGGGGGCATGGTGGCAACGAAGGCGATGGGCTTGCGTACCAACGTCTTGAGCAAATCTGCTCTCGACGCATTGTTGAATCCGAGGACGGCAGGAATAAGCACAACCTCCGCGTCCGACTTGTTGGCGTTGATGACTTGTGCAAAAGCCTCAAGGTCGTTGTCGTCGTCAAGATATTTGGACACGTTCACGGCACGCATCTCAGTAGGACTTTTCCGTGCCTGCTCTATGGCCTTGGTGCTGATGTAGCGCACCGTGCAGGTGGTACCGGCCTTTCGCAGATTCTCCACCAGAAACTGTATGGGGAAGTCGAGGAATCCTGCGATATTGATCAGGTCGGCCTTTTTCCATTTCGTCTCCGTCAGCGACTGTGCTGTTGCCATGCCGTCGATGGTGAGCCAAGTGGGTTTGATGGCGCCAATGGGTGTGATGCGGTAGTGGTTTTCTTGTGCGTCGCCCACCGTCGCAATGCCCGCGTCGGCAAGGAGATGCTTCGCGTCGGCGGCCAAAGCCTCTATCCTGTCATCTCCCACGATATGGTAGGGATGGTTTTCGGGCAGCCCGGCGATGGCGGCGAGAGGGTTAGCAACCGCTTCGCCGGTAGTGGTATAACCCAACAGGTCGAACGACCCTGAGCCGAAGTGAAGGCTGTTTTGTCCTGCCGAAACGACGCATACGCGCTTACCGCGCTTCGAGAGCGCAATGCCTGCGGTAAGTCCGCTCAAACCGCCACCTATGATTACTATATCGTATTTCATTTTGCGTCCCCCTTTGCTTTCATGAATTGATTGATGCCATAGAGTCCCTGATAAATCGTCGCGGCCAGATGGGCCTCGTCCAGTGTGCTGCCCCATCCCACTGCGCGCATGCCTTTCCAGCGCTCATTGACAAAGTCGGCCAGGTCGCCGAGCGACTGCTTGGCATTCTGCGTTACCGAGCACATCACCGAAGCCGCCCTGCAGGCGCACAGCTCGCTTTGGCAAGTACCCATTCCCACGCGTGTGCGGCGGCGCAGGTCTATCAGGTTATTGATATGGAGATTGTTGATGGCGTATTTCACCTCGCCCACGCTCACCTCCTCGCACTCGCATACCAGGGCGCGGTCGGTGGAGGTGGCGTCGTCTATCTCGCCCACTCTCATGCCTTGACGGCCCTTGGCCGCGTTGTAGGCCGTGGTGCGGTGATACTCTTTCAGCTCTTTATCGAGGCCTTCAGACCCTGGCAACGCACGCATGGCGGTCTCGCACTTCCTCTCAATGCCCAGTTTCTTGCATACCAGGTCTGTGGCCTGCTCTGCCATCAGGCGGTAGGTCATCATCTTACCTCCCGTGATGGTCACCAGTCCGGCCAGCCCGTCGCGCTGCTCGTGGTCGATGGTGATGATACCGCGACTGATGTTTCGGCCCGAGGGGTCGTTGTCTGCGGCCACAAGCGGGCGAACGCCAGCGTAGGCGCGGAGGATGCGTGTCGTGGCCAACTCGGGCGCCAGTTTCTCGCCTTCCTTAATCAGTATGTCCACCTCTTCGGGTGTCACCTTCAGGTCGTCGATGGTTTCGATGGGCACGCGGTCGCTGGTGGTGCCAATCACGCACACGGCATCGTCGGGCACCAGTATATCGGCGTTGGCAGGCTTGCGGCAACGGTTGATGACCATATTGTTTACCCTATGGCCGAAAACCAGCAGCGTGCCTTTGGCGGGAAACATATTGAGCGTGATGTCGGCCATGTGCAGGATCGACATGCCCCAGATGCCGGCAGCGTTCACCACCACCTGTGCATGCACCTCTCGCTTTTCCCCAGTGAGGTTGTCGCGCAGTGTCACGCCGTTCACTCTGCCGTTACTGATCATAAGGTGTGTCACCTCATGATAGGTCAGCACATCGGCGCCATGGCGCGTAGCGTCAAGTATGTTGGATGTGGTGAGGTGGAACGGGTCGATAGAGGCGTCGGGCACCCTCACGGCACCCAGCAGGGTGGGGTTGACGGCCGGTTCTATGCGGCGCGCTTCTTCGGGAGATATGATTTGTGCGCTGATACCAACTTTGTTGCACGCCTCGACGAATGTACCCTGAAAGGCAAGGTCATCCTCGGGCAGTGTGATGAACAATCCGTCGGTCTCTTCCACACAATGCGAAGCGATCTTGCGGAGTATCATGTTTTCTTTGATGCATTCAGAGGCAGACTCCTGGTCGGTGACGGCATAGCGTGCGCCGCTATGCATCAGGCCGTGATTTCTTCCCGTTGCCCCATTGGCCAGGTCGTACTTCTCCACGAGGAGCACGTTCAGACCCCTCATCGCGCAGTCGCGAGCTGTACCTGCGCCCGTGATGCCTCCGCCAATGATGATTGCATCGTAAGTGTCTTTGATCTTTTGGTTCATATCGTCATGTCAATTTACATGTTTTTTTTATCTGGTTAGTCGGTTTTTGTCGACTTAAAAAAGTTGCTTTTAGTTTTATAACGAAAGTTGATAGGTTTCGATTGCAATAATAAGAGGATTTTCGATACCATCAAAATAAGTAGCTTCTGTTTTAACATATATTAGTAATAAAATGGTGATTTTGTACGATATTAACGATGAAACTTTGGATTTATGTCTCAAATAGGATGCCAAACGTAGAAAATCCTAAACCGTTTGGCTGTTCAGAAAGTGGTGGTTGGGGTTCCGAGCTGCTTTCGTTTTCGCCCGCAAGTCAATGGCGCTAAACTTTGGGACGGGGAAAGTGAATGCTTGTATTGGGTTCGTTTACAGTGGGTTGTCTGCCGTAGGTTGTCGGCGTAACGGTCTGCATGCAGGCTGAACCCCAACCTTTCGGGTGAAAAATGGGGTAAAAGGCGTTCGTGAGTTTCGTTTGGCTTGTGGTTTTGTGAATGCTTGTGGTTGTGCGTCGCAAACGAAACCTCATGTACGTGACGGCGGTCTCATGGGGTAAGCATAGCCATGAGCTATTGCGTCTTGGGCGATGTGGAATGGGCTGAAGCATGTTCTCGGATAGTGGTTTTGCCCCAATCGTCCGGTGGTTTTGCCCCCATCATTTTATGGTTTTATATAAAACTATCTTATGGTTCTGTATAAAACCATCTTATCATTCTATATAAAATCATCCGATGGTTCTATATGGAATCATTCGCCCTTCTCCATATAGTCGCCTTTTCGTTCTGCCCGAAGAGTGTGAGAATAAGGGCGCTGTCGTCTTTCCGCCCCGGCGTGGAACAACTCTCGCGGAGGCGTCAACACCCCACGACACCACATGGCTGCAGAGCCGCGGGCAATGGTTTGGAGGTTCTGCGTCGTTCCACTGCCGTGCTGCAGACATGGTGGGTATGAGACTTTTAGGGGGGAGGCTTGCCCTAATGCGACGCCTGCATGCTATGCCGTAATGTCTACGTCGATGAGCAAGGAAAGGTATTGTTGGATGGCGTTTGCCATCTCCTCTATCTTGATATATTCGTCGGCGCTGTGCGATCGTGCCGACTCTCCCGGCCCGAGCTTGAACGAAGCGAAAGGCATGAGGGCTTGGTCGCTGAGGGTGGGCGAGCCGTAAGGGGTCATGCCTAACGCTATGCAGCGTCGCACCAGAGGATGGTTGGGGGAGATGCCAGAGGAGTGCAAACGAAATGAGTGGGCCTTGACCTCACTCTTGAGGTGTTGGCATACGATGTCGTAGATCTCCTCGTTGGTGTAACATTCGTTGGAGCGCACATCGACGAGCATCGTGCAGGTGTCGGGCACCACGTTGTGCTGCGTGCCGGCCTTGACCACTGTCAGCGTCATTTTCACGGGGCCGAGCAGCGGGCTTACTTTCTCAAACTGGTAGTCGCGTATCCACCGCATATCGTCGAGGGCCTCGTAGATGGCGTTCACCCCTTCGTTGCGCGCGGCGTGCCCGCTCTTGCCGTGGGCAATGACATCGAGCACCATCAGCCCCTTCTCGGCAATGGCGGGCTGCATGCCGGTGGGTTCGCCAACGATGGCCACATCGATGGGAGGAAGCAGTGGCAGGGCTTTGACAATGCCCTCGGCCCCCGACACCTCCTCTTCGGCCGAGGCTAAGTAAACCAGGTTGTAGGATCGCGCGGCCGCCGTATGGTCGGCGCAAAGATAACGAAACACCTGTAGCAGTGTCACCAGTCCGCCCCCGCAGTCGTTACTGCCCAGACCGTAGAGTTTGCCGTCTGCCATGGTGGGCGCAAAAGGGTCGCGGGTCCAGGTGTTCACCGGTTTCACCGTGTCGATGTGGGCGTTGAGCAGCAGGGTGGGCCTTTGCGCGTCGTAGTGCGGGTCTACGGCCCAGACGTTGTTGCCCGCGCGTTGTGCGCTGAAGCCATAACTCTTGATGGTCTGCTCCATCAGGTCGGCGGCGGCAGTCTCGTCGCGGCTGACAGATGGTATGGCGATGAGCGCACGGAGCAGTGCCGTGGCATCGTCGATGTATTTCTTGTAGGGTTCCATGCTGCAAAAATACTGTTTTTTTTTGCTTTCTTTGTCAATTAGCGTTATCTTTGCATCTGTTAATACACAGCTTATGCTCAATAAAAGTCATCTTTCGGTCCTGATCCACGAACAGGCCAAGAAGTATGGAAACAAACCGGCACTGACTTTCCGCAGTTTCGGCAGTCTGAAATGGAAGACGGTGTCATGGAACCAGTTCTCGCTCCGTGTCAAGCAGGTGAGCAATGCCATGCTCAATCTGGGTATCAAGCCGCAAGAGAACGTAGGCGTTTTTTCGCAGAACTGCATACAGTATCTGTACACCGATTTCGGCGCATACGGCATCCGGGCCTGTACGGTACCCCTGTATGCCACCAGCTCTGAGCAGCAAATCCAGTATATGCTCAACGATGCCCAGATCAGGTTTCTCTTTGTCGGAGAGCAGGAGCAGTACGACAAGGCGCACAGGGTGTTCCCCCTTTGTCCCTCGTTAGAGCGCATCGTGGTCTTCGACGACAGTGTGCGCATCAGCACCCACGACCCTCATGCCCTCTATTACGAAGACTTTATCAAGTTGGGTGAGGACCTGCCTCGCCAGACCGAACTGGAGAAGCGATGGGCCGAGGCCAGCGATGAGGATTTGTGTAATATCCTCTACACCAGTGGCACCACGGGTGAGAGCAAGGGCGTGATGCTGACTTACAGGCAGTATCATGCGGCGTTTGTGGCCAATGATGAGTGTGTGCCCGTGGGCGAGAAGGACAGGGTGATCAACTTCCTGCCCTTTACCCATATCTTTGAGCGGGCATGGACCTATCTGAGTCTGGCCGAGGGTGCCCAGCTTATCGTCAATACTTATCCGCAGGAAATACAGGAGTCGATGCGCGAGACGCACCCCACCTGCATGTCGAGCGTACCCAGATTTTGGGAGAAAGTGTATCAGGCCGTCAACGATAAGGTCGACCGTTCGAGCGCGATGCAGCAGAAACTCTTCAGGCGCGCGTTGAAGATAGGGCGCAAATACAATGTGGAGTATCTGGCCAATGGCAAGCGGCCACCGCTGACGCTGGCGCTCGAGTATAAAATGATGAACGCCTCGGTGTTGGGGCTGGTGCGTAAGCAACTGGGATTGGAGAAGCCCAACATCTTCCCGACGGCTGGCGCCTATGTGTCGCCCGAGGTGGAGGAGTTCATCCATTCCATTGGCATCAACATGGTGGTGGGCTACGGCCTCACTGAGAGTACGGCAACGGTGTCGTGCGACCATCCTGGCATGAAGTACTCCATCGGCTCGGTGGGTCGCCTCGTCAGCGGACTGGAGATTAAGTTTGGCGATAAAGACGAGATATTGCTCAAGGGTCCCACCATTACCAAGGGCTATTACAAGCGCGACGAGATCAACAAGCAGGTGTTCGACAGCGAGGGATTCTTCCACACCGGCGATTGTGGATATATGCGCGATGGGGAGCTGTTCCTGAAAGAGCGGCTTAAAGATCTCTTCAAGACCAGCAACGGCAAGTACATCGCGCCGCAGATGGTAGAGTCGCTCTTGTTGGTAGATAAGTATATCGACCAGGTGGCCGTGGTGGCCGACCAGCGCAAGTTTGTGTCTGCGCTCATCGTGCCCGAGTTCAGGCTCCTTGAGGAGTGGGCGCGCGACAACGGCGTCGACTTCGCCTCGCGCGAGGATCTCTGCGCCAACAAGAAGGTGCAGATGATGATGATGGAACGGGTATCTACCCTGCAGCAGAGTCTGGCTCACTACGAGCAAATCAAGCGCATCACCCTCGTTGCGCACCATTTCTCCATGGAGTCGGGCGAACTGACCAACACCCTGAAGATGAGACGCCCGGTGATATACAAGAACTTCAAGGAAGAAATAGACCGGATGTACGAAGAGTGAAGGGTGGGAAGTGAAGAATGACAAATAACCACACGACGCTAAAATAAAGACAGGGACGGTGACCCGACGGGGGCCTGCATGGCCGGGAGGATGACCACCCTGTATGCAAAGATACAAGAATGATAACAGCAGACCAACTGAAAGATGTGATGGAGCGCGCTGAAAAGCTGCACCATTATCTGAATATTGATCAGAAGAAAGTAGAGTTTGAAGAGGAGCAACTGCGCACGCAGGCACCCGATTTCTGGGAAGACCCCAAACGGGCAGAGGCTCAGATGAAGAAGGTGAAGGCCATAGAGAAGTGGCTTAAGGGATACGAGGCTGTGCGCCAGTACGCCGAGGAGTTGCAGTTGGCCTTCGACTTCTATAAAGAAGAGATGGTGACCGAGGAGGAGGTCGATGCCGACTATGCCAAGGCCATCAGCTCTATCGAGGAACTGGAGCTGCGCAACATGTTGAGGCAGACTGAGGACCCGATGGAGGCGGTGCTGAAAATCAATTCGGGCGCCGGCGGCACCGAGAGTCAGGACTGGGCCCAGATGCTCATGCGTATGTACACGCGCTGGTGTGATGCCCATGGCTATAAGGTTACCGTGACCGACCTTCAGGACGGCGATGAGGCCGGCATCAAGAGCGTCACGATGACCATCGAGGGCGGTGAGTACGCCTATGGCTTCCTCAAGAGCGAGAACGGCGTGCACCGTTTGGTGCGCGTGTCGCCTTACAACGCTCAGGGCAAGCGCATGACGAGCTTCGCCAGTGTCTTTGTCTCACCCCTGGTCGACGACACCATCGAGGTGTATGTAGACCCGGCAAAGGTGAGTTGGGACACTTTCCGGTCGAGCGGCGCAGGCGGACAGAACGTGAATAAGGTGGAGTCGGGAGTGCGACTGCGCTACCAATACGAGGACCCCGACACGGGTGAGAAGGAGGAGATTCTCATCGAGAATACCGAGACGCGTGACCAGCCCAAGAACAAGGAGAAGGCTATGCTGCTCTTGAAGAGCCAGCTCTACGACCGGGCCATGAAGAAGCGCATGGAGGCGCAGGCCAAGATTGAGGCCGGAAAGAAAAAGATAGAGTGGGGCAGTCAGATCAGGAGCTACGTCTTCGACGACCGCCGTGTGAAGGACCATCGCACGAACTACCAGACTTCGGATGTGGATGGTGTGATGGACGGCAAGCTCGACGGCTTTATCAAGGCCTACCTCATGGAGTTCTCGGGCAGCGAAGAGCAAGACAACATGGCATAAGCAACAGAAAACTATATAACAATCTAATCGTACAACCTAATCGGCACCGGCCGGCAGGGAAGCATGGCCGCAGGCCATCGCGGAATGAGCACGACAGGGAGGCCGTTAAAAAATGAAATGTTATGAGTGGTAAGAAAGACAAGCACGTTGCCGCCCATGCGGTGAACAACGTTGAGCATCAGAAACGTCGTGCCGACAGGCAGGAAAGACAACAGAAACAGGGCGATGCCGTGATCAAGTGGGTATTTGGCGGACTCATCTTCCTGGCTATTTTGTTTATGATCTATTCCTTCTATGTGATATGAGCGGATTGGAGATCGAACGTAAGTTTCTGGTTCGGAAAGGCGGCGCGTTTCGGCGGGCCGCCTTTTCGGTCAGTCACATCCGGCAGGGATATATCCCCGCGGAAGGGGCTACCGTGCGCGTTAGGGTGCGCGACGAGGAAGCCTTTCTCACCATCAAGGGAAAGAGCGTCAACGGTGGCATGACGCGCTACGAGTTTGAGAAGGAAATCAGTTTGGATGAGGCTGCGCAATTGCTCAAACTCTGCAGGGGGGGCGTCATCGACAAGCATCGCTATCTGGTGAAGAGTGGTGCCCACACCTTTGAGGTCGACGAGTTTCATGGCGACAATGACGGACTGGTGATGGCGGAGGTGGAGTTGCATCGTGAAGATGAGACTTACGAAAAGCCCGACTTCATTGGTCCAGAGGTCACGGGAGACTCAAGGTTTTATAATTCCCACTTGCTGCTTAACCCCTATTGCGCTTGGAAAGATACATTGCCAGAGGAATACCGATGAGTTGCCCAAGCGCTACTCCAATGGCGTCGGATAGAAAGTCGGCCCAGTCGCCACTGCGATAACCGCTGTAGGCTTGCACAATTTCGATGAGACCGCCCATGACCAAAGGCATGAGCAAGGCCCAAAACACGCATCGTGGCCAGTTAAACCGAATGTGATGCCTGCCATATTCCACCCAAATCACCATGCAAAATCCCCCGTACATCACAAAGTGAGTCCATTTGTCGATCATGTTGACCTGCGACAACGGGGTGTCGGGTATGGGTATGAGGCACAGCACCCATATCGCCACGATGCACAGGAGGGACAAGAAGTACCATCTGGCTTTCTCATATATTTTTCGCATAATAACTTTCATTTTGTACGCAAAAGTAGATATATTTTTAATACTTTTGCATCAAAATAACTGGAAAAGTTTAGTATGTCTGAAGAAAGAGCCAATTTTGGCAGTAAACTGGGTATGATTTTGGCCACGGCCGGCGGTGCCGTGGGATTGGGTAATGTTTGGCGTTTCCCTTATATGACAGGGCAGAACGGCGGCGCGGCATTTATCTTGGTGTATGTCGCCTGTGTGTTGCTGTTGGGCATCCCCTGTATGGTGTCGGAGTTTATTATCGGCCGGCATGGCGCCTCCAACACTTATAGGGCCTATGCCAAGGTAGGAAATGGTACTGCATGGAAGTTTGTCGGCCTGTTGGGGGTCGTCACGGGGTTTCTGATCACGGGGTATTATGCCGTGGTATCTGGGTGGTGTCTGCAGTATATCTACGCTTCGGTGATGGGAGAACTGCACGGCGACCCGGCCTATGTGCGGCAGTATTTCCAGTCGTTTTCGGCCGACCCGGTTCGTCCAATCTTCTGGCTGGTGGCAATATTGTTTGTTACTCATTTTGTCATTATACATGGCGTACGGGGCGGTATAGAGCGCGCTTCTAAGTGGATGATGCCAACCTTGTTTGTCATTCTGCTTGTCATCGTCATCGCGGCTTGCTCCTTGCCGGATGCTGACAGGGGCTTGGCGTTCCTGTTTAAGCCCGACTTCAGTAAGGTTACTAAGGATGTTTTCCTTGGCGCATTGGGTCAATCCTTCTTTTCGTTGAGCATCGCCATGGGCTGTATCTGCACATACGCTTCATATTATAGTCGGCAGACCAACTTGCTCAACTCTGCCATACAGGTGTCGGTAGTAGATTCTTTCGTGGCCATTCTGGCGGGAATGATTATCTTCCCAGCCGCTTTTTCCGTAGGCGTAAATCCTGACAGCGGCCCTTCCTTGGTGTTCATCACATTGCCTAACGTCTTCAATCAGGCTTTTGGCGCCGTGCCTTTGTTGGGATGGGCAGTCGCCATACTGTTTTATACCTTGCTGTCGTTGGCCGCTCTTACGTCGTTGATGTCGCTGCATGAGGTGAGTACCTCCTTCTTCTATGAGGAGCTGCACATCAGCCGTAAGCATGGTGCCATCATCGTCACCGTCACCACAGCCATCATAGGCGTATTTTGTTCTCTGTCGTTAGGCAGTCTGTCTGGACTGTCTGTGGCCGGTAAGTCTCTGTTCGACGCGTTTGACTTCGTCACCGGGCAGGTGTTTCTTCCGTTGGGTGGCTTCCTTACTTGTTTGTTCTTGGGCTGGTATCTGCCTCGCGACTTGGTTCGCGACGAGTTTACCAACTGGGGAACGTTAAGTGGAAGATTCTTTGGCGTATACATTTTCTTGGTGCGTTACGTTTGTCCGTTGGCCATCCTGGGCATATTCTTGCATCAGTTTGGCCTGATTTAAGCAGTCGTTGCATGAAGTATTCTCTATTATTATGATGAGCGAAAGAGGTAATTTTGGCAGTAAACTTGGCGTAATCCTTGCCACCGCCGGCTCGGCAGTGGGATTGGGAAATATCTGGCGTTTTCCCTATATGACCGGTCAGGATGGTGGCGCAGCCTTCATCGTCATCTATTTGGTATGCGTATTGTTGTTAGGCATACCTGGGATGGTGGGCGAATTTATCATTGGGCGTCATGGGGCGGCCAACGCGGCACGTGCCTATGGCATCATGGGCGGCAAGCCGTGGTCGCTCTTGGGGTATGTGGGCGCACTGACCTCTCTCATCATCCTTGGCTTCTACTCGGTCATCGCCGGCTGGTGTGTGCAGTATCTTTTTGCCTCAATGGCGGGGCATCTCAATGGTGACGCTAACTACGTGAACGCTTATTTCCAGAAGTTCTCATCCGATCCCATTGAGCCATTGGTCTGGACGGTGGTGTTTATCTTGCTCACTCACTTAGTCGTCATACGTGGTGTGCGTCAGGGAATAGAGAGGTTCAGCAAAGCGTTGATGCCGACCCTTTTCATCCTCCTTATTATTATTGTGGTAGCTTCATGCTTGTTACCCGGTGCCTGGCAGGGCATAGAGTTTCTCTTCAAGCCCGATTTCTCGAAGCTGTCACGTAGTGTTTTTCTCGATGGTCTGGGGCAAGCCTTCTTCTCGCTGTCGCTCGGTACGGCCTGTCTGTGTACCTATGCTTCTTATTTCAGTAGGCAAACCAACCTGTTGAAGTCGGCCGGACAGATAGCGGGTATCGATACGCTTGTGGCTATTTTTGCCGGATTGATGATATTTCCCGCCGCTTTCTCCGTGGGTGTACAGCCTGACAGCGGTCCCTCACTTATCTTCATCACGCTGCCCAACGTGTTTCAGCAAGCCTTTACGCCGGCCATGGGCTATGTGGTGAGCATACTTTTCTATGCCCTCTTGGCCTTGGCCGCTTTGACGTCTACCATTTCTATGCATGAGATAGGCACGGCCCTGCTGTATGAAGAACTGCATATCTCGCGTTCAAAGGGGGCTGCCATCGAATCGGTGGCTGCCATCATGATAGGCATATTCAGTTCATTGTCGTGTGGAGCCGTAGACCTTAGCGTCTTTGGAAGGAGCTTCCTTGATTGGTGTGACTTCCTTACTTCTAATATCCTGCTTCCGTTTGGCGCCTTCTTCACATGTGTGTTGTTAGGTTGGGTCGTTCCCCAGAAGGTGGTGAAGGATGAGTTTACCAATTGGGGAACGGTGTCGCGGTCGTTCTATAACATATGGCTGTTCTTCGTACGCTTCATCTCACCGCTTTGCATATTGGCGGTCTTCCTGCATCAGTTGGGCATCATCTGAGTCGCCGCACCGCATCCCTTAACCCCTACTGGTGGCTATGAAACTACGTGATTTTTTTTACTTCAACCGCTCCGACCGTAGCGTACTGCTGTTTCTCCTGAGCTTGGGAGTGGTGGCAACGGCGCTCATCTTCTTCGTAGGCGGACAGGATACCATCACCGAAGTCGGGCCTTTAGACAGTCTGCCTACCTCCTCATCCCATTCCATGCGGCGGGGGTACGAGGAAAGTGGGTTCGCTTATCGTGAGGAGGCAGTGGCTCGCCCCGAACTGTTTGCTTTCGATCCTAATACGGCCGACAGTACGCAGCTGCTTCGTTTGGGGTTGAAACCCTGGCAAGTGCGCAATATCTACCATTACCGCGCAAGGGGTGGCATTTTTCGCAAACCCTCCGATTTTGCGCGTATATATGGACTTACTCGTGGCCAATACCGCCAGCTTGAGCCTTATATACGCATCAGCGACGATTATATCCCGGCGGCGACTCTTTTTGCTGACGACCAGCCTGTGGAGGCGCCACGCGACACGACGCACCGTTATCCCACGAAGTTGAAGGCCCATGAGCGTGTAGAACTCAATAGCGCAGACACCTCGCTACTCCAGCGTGTTCCCGGCATTGGCAGCTATTTTGCCCGTCAGGTGACACGTTATCGCGAGCGATTGGGAGGGTTTGCCGATGTACGGCAACTACTCGAAATAGAAGATTTCCCCGCCTCCGCGCTCTCATACTTTACCATTGCGGACCAGCCCCGTAAGCTAAAAGTGAATCAACTCACGTTGAACGAGCTCAAGCGTCACCCCTATCTGAACTATTATACCGCCAGGGCAATAGTTGACTATCGTCGTTTGCGAGGACCGTTGAAGAGCCTCGACGACTTGCGCCTGTTACCTGATTTTACGGCAAGAGACTTGGAACGGCTGAAACCGTATGTGGAATTTTAGGTTTCGCACCCTTTTTTAGTAACATCTCTTCGCTCTTCCTCGTCTATATGATAACTTGTACGCCAAGAATAAGCGCGTACGCTCTACTTAAATTGATAAGCAATGCTCAAGAAAATCTTATTATCCCTGCTGCTCCTGTCGAGCTTTCAGTTAGCGTTTTCCCAGACAGCCTCGGAGTTGTTTCGTGATTATAGCCAGAAGCGCAAGGCTACTTACGTCAGTCTGCCTCGTGCGATGATGTCGATGGCGACCTCTAAACTCAGTGACAATAATCTGCAGGCCGTGCTTCAGGATGTAAAGTCGGCGAAGGTACTCAAGCTCGATAACAGCAAGAAGAGCGTACGCAAGAAGTTTATCAAGCAGGTCAAGCAGTTGCCCAAATATGGCTACGAAGAGTTTACCAGGGTGTCGGGAAATAGTGATATGCTCGTCATGGTCAAGCATAGCGCAAGTTATATCAGCGAAATTGCCATGGCTTATAATAACGGAGCCACCTGTATGGGGGTGCTGATTACCGGCAATATCAATCCAGAAGACCTCGAAGCCATCATACAAATGGCGGAGTAAGGGTGCCGCCACTAAGCCGGGGTGGAGCAGTAGACGGCCCGTCCATGGGTCACGAAAAAGGGATACACCGTGTGGCGTATCCCTCTGTACTGTCGGGATGAGGCGACTCGAACGCCCGACCCCTACGTCCCGAACGTAGTGCGCTACCAACTGCGCTACATCCCGATAGTGTGTCCTCAAGCCTGAGCCTTGGCAGCTTCTGTGCTTAAAAGACGATGCAAAGGTAATTCTTTTTTCTGAAATAGTAACTATTTTGTAGGAAAAATTTGCGTATGCCACAAAAAAGCAGTATCTTTGCAACCGCTTTCCAGAGCACTGGTTATTGCGACACAGGCTTTCCGAAAGATGATAAGGTACCTTAGCTCAGGTGGTAGAGCAATGGACTGAAAATCCATGTGTCCTTGGTTCGACTCCAAGAGGTACCACTCCTCCTTTCATTTGGTCCGGATTCCGTCTTGTACGGGTCCGGATTTTTTTATCCCCCACATTACTTAGACTGTTTCGCGGAAACTGTTGTCCTCCTGTAAGAAGCATCTATAACTGTCAAGCGGAAACTGTTGTCCTCCTGTAAGAAGCATGATGCCTTATCAAGAAACCCAAAGACGTCATAGACGACTTTGAGTTACGATAGATGCAGCCTGATGATTGAGTCTACCACACCCATTGCTTTTCGATGCGCCCTTGGTAGGTATTGATGGACAGGCGGATGGTGTCGCCTGCGCTGAACCGTGTGGCAGGGATGCTGGTGAAGACCGATGTGGTGTAGTATTGTGGTACGTTGTTTTGGTCGTGCGTCAATTCCAGATCATGCGTGGTGATGCCGCTGGCATGGGCTACGATGCGCTTTTGCACCATGCCAACGCTCTGTTTGCCGCTGTCACCGTCTTGTCCGGTCATCAGTCCTAATCGCAGGTTGAGGTAGCGTTTGTTTTCGCTCACCCACGCACTCTCCAATTTCACGGGGTCGGTGGGGTAGGTCTTCTCCGTGGTCACGGGTGTCAGCACCCAAGCTGGAGTGGCCGACAGCGGCTTGGGCACCTCGTCCTTGCTGTCGTAGTACAGCAGGGCACGGTAGATGGTGTCGGGCTTTGAGGCCCAGGAACAGGCAAAGGGAGTGGCGAAGGTAAGCCGTTGCTGCCCGTCGGTGATGGCATAGTCTACCTGCTGGGCCGCCACGGTATGCATGTCGACCATCTCAGTTGTCAGGTACGACAGCCGGGTGTCACCGTTGTCGTACGCGTCTACCTGACAGCCGCATAGCGTTACCACGCCCCAGATGGCTACCCACCACCGCCTGCTCATACCGAGAGGTGGTTACGCAACGGGTTGGCATACATGAGAAGCATCTGCGTTCTGAGGAACGGCTCGTCTTTGCCAGGAATATCAATCTTGGCCATCTGCTTCTCAAGATACTTCTCGAACGTCGCCTTGTCCTCGTCGGTGTAATGGTCAGCCCATTTGGTTGAGCCTCCGAGCATGTCCTCGGCAATGTAATTGTTGGGGTAAAGGTGATAGTTCTTGAAGATGCTTTTGTCAATGTGCTCAGCCACGGCATTGTAGATGTCAGCGTTGGACATGTCGGCCGGCAGCTGCTGCAAGAAGTCGTCGATGCAGGGGGCGCAGTGGTAGAAGATGTGTCCCTTGTATCCCGTGATGCCGATTCTCATGCTGTTCACATCATCGTTTTCACCTTTCTTATAATCTTTGATGTCGCGTCGGAGCTGCATCTCCTGAGCCTTGAGATAGTCGCAGGGGTCGAACTCGTATGAGATGGCCAGAGGCACGATATGCAGATTCTTCAGGCGCTCGGCCACCGATCCTTCGCCCGCCAGTGCCAGCATCTTGAGCACAGCCTTCTGGGTGCGGTCGTCAGAGTCTTTGGCGCGTCCCTCGCGCTGCGCAATCCAGAGATTCTCTTTTTTCTCAGAGATGGCGTAGTGCATATATTTCGAGAGCTTGATGCTCGATTCCAGCTGCTCGCGAGCCATGAGCCCGCGCTTCACGATGAAGCTCTTGTTCACCCTGACGATGTCGAGCACCCAAGGAATAGAGAGCAGATTGTCGCCGATGGCAATTTCGCAGGTGGTGGTAAACTTAGCGTCGATAAGCATCTTGTCGAGGAGAGCCGCGTCGAGCACGATGTCGCGGTGGTTGCTCATAAACGTATAGCATCGCGAGGCATCGAGCGCCGAGAAGTCCATCTCACAGCCTCGGCTTTGCGTCTTCACCAGATCATTAAGGAAAGTGTAGCAGAAAGTCTTCTGAAACTCGATGTTGGTTTTGCACTGTCTCATCTTGGCTGCGATGGCCTCCATGGGTGTGTCGGGGTAGAGAAAGTGCACTACGGCTTGGAATTGCTTGTTGGCGAGCAGTCGGTCGTAGACCGCGGGGAGTTCCTCGGGGTCGAACGGACGTATGTCGTCAAACTCAGATGGGGTTTTCATACCAGTTTTTGTTAAGTGTTATGTTATGCCTGAAGCTGAACTGCGTGTATTCATTCTGTCACCTGTGGTGACGGCGAGAGGTCGGGCTTGACATTGGCGACGATGACCTTGATGCCCAGTTCATCAAGTTTCTGCAGGTCGGTGGGCTTGATGTTGGAGTCGGTCACGATGGCATCTATTTCCTCGATGCTGGCGATTTTAGCGAAGCCTCTTCGTCCGAACTTAGACGAGTCGGCAAGCACGTAGGTTTTCTGGGTGGCCTGAATCATTTTCTTGTTCAGGTGGGCTTCCCGCATATCTGTCGTTGTGATACCGAATTCCAGGTCGATACCGTCAACGCCTAAGAAGAGTTTGCTTGAGGAGCAGTCTCCGAATAATTGTTCACTGTAGTCGCCCACCACCGACTGGCTGCTGTGCCTGAGCACTCCTCCGAGCTGAATGATCTCGATGTTCTCGTTTTTGATGAGTGAGAGCGATGCTTGAAGCGATGCCGATACCACGGTCAGCGGTGCCGATGGGTTGAGGCAGCGGGCAAAAGCCTGGATGGTAGTTCCCGAGGCGAGGATGATGGAGTCGTTGGGCTCGATGAGTTTCGCGGCCTGTTGGCCGATGGCTATTTTCTCGGCAGGGGCAATCTTCTCTTTCTCATTCACCGACCTGTTGATGGTAAACGGGTTGATGGCTATGGCCTTGCCGTGGCTCCGATATAGCTTGCCGTCATTCTCAAGCTCTGTGAGATCTTTCCTGATAGTCACGGACGAAACCTCGAGCATCTCTGCCAAACTGGAAACCAATATGGGAGTTCGCTTTTGCAGTTGTTCTAAGATAGCATTGTGCCTTTCTTCCTTTGTCATGGTTATAAGTTCAGTTCATCGACAGATGTTTAATTTCTTTTTACAAAAGTAAGTTTTTCGTTTGATATTTCGGCAAAATGATTGTGGTTTAACAGAATGTTAACAATCCATTCAAGTGTATGTTTGCACCTTGACACCTTTCGTTTTAGATGCTCTCTTGTCGCGACTCTTGTCATGGCTCTTCGTAACGAAAGTCAATCGGCCTCGTCTAACAGTGGTTGGGTTTGGTGGGACGGTTTGGTGTCAGATAAGTTGAAGACGTGGGCGATATGTGGGCTGGTATGTGTTGTCGTCCAGTAGGTCGTTAACAACTTGTGCTTTATCATGTGGGTTGAAGGTCTTTCTGGGGAAGTTTTGTGTCAGATAGTAGTGGTTATGTAGTTGTTTTGTGCTAGGTTTCGGTTTGTGTTTTGTCTAGGACTGGTCTTCATTTCGTTGGGTGGGGTGTCGCGCGTCTAAGTTTGAAACCTGTGGGTTTGAGTGGCCAGAAGGATGGTGTTATTAAAGTGTGTTAAAAAACCAAAAAAAACAATACCAAATTCTTGAAGAATAACATATCTTTGCGCCAATAATCTTTCCTTACGAAACAAAACTAAAAAGAAATACAATATATTATACTTCGAAATCACAACGTAAAGTTGTCCAGACGGTATTGTTGAAACAAAATGAGGAATGATCCAGCCTCTGACCAAGTGAATGGTAACTCACCGTGAAAGGTGCAGACTTATACCCTGTTGACATCGGGCAAGCACACACCGTGTAAATCTATGAACTCAACTTTATAACTATTAACATACAACGTAAATATGTGGAATTTTTTAGCTCCCCCGGCTTTCAAGCCTGAACTCACGGGTCAGGATGTAGACGCAAGGTACAAAAGCCTGCGCCTGCAGGTATTTTTGGGTATCTTTATTGGCTACGCAGGATTCTATATTGTGCGCAAGAATTTTTCGATGGCCATCCCTATGCTCGCATCGTTTGGTTTCGAGAAAGGCGAACTGGGTGTGGTACTCTCCATGAATGCCATTGCATATGGCTTCTCCAAGTTTATCATGGCCAGCGTGTCCGACCGCAGCAATGCCCAGCGTTTCCTACCCATCGGACTCGTGCTTGCAGCCTTGTCGATGATGTTCATGATTGTTCCGATACAATGGATTGGTGCCGAACACAAGTTGTGGGCCATCGTCATGATGGCTGCCCTCAACTTCTTGGTAGGCTGGTTCAATGGTATGGGCTGGCCTCCGTGCGGCCGTGTGATGACCCATTGGTTCTCGATCAAGGAGCGGGGCACGTGGATGTCGGTGTGGAACTGTGCCCACAATGTTGGTGGTGCACTCGTCGGTCCTGTCTCGGTCTATGGTGCCCTTTGGTTTGGCAACTGGTTCTATGGAGCCGACACCAGCCGCTATTTCCTCATCGGCACCTATCTTTTCCCGGCTTGTATCTCCATCTTCATTGCATTGATGGCCTACTTGCTCATTCGTGACACCCCGCAGTCGTGCGGGCTGCCTTCAATAGAGAAGTGGCGCAACGACTATGCAAAGACCTATTCAGAGAAGGCGGAGGAGGTGCTGAGCACTTCAGAGATCTTCAAGACTGTGCTCAACAATCGTTTCTTGTGGTACATCGCCTTTGCCAATGCCTTTGTCTACATGGTGCGCTATGGCTGCCTCGACAGGGCGCCCACCATCCTGACCGAGCGCGGTATCGACATCAAGAATGCCGGCTGGGCCTACTTTGCCTACGAGATGGCGGCTATTCCCGGAACACTAATATGCGGCTGGTTGAGCGACAAGGTGTTTCACGGGCGCCGGGCCCTGCCCACCATCTTGTTCATGGTCGTTGTAGCCGTGTTCATCTTCATCTACTGGCAATTCCTCGACAACATTGACGTAGTGCTGGTGTGTCTTATCGCCATTGGCTTCTTCATCTATGGTCCGGTGATGCTCATCGGCGTGCAGGCCCTCGACCTGGCACCCAAGAACGCCGCCGGTACGGCTGCCGGTCTCACCGGTTTCATGGGCTACGTTCTGGGAACGGCACTTCTGGCCAACATCGTCATCGGGTACGTGGCAGAGCATGCAGGCTGGAACTGGACATTCGTGCTGCTCATCGGTGCGTGCTTGTTGTCTATTGTCTTCATGGCGCTGACCTACAAAGAGGAGCAGTATCTTGTCAATAAAGAAAAATAATACAAGAGAAATAATCATAACAGTATAAACCTATCTAAACTTACAACAATGATGAAGAGTCTTTATCGAGTAGGACTTGTGGGCATAGCTGCCTTGTCAGTCTTTACTTCTTGTTCGGATGAGCAGGAATTTACTAATGAAAACACCGATGCCAAGAGAATTGTTGTTCAGCAAATCTCTCCCGAAATGGCCAAGGTGAGAGATTATGTACCCTTGTATGCCTGTATAGCGCATCGTGGCTCCACCTTCTGGGCTCCCGAGGAGACCGAATCCGCCTGGCGCTGGGCACGCAACATGGGTGCCGACTATCTTGAGAGCGACCTCCAGGCCACCAAGGATGGCGTGATCCTGGCCAACCACGACGAGAACCTCAAGCGCACCACCAACATCGAGGACGTATTCTCAGATGAGGTGCCTTCCATCCGTAAGGACTTTTACCGGAGTTTCCGCAACGCTGACGGGAGTCAGCACTTTACCGAGGCTGACATCAACGCTCAGTATGAGCGCGATATTAAAGATTTCCGTTCCAACTATACCTTATCTTACTACTATGCAGAACTTCTGATGCTCGATGCTGGTAAATGGTTCAACGATGCCACTCCTGAGCAGGCCCGTTCTTCTTTTGCTGCCAAAAACAACGGCAAGGTAGTGTATCGTGGTGGTGTGCCCTCCATCCAGTATGCCGATGGTCAGTATGTGTCGGCCCTTCAGGATCAGATCAACTATGCCATGGGCATGAAGCTCAACCGCGATGCCTCTGGCCGAAGGGTGCTGACCTACAAGATCAAGGATGAGTACAAGGACATGACGCTCGCCGAGATCTACGATGCCGCCAGACCGGCCGTGAAGATCGACGACCAGGCGGTGAAGGGTTCGAAGGCTGCCAAGTACATGGACTTCGTGGAGTACAGCTTCGGTGACAAGAACGGCTCGACAGCCTACGTGGCCGACGAGAAGGACAATGGTAACCGTCCGGGTATCTATCCCGAGTTCAAGGAGTCGTGGCTCAATCCCAAAGACATCGAGATCCGTGTCTACAACATCCTGGCCCAGTGGGGATGGAACATCATCACTGCTCCCGAGCCCGAGAACGCACCGTTCTACAAGGCAGGCAAGGTGAACGTGGGTAACACCAACGGCAAGGTTATCCTCCAGACCTTCTCGTTCGATGCCCTGCATCGCGCATACGGTGTCTTCCAGGGTAAGATTCCAATGTGCTATCTCCTCTGGATCAGCCAGCCTGCCTATGCCACCGACCTGGCCTACGACACACCTACCGGCTATGCCGACTTCATCAAGTATGCCCAGGACAACGGTGCCCATATCATCGGCCCGGCTATCTCTGGCGCACCCAACAACTATCCTGAGATGAACAAGCCCTGGCAGGCCTATATGATCCGCAAGTCGGGTATGCTCAACCATCCCTATTCGTTCGACTCTGACGCACAGATGAAGAAGTATATGGGTTATTTTGTCAACTTCTGGGGCGAGAATCCCACTGAGTTTGACGACTTGCTGAATGTCACAGTACCGGCCACACCCTACACCACCTTCACCGACAAGAGCACCCATCCGGTGTATATGGACGGTTTCTTTACCAATCGCTCAGAGATCTCCATCAAGTATATGATTGAGAACGGATTCCGTTGCAACTCTAAGCTCGACAACCCGTTCCATCCCGGTCAGACCTACGACAACTCTCAGGCACCGTCTGCCGTACCTAATGCCAATGACGTGCTCAACGCCTTGGGTTACTAATGCGATGTGCGTAAAAATAGTAATAACTGTATTTTAATAAAAGCAAGTCTAATGAAAAAATATATTTTGATGCCTATATTGGCACTTTGCACCCTTGGGGCAACAGCTCAGGACTTCGACTCCAAGCCCACTGTAACGATCGACAAGGAGAACGAAGACCTCCACTTCACCGTTGGCGCGCGCTTCATGGCCGATGCTGCCTACTATCACACTGACTTCACGCCCATGCAGAGCGGTGCCTCGATTACCGATGCACGCATCCGCACCTCGCTGACCTACAAGGATTGGTACTTCTATGCCGACTTCGGTTTCGGTGGTGGACAGTTCAGTCAGAAGAACATTTTCATGCAGTACTCCGTTGCCGATAAAGATGGAGGTCGCCATGCCATCAAGGGCGGCTACTACAACGACCCTGCCGGGTCCATGGCCCGCAACACCTCGCTGGGCAGCTACCACTTCATCTCGCGTCCAGGCGTCTCTAATGCGCTGGGTGAGGGACGTGAGCTGGGTATTACCTATAAGTACACCAACGACAAGTTCATGGCCTACCAGGGTGTGTTCACTGAGAACCAATATAATAAGGTGGAGGCTGGCTACAATGGCCTGGTGCTTGCCGGGCGTTACCTCTATCGCCCCATTGCCGACGAGCATCAGACGTTGCACGTGGGTGCCAACATCCGTTACCAGCACATGGGTGGCGGCGTGGCCGAGAATAATGTGCTGAAGAAGACCCTGAACCTGGCACAGTCGCTCGAGACCTTTGTCGATGAAGACGAGCAGTTTATGTCGTGCTCGTTGCCCTGGGCAGAGAACGTGATCGATGCCGGAGCAGAGGTGTTGTACCACAACCAGAAGTTTTTCGCCCGTGGCGAATATCTCTATAAGCATGTCACCAAGAAGCGCGACTCCAAGACCATCTTCGATGCCTCTAACAACAACATCGATACCTGGGGCACCCTCGATGCCTGGGAGGCTGCCAATCCGCTGCGCAGCAACAACTTCCATGGTGGATACGTGGAGGCAGGCTATCTCATCTTTGGCAATCCCTACAGCTACGACAAGCAGGAGGGTGTACTCAAGGGTATGAGCGGTCGTTCGCTGGAAGTGGTGGCCCGCTTCAACTATACCGGCCTGAATGACATCGTTAAAGGCGAGTACTTCTCTGCAGGCCGCAACCAGTACTATCCCAATGGCTACATGGAGGACTGGCCTTATGCTTCGTCGAGCGTGGGTGGCGGTGCCGTGCGTTCTTATACGGTGGGTCTGAACTATAGCTTCAACCGTTTCGCACAGGTCATGTTCGACTATACCTATCACAAGTTGAACAAGGATTTCTTGCCTTACGACAAGAACTTCCATCAGGTGCAGGCTCGTCTGCAGTTTGTATTCTAATTAGAAAGCATGGTTATCCAGGCAGTCCCTGACAGTCGCAATGACTGTCAGGGGCTGCTGCTTTTGGTGGGTTGGGTAGAAAGAAGGCTTGTGGGCAAGCGAGGTGGCGTGAAGGTGTAACAGCGTGAAAGTGGACTGTTGCGAAAGTGTGTAGCCTACTCCCTGTGTGCAAAACATAATAAGAGGATGCACCGTTGTCGATGCATCCTCGTCAATGGGTTGAGGTCGTGAATGACGTTTGCAGGCGATGGTTCGCCGCCGCGGCCTTAGAACTGGTTCTCCACAATGTCGGTCAGCACGTCCTTGATGTCGAGGCCGGCAGCCTTCACCTGCTGTGGAATAAAGCTGGTGGCGGTCATGCCCGGCGTGGTGTTCACCTCGAGCATGTTGATCACGTCGTTGCCTTCAGCGTCTTTAGAGATAATGTAGTCGATGCGGATGATACCGTTGCACTGAAGAATATCATATATGCGGCTGGTCTCCTCCGCCACCTTGCGTGCCGTCTCCTCCGCGAGGCGGGCGGGAGTGATTTCCTGCACCTGTCCGTTGTATTTGGCATCGTAGTCGAAGAACTCGTTGCTGGTCACCACCTCTGTAGCGGGCAGCACCACCGACTTCTCACTGGTCTTGTAGCAGCCGATGGAGATCTCCGTACCCTCCATATACTGTTCCACCATCACCTCGTCGCTCTCCATGAAGGCCACACGCAGGGCAGGAGCCAGCTGGTCGGCGTTCTTCACCTTCGACACGCCGAAGCTCGAGCCGTCGGCAGAGGGCTTGACAAACACTGGCATGCCCAACTGCTTCTCGATTTCCTCCTCGTCGTAGCTGTCCTCGCGGTGCAGCAGTATGCTCTTGGCTACCTTGACTCCGAAACCACGCAGATAGTTGTTGAGCACATACTTGTCGAAGGTCATGGCTTCAACGAGCACGCCGCTGGTAGAGTACGGCATGTGAATCAGGTCGAAGTAGCCCTGCAGTATACCATTCTCACCCGGTGTGCCGTGAATGGTGATATAGGCATAGTCGAACACCACCGCCTTGCCGTCTTGCCCGATGAACGAGAAGTCGTTGCGGTCGATGTCGGCAGTCTGTCCGTCGTCAAAGTTCACGTGCCAGTCCTGGCCTTTGATGTCAACGATATAGACGTTGTACCGCTCTTTGTCGAAGAAGGAATACAAGCCCTGTGCAGAGCGCAGCGACACATCGTGCTCTGAGGAGTCGCCACCGCATACGATGGCAATGTTTCTCTTTAAGTCTTTCATTATGATTATAATCTATTGTTATTGCTCATTTGTGGTTGTTGCCATGCGTATGTCATGACTCGGTGAAGGTATCTCTCGTCGTACCTTGTATAAACTGCCTCCACTTGTCGATGAGGGCGGCAAAGTCGGCGGGCCATTCAGAGTCAAAGTCCATTTGCTGTCCTGTCACCGGATGCTTGAATCCGAGCGTCTTGGCGTGCAGTGCCTGGCGTGGGCACAGCCTGAAACCGTTCTGCACGAAGGCACGGTACGAGGAGCTGCGCTGCCCGCGGAGTATCTCTGCGCCCCCATAGCGCTCGTCACCGAAGAGCGGATGGCCGATGTGTTTCATGTGCGCCCTGATTTGGTGCGTGCGCCCGGTTTCGAGTACACATTCCACCAAGGTGGTGTAGCCGAATCGTTCGAGCACCCGGTAATGGGTCACGGCGGTCTTGCCGATACCCAGTTCGGGGTCAAACACCTTCATGCGCAGGCGGTCTTTGGGGTCGCGGGCTATGTTTCCCTCGATGCGCCCCTCGTCTTCCGTGAGGTTGCCCCATACCAAGGCGTGGTAGGAGCGGTGGGTGGTCTTGTCGAAAAACTGCCTGCCGAGCGAGGTCTTGGCCTCTGCGGTCTTGGCCACCACCATCAGTCCGCTGGTGTCCTTGTCGATGCGGTGTACCAGTCCCACGGCAGGGTCGTTGGGGTCGAAGGTTTCCATGTTGCGCAGGTGCCATGCCACGGCATTGATGAGCGTACCTGTAAAGTTGCCCGCGCCGGGGTGTACCACCATGCCCGCCGCTTTGTTGACCACCATCAGCGCGTCGTCTTCGTAGACCACCTGGAGTGGCAGCTCCTCGGGAAAGATACTCGTGTCGTGTTTGGGACGGTCGAGCATCAGCGTAATGACGTCTAAGGGGCGCACCTTGTAATTGCTCTTTACGGCTGTGCCGTTCACATAGATGCATCCCGCGTCGGCGGCCATCTGTATGCGGTTGCGGCTGGAGTTCTGCATTTTCTCAGACAGAAACTTGTCGACGCGCACCGGAGCCTGCCCGGCATCCACCTCCACCTTCCAGTGCTCGTAGCGTTGGGTGCTGTCTTCGGCAGCTGGTGTGGGCTGCAGTTCGTCGTCGTCTAACAGGTCTATATCGTCGTTGTATGTTGTCATTACAGTGTCTGAGGTCTATGGAATGGTAAAATATGAAATGTGGTTTGCGGCGCCCGGCCTGCGCGGTGGGATTGGCGCCGAGCAGTGTGCGTATGCATCCGGCGTATGCCGTGCCCCACCTTGTGGCCTACCGGCCTATTCTTTATATTCTTGCGTCTCGGTGGGTGGCAGTTCCACTTCCTCGAATTCGTCCACGTCGCCTCCGGTCGTAGGCTCCTCCTCTTGGTATACGGGGTCCACGTAGTTGATGGAGTCGTTGGCGTCACGCATGCCGTTGCCGGCTTGTATAATCAGCTTGGCGTCAACCGGAATCTTGTCACCGTAGACCACGTGCTTGCCATTGACCAGCACGCCGTACACCCAGTCTTTCTCGCCGGGTATAAACTCGGGCTGCCCTAACTGGAAACCAATGGCCGTGAGACGCGCCATGGCCTCACGCAGCGAGCTGTTGTCGATAATGTCGGGTAGGGATATGGTGGGCGAGTTGGCAGAGTTGATCACCACGTAGACCTTGTGTCCTGATTTCACACGTGTGCCGCTTTCGGGCCACTGCTCAAGTATATATCCCGCGGGCAGCGTGCGCACGTAGCCCGTGTCGGCCACCTCTATCTCCAGTCCGAGCCGGTTGAGCGTTTCCGTGGCCTTAACGTAGTCTTGATGCAGCAGCTTGGGCACGGCTATCGACTCACCGTGGTGGGTGTACACGCCTATTCCATACCAGGCAGCGGCCAAGAGAGCCGCCACCACAAGCGCCATGGCCGCGAGGTTGCCCCAGAGGTATGAACTCTTGAACTTGCCTATGAATTGGGATGGAGTCATCGCTGTCTCTTTTTGTGTACAAAGATAGTGCAATTCGTGTGAAGTGCAAAGCACACCGCTGTTTTTTATCGTTTGGCCTGTTCAAAAACCATGTGTAAGGCCGTTGCGGGGGTGTGTGCCGACACATGGCCTTTGGGGCAAGCGGGTGGCTTTCGTCACAATAACCGCTCGCGGCGGGACGGCGTTAGGCGGAAAATGTGTATTTTTGCACCGTCCCGACCCACGGGCGCAACGACGCCGACAGACCGTGGGGGACAGAATTATCATGAGAGTCTACAACAAAGAAGAGGCGCGCGAGCGAATCAACAGGCTTGCCGAGGCAGGCCGAGAGTTTGTATTTATCATCGACTATGCACAGACACAGGCATATATAGAAGAGGTGCGCGACATCGACCGCGGTGAGCTGCTGGTCAGCTTCCCGCGCTTCAGCAATGTGCCGCCGGGGCTTCAGCCTTCACCCCTTCCGCTCGAATGGCAGGCCGTGGCGCCCGACCGCGCGACCTATGGGAGGAGCATCCGGTTGGTGAAGCGCAACATCAGGGCCGGCAACAGCTACCTCACCAACCTGACCTGCAAGATGCCCGTGACCACCAACGTAGGGCTGCGCGAGCTCTTCCTGCGCTCAGAGGCCCGCTACCGCTGCTGGCTGCGCGACCGTTTCGTGTGCTTCTCGCCCGAGACCTTCGTCACCATCGATGGCGGCACCATCAGCTCGTTTCCCATGAAGGGCACCTGCGACGCCTCGCTGCCCCATGCCGAGGCCACGCTGCTGGCCAACGCCAAGGAGGCCGCCGAGCACGCCACCATCGTCGACCTCATCCGCAACGACCTCAGCCAGGTGGCCGACGGGGTGCGCGTGAGCCGCTACCGCTACGTAGACCGGCTGCACACCAGTCGCGGCACGTTGCTGCAGACCAGCTCTGAGATTACCGGCGCGCTCACGCCCCATTACCGTCGGCACATAGGCGACCTGCTCTTCAGGCTCCTGCCTGCGGGGTCGATCACCGGTGCCCCCAAGCCTATGACCATGCAGATTATCAGCGAGGCCGAGGGTTACGACCGTGGGTTCTATACCGGCATCATGGGCCATCATGCCGGGGGCAGGGTCGACAGCGCGGTGATGATACGCTTTGTCGACCAGGAAGATGGCCGGCTGTACTACAAGGCCGGCGGCGGCATCACCGCCTACAGCAACGATGACGACGAATACCAAGAAGTAATACAGAAAGTATATGTGCCTATTCATTGAGACCATCAGGGTGGAGGAGGGCCGCATGCCGTTTCTCGATGCCCACCTCGACCGTGTGCGCCGCACCCGTCAGCAGTTCTGGGGCAGCAGCGCCGAGGTCACTGCCGCCGACCTTGCCTCGGTTGTCGAGCCCCACGGCCTGTGCAAACTGCGGTTTGTGTATGATGCCACGCAGCTCTACGACCTCAGCTGCACGCCCTACGTGCGGCGCGCGGTAGGCTCGTTGCAGCTCGTAGAGGGTGGCGCGGTGAGCTATGCCTACAAGCAGGCCGACCGCACCGCCCTCGACCAGCTCAGGGCCCGGCGCGGCAACTGCGACGAGGTGCTGATCGTGAAAGACGGCTTTGTCACCGACACCTCATACACCAATGTGGCCTTCTACGACGGCCGGCGCTGGGTGACGCCCCACACGCCGCTGCTTGCCGGCACGCGCCGTGCCCGTCTGTTGCGGCAGGGACGCCTCACAGAGGCCCCCGTCACCCCAGCCGATATTCCCGTCTACACCCACGTGGCCTTGTTCAACGCCATGGTCGACCTCGGCGAGCTGGTGCTGCCCACCGCTTGTGTGGTGCCGCTCAGAGCAAGGAGATAATGGGCTGGCAGGTGGCGTGCGCCAATGGCCAAGCGGGTTGGTGTCGCGGCGAAAAGTGGCTTGAGCTGCACCGTGTACAGCGTACCCAAGCTGCCGCAAGGCCGTAGGGGTAGAATGGTTCTATATAGAACTGTCAGATGGTTTTATATAGAACCATTCGATGGTTTAATATAGAATCATTCGATGGTTCTATATAGAATTATTCGACGGGTGACGTAGCGCCGCCTTCACTTCACGGCGTGTTGTTCGTGCGCCAAAGACACTGCCATCTCAGGTGAAGGCGGCTCAGTAGCATTATGGTGGGGATATTTGTTTTGCCTGTCGCATGTCATAGATCCGCATGATACACATGGAACATCCTACTGACGGCTACTGTCGCTCGCCACCCGATGGCATTCCCGCAGGTAAGATGTGCTAAGACAGGCCTCGTTGGCGAGACCCATGCCTATATTTTGCGATGAGCAAGCGACGTATGGCGATATTCTAAAGATATTCTGGCATTCGCCGAAGTCGAGCTGAGGATACTTTTTCACCTCGGGCGACCCCAGTCGATAAGGCGACACGTCGCTTCCTTTGTTTGCTCCGCGCGCCTTCGGCGACTCTCAGAATATCGGCGAACATCATTTCAGCGGGTGCTCATCGCGGCATGTCTTGTCAGCCCCGATGGCGGCCCTGGTATGAGAATATGATGCCCTATAGAGGCATGACACGACGGCATAGCCTCGTGACCTTAGCCCCGCCTTGCGTCTACTGAGCCACGTGAAGGCCTCGGGTGCTTGGCGCAAGGGTAGAGGTGGGGTGGTGAGGCGGCGGCGGCGGAGTGGTGCTGAAAATAAAAGAAGGGGGCGTCAAGACCTGCTTGACGCCCCCTTCTCTATGGCTGTCGACTCCTTGGCGAGTATTACTTGCCGTGGTGCTCGTCAGACACGGTCAACTTCTTGCGACCATGAGCGCGACGAGAAGCCAGTACGCGACGGCCATTCTTGGTTGCCATTCTCTCGCGGAAACCGTGCTTGTTCACGCGGCGGCGGTTGTGAGGCTGAAATGTTCTTTTCATTTTATTGCTATATTTAATTTATTATTGTATGCGTGCTCAGCGGGTACAAAGTCGAAAGACTCCGTTTGGGCTGCAAAATTACTCATAATTTTCGAAATGACAAAGAATTAAACGTTTTTTCGCCCCGAACCCGATGTTTTTTTCTAAAATAGTAGTAACTTTGCATCCGCAAAATCGACAAGAACAATTTAAATACATAACACAATGATCAATTCACAGGAAATCAAAATCGGAACCTGCATCCGTATGGATGGCGGTATCTGGAAGTGTGTTGACTTTCAGCACCGTAAGCCGGGCAAAGGTAACACAGTGATGAATACCAAGCTCAAGAACGTTGCCGATGGCCGCGTGCTGGAGCGTACTTTCCAGGTGGGCTTCAAGCTCGACGACGTGCGTGTGGAGCATCGTCCTTACCAGTATCTCTACGAGGACGCTACTGGCTGCATCTTCATGAACCAGGAGACCTTCGAGCAGATTCCAATCGCCAAGGATATGATCACGGGCGCTGACTTCATGAAGGAGGGCGACATCGTCGACGTGCAGACCGACACTACCGACGGCACCATCCTTTCGGCTGAGATGCCCATCAAGACTAACCTCGTCATCACCCACAGCGAGCCTGGCGTGAAGGGCAACACTGCCACCAACGCCACCAAGCCTGCCACGCTGGAGACCGGTGCCGAGATTCGCGTGCCTCTCTTCATCAACGAGGGCGAGCTCATCACCGTTGACACACGCGACGGAAGCTACGTGGGCCGCGTGACCGAGAAATAAATATAGGTAAGAAGATTGGGGGTAAAAGGTGAAAGGTGTCGCTCAATGGCTACACTTGATACTTTTTACCCTTTTTGTTTTACGGCCGCCCACCTATCACCTAACGCCTGACACCTGACACCTGACACCTTAATGAAATACTCCTTTATCATTCCAGTTTATAATCGTCCCGACGAGGTAGACGAACTGCTCGACAGTCTCACACGCCAGACCGTTGATGATTTTGAGGTCATTGTGGTTGAAGACGGGTCGAAGACTCCTTGTGAGGAGGTGTGTCGCAAGTATGACGACCGGCTCAGCCTGAAGTATTTCATGAAAGAAAACAGCGGGCCGGGGCAGAGCCGCAACTACGGCGTGGAACGGGCGCAGGGGGAGTACGTCATTATTCTCGATTCTGATGTGGTGGTGCCCGAAGACTATCTCGCTGAGGTAGGTGCCGAGCTGCGGCGCGACCCCTGCGACGCCTTCGGTGGTCCCGACCGCGCGCATCCTTCGTTTACGCGCACGCAGAAGGCCATCTCTTACTCCATGACCAGCTTCTTCACCACGGGCGGCATACGCGGGGGCAAAAAGAAGCTCGACAAGTTTTATCCGCGCTCGTTCAATATGGGGGTGAGACGCGAGGTGTATACCCGGTTGGGCGGCTTCTCTAAGATGCGCTTCGGCGAAGACATCGACTTCTCCATCCGTATCTTCAAGGCCGGGTGCAAGTGCCGCCTCTTTCCCGGGGCATGGGTCTACCACAAGCGCCGCACCGACTTCCGCAAGTTTTGGCGGCAGGTCTACAACAGCGGGATAGCCCGTATCAACCTCTATAAGAAATATCCCGAAAGTCTCAAGCTCGTGCATCTGCTGCCCCTGCTGTTTTTGGTGGGTGTTACCGTGTGTGGGTTATTGGCTCTCTTCGGCCTGTTCTTCATCGTCATAGGAGTGCTCGGCCTGCAGTCTATCTCGCATGGGTGTGCCAATGGTCCTGTTTACGCGCTCATCTTCGGAGCGGCGAGCCTGGTCTTGGGCACGATTCCACTGTTGCTCTATTCGTTCGTGGTCGGTGTAGATGCCTCCCTGCGCAATCGTAGTCTTGTCATAGGCTTCCTTTCCGTGCGTGCCGCCTTCACCCAGCTCATGGGCTATGGCTGCGGTTTCTTCGTGGCTTGGTGGAAACGATGTCTACTTGGGAAGGACGAGTTTCACGCTTACGACAAGACCTTCTACAAGTAAATCCTCACCCATCCTTTGTCTGTATCATGGGTAATCTGTCTATCAACCACTGGTCGGAGGCCGACCGCCCCCGCGAGAAGCTCGAGCGCTTAGGCCCGGCCGCGCTGAGCGATGCCGAGCTGCTGGCCATACTCATCGGCTCGGGGTCGGTCAAGGAGAGCGCCGTCGACCTCATGCGCCGTGTGCTGGCCGACTGCAACAACAACCTCAACACGCTGGGCAAGAAGTCGGTCAAAGAACTGCAGCAGTATCACGGCATGGGGCCTGCCAAGGCCATCACCATCATTGCCGCTTGCGAATTGGGTAAGCGGCGTAAGGCCACCGAGGCTGAACAGCGGGCCGAGTTAGGTTCGGCGACGGCTATCTATAATTATATGCACCCTAAGATGCAAGACCTGGATGTGGAGAAATTTTATGTCTTGCTGCTCAACCAGTCGTTCAAATTAATCAAGGAGGTGTGCATCAGTCATGGGGGAATAACAGAAACCGCGGTCGATATCAGGGTCATTATGAAAGAGGCATTGCTCAACAATGCCACCGTGCTCGTGGCGTGCCACAATCATCCCAGCGGCAATCTGCATCCCAGCGTACATGATGACAACCTCACGCGAGCCATCAAGAAGGCTTGCGAAACACTGCGTATCTTTTTCCTCGACCATGTCATCATCACTGATGGCAACTACTTCAGCTACCACGAGCAGGGTAAACTGTAGCAGGGGCGACGGCCGCAAGGCCTGTGTCTGCGCCGGAAAGGGCAGGGCACGACGCGATATTTCTCCGTACTTTGTCTTTCTTCTTTTTGCCTTTTCATCATATACCCGTTGGTTATTTCGATTTTATTTCTTAAATTCGCACAATAAAGACAAGTAATTTATGACACAAGAAGAAAAGACCCGCATAGAATCGCGCATCGTCGATGTGCTGAAGACCGTTTATGACCCTGAGATTCCCGTCAATATCTTTGACCTGGGCATGATCTACAAGATAGACGTGCAGGAGGACGGCACGCTCGACCTCGATATGACTTTCACGGCCCCCTCATGTCCGGCCGCCGACTTCATCCTCGAAGATGTGCGTACCAAGGTAGAAGGTGTAGAAGGGGTGAAGGCCGCCAATATCAACCTGGTGTTCGAGCCGGCATGGGACCAGAGCATGATGAGCGAGGAAGCAAGGGTGGAGTTGGGATTTGAGTAATTAGTAATCACTAATTATGAAGAACATTTATTTTTTGTCAGACGCACACCTCGGGTCGTTGGCTTTGAAGCATCGGCGCACGCAGGAGCGGCGGTTGGTACGGTTTCTTGACAGTATCAAGGACAAGGCGGCCGCCATTTATCTGCTGGGTGACATGTTTGACTTTTGGGATGAGTATAAGTATGTGGTGCCGAAAGGCTTCACGCGCTTTCTGGGCAAATTGTCTGAGTTGACCGACTCTGGCGTGGAGGTGCACTTCTTTACGGGTAATCACGACCTTTGGACGTATGGTTACTTAGAAGAAGAGTGTGGCGTGATACTTCACCGCCAGCCTCTTACCGTAGAACTCTACGGCAAGGAGTTTTATCTGGCTCATGGCGATGGCCTGGGTGATCCCGACAATAAGTTCAAGCTGCTGCGCAAGTTGTTCCACAATCGGCTGTGCCAGCGTATGCTCAACTTCATGCACCCTTGGTGGGGTATGCAGCTCGGACTCAACTGGGCCAAGCACAGCCGCCTGAAGCGAGCCGATGGCAAGGAGACGCCTTATCTCGGAGAGGATAAAGAGTATCTGGTGCTTTGGACGAAAGCGTATATGCAGCAGCATCCTGATATAGATTATTTTATCTATGGCCATCGCCATATTGAGCTTGACCTCTCCTTAGGGCGCAAAAGCAGAATGCTGATACTTGGCGACTGGATATGGCAGTTCACTTATGTAGTGTTCGACGGGCAGCATCTTTTCCTCGAACAATACGTGGAGGGTGAGTCCAGGCCCTGAGCCGTGGGCGTCGAGCGGGTTGACGGATTTACCGGCAGCCCACCAACAGATGAAGGCTATTCGTAAGGCCAGCGGGCGCTGACCATACGAATAGCCTTCGGCGTTAGGACTGTCTCCTTATTATATAATAATAGGTGTGTGTGCTATCGTGCCGGTGCCGACACGTCGTGGTCGGTCATGGCCGCCACGCATGAGTCAGACCATACGTTCTCGGCGGTCTCGATCATGTCGATGATGGTGTAGATGGGCAGGATGATGCCCATGATGCCCACGGGGGCGCCCTGTCCGGTCATGAGCGAGAGCGTGAGGAAGTAGCAGCCCATGGGTACCCCGGCATTGCCCACGGCCGAGATCACGGCGATGAGCACCCATAGCAGCATGCCGGGCAGGGTGAGCGTGGTGCCGCCGTTCTGCATCACAAACAGCGAGGTGACGAGGATGAAGGCGGCGCAGCCGTTCATGTTGATGGTGGTGCAGATGGGCAGCACGAAGCGCGACACCTTAGACGACACGCCCAAGCGACCCTCGGCCGTGGCCATGGTGACGGGAAGCGTGGCCGCCGAGCTCTTGGTAAACAGGGCCATGAGCACGGCGGGCATCATGCGGCCTAATGTGTGCAGTGGGTTGAGGCCGCGCGACAGCAGGAAGAGGGGCAGCACCACGAAGAACTGCAACAGGTTGCCACCCAAGATCACCAGCACATAACGGCCCAACGACTCGGCCACCACGCCGGCCGACACCTGTGCCGAGAGCTGCGCGGCAAAGGCCACAATGCCCACGGGGAGGGTCCAGATGAGGCCGCGGATGAGGGCAAAGAGCAGGTCTTGCAGCCCCAGGATGGCGCGCATGAGGGTCTGCTTCTGTGGCGTGTCGGCCATCTTGGCCAAGGCGAAGCCCACGGCAAAGGCGATGAGCAGCAGCGACAGCACGTTGCCTTCGAGGAAGGGGCGCACCACGTTGTCGGGCACCACACCGAGGATGTGGTCGTAGTAGGTCTCGTTGCCTAAGGTCTGGGGGATGCTCGACTGTCCGGCCTGCACCAGCGACGTGGGCAGGTTGCCGGGACGGATGATGAGATATAGGGTCAGCCCCACGAGGGCGGCCACGAGGGTGGTGAGCAGGGTGTAGGTAACGGCGTGGCGGAAGATGCGCCCCGTGTCTTTCTGTTCACCAAATGAGGCCAGGGTGGTGATGACGGCCAGTACGATGGTGGGCACGGCCACAAACTGGAAGAGCCGGGTGTAGACCGTGGCCACGAAGCTCATGAGCTGGTCGAGCCAGCCCAGACCGGTGAGACCGAGCAGCGCGCCCACCACAAGGGCGGCAATCCATAGGGCCATCTGTTTACGACTTGCGGCCTTGGGGGCCGCGGCCTGTTGTTGTTGTTCGTCCATATTCTTCTTTTTTTCTTCTTGGTCTTGTAACGTTGCAAAGTTAGCAAAAACATTCCACTCCTTCTTGTTTTCCACATCACAATATGCCGCCGTGGGGCACTTCACCTCACGGCGGCATGACGCGGCAGGTCATTGCTTAGAATCCTGGGTTCTGCGCGATACCGAGGTCCTCGCCCGACAGTCCGGTGGGGATAGGCTGTCGGTAGTTGCGCCCCTTGACATTGTTGTACTTGGCCACAAGGTGGTTGTGTATCTTGGTGAAGAAGGCTTTCTGGTCGGAGGTGAAGGACTGCTTGCTCTCCCAGTTGTCGGCAAAGTGTTTGTAGTGGCTCACCTGTCGCACCGAGGAGACGAGGTTCTTCCACCGGTAGGAGTTGAGTAGCGAGAACTGCTCGTAGGTGAACTCGTAGTCCCACTCGCGCTTGATCTCTTCGAATGTGGGGGCTGCCACCTGGGCGATGCCTGCGCGAGCGCGCAGCTGGTTGAAGGGTGCGGCGGCTTCGCTGTTGCGGCCCAGCTGCACGAGGGCTTCGGCCTTGGTGAGCAGCACCTCGGCATAGCGTATCTCGATACGGTCGACACTGTTGTGGGTGATCTCGAGATTCTCGGAGTTGTCGTAGCTCTGGTCTACGCCCTTGCCGTTGATGGGGGTATAGACGGGCGAGTAGTAGGTATAGGTGAGTCCGTCCTCGGGGTCCTTCAGGCTGGTGAAGTAGGTCTTCAGCAGGCGTTTGTCGTTGGGTTGCTCGGCCTTCCAGTCATCGTAGAGGTCGTCGTCGGCCACCTCGGTGTGGTTCTGGCTGTATCCCCGCCCGTTCTCACCGTTCTGGAAGGGGAAGGTCCACGAGCAGTGGGTCTGGTGGTTGCCTTGGGCATCATACTCGTCGCCGTCGTGGGCGATGGTGAAGAGGTGCTCGTTGGTGCCGCGCTTGTTGCTCTCATACTCACGTCCCCACAGTTTGCTGTAGTCGGGGTCGAGGGCCAGGCGTCCGCTGTTGATGACCTTGTCGGCATACTCCACGGCTTTCTCAAGGCGGCTCGGCGTGGTGGTAAACTCGGGGTCTTTCTGCTGGCTGGCAATGGCGGCCACCTCATCGTAGCTCAGCGGGTTGTCACCCCATACGAGGTAGGTGCGGGCCAGTAGGGCCTGGGCAGCCTGCTTAGAGGGCACCCGCGGGTCGCCATCGTAGTCTTTGAGCAGCGACTCTGCATCGGTGAAGTCGCTCACGATTTGGTTGAACACCTCGTTGATCGAGGCCCGCTCGGTCTTGCTGCCACCTTCCTCGGTGAAGAGAGGCACTTCGCCCCAGAGCTGCACCAGCTTGAGGTAGGCCAGAGCCCGCAAGAACTTGGCCTTGCCCACGGCGGCGTTGTAGCCTGCCTGGCTGACCTTGCCCTCGCGCAGGGCGTTAGAGACGGTGGTGATGGCTTCGTTGTCTTGGGTGATGCCGAGGAAGAGATGGTTGAACACCTTGATCTGATACCAGGTGTCGGAGGCCACCTCGAAACGGCTGTTCAAAGGTCCGGGTTCGCTCTCCTCACCCTCAAAGGAGATGAGCTTGTTGGACTGAAGCTCAATGATAAACGAAAACGACGAACTGAGTGGCTGCCAGTGGGCATAGACACCGTTGACGAGAGAGAGGGCACTGGCGTCGTCGGTCACCACATTGTTATTGTTGATATTGTTGTTGTCGCTGCTGTCTATGCTGTCGCTGTTGCAGGAACTGAGGCCTGCCAGAAGGGTCGCTGTCACAACGGCTGCCGTGAATAATTGCTTTCTCATGTTTGTTTCTCCTTTTACATTAAATTGTTTCTCCTAAATATGATTACGTAGCTATGGTCTTGGCTTTAGAGGGTGAGGTTCACGCCAAAGGTGAAGGTGCGGGCCGAGGGGTAGGCACCGTAGTCGGTGCCGCCGCTCACCTCGGGGTCGTAACCCTTGTAGGGCGTGAGGGTGAAGAGATTTGTGGCTGTGGCATAGAGGCGCACGCCCACAGGGAAGGTCTTGGGCAGGGCCAGCTGGTAACCAATGGTGAGGTTCTTCAGCTTAAAATAGGAGGCACTCTGCACATAGCGGCTGTCGATGTACGAGAAGGGGCGCGAGGTGCTGGCCAGTGCCAGGGTATTGCCGCCGTTGGCCTCGGTCCAAGAGTCGAGCACGGTGGTGAGCACGTTGTACGAGTCGCCCGTCTGCTCAAGGCGACGGCCCAAGGCGTTGTAGAGCTTGTTGCCGTGACTGCCGGCGAAGGCGACAGAGACATCGAAGTTGCGGTACTGCAGCTGTGAGGAGATGCCGTAAGTGAGGTCGGGCTGGATGCTTCCCAGCACCTGGCGGTCTTTGGCGTTGATGACGTGGTCGTTGTTTACATCTACAAACTTTGCGTCGCCGGCCTTGGGGGTGATGCCGTTGATGGTGGGCAGCTTGCTCACATCCTCTCCCGTCTGTACGATTCCGTCGAACACCAGACCGTAGAATGAGCCGAGTGCCTCGCCCTTACGCAGAATCTGCTGGTTGGCAGCGCCCTGAACGATGTCGTTAGAGGCGCCCATGCTGGTGATCTCGTTGTGGTTGTGGGCCACATTGGCGCTGATGTTCCAGGTGAGGTGACGGCTGCGGATGAGGGTGCTGTTGATGGCCAGTTCCACGCCACGGTTGACTACATTGCCCACGTTTTGCAGTTGCGAGGTCACGCCCGAGGCGAAGCCGGCGGGCACGTCGAGCAGCAGGTCGCTGGTTTTCTTGTAATAGACATCGAGTACCAGGCCCAGACGGTCGCCAAAGAATCCTGCGTCGATGCCGGCATTATAGCTGGCGGTGGTCTCCCACTTCAGGTTTTCGTTCACGGCGTTCGATTTCGAATAGTTGGACGAGTCACCATATGAGCCTGTGGTGTATGACGTGGCGAAGGCATAGTCGGGAATCTCCTGGTTGCCCACGAGGCCGCCCGAGAGGCGTAGTTTCAGGTAGTCGAGCTGGCGCACACGCTTGAGGAAGGCCTCCTTATCGAGGTTCCACGACAGTCCGAGCGAGGGGAAGTAGCCCCAACGGTGGTTCTTGGCAAAGCGGCTGGAGTTGTCGGCACGGAAGGTGGCTGTAGCGTTGTAGCGGTCGAGCAATGTATAGTTGACACGTGCGATGAGTGAATTGAGAGTCGACTCGCTGATGCCGGTCTGCGGGGTGTAGATGCCCGAGCCGCCTCCGAGGTTGTACTGCTTGAGGGTCTCGTTGGTGAAGTGGTTGGTGCGGATGGCACTATAGGTCGAGCGGGTCGATTGTCGTGTGTAGCCAGCCAGGGCGTCGATGTGGTGGCGGCCCGCAAAGTCTTTGACATAGTTGACGGTGTATTCCTGTTGCCACACGTCGGTCTGGCGGTTGCCCACGCCACCGATTCCCTCTGTGGCAAGGCCAAGCGATGTGTAAGCCCCTGAGAAGTAGTTTTGGGTGAGCTTCTCGCTGTTGAGTCCTAAGGCTGCCTTGAAGGTGAGGTCGCCCAGACGGTAGGTGGCCCACACATTGCTCAGCAGATAGTTGTTGATGTTCTCGGCCACGCTTTCCTCAAGGTCGTAGACGGGGTTGGCGGCATGGTCACCGATGGCGAAGTAGGCATACTCGTACGGGTTGGTGAAATTGTAGCTGCCATCGGCATTATAAATGCTCACCACGGGGGGCATGAGCAAGGCATATACAAAGCTGTTGGTGATGCCTGCCGAGTAGGGCGATGAGTTGTAGACGGTCTGCTCGGTGGTGGTCAGTCCGTTCTGCTTGCTTCGGCCGTAGGTGATGTTTACGCCGAGCTTGAGGTTCTTCTGCAGTTCCCATTCCACGTTGGTGTGGAAGTTGTAACGTTGGAATCCGGAGTTGAGCACGATACCGTCCTGGTCAGTGTAGTTGGCCGAGAAGGCATAGCGGCTCTTCTCGGTGGCGCCGGTGACGCTCAGTTCATGGCTCTGCTGCACGGCGGTGCGCAAAACGGCATCCTGCCAATCGGTGCCTTCGCCCAGGGCATTGATTTCCTCGTCGGTATATCCGCCTTTGTTGTTCCAGTAGGTCTTCTGGTAGCGGGCCCACTGTGAGGCGTTCAGCAGGTCGAGCTTCTTGCTTACATTGCTGAAGCCAAGACTGTAGCCGTAGCTGATGCTGGCCTTCTTGCTGCCCAAGGCACCTTTCTTGGTGGTGATGAGGATGACACCGTTGGCACCGCGACTGCCGTAGATGGCTGTGGCGCTGACATCCTTGAGCACTTCTATGCTCTGTATGTCGTTGGGGTTGATGGTGGCCAACGGGTTGAGACCGCTCTCGATGGCCCCAATGCCAGTGCCGCTGTTGGCTGCATCCTTGAAGTAGATAAAGCCGTCGACCACGTACAGTGGTTCGTTGCTGGCATTTACCGAGTTGCCACCACGGATGCGGATGCTGCTCTCGGCTCCCGGTTGTCCGCTGGCCGCAGTGACGTTGAGGCCTGCCACCTGTCCGCCCAGGGCACCGTCGAGCGACACGGCTGTGCTGTTGGCAAAGACATCGGCCTTGACCGTCACCACCGAACCGGTGAGCTGGGTGCGGCTCTGGGTGCCGTAGCCCACCACCACTACCTCTTTCAGAAAGTCGCTGGCGGTGCGCAGCTGTACGGTGAGCGGCTCCTCGGCATCATAAACCACGATGTCTTGTGAACGATAGCCGGCATAACCGATGGTGAGCGTGAGCGGGGTATTGCGTGAGGTGTGGAGCGAAAAGCGGCCTTCGGCGTCGGTCACTGTGCCCTGGGTAGCATCGCCCTTGACGAGGATTGTGGCCCCGATGAGCGTCTCGCCTGTGGTGACATCGGTCACCTGTCCGCTCAGGTCGGTCTGTGCCAGAGCCCAAGAGGGGAGGAGGGTGAGTGCGGCAGAGAATAAGATGTGTTTGATGTGTTTCATGTTGAATGTCGTTTTTGAAGAGTTGGGAATGGGTATGATACACCCTGCCGCCCCGATACCGGGGAGGGGACGAAGGGAGAGGAGGGTGGTCGGCGATGGCCGACCTGCCCCTGTTCCCATATCTCACCCCTGAGGGTGAGGGTGCATGACTAAAGATTTATTATTGTTGTGCGGTGAGGCTGTTCACCTGTTGTAACTGCCGGGTGGCATCCTTGCTGTTGAGTTGCAAGAGTCCGTAGGCATGGTTGTAGGCTGTTCCGTTGGTCAGCACCCACGACACAAAGCGGTCGAGGGCTGTGCTGCCGGTATAGGCAAAGGCCACCTTCTCTACGGGTATGCCCTTTATCTCGCCGCTCTCCAGCGTGCTGATGAGCTGGTCGAGAGAGCTGAGCGATGCTTGTTGCTCTTTACTCAGGTCGAGGGGGAGCACGGCAATCTCACTTCTGAGTTGTCGGTTCTGCAGGTTGTAGACGTTGGGAAGGGCATTGAAGGTCACGCCTTTCGGGTCTTGGGCAATGGCGGTGTTGAGGTACGCATCGTCTCCGGCCACACGTTTGCCACGGAAGTTTGCCGCGGGCTCACCATAATAGGCGGCAAATGGCGTAGCGATAGAGCTACTGCCGCTGCCGGCATAGACCACCACTTGGTCGTTCAACTTGTCCTTATTCTCTGCCTCTTCGATGTCGTCGCCCACAAAGAACAGTTTCTTGAGGGCCTTCGTATTCAGCGAGCGTTTAGCCAATGCCTTGTCGGCCTCTGAGTCTTTTGAGGTGACAGGGAGGATGGCATACTGCGCAAAGTACACGACCTTTGCCGAAGCGGCGGTGTCTTTGCGCTCTTGAAGCTGGATATTGATGGAGCTGAGTTTCTTGGTGGAGGCTGACTTTGCAATGGCAAAGTCGGAGGAGGGGTCGGTCTTCTTGTATTCGCTGATCCATTTCTCTACCAGCGGGCGCACAAAACGCGGTGCGTTAATATAGTAGGTGGTAGTGGCTGCCGGGGCATCGCTGCCGTCGGTGCGATTATCTGCCTGCGCGCCGATAACGTTGAGACTGAGTGCTAATGTAAATGCTGCTGTAAACAAATTCTTTTTCATGTCGTGAATAGATGAACGTTTGGATGAATGGATGGGTGTAGGGGTGTGATGACGGGGTGAGGGTGCGTGCCATACTGCGGCACATTGATGCTGTCATGCCACACATTCGTTTACATATATTATACATTCGCTTCATATCTCGGTGTATTTTAGAAATTATCACTGATTACGTTTGCAAAATTAACGGGTTTTCACAAAACGGGCAATCCCACGCCAGTGGTATTTGATATACCAAGGACGTGGGATTGCACCTACCACAATTATGGTAGACTTAGCGGTCGATGCGGCCGCCCGAAGCGTGCATATTAGCCAGCACTTCCTGCTCGGTGACAAGATTTTGGTCGCCGGGGATTGTGTTCTTCAGCGCCGAGGCCGATACAGAGAAGTCGAGGCATTTCTGGTCATCATCGGGCCATTTCAGTCGGGCATGGATGAAGGCGGCCACCCAGGCATCGCCCACACCCATCTGGTCGACGATGGGCTGTATGTCGTAGATGCGCGAGGTGTAAATCTCGCCTTCGGCCCACAGCACCGCAGCGTTCACATGGTGCTGGAACGACAGCTGGTTGCGGTGCCCGATGAGCATACGCTTGCAATGAGGGAACATCTCGTGGAGCTTGTCGAAATAGCGTCGGTAGGCGTCTAAGTCGAAGCGGTAGCTGCCATCGAGAGCGGTGAAGGGGATGGGCTCAAGGCCGCTGGCCACATACCACTCGTTCTGGTCACCGAACACGAAGGAACTGTATTGCATGAGTTCCTGTATCGACTTACGTGCGTCGGCACCGGGATACTGCCACAGCGAGGCGCGGTAGTTGATGTCGCAGGTGAGCTCTATGCCTCTGTCGTAGGCCATGCGCACAGCATCCATGGTGGTGTTGAGGGCGGCCCGGCTGGTGGCACAGGTGATGCCCGAGCAGTGGAACAACGCGGCATCTTTGAAGATGGGTTCCCAGTTGATGTCGCCGTACTGCAGGGTATTGAAGGCCGAGTCGTCGCGGTCGTATACCACATGCGAGCTGCGCATGGCTGCCGATGGTTCGAAATAGTAGGTACCCAAGCGTTTGCCCCCTTTCACGGCATGCCTCACGTCGAGCCCCAATGCCTGCAGGTGCATGAGCGCGGCCTTGCCCACGGCATTGTCAGGAACTCTTGTCACGTAGGCGACCTCGTCTCCCAACTGTGCAAGGCTCACGGCCACATTGGCCTCGGAACCGCCATAGTTGGCACAGAACGTTTGACCTTGTGTCAATCTCTGGCTGCCTTCTTTCGACAGTCTCAACAATATTTCTCCAAAGGTGATGAGCTTCATGATGCGCTTTGATGATTAGCGTGGAATATGGTGTTGGCTGTTAGCACTTAGGAGTTTCTTGGGTCAGGAATGAGTGCCCGTTGTCGGTATAGATAACTTCTAACGCCAAACTACACATTCCTCACTAAAGAAACTCCTAATCCTTAACCGTCTTTTATGATTAAGCCTGTTCTACCAGTGTTTTGGTATCGCGTGCGATGACAATCTCCTCGTCAGTGGGGATGAGCACCACCTTCACCTTAGAGTCGTCGGCCGAAAGCACCTGTTCGATGCCGCGGCAGTTATTGCGCTCCTCGTCCATCTTCACGCCAAGATATTCGAGTCCGCTGCAAGCATCCATTCGCATACCGGTCTGGTTCTCGCCCACGCCTGCGGTGAAGACGATGGCGTCAACGCCATTCATGGCGGCGGCATATGCGCCAATATACTTCTTGATGCGGTAGCAATACATCTTCATGGCGAGGATAGCGCGCTCGTTGCCTTCGCGCTGGGCAGCTTCCACCTCACGCATGTCGCTCGAAATACCCGTGATGCCGAGTACGCCACTCTCCTTGTTGAGGAAGTCGGCCATCTCTTGTGGCTGCTTGCCCAGTTTCTCCATGAGATAGGTCACGGCACTGGGGTCAATGTCGCCCGAGCGGCTACCCATCATCAGTCCGGCTAACGGCGTAAGGCCCATAGACGTGTCGATGACCTTACCATTCTTCACCGCGGCCATGCTGGCGCCATTGCCGATGTGGCAAGTGATGATTTTCGTGTTGTTGTAGTCGAGGCCGAGGAATTCACACGCACGCTTGGATACATAGCGGTGACTGGTGCCATGGAAGCCGTAGCGGCGCACATGATATTTCTGATACAGTTCATAAGGAATGGCATACAGATAAGCGTAGTCGGGCATGGTGCTGTGGAACGCATTGTCGAATACTGTCACCTGGGGCACGTTGGGCATCAGCTCATTCACGGCGCGAATGCCACGCAGATGGCCGGCATTGTGAACCGGCGCGAGATCGATGAGGCTCTCAATACCCTTCTCTACCTCGGGCGTGACGATACAGCTCTTCTCAAAGAGGTCGCCACCCTGCACGATGCGATGGCCTACGGCGTCTATCTCGTCAAGACTCTTGAGGGCACCAATCTCCGCGTCGAGCAGCACCTTGAACACCAGTGCCACACCCTCCTTGTGGGTAGGCAGGTCGGCCATGATAATCTTTTTCTGGTCGTTGGCCAGTGTCACCTTGATAAAGGCCTCGTCGAGGCCGATACGCTCTACGCCACCCTGTGCCAGTACGCTCTCGTCGGCCATGTCGTAGAGTTTATATTTTATCGAACTGCTGCCGCAGTTGAGCACCAATATTTTCATTTCCTGTCTTCTGATAAATTTAAATTCTGAATCTTGAATTGTGAATTGTGAATTGTGAATTATGAATTGCGAATTATGAATTGCTCTTCGCATCCTGTGCCTGGCAGGCCGTGATGGCCACCATATAATAGATGTCGTCTACCGAGCAGCCGCGGCTCAGGTCGTTGACCGGGCGTGCGATACCCTGCAGGATGGGGCCGATGGCCTCGGCACCGCCCAAGCGCTGCACGAGCTTGTAGCCAATGTTACCCACCTCGAGGTTGGGCACCACCAGCACGTTGGCTTTTCCGGCCACGTTGCTGCCCGGCGCTTTCTTGGCTGCCGTGGCGGGGTCGAGTGCGGCGTCGGCCTGCAACTCACCGTCAACCTGCAGTTCGGGGTAGCGCTCCTTGGCAATCTTGGTGGCCTCTACCACCTTGTCGATGATGTATACGCTCTTGCCGGTAGCCTTGTCGATGGCATCCTGCGCCGACCCCTTGGTCGAGAAGCTCAGCATGGCCACCACGGGATTTTTGAATCCTGCCACACTCTTGGCCGTCTCAGCGGTGGTGTAGGCAATCTGGGCGAGCTGCTCAGCGGTGGGATTCGGGGTCACGGCCACATCGCCCATCACCACGATGCCGTTCTCTCCATACTGCTGCTCATTGGTCAGCACGAGCATAGCGCCGCTCACGGTGGTTACGCCGGGGGCGCACTTGATGATCTGCAGGGCGGGACGCAAGGTTTCGCCGGTAGTGCTCAGCGCACCCGACACCTGTCCGTCGGCATTGTCGGCCTTGATGATCATGCAACCTAAATAGAGGTTGTTCTTGGTCACCAGTTCACGGGCCTTGTCGAGCGTCATGCCCTTCTTTTGCCGAAGCTCGGTCAGCATTTCGGCATACTCTTCTGATTTGTCGTAGTGTAATGGATCGATGATGGTAGCCTTACCAATGTTCTTCAGCCCCCATTGCTCAGCTTCTTTCGCGATATTTTCAGGGTTTCCGATAAGAATGAGGTTGGCGATGTCGTCTGCCAAAACCCTGTCTGCTGCCTTGAGCGTGCGCTCTTCCTCTGCCTCCGGAAGAACAATGCGCTGTTTGTCTGATTTGGCACGCGCTACGATCTGTTCTAATAAACTCATATTTTGATATTTACTTATAAAACGTATATGTATTGATGTGGTGCAAAATTACTCATTCTTTCTGATGTGACAAAAGGAAAAACGCATTAATTGTCAAATCTACATTGCAATTTAAGCCAATTTATACATTAATCCCTACAGACGCATGGCGACACTATGGTCACGCGCAATCTGTAGGGATATGGTTGGTATGTCGTTGTATGGGGGTGTCGGCTCAGCTGCCCATCTCACGGGCAAGGATAGCCTCGAGTTCCTCGGCCGACAGTCGCAGGCGAAACTTACCCTTGATGGCCACGCTGATGCGTCCGGTCTCTTCAGAGACCACCACCGCTATGGCGTCTGAGTCTTGAGAGATGCCCATGGCAGCGCGGTGTCGCAGACCGAGCTCCTTGGGTATGTTCATGCTGTGGCTCACGGGCAGAATGCAGCCCGCGGCCCGCACGCGCTTCTTGGAGATGACCATGGCACCGTCGTGCAAGGGCGAGTTTTTGAAGAAGATATTCTCTATGAGCAGTTTGTTGACGTTGGCGTTGATTTCCTCTCCCGTCTGCACGATGTCGTCGAGCGGTATGGCCCGTTCAATGACTATCAGCGCGCCCACCTTGCCTTTGGCCATGTCCATGCACGCCCATACGATGGGCATAATGGTCTCCTTGTCTTCTTCGGCTTCGCTTTCTTTTTTAGGAAAGAACAGGTGTATCACATTGCGCACGCGCTGACGTTCACCGATTTGGTAAAGGAATTTACGGATTTCATCCTTGAAGAGTACGATGAGTCCGATGACACCCACGCTCACCAGCTTGTCCATGATGCTGCCTAAGAGTCGCATTTCGAGCACCTGCGACACGAAGAGCCACACCAGGACAAAGACCATGATACCGATGAAAACATTGAGCGAGCGGCTCTCTTTCATCAGTCGGTAGATATAGAACAACATCATCGCGACAAAGAAGATGTCGATGATGTCTTTGATGCCAAAGTCTAAAAACATGTCACTCCGTGGTTAATGATTGGGTGTATAAGGTAACGGCCTGCACGGCCTCGCGTACATCGTGTACCCTCAGTATCGACGCGCCGCGCATCAGTGCCATCGTGTTGATGACGGTAGTGCCGTTGAGCGCCTCGTCGGTGCCGATGCCGAGGGTCTGGAAAATCATGCGCTTGCGCGACACGCCCACCAGCACCGGCAGCTCCATGACGCTCAGCCGGTCTATCTGCTGCACCAGTCGCAGGTTGCCCTCCATGGTCTTGCCGAATCCAAAGCCCGGGTCGAGGATAATGTCCTTCACGCCCAGGTCGCGCAGCTGCTGCACCTCACGGGCAAAACCGATGAGCATGGCATGCAGGTTGGGCTGTACCGACATGAGGATGTAGGGCACTTTGAGTCGGCCCATCATGCTGAAGATGGGCGGGATGGCTTCTGCGGTGGGCGTCAGCGGTATGCCCGTGATGCCGGTCAGTCCGCCCTCTGACACATCGTTGATGATGTCTGCGCCATATTCTTCCACCGCCATGCGCGCCACGTTGGGGCGGTAGGTGTCTATCGAGATGGCGGCGTCGGGCTGCTCGCGCCTGATGATGGGCAGGGCATGGCGCAACCTGGCCATCTCTTCCTGCTCGCTCACTTCCTGGGCACCGGGGCGGGTGGAGAAGGCCCCCACGTCGATGATGGTACCACCCTCAGCGACAATCTGGTTGGCGCGGTCGGCAATTTCACGCTCGGTCTGCTTGCGGCTGCCGGCGAAAAAACTGTCGGGCGTGCAGTTCAAGATTCCCATGACCTGTGGATGAGCCAAACTCATCAGTCGGCCACGTATGTTAATGGTATAGTCCATGCTGGATAAGATTTTCTGCAAACTTACAAAAATATTTGTAAACGTGTCGCTTTTGATGTTTTTTTTCGCCTCCCCGGGCACATTCCCCACCGTCTGCGCTGGCAGGCTGTGCTCTGTTTGGGGCTATCGTGCCGGCGCCGCCTGTGTTCGTCGTGCCCCCTGCCGAGGCCCGGTGGCTATCTCTGGCTCAGCCAGATGGCAAAGAAGCGGTCGTACACCTCATAGGCGTCGTCGTCCTGAAGCAACAGCTCCTTTTCTACCAACACCTTGGTAGCCGACTTGATGGTACTCGTGGCTCCCAGCTGGTAGGTGGTGATAAATGCCTGCCCCAGTATCTCGCGTGCCGTGCCCTCATGGGCCACGGCCCTCAGCAGGCGCCCTTGGGCGGGTGTGATGAGGTGCAGGAAAGTGTGGTAGGTGGCCTCGTTCTCGGTCACGATGGTGCGCAACATCAGGTCTACGTCGTCAGCGGTGAGTTCGGCCTTGCCCAGCTCATACAGTCGGTTGAGCGCCATCTGCACGTACCACGTGTGCCCGGCAAGGGCCTGGTAGAGGTGGTCGAAGGCCCCGGGCGCCATCCGTTGGCCGTGGCTGCTTAGCTTTTCTTGGGCAAAAGCCTCGTAGGCCTGCGGCGGTATGCACGGCAGGTTCATCATCTGCGTGCTCTGGTAAAACGGGCGCGAGGCCGATACAAACATGTTTTCGAGCACATGGCGCTGACTGCCAGAGAAGATGAAATGCACGTTGGTGAGGTGCTGGATGTGCGCCCTGAGCAGCGCCTCCACGTTCTTGTCGGCATATTCGGTCACGGTCTGAAACTCATCGAAGGCCACGTAGCATCGTTTTCCGCCCTGCTGCATATAGTCGAATATCTCGGACAACGAGCGTTCGGCCAGCGCAGGCTGTATGTCGATGCTGAACGAGGGCGTGCCCGTCATGGGGTCTACGCTGATGACGGGCCTGAGCGACTTGAAGAACGTGCTCACCCGCCTGACGATTTTCCCCTCGGTGGTGTCGAGACTGCCCAGCACCACCTCTCCCAGCTTCTTGACTAACGATGCCAGCGAGTCGGTCTGATACAGGTCTACGTAATAGCACTGGGTGTCTTTGGCCTTGCCCATCTCGTGGAACACATGGCGTATGAGCCCCGTCTTGCCCATACGGCGCGGACTGATGAGCGTCAGGTTTCTGCCGTTGCGCAGGGCGGCGACAAGCAGGGCGGTCTCCTCTTTCCTGTCGCAGAAATACTCTGGCGATACATAGCCAGAGAGTATAAAGGGGTTGGTCACTTCCTTCATATAGGCCTTTTTAAGTCATTGCGAACTTTTCGTTGCGAACTTTTCGCAATACAAAGATAGGTTTTTTGGGCTTACCCTCCAACTTTTGCGGCCAGAAAAATGCAGGGAGGGCATAGGGTAGGGGGCGCGCGCCATCGCCCCCATGAGCCAGCCTCGGCTCCATGATTTATGGGGCAGGGTGCCATTTTTACCCCGCAATGCTTGTTAAGAAGAAACTTTTGAACTACTTTTGCACCGTAGTAATCATCAACCCTCTATTCACCCAAACATGGAGATTAAGGAATTATACCAGCTTTACCTGCAACATCCGCAGGTCACTACCGACAGTCGCGACTGTCCGGCAGGCAGTATCTTCATCGCCCTGAAAGGCGAGTCGTTCGATGGCAACCGCTTTGCCAAGGCGGCACTCGACCAAGGCTGTGCCTACGCCCTGGTCGACGAGCCAGAATATGCCGATGAGGCCGACGAGCGGATAATTCTCGTCGACGACTGTCTCACCGCTTTCAAGGAGTTGGCGCGCGAGCATCGTCGCCAGTTTCACATTCCGGTAGTGGGCATCACGGGCACCAATGGCAAGACTACCACCAAGGAACTCCTTTCGGCTGTGCTCGCCGAGCGCTTCAACGTGATGCATACCGAGGGCAACTTCAACAACGACGTGGGTGTGCCCAAGACCTTGTTGCGACTGAATGGCACACACGAGATAGCCGTGATAGAGATGGGGGCCTCGCACGTGGGCGACATCAAGAAACTTGTAGACTATGTGGAGCCTACATGCGGACTGATCACCAACGTGGGGCGCGCGCATCTGCAAGGCTTCGGAAGTTTCGAGGGCGTGATGCGTGCCAAAGGCGAACTCTACAGCTACTTGGGCCAGCATCAGTGTCTCACCTTCCTCAACACCAGCAACGAGCACTTGGTGGAGATGGCGGCCGAGCATCAGTTGGAGCGGGTGATGAGCTACGGTCAAGACGACAGCGCGCAGGTGCAGGGCGAGGTGGTGAGTTGCGAGCCGTTCCTCAGGTTCAGCTGGCACGTGGCCGACCGGCAGCCGGTGGCCAATGTCTACGAAGTACAGACACGGCTCATCGGCGCATACAACCTCGACAACATGCTGGCGGCCATTGCCGTGGGACTTCACTTCGGCATCAGTCCCCAGCAAATATGCTATGCCTTGGAGCATTATGAGCCCACAAACAATCGGTCGCAACTCAATAAAACAGCCGCCAACTGGCTCATTGTCGATGCCTATAACGCCAATCCCACCAGCATGGCCGCAGCCATCGACAACTTCAGGCAGACGCAGGTGCCGCAACCCAAGATGGCCATTCTGGGCGATATGCGCGAGTTGGGCGAGGTGAGTGGCGAGGAACATCAGAAGATCGCCGACCTGCTCGCCACCGCCGGCTTCGACAAGGTGTGGCTTGTGGGCGAGGAATTTGGCAAGACGCAGTGCCAGTTTACTAAGTTTAAGGACGTGGAAGAGGTGAAGGCGCGCCTTGCCACCGACAAGCCACAAGGTTGTTATATTCTTGTCAAAGGGTCTAACGGCATACACCTGGCGCAGCTTGTCGACCTGCTATAAGGGCGATATGGGGCAAAGGTGCTGCCCCTATCGTGGAGTGGTTTCATATAGAACCATTTTGTGATTCTATATGAAACCATTTTATGCTTCTATATAAAACCATTTTATGCTTCTATATAAAACCATTTCGTGATTTTATTAGAATCATTTCATGCTTCTACCCGATGTATGTCATGAGGTAGTGGTTATCTTGTTGTCAGAATTATCATTAGGCGAATTGTGACGGTCGAGAAGATGGCCTAACATCGCCTATTTGTCGTTTCGTCCAGTCTTGTCGTGTTACATGCCTTAGGTATTTTTCTGGCAGGATATCCATACGAGGTGGTTATCTAACGCAGACTTTTTTCATGGCACGCAGAGCCGCAGAGTATTTGGAGTTATGCCCCTTGTGGGAGAGGGCCGCCAGCGGCCAAAGGAGGGTACAGAGGCCGCCCCACTGTGCCTTGGGGCTCGGAGAGGCACCGCTCAATAGCTGAGGGCTTCGCGAGGCACGAGCGAAACCCTCATGTCGCTTTTGCGTTGTATTATCCACCTCCAGCGGAGGTGCCCAGCAACGGCACACCTTCACTACGCCACTCCACGAGTTTTTTTTTTAACACGGATGACACGGATTTTTCGGAATTGCCATCCGGCACATTTGGATGGGTACGGATCATCGCTTTGCGATGGGCTGATGGCACGGAAACTGCCTCCATTTCTCCATTCCTCCTCAGGCCGTAGGCCCTCTGCTTATCCTAACCCTCTCCTCTGCATCGAAGATGCCCAACTCTAACCCCTCTGCGTCTCTGCGTGCAAAAAAATCCCCTGTGTGCTCAACGATATACGTCGCCACACGTCGTTTTTTTTTAACACGGATGATACGGATTTTTCGGAATTGCCATCCGGCACATTTGGTACTACGGATCATCGCTTTGCGATGGGCGGATGGCACGGAAACGTCCGCCGTTTCTCATTGACCACACACTCACAATGCGGAATATGGTGGCGCCCAACAAATACTCCGCATCTACTTTTCAACAATCCATTGGCTTTCTCATTATCCATCTGCTATCCCACATATTCCATTTACATTCCCTCATAATCTATTGACTTTCTCTCACAATCCATTGGCTTTCCCCGAAGGGGATAAACTCTTGATAGGGCACGGTTGGCCGGAATGGCGACCGTAGGGAGACATGACGTGCCTACCGTGTCTAAGCTCGCGCCGGATGGATGAACTCTGTAGGAGTTCAACAGGTGTCCACACCCGACAACGCTTCGCGCCTACCATATTCATAAAACGTTGAACTCTTACAGAGTTCTTATACATACGGTACGATGGTTAGACAGGGTAGTCGCTTCGCGCCAACCCTGCCCTATCAAGCGTTCAACCCCTTCGGGGTAGGCAAGTTTTGAGGAAACGTATAGCGTGTTTCGTTGAGGCCTACGGCATGTTCCATTGAGAAGTATGGCATGGGGATAATGGAATTCGGACACGCAGAAGGCCTACGGCATGAGGAGAAATGGAGGGATGGAGTAATAGAGGAACGGAGAATCGGAGGAACGGAGAATCGGAGGGATGGAGTAATGGAGGGATGGAGAATCGGGCGGCAGGTTCCGTGGCATCCGTCCATCGCAAAGCGATGATCCGTACCCATCCAAATGTGCCGGATGGTGATTCCGAAAAATCCGTGCCATCCGTGTTAAAAAAACGACGTGTAGCGACGTATATCGTTGAACACGTGGGGGATTTTGCACGCAGAGCCGCAGAGAGTTGGGAGTTGGGCATCTTCGATGCAGAGGGTAGGGTTAGGATAAGTAGAGAGCCTACGGCCTGAGGAGAAATGGAGGGATTGGGTAATGGAGAGACGGAGAATCGGGCGGATGGTTCCGTGGCATCCGACCATCGCAAAGCGATGATCCGTACCCATCCAAATGTGCCGGACGGTGATTCCGAAAATTCCGTGCTATCCGTGTTAAAAAGGCGACGTGTAGCGACGTATATCGTTACGCCCGTAGGAGGCACGCCAAAAGACCATAGCCCCATGTATCTCTCGCTGGCTCTCTCTGCATTCGTCGTGGGAACAAGGTACAGCAAAGGGGAATGGCCCTGCTCTAAAAGCAGCAGCCATTCCCCTTTGCCGAGGTGTATGGTAAGTCTATGGCGGGTAATGGGCGTTAGCCGTTGGTCTGCGCCGAGAGTTTGACCGTGAGCTTTTCGAGCATGTCTTTGGTCATGGCCGCCAGATCGTACTCAGGTTTCCAGTCCCATTCGTCACGGGCGCAACTGTCGTCCATACGGTCGGGCCAGCTGTCGGCAATGCCCTGCTTCAGCGGGTCGATGTCGTAGACCATCTCAAATTGCGGACGGTGTTTCCTGATTTCGGCGTAGATGGCTTCCGGGTCAAAACTCATCGAGGCGATGTTAAAGGCGTTGCGGTGAATGAGGCGGTCGGGATTGGCCTCCATCAGGGCGATGGTGCCTTTGAGCGCGTCGGGCATGTAAATCATATCCATGCAGGTGCCGGCCTTGATGGGGCACACAAAGCGTTCGCCGCGAACGGCCGAGTAATAGATATCGACAGCGTAGTCGGTGGTGCCGCCGCCGGGAGGCGTAACGTAGGAGATGACGCCCGGATAGCGCACCGAGCGGGTGTCTACGCCATATTTGTTGAAGTAGTAGTCGCTCAGCAGTTCAGTGGTTACCTTGGTGATGCCATACATGGTCTTGGGTCGCTGTATGGTGTCTTGGGGGGTGAGTATGCGTGGAGTGGTGGGCCCGAATGATCCGATGGAACTCGGCGTGAACACGGCACAGTGGTTTTCGCGTGCCACTTCGAGAATGTTGAAAAGGCCATCGATGCCGATGTGCCAAGCCAGTTTGGGTTTGCTTTCGGCCACTACCGACAGTAGGGCAGCGAGGTTGAAGATGGTGTCGATGTGATAGTCGCGTACCACTTGGGCTATCATTTCAGGTTGAGTAACATCAGCGATGGCTGAGGGACCGCCCTCAAGCAGTTCGCCTTGTGGTTCAGCGCCGCGGATATAGCCTGCCACGACATGAGAGCCGCCATAGATTTTTCGTAATTCTCTTGTCAACTCAGACCCTATTTGGCCTGTAGAGCCTATCACAAGAATATTTTTCATATTCGAGTTATTAAATTTAATGTTAGTTTTGAACGATGCAAAATAACGCATTTTTTCTGAGATGCGGGCTATGTCAACGCATTATTTTTGCATGAATCCTCCCTTTTTTTCAAAAAAAACACTGTTGACGTTGTGACATCTAAGAATAAAGCCCTACTTTTGCCATAGGTTACTTTAAATTGAAAACTTATGTACGCAAAAATCAAGGAACATCTCAGCCAGAACCTCGCTGAGCTCAAGGAAGCAGGTTTGTACAAGCAAGAGCGCATTATCGAAAGTCCGCAGGGCGCCGCCATTGAGGTAAACGGCAAGGAAGTGCTCAACTTCTGCGCGAACAACTATTTGGGTCTTTCAAACCATCCCCGCCTCATCGCGGCAGCCAAGAGCGTCATGGACCGCCGCGGCTATGGCATGTCATCGGTGCGTTTCATCTGCGGCACACAAGACATACATAAGGAGCTTGAGGCTGCCATTGCCGACTACTTCCATACTGAGGACGCCATTCTCTATGCCGCTTGCTTCGACGCCAACGGCGGTTTGTTTGGCGCGCTGCTCACCGAGGAAGACGCCATTATCTCTGATGCCCTGAACCATGCGTCTATCATCGACGGCGTGCGTCTGTGCAAGGCCAAGCGTTATCGTTATGCCAATGCCGACATGGCAGAGCTGGAGCGTTGTCTGCAGGAGGCACAGAGTCAGCGGTTCCGCATGATTTGTACCGATGGCGTGTTCTCGATGGACGGTAACGTGGCACCGATGGACAAGATATGTGACCTCGCTGAGAAGTACGACGCCGTCGTGATGGTCGACGAGAGCCATTCGGCGGGCGTGGTAGGTCCCACCGGCCATGGCGTAAGCGAGCTGTGCCATACCTACGGCCGCGTAGACATCTACACCGGTACGTTGGGCAAGGCCTTCGGTGGCGCCCTGGGCGGCTTTACCGCAGGTCCCAAGGAAGTGATCGACACGTTGCGCCAGAGTTCACGTCCTTATCTCTTCTCCAACTCACTGGCCCCGGCCATCATCGGCGCAGGCTTGGAGGTGTTTAAGATGTTCAAGGAAGACGATAGCCTGCACGCCAAGCTGGCCGAGAACGTCACTTACTTCCGTGACAGCATGCTGGCCGCCGGCTTCGACATCAAGCCTACGCAGAGTGCCATCTGTGCCGTGATGCTCTACGACGCTCCGTTGTCACAGCGTTATGCCGCCCTGCTGCAAGAAGAGGGCATCTATGTCACCGGTTTTTACTATCCCGTGGTGCCCAAGGGCGAGGCCCGCATCCGCGTACAGCTCTCTGCGGCTCATACCCGCGAACAGCTCGACCGCTGCATCAACGCGTTTATCAAGGTGGGTAAGGAGTTAGGGGTAATCAAGGCTTAACGACAGAATCGGCTCCACACCCCGATGTTCGCCCACAGTGTCATGCCTTGGAGGACCATCAGGTGTGGGTGCGTTTCATTTCCACCTCATCCAGGGGTGTCATATCCACCACAATCAGTTGAGGGTTATCCCAGTTCGCAAAGCGGACTGAGATAACCCTCAACTATTGAGCGGCAGCTCTCTGAGGCTTGAAACGGTGGAATATCCTCGGGGTAAGGTGACCTGCCGAGAAGATGCAGCGTTTATGGCGGGTCGCCTATATATGCTCGATGAGCTGCCGCAGAGTCTCAAACTCTTGCTCTGTGGTTGCCCAACTGGTGACAAAGCGGCAGAGGAAGTGGGTGTCGCCCACTGGTTCCCAATGGGTGAACTGCACCTGCTTTTCTAATTGAGCCACTACTTCATTGGGCAGAATGACAAACTGTTGGTTAGTGGGTGAGTCAAGATAAAACTGCCATCCCTTCTGCCTGAACAGCTCTTTCATCTGCTGGGCCATGGCGATGGCGTGGCGCGAAATCTCAAAGTAGAGCCCATCGGTGAAGAGCGCGTCGAACTGCAGGCCTATGAGCCGACCCTTGGCCATGAGCGCGCCGTGCTGCTTGATGATAGAGAAAAAGTGCTTGGGGGCATTGCCACGTGGAAAGACCACGGCCTCGCCACACAGCGCGCCAACCTTGGTGCCACCGATATAGAAGGCATCGCAGTGGGCGGCCAACCATGGCAGCGTGATGTCGGCACCTTCTGCAAGGAGTCCATAGCCCAAGCGTGCGCCGTCGACATAGAGTTTTAGGTCGTACTTCTGACATACTTCGTAGATGGCGGCCAACTGCTCGCGATGGTAGATGGTACCCAACTCAGAGGGATAGGTGATGTAGACCATTCCTGGCTGCGCCAGATGCTCCGAACTCTCATCGTTGACAAACCACTGCATGTAGCTGTCTAATTCCTTGGCATCCATCAGTCCCTCATGCGAAGGCAGACTGATGACACGGTGCCCGCAAAACTCTATGGCTCCCGCCTCGTGTACATTGATATGTCCGGTCTCGGCGGTGATGACTGCCTGATAGTGGTTGAGAATGCCGTCGATGACCGTGGCATTGGTCTGTGTGCCGCCGGCCAGAAACCAGATTTGGGCGTCAGGGGCCTCGCAAGCCTCACGGATGCGCCCTTTGGCCCGTTCGGTCCATTCGTCGAAGCCATAGGTGAGGCTCTGCTTCTCGTTGGTTTCTAACAGGTGCCGCAACACCTTGGGATGCGCGCCGTTGTTGTAATCGCTTTCGAATGATAACATAAAACTACAGTGTTTCTAATACGCGCTTCAATACCACCTCGGCCGAAATCTCGCGATTGGCTGCCTCGGGGATGACCAGTGACCGTGGGCTCTCAATGACGTCATCGGTGACGATGAGGCCGCGGCGCACGGGCAGACAGTGCATAAACCGTGCGTTGTTGGTCCAGCTCATGTGCTCGGCATCGATGGTCCAGCCCATGTCTTTGGAGAGTATCTTGCCATAGTCGGCGGCTACAGTCACGCCCGGACAGCTCCAGTTCTTGGCATAGACGAAGTCGGCGCCCTCTAAAGCCTTGCGCTGGTCGTATTCCACACGTGCGTTACCCACAAAGCGTGGGTCAAGTTCATAGCCCTCGGGATGGGTGATGACGAAGTCTACGTCGGCGGCATTCATCCATTCGGCAAACGAGTTGGGAACAGCCTGCGGCAAGGCACGGCAGTGGGGTGCCCAGGTGAGCACCACCTTCGGGCGTTGGGTGGGCTTGTGCTCCTCGATGGTAATGAGGTCGGCAAAGGCCTGCAAGGGGTGTACCGTGGCGGTCTCCATGGCGATGACGGGTTTGCCGCTGTGCTGAACAAACTGGTTGACGATGGTCTCAGCGTAGTCGAACTCTCGGTCGGTGAGTCCGGCAAACGAGCGCACGGCGATGATGTCGCAGTAGCTGGCCATCACGGGGATGGCTTCAAGCAAGTGCTCACTCTTGTCACCGTCCATGATGACGCCGCGCTCGGTCTCCAACTTCCATGCACCTGCATTCACGTCGAGCACGATGCTGTTCATGCCGAGGTTCATCGCGGCCTTTTGCGTGGAGAGGCGTGTACGCAGGGAGTTGTTGAAGAAGATCATCAACAACGTTTTGTTCTTGCCCAAATGCTGGTAGGCAAAGCGGTCGGCTTTCACATCCAGGGCTTCCTGAACCGCTTGGTTGAGATTGCCAATGTCGTCTACATGAAAGAATGTTCTCATTGTCTAATATTTTATGATTACTAACTTCTGAATCCTGGCGCCGGTCATCTCACCTGCCCATGTCCTTCGATGAGCCACTTATAGGTGGTCATCTCTTCGAGTGCCATAGGGCCGCGCGCGCCGAGTTTCTGTGTGCTGATGCCAATCTCTGCCCCCATTCCGAACTGTGCGCCGTCGGTGAAACTTGTAGGCGTGTTGACATAGACGCAGGCGGCGTCTACCATGGCCTGGAAGTGCCGCGCATGGTCGGCGTTGTCGGTGATGATGCTTTCGCTGTGTCCGCTGCCGTAAGTGTCGATGTGGAGAAGTGCCTCGTCGAGGCTGTCTACAGTCTTGATACCCATCTGTAGGCTCAGCCACTCGGTGTTGTATTCGTCATCGTTGGCTACGGGGGTGAGCAGTTGGTCGGGATAATGTGCTTTGAGCGCATGGTACGCGCGTGCATCGGCATGGATGACCACGTTCTTTGCGGCTAAAGGCGCGCAAAGCATAGGGAGGTCGCCTAATCGTGAGGCATGGATGATAAGACAGTCGAGGGTGTTGCACACGCTGGGTCGGCGAGTCTTGGCATTGTCGATAATGGCTGGGGCAATGCCGAGGTCGCCCTCTGAGTCGAAGTAGCAGTGCACCACGCCGGCGCCGGTCTCAATAACCGGCACCTTGGCGGTGTCGCGTACAAAGTTGATGAGGCGCTGGCTGCCACGAGGAATGCAGAGGTCGATGTATCCCACGGCCTGCAACATTTCTGCCGTGGCTTCATGGGTGGGTGGCAGCAGGGCCACGATGTCGGGAGCGATGTTCATCTGTGTGAACACGCGGTGTATGAGGTCAACGCCTGCCTGGCAGGAGTCGATGGCATCGCGTCCGCACTTCAAGACGCAGGCGTTGCCGCTCTTGAGACACAAGGCAAACACGTCGAAGGTAACGTTTGGGCGGGCCTCGTAGATGACCCCGATGACCCCGAAGGGCACGCTGACGCGCTTGAGGTCGAGGCCGTTGTCGAGCACCCGGTGTTTGAGTACATGTCCTAAAGGCGAGGGCAGCGTGGCCACCTGCCGCATGCCATCGGCAATCTCTGTGAGGCGGGCCTCTGTCAGCTGTAACCGGTCGTACATCGGGTCTTCACGGTCCATGCGGGCCAGGTCGTGCCGGTTGGCTTCCAACAAGGCCGGCATGCCTTCGATGATGGCGTCGGCCACCCGGTTGAGTATCTCGTTCCGTTGCTCGTCGCTCAGCAGCGCCAGTGCTTTGCCGGCTTTCTTCACGCGCTTGAAAATGTTGTCTAAGGCCATATTCTTACTCCATATACATATAATCGTAATGTACGAGCGGCTTCATGTCGTGGGCGCCGATGAGCCGCGTGGCTTCGTCGGAGCCATATCCGCTGCGCCCCACGGCCACCAGGTTTCCACCGTCGTCAACGATGCTGATGATGTCGCCCTCCTCAAACTCACCTTCGACGGCTGTCACGCCCACCAACAGCAGGCTCACGGCCTTGTCGCCGCGCAATGCCTCCACCGCCTGTCGGTTGATGTGTACGCGCCCCTTGGCGAAGCTCTCGCTGTGGGCTATCCATTTCTTTACCGTGGATGTGGGGTTGGGATTGGGCAGGAACTCTGTATGGACAGTGTCTTGCGGATGGGTGGCAAGACGAGTCAGGATGTTGTCCGTGGTTCCATTGGCAATGATGACCCTGATACCCTCGTCGGCTACCTTGTTGGCGATGCGACTCTTGGTGATCATGCCGCCGCGTCCGAAACCGCTCTTCTGGTCTTGTATATACTCACTCAGGTCTCTACCGTAGCTCACCTCACGAATGACATGGGTGTCGGGTGCCTTGGGGTTGCCATTGTATATGCCGTCGACGTTGCTCAGTATGACCAGCGCTTTGGCATCCATCATCGACGCTACCAGTCCTGCCAGTTCGTCGTTGTCGGTGAACATCAGTTCGGTGACGCTCACCGTGTCGTTCTCGTTTACGATGGGTATGACGCCGTTGCCGATCATCACCTCCATGCAGGCCCGCTGGTTGAGGTATTCGCTGCGTGTGGAAAAGCTGTCCTTCATGGTGAGCACCTGTCCTATGTGCAGGCCATACTCACGAAAGAGATCGTAGTACAGGCCGATGAGTTTCACCTGTCCCAACGCCGAGAACAGCTGTCGTTGCGCTACACTGTCGAGCTTACGGTCCACCTTGAGTTCGTCACGACCGCAGGCCATGGCTCCCGATGATACCAGAATGACCTCATAGCCTTGGCGTTGCAGCCAGGCTATCTGGTCGACGATGGCCGATACGCGGGTGACGTTCAGTTTGCCATCGTTGCGTGTAAGGACATTGCTGCCCACCTTGATTACTATTCTGTTGCTCATGCTGCGTAGTCGTTAAAGGGTGTAGAAGATGCCGGAATATTATTTGCCGGCATCCTTTTCCCTGATTTCCACCCTGCGTATCTTGCCACTGATGGTCTTGGGCAGTTCGTCTGTAAACTCGATGACACGTGGGTATTTATAAGGCGCTGTCTCATGCTTCACGTGCTGCTGAAGCGTTTTGATGAGTTCCTCGCCCGCTTTGTCTTTCCAGTCTTTGGCCAATACCACCGTAGCCTTGACCACCATGCCGCGCACGGGGTCGGGCACACCCGTTACCGCGCACTCCACGACGGCGGGATGAGACATCAGCGCACTCTCTACCTCAAACGGGCCGATGCGGTATCCGGAGCTCTTGATTACATCGTCGGCACGCCCTACAAACCAGAAATAGCCGTCTTCGTCGCGCCAGGCGAGGTCGCCGGTATGATACACGCCATCGTACCAAATCTTGCGGGTGAGTTCCTCATCACGATAGTAGCCCTTAAAGAGGCCGTAGGGCTTATGGTCGCCGGCAAAGACACAGATCTCGCCTTTCTCGCCATCCTCACAGGGCGTGCCGTCAGGACGCAGCAGCCGGATGTCATACTGCGGGTTGGGTTTGCCCATCGAACCGGGTTTGGGCTCCATCCAGGGGAATGTGCCGAGTGTCATGGTGGTCTCGGTCTGTCCAAAGCCTTCCATCATCTTGATGCCCGTGAGCCTATAAAACTCGTTGAACACCGCCGGCTCAAGGGCTTCGCCTGCCGTGGTGCAATATTTCAGGGACGAGAGGTCGTAGTCAGCGAAGTTCTCCTGAATCATAAACCGATAGATGGTGGGCGGAGCGCAAAACGAGGTGATGTGGTATTTCTCCATGGCTCGCATAATCTTCTCCGCGGTAAACTTCTCATGGTCGTAGACGAATACCGTCGCCCCGGCAAACCACTGTCCGTATAGCTTTCCCCAAACGGCCTTTCCCCAGCCGGTATCGGCTACGGTGAGGTGAATGCTGTCTTCGGTGAGGTTGTGCCAGTATACGCCTGTCGTGATGTGGCCGATGGGGTAGAGATTGTCGTGTGCCACCATCTTGGGTTCTCCGCTGGTACCACTGGTGAAATAGATGAGCATGGTGTCTTCGTTGGTGTTCGTGTGCGCGGGCTTCACGAACTCGGGGGCCAAGGGCCATTCCTTTTGCCAGTCATGAAATCCCTGGGGCACGGGCTTGTCACGCTCGATGCTCGAGTTTACGGCGACAAGCACCTTCACCGTAGGACTCTCTGCCATGGCGCCTTGTACCTGACTGGTAACGTACTCGTCGTTGCAGCAGATGATGGCCTTCACCGATGCCCGGTTGTTGCGGTACTCGATGTCCTTTGAGGTGACCATGTGTGTGGTGGGAATGGCTACGGCCCCTATCTTGCACAGGGCGAGCATCGAAAGCCACCACTGGTAGTGACGCTTGAGTATGAGAATCACTTTGTCGCCACGTTCAATGCCTATGCTGTTGAAATAGGCTGCCGTGCGGTCGGTCTGTTCCTTGAGGTCACCGAAGGTGGCATGAACCTCTTCGCCTCGTTCGCTGACCCACAACAGGGCAAGCTTGTCGGGCTTTTGCTCAGCCCAACTGTCCATTACGTCGAAGGCAAAGTTGAAATTCTCGGGTATGATAAACTGCAGATGTGCTTTGAAATCTTCCTCAGAATTGAAGGCCGTCTGCTTTAAGAATCTTTCTATCATGAGTGTACTTGATGTTTGGATTAGATAATGATAGCCAGAAATTTGACGGGCTTCCCATTCAATGCGCGCATGCAGTGGGGAATAGAAGCGTCGAAGTAGAGACTGTCGCCCTCATGGAGTACCAGCACACGCTTGCCGATGGTGAGTTCCATGCTTCCTTCGATGACAATATTAAATTCCTGATTGGCGTGCGAATTGGTCTCCAGCGGTGCGTCGTCAGGTTTGGGCTCGACCCTGACAACAAAGGGGTCGGCCTTGCGTCCGCGAAAACCACTTGCCAGGCTCTCGTATTTGTAAGCCTTCACGCGCTCCACACTCAGCCCTTTTCCCTTGCGGGTGATGAAATAGCTACTCATATAAGGCTCTTCGCCAAACATCAGTTCGTCGAGGCTCACTTCATATTTGCGTGCAATTTTGTGAAGGTTACTCACCTGAAGGTCTCCCTCTCCGGCTTCCATGCGCAGGTAGGCCTCGGGCGTAATGCCACATACCGTGGCCATCTCATCGACAGAGATTTCCAGTACTTCGCGCAAGCCTTTGAGTCGCTCGCCGATTTGTCTGATTGCTTCTTCTTCCATACTATTCGGGTTATTATTATGGTGCCAAAAGTACGAAATAATATTGAAAGGGCAAAGATAAATAGGAAGTGAAGGGCGCGGAAATGTAAAACAGCGTGAGGAGGGTAACGCGACGACGAGTGCAGACCTGTTATTTTTTCAGCGTGCCCTTCACACCTTCAATCACCGCGTTGGTAAATCCATTGCGCTCCATGGCGTTGAGTCCGCGAATGGTCATGCCTCCGGGTGTTGTCACCATGTCGATGGCGGCCTCCGGATGTTTGCCTGTAGCTTTCAGTAGACTAACCGCGCCTTGAAGGGTCTGCAGTACAATATCCTTGGCTTGGTTGGCGCCAAAGCCGAGCTCTACGCCAGCCTCGGAGGCTGCCCGCACATAGCGCATGGCGAAGGCAATGCCACAGCCCGAGAGGGCTGTACCTGCGATGAGCATCTTCTCGTCGGTGAGCATGGTCTGGCCCAGGTCGGCAAAGATTTTGTCTACCTGCGGCAGCAGGGTGTCAGCAGGGTCTTCAGGGGCGATAAAGGTCATCGACGCCTTCTCAGCGATACCCACGTTGGGCAGTACCTGAAAGAGACGCGGCACCTTGTTGCCTCTCTCTAACCAGGCATGAAGCTGTTCTAAGGTGATGGAGGCCGCCATATTGAGTACCGACTGCCTGCTATAATCGAGCACGGGCTTGATTTCGTCGATGACAGTCTTTACCACACCGGGCTTGACGACGATGACTACATAGTCGGCCCCTTGCACCGCGGCCTTATTGTCGGTGGTAACACTGGCTCCCATGGCCGCGAACTTCGTGAGTTTGCCCTCATGGCGGTTGGCTACCGTGACGTCAGCGGGATTGAAAATGCTGCCTTTGAGTAGGCCTTCGGCAAAGGCTCCACCCATCTCGCCAGCTCCTATAACTGCTATTTTCATGTTTCTTTTCTTGATGATGTAAAGAGATGATGATGAGGCACCCTCAAGCGTGTCACCTTACGGGGTGTGTATGCTCCAGCGACGCCATGATGTTCCGCGCGCCTCATAGGGGTACGCTCTGGAAGCTGATGGCCAAATCTATGTTAAAGCACTTTTTCCAGCCTCTTTATAAAGTCATCCACCTCGGTCTTGGTCAGGCAGAGTGGGGGAAGGATGCGGAGGATATTGGTGCCGGCACTGCCCGTGAACACATGCTGCTCATGTATGAGTTTGCCGCGAACCTCTTTGTGGGGAATGTCGAGCACCACGCCGATCATCATGCCTCTGCCGCGAACCTCGGTGATATGTGGTTGGGTCTTCTGCAACTCCTTCAGCTGGGCAATGAAATATTCACCCACCTCATGCGCGTTCTCCACCAGGTGCTCGCTCTCAATGACATCGAGCACAGACAAGGCTGCCGCGCAGCCTAAATGATTGCCACCGAAGGTTGTGCCTAACTGCCCGTATACGGGCTTGAAGTCGGGAGAGATAAGCAGTCCGGCAAAGGGGAAGCCGTTGGCAATGCCCTTGGCCACGGTGATGAGGTCGGGCTTGATGCCTAACCACTGGTGGGCAAAAAACTTACCGCTGCGCCCATAACCGCATTGTATCTCGTCGCAGATGAGTAGGGTGCCATGCTTTTTGCAGGCTGCCGCCAGTCCTTGCGCAAATTCCTTGGTGGCCATCACACAGCCGCCAATGCCTTGGATGCACTCCAAGATCACGGCGCACACGTCGCCCTTGGCCAGCTCGGTCTCCCAGGCCTCGAGGTCGTTCATGGGCAAGAAGGTCACATGGCCGTTGGCATTGATGGGGGCCACAATCTTCGGGTTGTCGGTCACTTCCACGGCAAGCGACGTGCGGCCATGGAAGGAATGGTCTACGGCCAGCACCCGGCTTCTGCCGTTGGTAAAGCTGGCTAATTTGAGCGCGTTCTCATTGGCCTCTGCGCCACTGTTGATCAGGAAGAGCTGATAGTCGTCATAGCCGCTCACTTTGCCCAATCGTTCAGCCAGTTGCTGCTGCAGGGTGTTGATAACACTGTTGGAGTAGAAGCCTATTTGGGCCACCTGCTGGCTCACCGCCTCCACATAGTGCGGGTGGGCATGTCCGATACTGATGACCGCGTGTCCGCCATACAGGTCCATGTACTCTTGCCCTTTGTCATCCCAAACCTTGGTTCCTTTCCCCCTGACAATGTTAATGTCGAACAGGGGATATACGTCGAATAGTTTCATGTTGTGTGGATAAGTGAAGTGTCAAAATGCGCTTGGTTTCAATTTTAATCCCGTCGTCTCTTCAAGGCCAAACATGATATTCATGTTTTGTACGGCCTGACCAACGGCGCCTTTGAGCAGGTTGTCGATACATGAGGTGATGAGAAGTTTGTCGTCATACTTGTCGCAGTGTACCAATGCCTTGTTGGTATTCACCACCTGTTTCATGTCGATGCCCTTGTCTACGTAATGCGTGAAGGGCGTGTGTCGGTAGAATTCCTTGTACCCAGCCACGATGGTGTCGAGGTCTACCTTGGTCTTTACCACCGACGTGGCAAAGATGCCACGGGCGAAGTTGCCGCGATAGGGTATGAAGTCGATGGCGGCGTCTAACGAACCCTGTACTTGCGCTATGCTCTTCCTGATTTCAGGCACGTGCTGGTGAGAGAAAGCCTTGTAGATGCTGATGTTGTCCGTGCGCCAAGAAAAATGGGTGGTGGCGCCGGGCTTCACCCCTGCGCCCGTGCTGCCGGTGATGGCATTCACGCTCACGTCTTGGTCGATCAGTTTCAGTTGCGCTGCGGGCAGCAAGCCCAACTGAATGCAGGTGGCAAAGCACCCGGGGTTGGCCACATAGCGGGCTTGGGCAATGGCGGCCTTGTTGATTTCGGGTAGTCCATACACCTCCGTCAGTCGGAAATCCTGCGCCAAGTCAATGATTCGCACATGCTCGGGAATGACGTGTTGCTGTAGAAACGCCTCGCTCTTGCCATGACCAAAGCAAAAGAACAACACGTCCACATCGTCGAACGGCATTTCCGACGTAAAGCGCATGTCGGTGTCGCCGTACAATCCTTCGTGTACATCGGTCAGCAGGTTGCCCGCGTTGCTTTCACTGTGTACAAACTTTATCTCTGCCTGCGGATGGTTGAGCAGCAGTCGGATCAGCTCGCCGGCTGTATAGCCCGCGCCTCCTAAAATTCCAACACGTACCATAATATAAGGAGTAAACACCTCTGCCCCCCCCATCTCACCCTCCCCGCGCAAAAGGTGGGGGAATGCGTCCGGGTGAAGGAGGGGGACGATAGAAGTGTCCTATTTCATGTGATTAAAATTGATTGCTATTACCTATTTATATCATATAGCGGGTGGCCCCACCCTCCCAAGGGAGGGGAGGGTAGTTCGCTACTCCTCGGGCATGACGAGCCAGAGGATGAAGTAGATGATGATGCCACTGAAAGCGGTCAGTGCCGTGAGCAGGGCATATACCACCCGCACAGCTGTAGGGTCGATGTCGAAATAATCGGCGATACCGCCCAATACGCCTGCCACCACTTTGCTCTTCGATCTCAGTAATTTTCTTCCGTTTGCCATATTCTGATATATTTCTTGTTTGTTATTATTGAGACGTGTTGAATATGCTATAAGTTGCATCGCCCAAGGTCTAAAACCTATCATCGGTGTCGTCGACCAAGATAGACTCGGAAGGTAGGCCATAGGCAACAGAGCCCATTCGACACTCTTTGCTTTGGATGGCTTGGCGCAAGCCGTTGTGTGAGTGGGGGGAGGTGTTTACCTCTCCTCCTCAGGATGGATGCCGTAATACACCCTCAGCGGTGTAGAAGTGAGTTTGATGAAGCCCTTGGCTTCCTCCGAGGTCCATCCGTGCTGTATTTCTCCGTATTCACCGAGTTTCGACTTCGTCAGGTCGTCGTCAGAGTCTACCCCCACCGTCTGGAAGCTATAGGGGCGGAGTTTCAGGATGGCCGTGCCGTTGACATGGCGCTGCGAACTGGCGAGGAATGCTTCCATGTCGGGCATTACGGGCTCTAAGTACTGACTTTCGTGTAAGAACATGCCGTACCAGTTGGCCATCTGGTCCTTCCAGTACTGCTGCCACTTCGACAATGTCGATTTCTCCAACAGCCTGTGCGCCTCGATAATGAGCATTGGGGCGGCAGCCTCAAAGCCTACCCGGCCCTTGATGCCTATGATGGTGTCGCCCACGTTGCAGTCGCGCCCCACGGCATAGCTGGCGCCTATCTCCTCAATCTTCTGGATAGCCTTGATCTTATCGTCGAAGTGCTCGCCATTCACGGCTTCTATCTCGCCATGCTTGAAGGTTATGCGCAGCTCGGTCTCCTCCTCTGTGGCCGTAACGTGCTTCAGATAGGCCGACTCCGGCAGCCCCTGGGTGGGGTCGTTGAGCTCACCACCGCAGATGCTCGTTCCCCAGATGCCTACGTTATAAGAGTATTTCAGCTTGGTGAAGTCGGCCGTGAAGCCATGTGCGTTGAGATAGTCCACCTCCTCTTGGCGGCTCAGTGACTGGTCGCGTGTGAGGGTGATGATCTCAATGCCCGGTGCCATCACCAGGAATGTCATGTCAAACCTGATCTGGTCGTTGCCGGCACCCGTCGAGCCGTGGGCTATGGCATCGGCGCCAATCTCCTTGGCATAGCGTGCGATGGCAATGGCTTGGAAGATACGCTCCGAAGACACCGAAATGGGGTAACAGTTGTTGCGCAACACATTACCGTAAATCATATATTTCAAGCTCTTGGCATAGTATTCCTGTGTCACGTCCAAGGTGACATACTTCACTGCCCCCAACTTATAGGCGTTCTCCTCGTTGGTCTTCAGCTGCTCGGGGCTGAAACCGCCGGTGTTGGCGCATGCTGCGTAGACTTCCCAGCCCTCTTGGGCCAGTCGCATTACTGTGTATGAGGTGTCAAGTCCGCCGCTAAAGGCGACTACAACTTTGTGGCCCACCCCCGCCCCCTCCCGAGGGAGGGGAGAAGCTGCCGACTGTTTGTTGGTTTGCATAGTCATATTCTGTTTTTTTGGGGCCCACCCCTAACCCCTCCCGAGGGAGGGGGAGAGCGGACGCGGGTTGTTCTATTTGGCCCACCCCTAACCCCTCCCGAGGGAGGGGGAGAGCAGGCGCGGGTTGTTCTTTTTGGCCCACCCCTAACCCCTCCCGAGGGAGGGGGAGAGCAGACGCGGGTTGTTTTTTGGGCCCACCCCTAACCCCTCCCGAGGGAGGGGGAGAGCAGACGCGGGTTGTTCTATTTTTCTATTATTTTGTTAGTTCTGATATCTTATGTTTGATGTCGGCCAACACCTGAGTAGTGTCTCCGATGACGGCTTCGTTAGTGAATCTCATGACGGTGTAGCCTTGTGCTTGTAGCCATTCGGTTCGCTGCGCGTCGGAGTATTGCTGGTCGGGCATCTGGTGGTATCCGCCGTCAACCTCGATGACCAGATGGCATGCCAGGCAGGCGAAGTCTGCGATGAACTGCCCAATAATCTGCTGCCGCCTGAACGTCACGCCCAGCTGTCTCCCCTTGAGCAACTGCCACAAGATGCGCTCCGCATCGGTCTGACTCTGCCTGTTTTGCTGTGCAAATGTTTTCAGCAGGCCATACACCGCCCCATCTGCGGTTTGGTATTCAGGTTTTCTTTCTTTTTTTGTTTCCTCTTTCATTTCCTCTCATGCCTATTCTTATTTTTTATTATTGTCTTTCCTTTCCTGATGTCCCTTCTTATCTTTCTTTTCCTTTCCTTTCCTGTTGTCCCTTCTTATCTTTCCTTTCTTTTCCTTTCCTTTCTTTTCTTTATGTTCCTTCTTACCCTTCTTTCCTTTCTTCATTCCCCTTCCTACCTCTATTCACCTGTCGGGGTAGTGCTCTCCCCTCCCTTGGGAGGGGTCGGGGGTGGGCCAGTAGGGGCCTGTACTATCCCCTCCAACCCCTTGATGCGCTCCAGCACCTCTGCCGGTATTTTTGCGGGCAAGTGTGCCTCTGGGTCAAACAACATGGCGGTGCAGATGCAGAACTTGCGGTTGGTGCGGTGCAAGATGTCTTTGTTCACACATCCCTCGCAGCCGCGCCAGAATGCCTCGTCGTCGGTGAGGTCGGCAAAGGTCACGGGCTGATACCCTAATTGGGTGTTCATCTTCATCACGGCCGAGCCGCTCGTGAGCGAGAAGATCTTGGCGTGTGGCCAGCGTGTGCGGGCCAACGAGAAGGTGAGGTCCTTGATGCGCTTGGCCAGCCCCAAGCCCCTGAAGTCAGGGTGCACAATCAGGCCCGAGGTGGTGACATACTGCTTGTTGCCCCATGTTTCGATGTAACTGAACCCGGCGAATTTGTCGCCCTGCAAAGCGATCACCGCCTTGGCTTCCCTAATCTTCGTGATGAGATACTCGGGTGAACGCTTCGCAATACCGGTGCCGCGCACTTTGGCGGCCTCTTCAATCGTCTTAAGAATGGTGTCGACGTATTTCTCATGCGTCTCTTCGGCCACCATCACCTTAATTTCTTCCATTATCTGCCTTGAAATTCTATGATGTCACTGATACCCTGGACGATCGCCTCACGGTCTACACCCTCCTTAAGGACAATAAAGATGGTGTCGTCGCCGGCGATGGTACCCAGTATCTCTGGCACATTACTGTTGTCAATGTTATACGCTATAGAGCTGGCATAGCCCGGACGGGTCCGGATTACGCCCATGTTACCTGAAAAATGTATCGACTGGAAACCCGGAGTACGCATCATCTCCGCGGCTGTCATGGGTTTGTGTATGCGCTTGTACATGGTTTCGTTTGGTAGTACATACACGTATTGTCCATTCATGCTGGCAGCCTTGGCCACCTTCAGGCGTTTCAGGTCACGGCTCAGGGTGGCTTGGGTCAGCTGGAAGCCCTCACGGCGGAGTTCTTGCAGCACCTCATCCTGGCTGCCCAGTTCCTTACTTGAAATCAGCATCTTGATGGATTCGAGTCTCTTGTCTTTTAGCTTCATGTCTGAATATATATACTGTTATCGCCTGCAAAATTACGGTAATTCTTGGATATATGCAAGTAATTATGCAAAAATATTAGTAGTTTCTGTATTTTATTTCTCCTTTTGAGGCCTAAAAACCGTTTCCCGGAAGGTCGTTGCTCCTTGCGCCCGGTATGCCTGTTTTGCCACTTTTGCCATTTTGCCACGTGGCAAAAGAGAAGTAGAAAATACTAAGATAGTAGTAAATAAAGGGGAAGTAGAAAATATAGATGTTTCTTTTGCCAATGGCAAAATGGCAAAAGTGGCAAATAACAGTGCGTGCGGAGCATGGGTGGCATCAGTCAGCGAGCTGGGTGTCGCGGTTCGTACATGCAAACGCATATTGAGCAAGTTTACCAATACGTACCAGATTATCTTACCTGTAAAGTATGGTGTCTGTCGCAAACCGCCCATTAAGCAGGCGTAAATCAGGGGTTAGCCATGATAAATGGTGCATTTATGCCCCCGCCAAGCTACCGTTTCACTTGCCCTCCGCGCCTATGGCAAGGGCGGGCTGGCACCATGCTGCCTGTGCTACTTCCCCACGTCGGGCAGCGCGCGCACGGCGAGGGTTACTCTTAAAACACCAATAAGTCATTGCACATCTATCTTGAATGTTTGCTTTCACGATGTGTTCGCCCCTTGAAGCGTGCGGGCTGGCTAAATGAGAAACCCCAAGTCATCGGATGATTCTATATAGAATGATATGATGGTTTCATATAGAATTATCGGATGGTTTTATATAGAACCATCGAATAGTTTTATATAGAACCATCGAATGGTTTCATACAGAATTATCGGACTGTTCGGTGCGAACGGTTGGGCGTAGGCATGGAGATGGGGCGACGTGCAGGGTGGTCACCGTGGCCAAGAAGGTGGCTTGGGCAAGACGCCACGGAGGGTTATATGGATACTGATACATGGGGCTGGTGTCACGGTTTCAAGCTACACTGGCTGCGCAACGACACAGGAGCGGTGATGGCTTTCTGCCTTACAGGGTGAACGTTGATGGCAGAGACAGTCGGGAACTGTTTGCATGCTCATCTTATCCCGAAGTCGCGTATTTAGTCTTAGACTGTGGCAACATTTGCATTGCCCCCAATCTTCTGCTGCGTGAGTTACATGAAATGTGCATAAAACTGCAGGTTTGTGATGAGGTGTGGTTTTTCTGTTTGCTCTCAAAAGTGACGGTTGTTCTGACATTGTGGTGCGAAAATCCCCGTCTTGTATCAATAATGGCATGCAAATAGGCGTGTTTGCTGTCTTGTTGCTGTAAGTTTGTTGAAAGCCAAAGGGTTAAGCATATGCCAATGCATAGGTATAAACAAAGCTTGTGAAGCCGCTATTTAACTTTTTTAGTTAATTGTGTGTGTTTTTTTGCAAATTGTTTGGATAGTTAGTATATTTTGCATATATTTGTGCAATCGAACCTTAAGAGAATTTAAATAGACGACATAAATATGAAGTAGTTTTTATTAAAAGTGAGAGAATTTATGCTTAAAAGACTAACATTGATGATGACCGGACTATTCTTCTGTTTAGGAGTAGTTTTGGCGCAGTCCCAGATCTCTGGTAAAGTTGTCTCCGCAGAAGATGGTGAGCCCATCATCGGAGCCTCTGTAACGGTACAGGGAACAAAAACTGGAGCCGTGACCGACGTAGACGGTAAATTTACCTTGTCAGTGGCTGCAGGTAAGAAAATTACAGTATCTTACATTGGAATGACGTCACAAACGGTGACTCCCACGCAGGGCATGGTGGTGACACTTGCGCCTGATAACACGACGCTGGGAGAAGTCGTAGTGACAGGTATGCAAAAGATGGACAAGCGCCTCTTCACCGGAGCCGCCTCGAAGGTAGACGCCAGCAAGGCAAAGCTCGACGGTGTGGCCGACGTGAGTCGCTCTCTCGAGGGTCGTGTGGCCGGTGTATCTGTGCAAAACGTGTCGGGTACCTTTGGTACGGCACCCAAAATCCGTGTGCGCGGTGCCACTTCTATCTATGGTAGCAGCAAGCCGCTGTGGGTGGTAGACGGTGTGATTATGGAAGACGTGACCGAGATTGACGCCGACCAGCTGTCATCGGGTGACGCCACAACGCTGATCTCCTCGGCCATCGCCGGACTCAACGCTGATGATATCGAGAGCTTCCAGATTCTGAAAGACGGTTCCGCCACCTCTATATATGGCGCGCGCGCCATGTCGGGCGTGATTGTGGTGACCACCAAGAAAGGTCGCGCCGGACAGGCCAGCATCAACTATACGGGTGAGTACACCATGCGACTGAAGCCCAGCTACAGCCAGTTCAACATCATGAACTCGCAGGAACAGATGGGGGTATACAAGGAAATGGCCAACGCCGGCCTCATTTCTTTCGGTCGTACCTATCGGGCCTCAAACAGTGGTGTTTACGGTAAGATGTACCATCTCATCGACCAGTACGACGCTACCAATGGCCAGTTTGGCCTGCCCAATACTGAAGAGGCAATGAACGACTACTTGCGCCAGGCAGAGTTCCGCAACACCGACTGGTTTGACGAGCTGTTCAGCAACGCCATCTCTATGAACCATTCGGTGAGCATGTCGACCGGTTCTGACAAGGCACAGTACTACACCTCATTCAGCTTGATGGACGACCCGGGATGGTCGATGCAGAGCAAGGTGCAGCGCTATACGGCAAATATCAATGCCAACTACAACATCAGCAAGAAGGTGGCGCTGAACCTCATCGGCAACACCTCCTACCGCAAGCAGCGCGCGCCGGGTACCACCAACCAGTCGGTCAATGCCGTAACGGGTGAGGTGAGCCGAGACTTCGACATCAACCCTTATTCTTACGCCATCAACTCCTCGCGCGCATTGGACCCCAACGCGTTCTATGTACGCAACTACGCACCGTTCAACATCAAGAACGAGCTGAACAACAACTATATGGACTTTGACGTGGTAGACCTGAAGTTCCAGGCACAGCTCACCTATAAGCCCATCACCAAGGTGGAGCTCTCGCTGCTCGGTGCCTATAAGTTCTCGACCACCAACCAGGCCCAGACCATCAGAGAGACGTCGAACCTCGCCATGGCCTACCGTGCCATGGACGACGCCACCATGCGCGACGCTAATTCTTGGCTCTACACCGACCCCGATGATGCCAACTCGCTGCCTATCTCGGTGCTGCCCAAGGGCGGATTCTACCGTGAGAGCAAATATAAGATGAACAGCTGGAACATGCGTGCCACGGCCAACTATGCTGATGCCTACGGTGCCAACGAGCAGCACATACTCAACGTCTTCGGCGGTATGGAGGTGAGCGACGTGAAGCGCTTCAACGACAAGTTTGATGGGGTGGGCGTGCTCTACGATATGGGACTGCTGGGCGCTTACGACTATCGTTACTTCAAGCAGGCTGTAGAGGAAAATAATATCTATTACAGGCTTCAGAACAGCTATGCCCGTGACGTGGCCTTCTTTGGCACTGCCAACTATTCGTACAAAGGCCGTTATAATCTCAACGGCACCGTGCGCTACGAGGGCTCCAACCGTCTCGGTAAGGCTACCTCGGCCCGATGGCTCCCCACATGGAACGTTTCTGGTTCGTGGAACGCACACGAAGAGCCTTGGTTTGCTAAGGCTGTGGGCAACTGGCTCTCTACCTTCACCCTGCGTACGTCTTACTCGCTCACCGGTGACAAGCCTGCCGTGACCAACGCGCAGGTCATCATCCAGAGCGTGAACCCCTGGCGCCCGTTTGCCACAGACCAGGAGTCAGCACTCGAAATCTACGACTTCGCCAATCCCGACCTCACCTACGAGAAGAAGCACGAGTTCAACATCGGGTTTGACGCCGGTTTCCTCAACAACCGTATCAACGTGACCTTCGACCTGTGGACCCGTAACAACTTCGACCTTATCGGTGCCAAGCAGACCACTGGCGTGGGCGGCACCATTACCAAGTATGCCAACGTGGCCAGCATGAAGTCGCACGGTGAAGAACTGTCAATCACGACCAAGAATATCGTGAGCAAGGACTTCACTTGGTCAACCGACTTCATCTTCTCACACTACAAGACCAAGGTGACCGACCTCGACACCCAGACGCGCTTGTACCAGCTCATCACCGGCAATGGCTTCACCATGGAGGGATACCCCTACCGTTCACTGTTCTCTATAGACTTCAAGGGACTCAGCAATACGGGTCTGCCCACTTTCATCAACCAGGATGGCGAGCTGACGGTGAGCGACATCGACTTCCAGTCTTATGTGAAAGACTATCTGGTGTATGAGGGACCAACCGAGCCTACCATCAACGGCTCTTTGGGCAATACCTTCAACTACAAAGGATGGCATTTGAGCATTTTCGCTACCTATGCCTTCGGCAACAAGATTCGTCTCGACAATTCGTTCTCTTATTATTATAGCGATTTGGACGCTATGCCTAAGGAGTTCAAGAACCGTTGGACCGTTGCCGGCGACGAAGCCGTTACTGATGTGCCCGTCATTGCCGACCTGCGCATGATCCAGAATGATACCCGCCTGAGCTATGCCTACAATGCCTATAACCTCTCTACCGCCCGCGTGGCCAAGGGTGACTTTATCCGCATGAAGGAAATATCGTTAGCTTACGACTTCCCCAAGAAGTGGTACTCCGCACTCAGGCTCAACTCACTGAGCTGCAAGCTGCAGGCCACCAACCTCTTCCTGATCTATTCGGACAAGAAGCTCAACGGACAAGACCCGGAGTTCTTTAATTCGGGTGGTGTAGCAGTGCCGATGGCACGCCAGTTCACCTTCACTTTGAGATTTGGATTATAACGCACACTAATGACAGAAAAAATGAAAAAGATATATTCTATCGCTATCATTGCTTCAGCACTCTTACTGTCTTCATGTAACGACTTCCTCGACAAGTTGCCCGATGACCGAGCTACCGTGGATTCAGAAGAGAAAGTGAACAACCTTATTGCCACGGCATATCCTACACATTCGCCCATCATGATGTTGGAGATGAGTTCTGACAATATGATGGACAATGGCAAGCAATACACCGCACAGCCCAACCAAGACGCGATGTACCGCTGGGAGGAGGTGACCACCACAGGCAACGACGACCCCCGGTCGCTGTGGAACAGTTGTTATACAGCCGTGGCTACGGCCAACGAGGCATTGCAGGGCATCAACAGCATTGGGGCCGACCAGCTGAAGCCGCAGCGCGCGGAGGCCTTGCTCTGCCGTGCATACGGCATGTTTGTCATGGCCAACACCTTCTGCATGGCCTATAACCCCGATAAGGCCGGCGAATACCTTGGCTTGCCTTACCCCACAGAGCCCGAGCAGAGCGTGGAGACAAAGTATGAGCGCGGTACACTCGAAGAGTTGTACGCGAAGATCAATGCCGACATCGAGGAGGCGCTGCCCATGGTCGACGACAACCACCTCGCCGGCAAGGCCGTGAAGTATCACTTCAACCGCAAGGCTGCCTACGCCTTCGCGGCTCGGTTCAACCTCTACTACCAGAAGTGGGACAAGGCCATTCAATACGCCACAGAGGTACTGGGCAACAATCCCTCGGGAGTGCTTCGCGACTACTGGCAGTTCAATGACCTGGCCGGTACTGAAGACATCAACAATGCCTATATCTCATCAGGAGAGAATGCCAACCTGATGTTGCTGACGGCATACTCTACTGCTGCACGCGTTTTCAATGGCTCAAGCTCGTATCTCCGCTACAACCATAGCCGTGTGCTCATTCTCAATGAGACTTATTGGGTACGCATGCCTTGGGGCTCTGGGTCGGATGCCACGACGTCAAAAGCTACCACGCATCTTCTGGTGTCTAACTACCAATATGGTAATGCGCAGGTGGTGTTCTTCCCCAACATCCGCGAGAAGTTTGAATATACCGACAAGGTCAACGGCACCGGATACGCGCACATCGTAGACCCTGTGTTCACGGGCGAAGAGACGCTGCTGGTGCGCGCCGAGGCATACGCCCTCACCAAGCAGTATGACAAGGCGCTGGCCGACATGAATGCTTGGCAGGCCTCACACTGCACCGCAGGATACACTCCCTTCACCGAGGCCGTCATCAATGACTTTATGGATAAGCTCGCCTACCAACCCACCGTGCCCACGAGCGACTTGCAGCGTTCGGTCAAGAAGACGCTGAGCCCACAGGGATTCACCGTAGAGGCTGGCACGCAGGAGAACATCATCCAGACCATCCTGCACATGCGCCGTATCGAGACCATGCGCCAAGGATTGCGATTCCAAGACCTGAAGCGCTACGGCATCAAGTTCAGTCACAACCTCGACGGTGAGGAGGCGCTGGTATTCGAACCCGGTGACCTGCGCGGAGCCATCCAGTTGCCTGCCGACGTGGTGAAGGCCGGATTGGAAGCAAACCCCAGAAAATAGTAAAACCATTAAGACTATCACAATATGAAATACATCAGAATATTCGTGATGACGCTTTTGGCCGTCTTGACTTTCTCTGCCTGCTCAAACGATGATCTCAACTCTGAATCGATCTTTGTCAATGGCAGTTCATCGACAAGTAGCTTTGACCAATGGCTCGTCAAAAATTATACAGATCCTTACAATATCAAGGTATTGTATAGATACAATGATCTCGAAACCGACAACAGGTACAATATCTCTCCGGCCGACACCGCTAAAGCCAAGGCATTGGCTATTGCCATCAAGCATGTATGGCTGGGCGCGTACGACGAAGAGGCGGGCCCCGACTTCCTCAAGCAGTATAGTCCTCGTGTGTTCCAGTTCCTGGGTTCTCCAGAGTACAACAGTCAGGGTGAGATCATTCTGGGTACGGCAGAGGGTGGCGTGAAGATCACGCTCTTCAATGTCAATGCCCTCCAGCCCGACAATCCCTATATCGACCAGGAGAGTGCTTTCCCCAATCACACTTCTAACCCCATGGACATGAATTACTGGTTCTTCCATACCATGCACCACGAGTTCTGTCACATCTTGACACAGACCAAGAACTATAGCACGGAGTTCAGGGCCGTCTCTGCGGGTAAATACCAGACCACCAACTGGATCAACGTAGAGGATGCCGATGCACCAGCGATGGGATTTGTGACCGGTTATGGCAGCAGCGAGTACAACGAGGACTTTGCCGAGATTTACTCTACCTACATCACCAAGACGCCCGAGGCCTGGGAGAAGATCTTGCAGGCAGGTATGGCGGCACAGCTCACGGCCACTGGCGATACCGTTTATGCCAAGGATTCCAAAGGCAATTACATCTATCTCACCGACGCTCAGGGCAACAAGATTCCGGTATACGACGCGAACGGAAGCCTCGTGCCCCAGAGAGATGCCAATGGCGATATTATCTATGCCAAGGACAGCCAAGGCAACGACCTATATTATAAGGTGAACGGTAATCTCGTGGTCAAAGACAAGGCGCACTCCACGCTTTTGTACGATTTAGACGAAAACGGTAACGTGGTCATCTATTTCAGCTATGGCGGAAAGATATATCCTGTTACCATGGGTACAAGACAGCCGATATATATGACCGACGCCAATGGCCAGACGCTCTACGATAGTGAAGGGCAGCCAGTGCCCGAATATCATAAGGTGCCGGTGTTCGAGTATCGCAAGCAGCCCGCTTACGACACTACCGGGCGCGATGCCATTGTGCAGAAATTAGAGATCATGAAGGCATACTTCAAGAACTCTTGGAATATTGACATGGACCAGCTCCGCGATGTGGTACTTCGTCGTGCCAACGAAATTAAGACTCTCGATTTAAAGAACCTAAAGTGATGCACGTATGAAAAAAATAATCAATATGCTGCTGTTGCTGGCAGCCACGACCATCTATACGGGTTGTACACCCGAGGTAGACGATGCCTTCCCACAGACTTCTGCACAACGTGCCATAGAAGTCATCCAGTCTACCAAGACGACACTGCAATCCTCACCCACAGGATGGCTCATGCGCATGTACGGAGACTTGGATTTCGGTGGGTACAATGTGCTCTGTAAGTTTGATGGCGATAATGTGACTGTGATGAGCGATATTTATGGTTCTGAAGAGAAGGTCACCTCGCATTACAAAGTAGATCAGAGTGCCGGCATCATCCTGTCGTTCGACGAATACAACAAGATCATGCACTTCTTCTCTGAGCCCAGCAATCCCGCAGGGTGGGGACGCAATGGTGAAGGTTTTCAGGGCGATTTGGAGTTTCGGGTGCTCAAGGCCACGTCCGACAGTATTATCATGACGGGAAAGAAGCACTATAACCGTATCGTCATGACTCCAGCTCCTGAGGACTGGAGTGGTTACCTTAAGAAGGTGGAAGATATGGAGAACTTTATCTCCAGCGCCAATTATACGCTGAAAGTAGGCGACAAGGTATTGCCTACAAAGAACTCCTATCGCCAATTTGAGGCTACTGATACAGAGACTGGTGTGACGACTGACCTGCCTTACATCGTTACCGATAAGGGTGTGGAGTTTTACAAGACCTACACCGTCAACGGCAAAGCGATCAATGGCTTCAACTGCACGGGCGACACATGGCCCGAACTTAGTGACAACACGACGACGCTTGGTCCGGTCATCGTTCCGCTCAACCAGCAGTTGGTTGCAAGCAAGTGGTATTTCAGTTTCAGCAACATCAGTCCATACGGTCAACCCTATTGGAAGGAGTTCCAGAACGGATTGGCTACAGTATTGAACATGAGTCTTGCACAGGCCTCCTTTGGTTTCTGCGACCTCGAAGGGTCTGGATTCGGATTCCAGTGCTTGGTAAGCAGATACTCTGGTGCAATGTACTGGACTTACGAACTTGTCGGAGATGATCAAATAACCATCACGTTTACGAAGAAGGGTGACGCAAAGCCAGGTAACGGTCCGTATTTCTACAGCAATTGCAAACTCAACTACGCCTTGTTCCCCTTCGGTATTGATGGTAACCCAAGGACGTTCAAGTTGGAGACCGACCGTGTGGCTAACCCGTCGTACATCCTCATGACCGACACCAGCAATCCCGACAACTGGTTTAAGCTGAGTGCCAAGGCCATCACCAATCCGTTTAATAATTAACGGTGCTGGCTGTCAATCATCTATTTGTAGCTGTGCGATAACAGAAATATCAACTATAGCTCAATCTTTTTAAGGGAATGTGTCTTCGGGCGCGTTCCCTTTTTTATGTTTAATCATCGTCGTCATCTGCCAGCGTGAATTATCCGCTCCTGCATGCCAAAATAACACCGCTGCGTGCAGTAACCATCACTCCACATGGATATTTGAACAACGGATATCCCTGATTACTCTGAATTACCATCCGGCACACCTTGATAGCACGGAGCATCGCGACGCGATGGACGGATGGAACGGAAACCTGCTTCCGTTTTATCTATTTCTCCCTTTCTCTTCAGGCCGTAGGTCCTCTGATTCCATCTCATCCTCTGCATCTTAGATGCGCAACTCCAAACTCTCTGCGGCTCTGCGTGCCAAAAATAATTTCCGCGTGTCCCAAAAACTCCTGCGCTAAATAACCACCCCCGCGCATGTTTTCTTTTTAACACGGATGGCACGGATTTTTCGGAATTGCCATCCGGCACACCTTGATAGCACGGAGCATCGCGATGCGATGGACGGATGGAACGGAAACCTGCTGCCGTTTTATCTATTTCTCCCTTTCTCTTCAGGCCGTAGGTCCTCTGATTCCATCTCATCCTCTGCATCGAAGATGCGCAATTCCAAACTCTCTGCGGCTCTGCGTGCCAAAGAAACACCTGTGTGCAACATACGCCCTCCTTGGCATGCCAAATACCATTCTCTCCATGCTATCTGTCTCCACGGAGTTCTCCTACCCCGAAGGGGTTGAACGCTTGATAGGGCAGGGTTGGCGCGAAGCGACTACCCTGTCTAACCGTCGTATCGGATGTATAAGAACTCTGTAAGAGTTCAACACTTTATGAATATGGTTGGCGCGAAGCGTTGTTGGATGTAGACACCTGTTGAACTCCTACAGAGTTCATCCATCCGGCGCGAGCTTAGACACGGTAGGCACGTCATGTCTCCCTTCGGTCGCCATTCCGGCCAACCGTGCCCTATCAAGAGTTTATCCCCTTCGGGGAAAGCAAGGAAGTGATGGAAAGCAGATAAATCATGATGGATAACAGACAGCTTATGTAAAGCCAATGGATTGTGAGGAATTGCAGATAGATAATGAGATAGCCAATGGATTGTTGAAAAAGCAGACGCGGAGTATTTGTTAGACGCTATCATATTTCCGCATTGCGAAAGTGTGGTCAATGAGAAACGTGAGGCAGGTTTCCGTTCCATCCGCCCATCGCAAAGCGATGATCCGTAGTATCGAGGTGTGCCGGATGGCAATTCCGAAAAATCCGTGCCATCCGTGTTAAAAAAAAGACGTGTGGCGACGTATATCGTTGAGCACGTAGGGGGATTTTTTTGCACGCAGAGACGCAGAGGGGTTAGAGTTTTGCATCTTCGATGCAGAGGAAAGGGATGGTAAGCAGAGGGCCTACGGCCTGAGGAGGAATGGAGAAGTGGAGGCAGTTTCCGTGCCATCCGCCCATCGCGACGCGATGATCCGTAGTATCAAGGTGTGCCGGATGGTAATTCCGAAAAATCCGTGCCATCCGTGTTAAAAAAACGACGTGTGGCGACGTGTATCGTTACGCACGTAGGGGGGGATTTTTGCACGCAGAGCCGCAGAGGGGTTAGAGTTTTGCATCTTCGATGCAGAGGAAAGGGATGGTAAGCAGAGGGCCTACGGCCTGAGGAGGAATGGAGAAATGGAGGCAGTTTCCGTGCCATCCGCCCATCGCAAAGCGATGATCCGTAGTATCAAGGTGTGCCGGATGGCAATTCCGAAATTTCCGTGCCATCCGTGTTAAAAAAAAAACACGTGGTGTGGGCAAAGAAGGTGTGCCGTTGCTGGGCACCTCCTCCAGAGGTGGATAATACAACGCAAAAGCGACCTGAGGGTTTCGCTCGTGCCTCGCGAAGCCCTCAGCTATTGAGCGGTGCCTCTCCGAGGCCCAATGCACAGTGGGGCGGCCTCCGTATCCTCCTTTGGCCGCTGGCGGCCCTCTCCCACGAGTGGCATAACTCCAAACCTCTGCGGCTCCGCGTGCAAAAAAGCATCTGCGTGATATGCCTCCCCTGCGTGCCAAGCACCCCCTCTATATGGAAACACCTCCTGCGCCCCTCGGGCATAAAAACTTAAAAAAGGGAAAAAGAATGGCACGGAAATTGTTATTACTCAGTAAATGGCGTATATTTGTAGCCATCAAGAGAAATATAACATAATATTAAAGAAAATGGACATTCGAGAATTAGAACAGTTAGTTCAGCAAAAAGATGGCGCACTGTCGGCAACATTCCCTGCCCTGATGCGCAAGGTTTATGTGTGGATGACCCTGGCTCTGGCCATCACAGGCATCTGTGCGTACGGCGTAGCCACAAGCCCCAGTCTGCTGCAGATGATCTATGGCAACAGTACCATGATCTGGGTGCTGCTACTTGCTGAGTTGGGGTTGGTGTTCTATACCACGGCGCGCATTGACCGTCTGTCGCTGTCAACAGCCACCACACTGTTTATTATTTACTCTGCCCTCAATGGTGTGACACTGTCGAGCATATTCGTAGTCTATTCGATGACCAGCATCGCCAAGGTGTTCTTCATCACCGCAGGTACCTTTGCTGCCATGGCCCTCTATGGTTACACCACCAAGACCGACCTGAGTAGGATTGGCAACATCCTGTTCATGGCACTCATTGGCCTTGTCATTGCTACCGTGGTGAATATTTTTCTCAAGAGTGCCATGTTCGACCTCATCCTGAGCTATGTGGGCGTGGCCATTTTCGTGGGACTAACTGCCTGGGACAGCCAGAAGATCAAGCGTATGCTGGCTATGCAGACCGATATGGGTGAAGTGGCTCAGAAGTACGCCTTGATGGGTGCCTTGACATTGTATCTCGACTTTATCAACCTGTTCCTCTACCTTCTGAGAATATTCGGGAACAGAGATTAATCACTGCTTGACGATTGTCAACAGCTATATATACCATTCAGACCGGGGGCCATTCGTCCTCCGGTCTGCTTGTTTATTAGAGGGGTTCCACCGCATCACACATCATACAGACCTAATCGCAAATGGGTGGGCTAAGCGTCAATTTGCGCGAGTCATACTGTGAGCAACCTCTCATCCCCAACGCTGTTCGATTGCTTCTAATAGTCCCTACCGGTTTATGTCCGTTTCATGATGCTGCTTTTGTCATGGAGTCTCCATGTCTAAGACTGATGATTCTACCCGAAGTGTCGCGTCGTTTTATATTATTGCTGTCCGATAAAACTGGGAAAATCCTATTTCTCATCTGTAACTTGCTGTAAATAAGTCTTGGTCTTTTGATTTTCACAATTAGGCCCCCTCATCTCTGGGAAAAGACGTGGTT
>JAFABV010000047.1 GCA_023425865.1 Bacteroidota bacterium | reverse complement strand
TCACTGGAAGAAGCTGTGGCCGGAAAAACGGGAACTCACGTAATTTTATAAAGAAAAGGCAGAGATACTCCCGTTAAGGAGTATCTCTGCAAATACTATTTTATATGGTTCAAAAAACTGATTGATGTTAGAAAAATTCGCGGTTATGACGCGTGACAAACAATTCGTCAGCCGCTTTACGATGTATAGGCAGTGCAACCATTTCACAAGTAAGGATCACACAACTAAAATTGCGAATATTTGCAAAAGAGGTGCAACTCACCAGTGAAAACCAAAGTAGCTCCTGTTGATGAAATGCTGCCCAAAGGACAGTTATTTACCTACGGGCTGCAGCACGTGCTGGCCATGTACGCCGGCGCAGTGGCAGTACCGCTCATTATTGCCAATGCATTAGGCTTGCCGCCGGCGCAACTGATTTACCTCATTCAGTGCGACCTGGTGGTGGCTGGGATCGCCACGCTGATCCAGTCCCTGGGCGTTTTAAATATGGGGATTCAAAGCCCCATTATGCAGGGTGTATCCTTTGCCGCCGTAGCGCCGATGATCCTGGTAGGCAAAGCGCACGGGCTGCCGGGGATTTTCGGCGGCACCATCGCCGCCGGTATCATCGGCTATTTCGTAAGTCCTTATTTCAGTAAGCTGATCCGGTTTTTTCCCAAGGTCGTCACCGGCACCATCATTACCCTGATTGGCGTGTCGCTGCTGCCGGTAGCCGTGCGCTGGGCCGGGGGAGGGAATCCGGCGGCGGCGGACTTTGCTGATTTTCCCAATATCGCGCTGGCCTTTACGGTACTGACCATTGTTATTGTTTTGTATCGCCTGCTGGCCGGTTTCTGGAGCAATATCGCCGTCCTGCTGGGGCTGGTGGCCGGCACTCTGCTGGCTATTCCCCTGGGGATGGCCGACTTCTCGCAGGTAGCTGCCGCCGCCTGGTTTTCGGCAGTTACGCCCCTGGCTTTCGGCAGGCCGGTATTTGATATAACTTCCATTATTTCTATGACCCTGGCCTTTCTGGTCATCATGACCGAAACCACCGGCGATATAATTGCGGTTGGCGAAATTGTCGGCAAACCGGTAACCAGTGCCGATTTGGCCCGCGGTTTGCGCGCCGATTCGTTTTCCACCTTGCTGGGCGGTATTATGAATACCTTCCCGCACTCGGCCTTCGCCCAAAATGTCGGCCTGCTGGCCTTATCCGGCATTAAAAGCCGCTATGTGGTCGTGGCGGCCGGACTTATCCTGGCAGCGCTCGGCTTATTTCCCAAAGCGGCCGCCGTAGTTGCCGCCATTCCCAACCCGGTACTTGGCGGTGCCGGCATTGCCATGTTTGGCATGGTGGCGACCAGCGGCATCCGGGCCCTGGCCAAAGTGCCGTTTGACGGCAACCATAATGCCATGATTGTGGCTGTAAGCCTGGGAGTTGGTCTTATTCCGCTGGCAGCGCCCGGCTTTTATCACAAGCTGCCGCAGTTTGCCCAATTAATTCTGCATAGCGGCATTACCGCCGGCAGCGTCAGTGCGCTGGCTCTCAACTATTTCTTTAATGAATGCGGCAGGAAAGCGGCGGACGACGCCGGACTGACTGAAACCACCGGCCATCATTGCTGAAAAGGCATTTTCCTGGATGTCTGTCATAGTAAAACCTGTCCTGAACAGGAGGATTACGTATGTATAGCTTTATGCTAAACGGTCAGCCGGCCGCCTGTGACACAGATATAAGCCTGCTGGCGTACCTTCGGGATTACGCCCGGCTTACCTCGGTAAAAAACGGCTGCGCCGAAGGCGCCTGCGGTGCGTGTATGGTGCTGCTGGACGGAAAGGCCGTGCGGGCTTGCGTGCTGACAACGGCCAAAATCGCCGGTAAAACCCTGCTCACAGTGGAAGGCTTGCCTGCGCGGGAAAAAGATATCTACAGCTGGGCGTTCGCCGCCGCCGGGGCCGTACAATGCGGTTTCTGCATTCCCGGCATGGTAATCAGCGCCAAGGCTTTACTGGATAAAACCGCCTGCCCGACCGTTGCCGAAGTGAAAAAGGCGCTGCACGGCAATGTGTGCCGCTGTACCGGCTATGTTAAAATCGAGCAGGCCGTGCTGCTGGCCGCCCAGGCCCTGAGGGCAGGCTTTACGCCGCCGGCGGAGAGCGACTATAAAGTGGGCGACAGAATGCCGCGCATTGATGCCTGCGACAAAGTCCTGGGACTGGCTGAATACGTGGATGACATGTATGTGGCCGGCATGCTGTATGCCGCCATTTTACGCTCTCCCAGCCCGCGGGCGCTGATCAAACGCATTGATATTTCACCTGCCCTGGCGCTTGCCGGCGTCGAAGCCGTTATCACCGCCAGGGATATTCCCGGACGGCGCCACCAGGGCCATATTATTCCCGACTGGCCGGCCTTTATCGCAGAGGGGGAGGAAACCCGCTATATCGGCGATGCCCTGGCGGCGGTGGCCGCCGTCAGCAAAGAAATCGCCCGGGCGGCCGTTAAGCTAATCCACGTGGAGTACGAAGAACTGCCGCCGCTTACCTCACCCCGGCAGGCGCTGGCTGAGGGTGCGCCGCAACTGCATCCCAAAGGAAACCTGCTGGCCAAAACCGTGCTTAAACGCGGCGATGCCGATGCCGCTATCGCCGCTGCCAGGCATGTTGTCCGCCAGCGTTACACCACGCCGTTTACCGAACATGCCTTTCTTGAGCCGGAAAGCGCCCTGGCCGTCCCCCATCCGGACGGCACCCTGACGGTGTATACGGCCGGGCAGAATGTCTACGATGACCACCATGGCATTGTTTCCCTGCTGGGAGTAGAGGAAAACGACGTACGCATTGTCAGCAAAATGGTGGGCGGCGGTTTTGGCGGCAAGGAAGATTTATCCGTGCAGCATCACGCCGCGCTGTTGGCCTGGCATGCCAAAAAGCCGGTGAAACATACGCTGAGCCGCCAGGAGAGCATTTGTGTCCATCCCAAGCGCCATGCCATGGAAATGGAGTTTATTACGGCCTGTGACGAAAATGGCGTCATTACGGCCATGAAAGCCGAAATTCTGGCCGATACCGGCGCGTATGCCTCGCTGGGCGGGCCGGTGCTGCAGCGGGCCTGCACCCATGCCGCCGGGCCGTACCGGATCGCCAATGTGGATATTACCGGCCTGGGTGTCTATACCAATAATCCGCCCGCCGGCGCCTACCGGGGTTTCGGCGTTACCCAGTCCTGTTTCGCCATGGAGACCAATATCAACCTGCTGGCCGAACAGGCAGGCCTGTCCCAGTGGGAAATGCGCTGGCGCAATGCCATCGAACCCGGCCAGGTCTTGCCTAACGGGCAAATTACCGATCAGGGCACTGCGCTGAAAGAAACGCTGCTGGCTGTTAAAGCGGCTTTTGATTCCAGCCAGTACGCCGGTCTGGCCTGTGCCATGAAAAACGCCGGTATCGGCGTCGGGCTGCCGGATATTGGCCGGGTCAAGCTGAAAATCGCCAACGGCCAGGTCGTCATTCTTACCGGGGCGGCTTGTATCGGCCAGGGCCTGGTCACCGTTATGACCCAGATTTTAGCGGAAACAACAGGCCTCGATGCTTCCCGGATAGCGGCCGCTCCACCGGATACCTATCTCACCCCTGATTCCGGCACCACCACCGCCTCCCGGCAGACGGTATTTACCGGCGAGGCCACCCGCCAGGCGGGACTGAAACTTAAGGCAGCATTGGCGGCAGCCTCGCTGGCTGAACTGGAAGGCCATGAATTTTACGGTGAATACGCGGGGCTCACTGACCCCATGGGTTCTGACAAACCCAACCCGGTCAGCCATGTCGCCTATGGCTATGCCAGCCAGGTGGTCATTGTCGATGAGGCCGGCAAGCTGGTTAAAGTGGTTGCCGCCCATGATGTCGGCAAAGCTATTAACCCGCTGGGCGTGGAAGGCCAGATTGAAGGCGGTGTGGTTATGAGCCTGGGGTATGCGCTGACCGAAGACTTTCCGCTTCAGGCCGGCATTCCGCAGGTTAAGTTCGGCACGTTAGGCCTCTTCCGGGCCGGCAATATCCCCGAAATACAAAGTATTATCGTGGAAAAGAACCAGGCTGAACTGGCCTATGGGGCCAAAGGCGTCGGTGAAATCACCTCGGTTCCCACCGCCCCGGCCGTAGCCGCCGCGTATCTCAGGCTGGACGGCAAAGTCCGCACTGATTTACCGCTGAAGGAGACGCCCTACAGCCGGAAAAAATGATAGTAAAGCACCATTGCCCTCTGCAAATAACGAACATAACCGGGAGGAATGACAAATGGGAGACTTAATGAGACCGGTTCCCCTGCCTCAGCTTATTGCGCGGATTTTTGAAGAATATGCAGCCGATCGCTCTGTCTTTGGCTATCCTTCCTGCCATTTTTTCCATAAGAAGAACCGGCAGACCTTTGCCCTGTTTGGCGAAACCATTGAGACAGCCGTAGGCCCCGCCGCCGGGCCGCATACTCAGTTAGCCCAGAATATTGTGGTGGCGTACCTGGCCGGCGCCCGTTTCATCGAGCTGAAAACCGTACAGGAACATGAGCCGCCTGTCGCCAAACCCTGCATCGACGCCGACGACGAAGGCTTTAACACCGAGTGGTCCAGCGAGTTCACGGTGGAAAAAGCGTATGAGGAGTACATTAAAGCCTGGGTGCTGTTGCATCTTGTTGAAGAAGATTTTAGCCTCAGCCCAAGCGGCAAACGCTCGTTTATTTTTAATATGAGCGCCGGCTACAATCTGACAGGCATTCAGTCGCCGCGCATGGACGCCTATCTCAATAA
>JAFABV010000021.1 GCA_023425865.1 Bacteroidota bacterium | reverse complement strand
CGAGACAGTCGGGTGTGGGAGGTGTTCACCAAGGAACTCTATGGGAAGGTGTTCGCCGACAGAGGCTATATCAAGCAGGAACTCTTCGAGCGTCTTTTCGACCAGGGAAACCATCTCGTGCATGGGTTCAAGGCCAACATGAAGAATAAGCTCATGCCCATGTGGGACAAGATTCTACTCAGAAAAAGCTACATCTTTGAATGCTTTAACGAACTACTCAAGAACAAAGCAAACCTCGTGCATTCACGCCACCGCTCCATACATAATTTCATCATGAACCTATGCTCGGCTCTCACTGCCTACTGCTTCTTTGACAACAAACCAGAGGCACTGCCTGTGCATGTGGAAAAGACAAGGCAATTGGACCTATTTGCATACTAATCTTATCCCGAACTCGCGTTTTGTATTCCCAGGCATTCAGCACCTTCGTGTCATCACGAACTGTGTTGAAGGCATAATGGGCGTTGAATGTAATCTTGCTTTCGCCAGACTTACCTTGTTTGGTGTTGATGATGATAACGCCGTTGGCAGCCCTGCTACCATAGATAGCAGCGCTCGAAGCATCTTTCAAAACCTGGATGTCGGCAATATCATCAGCCGAAAGAAAATCAATGCTCGTCAGGGGCACGCCGTCTACGACATACAGAGGACTGTTTGAGCCGTTGAATGAAGTTGTACCACGCACACGTATGGTGGGCGAGGAACCGGGTTGACCACTGGCTTGCATGATCTGCAGACCTGCGGCTTTGCCTTGCATGCCTTGGGCGGCAGAGACAATAGGCCGTGTGTCAAGGTCTTCCGTGGAAACACTTGCCACAGACGTAGTGACGTCTTTACGCTTGACGGAACCATAACCAATCGTTACGACCTCTTCAAGTACATTGACGTCTTCCGAGAGTACGATACTCATGTTCTGTGCGGCCTTCACCGTTACGGTTTTGTATCCGACATAAGATACGGTAAGTGGCGCACCGGGTTGCACCTCAATGGTGAAATGTCCGTCAAGGTCGGTCACCACACCGAGCGATGTGCCTTGTTGGATAACCGAAGCACCGATGATGGGTTCTTTAGATCCATCGGTGACAGTTCCGCTGATTGATGCCTTTTGTCCAAAAGCCAAGAGCGAGACCATCAGGGCCAACAACAGCAGCGGTAATCGCTGCATCTGGATAGAATGGTTGTTTGCTTTCATTAGGAAAATATTAAATAAATAAAGTAACCTGACTTGTGAGGGCTCAGGATGCCCAAAGTTAGCGTAATACATGAAGTACATTTGCAAATTTAAGCGTTTTTCCATAGGCATTAAATGTGGCAAAGTGTTAGATGTGGATAATTTTGTTGCTTCGTTTATACATCATCTCTTATTATCAGAGAGTTATGGGTTTTGGCGTTACTTCACAATATAGATATTTACCGATAAAATATAGACAGATGCTAATTATTATGGGCAACCGAATTTGGAATATAGTGCAACATTGCTTATCTTTGTCATGTTATCAATGCTATATGATTTCGATGAAACATTTTCTTATTTGCTTCCTTATCGTGGTTTTTCCTTGTCCAGTGCAAGTGGCAGCCTTCAATCTTGATTCTCTTTATCAGTGCCTTGATAGGGAAATTAAGAAGAGCGAACATTATATTATGGACAAACAGGAGGCAATAACCGCGATGCGTAACCAATATGACGCGGCTTCCGATAATATGTCGAAATATGAGTTGGCTTGGGGGCTTTACGATGCTAATAAATCTTTTATGAATGATTCGGCGCTGCATTACCTTAATATATGTGTTGGTCTTGCCCAAAAAATGAATCAGTATAACAAGGTTCAGGATTCATATATTGCCTTGGCACACCAATACGCTGCTGCCGGCTTTTATAATGAGGCGTTGAAGTATCTGCACTTGGTGAATCGCCAGAGCCTCAAAGGGCAGCAGCTGATAGATTATTATTACTGTTGTAACCATCTTTATGGCGAGATGGGTTACTATTCGAAGGACGAGGAACTTAAGCAGCGAAGTTATCATCTGTCCAATGTTTACAGAGATTCTCTTTGCAATGTTCTTTTGCCTACGGACAATCTCTTCCTCTGGCGTAAGATAGTGCAGCTATGTACTGAGCGCGATTATCGGCAAGCCCTGAAGTTGAGTGATGTTTGGCTCAAACAGGTGAAAGAGAATAGTCCGGAATATGCCAACATGGCGTTCTTTCGATCAGAAATCTACTCAGGTATGGGTGATACAGAGCAACGTAAGTATTGGCTTACACTCTCAGCGTTGAGTGACATCCGCAATGCGGTGATGGATCAGGCCTCGTTATGGAGTCTGGCAAAAATCCTCAGCATTGAGGGTGACTTGGAGCGGTCTAATCGATACATAGAATATTCGTGGAACTGTACGCAACGGTATAATACGCACTTAAGGAGTTGGCTCGTGTCGCCGGTGTTGGGTGTCATCAGTGATACCTATAAGGCCAATCTTAGTCGTTCCAATTCGATGCTCAGGTGGCTGATTGTGGCAGTTAGTTTGCTGTCGGTCTTTCTGTTGGCTTCTTTCATCTATGTGTCACGCCAAAAGAAACAACTGTCGGTTGCCCGAAATGACTTGAGTAGAATCAACGCCCAGCTCTCCGAATTGAATAATCGACTGACAGGTAATAATGAACAGTTGGAGCTACTAAACAAGAAATTGAGTGAAACGAACAAGGTAAAGGATGAATATATAGGCAAGTTCTTAAGTGCTTGTTCGGAGTATATCGATAAACTTGATGCCTATCGCATGAAGGTCAACCGCAAGTTGAAAGCCAATCAGATCAAGGATTTGATGATTATGACCAGTTCAGAAGACCTGAAAGAAGACGAGATACGGGAACTGTTCGATAACTTTGATACTGTGTTCCTCAACCTCTTTCCCAACTTTGTTTCTGATTTCAATGCGCTTTTGCAACCCGATTATAGGATTATCACCACATCAAAGCATCAGTTGACTACCGACCTTCGTATTTTTGCGTTGATACGTTTGGGCATTGAAGAGAGTTCACGCATAGCTGAGTTCCTGCGTTATTCTCCCAACTCCATATACAATTATAGAGCTCGTATCAAGAACAAGGCCATTTGCCCGCGTGAGGAGTTTGAGCAGCACGTGAGAGAGATTGGTATGTAACCATTCTATCCTTGTTGTGCCTTGATGTACGTAATTGTTGGCCCGAAGTTATCTTTATGTCGCAAGGAATGGAAAAAACACGGATAAAGATTCGCTTTATTCGTTGATTAATGTTAACTTTGCAACATCATTTGATAATAGATTTAAAATTGTCCGTCAAGGATGATGGTTTTATCTCGGCAGCCATCTGTTGGCATGACGAGCATAAGACATTTGTCCTTCTATTCTGACATGGTGTGTCTATTCCTTCATGTTCATTGTTATTGGTTGTATTAAAGAGATTATTATTATTTTATATTTTATCTTAATTGTATGAAAAGAACGCTTCTGTTGCTGACACTTGTTGTGGCAATGGTTTGTTCGTCATTGTCCCTTCATGCGCAGAATGATGTGGGTTTGACGATTACCTTCCGCAATGAGCCTCTCGTCTCTGTCTTCCAACGTCTGGAAGGCGCTACTCCTTACAAATTCTTGTTCAACTATGACGAAGTGTCCAAATACAACGTCACGCTCAGTGTGAACAATGCTTCGGCACTCGAGGTGCTGCGCCAGGCTTTGGCCAACACCGACCTGGGCTTCACGGTTGACGGCAAGTTCGTCAATATCGTCAGGTACCCCGATTCCACCCAGAAGCCAGACCCCAGCCAGCATTTGTAGGCCGTGGGCGGTTACGTAGTGGAGAAAGGCACCAACGAGCCCGTAATCGGCGCGCAGGTGCGTGTGGCCGGTACCCAAGTTGTGACCGTGACCGATGTCAATGGCGCATTCCATTTTGACTACTACCTCACGACCGACAAGATGGTCGAGGTTTCATACGTTGGCATGAAGACCAAGCGTGTGCCTATCAGCAAGGAGATGCGCATTGAACTCGAAGGCGATACCAAGGAACTGGGCGACGTCATTGTGACGGGTATTTTCCGTAAGGCCAAAGAGAGCTATACGGGCGCCGTGTCTACGGTCAACCGCGAACAGCTCGATATGTATCGGGGAACCAATCTCTTGCAGACCCTGAAGAACGTCGACGCTTCACTCAATTTCGCGGTGAATAATCTTGCCGGTAGCAACCCCAACGTGTTGCCCAACCTTAACATTCGTGGTTCTTCGACTTTGCCTATGAATGTGGAGGAGTTTAACCAGAACGCGGCCCAGACGGTAAATACACCTCTTATTATATTAGATGGTTTCGAGATCTCACTCACCAAACTCATGGACTACAATGACGATCAGATCGAAAGCATCAACATCCTCAAGGATGCCGCCGCAACGGCCATTTACGGTTCGCGTGGTGCCAATGGTGTCATTGTAGTGGTGACACGTCAGCCCAAAGAAGGTCGCTTGCGTGTTACTGCCAAGGCTGGTTTGACACTCGAGATTCCCGATCTGGGTAGTTACGACCTGCTCAATGCCGCACAGAAGTTGCAGCTTGAAAAAGCCGTAGGTCTTTATGATGGCGACGGCCAAACTTTACAGTATCTCTACAACCGTTATTACAACGAACGTTTGCAGAAGGTGCTCAACGGCGTAGACATTGACTGGATTCATAAGCCTGTACACACCGGTGTGGGACAGAACTACAATGTGCGTCTCGATGGTGGTGCCCAGGCATTCCGCTGGGCAGCCTCGTTAGGTTATAATGGTATCGAGGGTGCCATGAAGGGCTCTAACCGTCGCACTTTGAATGGTGATATCACCCTCATGTATTCGGTCAAGAACCTGATCTTCCGCAACTACACCTCAGTGACGAGCAACCATGCCCGTGAGAGTAAGTATGGCTCATTCTCCGATTACGTGAACATGCAGCCTTACGATAGTCCTTACGACGAGGATGGCAATATCGTGCAGACCTTCGACGACATACACCACAGTCCTACGGGCGTAGGTAATCCACTCTATGATGCCACGCTCAATACGATCAACAAGTCAGAGTATTTCACCTTCATCAACAACTTCTCGGTGGAATGGTCTATCACCGACGCCCTGCGTCTTCGCGCGAAGTTAGGTATCACCGACACCCGTCGCTCTTCCGACTACTTCCTGCCTGCCGAGCACTCTGCGTTCAACGCCGAAGTATATCAGACCGCCAGTGGTATGCTCCGCAAGGGATCGTATACCTATGGCACAGGCAAAGACAATCTGCTCAGTGGCAACCTGACCATGAGCTATTCGAAGACTTTCAACGAGAAGCACCAACTCTATGTAGGTGCCGACTATAGCATCTCTGAGCAGCATCTCGAAAACTACAGCTTTACGGCAGAGGGCTTCTCCAACTCCAACCTCAATTTTATAGGCAATGCCGCGCAGTACCAGCTCGACAGCTCTCCCTCGGGCAGTAAAAACACCGTGCGCCTCGTAGGTTTTACGGGCAACGCCACCTATACGTACGACAATCGTTATTACATAGACCTGAGCTATCGTGTGGATGGAAGTTCTAAGTTTGGCAGCGACAAGCGCTTCGCTCCTTTCTGGAGTACGGGTATCGGTTGGAACATCCATAATGAGCACTTCATGAACAACCAGAAGCTGTTCAGCAACCTGCGCCTCAAGGCCAGCTATGGTGTGACGGGTACGCAAGACTTCACCACCGAGAGCGTGTACACCACCTATAGCTACGATTCAGACAGCCGCTACCTGAGTTGGGCCGCTGCCAACATGATGGGCCTGGGCAATTCTGCGCTTACCTGGCAGAAGACCAAGGAGCTGAATATCGGTATGGAGATGGGTCTGCTCAAGAATCGCGTCACAGCAGAGTTCAACTATTATGTGAAGAATACTTCCAACCTCCTTTCGGCCATGGACCTGCCCCTGAGTTCCGGTTTCTCGTCTTACACCGCCAATGTGGGTAAGATGCGCAACAAGGGTTTTGAGGCTTCGGCCAATGCCTATATCATTCGTGACTACGAACGTGAGTTCAACCTGATGGTCGGTGCCCAGCTGGTGTACAACAAGAATGAGATCACCAAGCTCTCGGATGCCATCAAGCGTCAGAACGAGGTGTATCTGGCCCAGAACGTAGAAGTGAGCAACCTCTTCTACGAGGGTCGTCCGCTCAACGCCATTTATGCCGTTCGTTCGGCAGGTATCGACCCCAGTACGGGCAATGAGATCTTCTACGATCGTGATGGCAACATGACCACTACCTGGAATGCCAACGACAAGGTCTACCTGGGTAGCAGCACACCGCTCTGGCAGGGCAACTTCCGCACCATGTTGATGTACAAGAATTTCACGTTCAACGTGTCGTTTGGCTATCATTGGGGTGGCAAGACCTATAACCAGACTCTGCGCGACCGCGTCGAGGTCACCACATCAGAGGTCGGCCAGCACAACGTAGACAGCCGCGTGTTGTCAGACCGGTGGTTGAAGCCAGGCGATGTAACCTTCTTCAGCAATTTCTCACCCTATTCACGCAAGGCCACCTCACGTTACGTCTTCGACGACCGTCTGCTCGAACTGCAGAGCGTGAGCCTGCAGTATCGTTGGAACAATGCCTGGTTGCGCGACAACATCGGACTTGAGTCAATGGTATTTGGTCTCAATGCTTCAGACCTGTTCTATTGGTCATCAGTGAAGAACGAGCGTGGTACCGATTATCCTTACGCCCGCAATGTGCAGTGCTCGGTAACGCTGACCTTCTGATGACCTGCCTGTTACTGAGAATACATAAACAAGGTAAACAAAACACGATTTCAAAATATGACATACAACATATTCAATAAGTCTAATAAGGCAGCCACATGGAAGAGCAAGGCCCGAAGCTATACCTTCATGGCCGTGGCTTTGCTGTCGGGCAGCCTCTTCACGCTTTCATCGTGCTCAGAGTGGCTCGACGTGAAGCCCCTCACCGAGGAACGTGAGAAAGACCTCTTCACCACTTACCAAGGTTTCAAAGATGCCCTGTCGGGATGCTATAGTGATCTCGCCGGTGCCAACCTTTATGGTGAGCGTCTCACCATGGCCGATATAGAAAACTTGGCTTGCCTATGGGCCGAACCCGACCAGACGGGACTTCCCGCGCAGTATTATCTCTGGCATCACCAGTACGACAACACGTATAGCGAGGCTGCCCTGAAGAGTATCTATGGCGGACTCTACAACGTGGTGGCCCAGGCCAATAAGATCATAGAGCATGTGGGTACCGATGGTTCTGCCATCAAGAGTACCGATGCCCGCAACGTCATAGAAGGCGAGGCCTATGCCCTTCGCGCCTTCTGCCAGATGGACGTGCTGCGCCTCTTCGGCCAGATGCCACAGGGAGCTGTCAAGCAGGTCTCTTTGCCCTACGCCCTGAAGGCCGGCATCAACGACATTGCCGCATACTATAGCTACTCTGACTATGTCAAGCTGTTGGAGCAAGACCTCGACCACGCTGAGCAACTCCTGGCCCAGTCGGACAATGATGCCTTGGAAGACGACGATTTCTTCCAGTACCGTCAGTTCCGTCTCAACTATCAGGCAGTGCGTGCCCTCAAGGCCCGTCTGTATCTCTACACCGGCCAGACCGAGAAGGCTCACCAGTTGGCTATGGATATCATCGAGAACAGCGGCAAGTCGCTCTCCGGCCTGACCGATATTCCCAACGGCTATTACACCCTGCCCGGCGAAACCCTCTTCGGACTGAGCAACCGCAGTCTTGCCGACTATGCTCACTCACTTTTGGGCGGTGACAACTCGATACAGGTAGACCGCAGCTCGATGCTCTATGTTGACGAGATGTCGCTCGACTGGATGATCTATTGGGGTGTAAACACGGCCAGCGACAACCGCTATCTTTACACTTGGAATCATAATACGGTCGATGCCATGGGTAACCGTTATCCCACGCTGCGTAAGTATTACTACGATACCAACGCCTACAGCAGCGCCTCAGACCTGTCGACCTTGCTCACCAAGATACAGGTGATGCCCATCATTCGCCTGTCGGAGATTTATCTCATAGCCATGGAGACCACCACCGACCTGAACGAGGCCAACCAGTTGTGGAAAACCTACATGGCTTCGCACAACGTAAACGTCACCGACGATTTCTACTCGCTCGGAGAGGTGCAGTACAATATTGTCGACGAGTATCGCCGCGAGTTCTTTGGCGAGGGTGTGATGTTCTATGTCTACAAGCGTTTAGGCACGTCAGATATGATGTTCAGTCCCTCGGCGATGACTGAAAACGAATATGTGCTGCCCGTTCCTACTACGGAATACGATGCAGAAACTACCAATCCATAATACGCATGATAAGATGAAAAAATACATTGCATATTTATATGGCGCACTGACGCTCATGGGGCTGGCCTCTTGCGAGCAGGAACTGCCTGTGTACGACGACCCTCAGGCTTACCTCAACTTCAACTACAGTCAGGCGAAGGACAGTGTGGCCAACTATTCTTTTGTGTTTAGCAAGGGCAAGGTGCAGGATACCGTATGGGTGAACCTCATTACCCAGGGCTTTGTGGCCGACCACGACCGTGTGTTTGAACTGCAGCAGGTTGCCACAGGCAACAACGATGCCGTGGCTGGTAAGCATTATGTAGCCATGGACGATGAGCGCATGAAGCCTTACCTTGAAGTGAAGGCCGGCCAGACACAGGTGAGTGTGCCCGTCATTGTACTCAAAGACGCCTCGCTCGATGATGCCGTCTATAACCTCAGGTTAGAGGTAAAGAACAATGGCGAGTTTGCCCAAGGATTCCAGAATCGGCGTTACAAGCTGGTCACCATCACCAACTTGCTCTCCAAGCCGGCGGCTTGGGCAGGAGCCATGGACTGGTATTTCGGTCAGTGGGGTAGGGTGAAGCATCAGTTCTTCATCGATGTCACCGGCGAAAATTGGGATGACGCTTATATCAACAGTATCGTCAACAACTACAGCATGGTGACCTATCTCATCAGCCGTCTCAAGAAAGCCCTCTCCGAAGAAAACCAGAGGCGCGTGGCTGCAGGGCAGTCGCTGCTGCAGGAGGCCGACGGCACGATAGTGACCATTGGTTATTGATGTCTCTTGTCTTCTGCCCCTTTCGCGGGGGCGGGACTTCAACAACGTATTATATATATAATAAGGTAAAGCAAATGAAAAAGATATTCATGCCCTTGCTCGCCAGCGTCCTGCTGTTGGGTGCCTGCACCGACGACGATTCCAGCTATGGCGTTACGGGCAAAAACTATATCAACTTGAGCGGTGTGGAAAACTCCTACGACATCGTGTCGTTCAGTGGGGACAAGCTCAATATCAGTCCGGTGGTGGAGTCTGACTACGCCGACGACGACCTGGAGTACACATGGTCGTATTACAACACGGCAGATGGCGACAAGTCGAAGTACGACGCTACGACCGGCACTTTCACTTACACGAAGGCCGACACCATCAGTCACGACAAGAACCTCTCGTGGCCGGTAGCCGTCACCGACGGTCAGTACACGCTGATTCTCACCGTGAAATCAAAGTCAACAGGCCTGAGCGAGCAGATCACCACCCAGGTGAACGCTTCTTCGGCACTGTCGTTGGGCTTCTATGTACTCAAGGAGAATGCTGAGGGCAATACCGACATTGACCTTTACAACACGGTTTCGCAGAAACTCACCAGCGATGTCATCAAGACCTTCCAGGGTGAAGCCATACCCGGCAAGCCACGCTGCATGGACGTCAACCACCAGTTGGCCTTCGTCGACCCCAAGTCGGGCGCGCTCAGCGGTGGAAACCTGCTGTGTATCACCACCGAGAACAACGAGGTGCGCTGGATTCGTGCGCTCGACTGCACCACGGTGATGGACGCCTCCAACAGCCACTATGCCCCTGTGGAGGGTGAGATTCCTTATCGCACCATTCGTGGATACTTCACGGCTTACTTCCTCACCAATAACGGCGTGTACTCTACCTATACCGCCTCGCAGAACTCCACGGGTATCTTCGGTCCGGTGGCCGGCTCGGGTGGCAGCACACATGTGGTGGGCGGTACAGGTACCACCAACTACTACTCGCCTGTCTACTGGTCTGAGCAGACGCGCCGTTTGGAGATGCTCGACTACAATGGCAGTCAGCAGCCTGTATATGAGAACGACGCGCAGATGGCAACCACCAACTACGATTGTCTCGACTGTGGCCTGTCTACCGCTGGCGGCGACCTGATGTATTTTGTCTTTGCCGACAGGGCGGACGCCACCAAGAAGTATCTCTACCAGGTTACGCCGAGTCTCTCTTACGCCGAAGTGACCAATGTGCGCACCCTCGACCCCGAGTCGCACTTTGCCAAGGCCACGCTCCGTGCCTTCAACGGTCAGCAGGCCACCATCGCCTATGCGCTCGACGGAGGCAAGGTGTACAGTTACAACCTCGCCACCGTGGGCACAGAGAAAGAGCTCACCTTCCCCGGGCTTCCCTCGGGCGAGCAGATCACCTTCTTGAGCAACCGCTACTTCTCGGGCAGTGGTGCCTTCGATTACCTGGTGGTGGGCACGCAGAGTGGCAGCACTTATAAGCTCTACTTCTACAATATGATTGGTGGTGAGCCCAATGGGCAGCCACAATTCACCATCACCGGCACCGGAAAACTCAAGTCGCTGGGATATATCAATCCTAAGGTGAGCGACCAGTCAAAGGCAGCTGCCATGCCTGTGCTCGATGAGTAATTGTTCACACGCTAAACAAGTAATGACATGAAAAAGATACTCTCTCTCCTGCTGGTCATGGCCGGCATGGCCATATCCGCATCGGCCGCTACGGTAGATTACGTGGTCAACGGAACTGGGTTGGCCAAATATAACGGCAAGAAGTTTGTGGTGCGCCCCGTCTCACTCGGCGAGGCTCAGCCCCTCGACTCTGCCGTGGTGACCAATGGCAAGTTTGTTATGAAGGGCAAGATAGAAGCCCCCCGTCTATGCACCATCTTTTCCACTGACCCCTCTCTGCCACTTCGCGCTAACGTGGTGGTGGGAGATGACCAACCTGCCACGGTGACCGTTTCAGACAAGGGTGAGCTGACCGTGACGGGAGGAAGCCGACAGGCATTGTTTGGTCTCTATGACCAGCAGTTTGCGCAGGCTGCCATTCCTTCGCACGAAGAGCTCAACCAGAAATATACGGAGTATAGTCAGGCCACCACTACGCCCGAACGGCGTGCGGAGTTGGAGCTTGAGCTCAATGGTGTGCAAGAGCGGCAGCGCGCCCTGCTGAAGAATTTTGCCATCGACCACTGTGACAATGTGGTTGGTGCGTACTTCTTCGCGCAGTCGTACACTTACTTCACCAAGGATGAGCTGCAGCAGGTATTCAGCCGAATGACACCGGAGTTCAGCAACGACCCATTGGCCGTCAAGCCCATTGCCACCCTGAAGGCTGCCGCCTTGCGCGAGGCCGGACGTCAGTATACAGACTTTGCCATGGCCGATACATCGGGAGTGGAGCGCAAGTTGTCTGACTATATCGGTGCAGGCAAATACGTGTTGGTAGACTTCTGGGCCAGTTGGTGTGGTCCTTGCCGAGCCGAAATGCCTAACGTAAAGGCACTCTATGCCAAGTATCATGACCGGGGCTTTGAGGTAGTGGGCGTGTCGTTAGACAACCGTCGAGACAGTTGGCTCAAGGCCATCAAGCAGATGTCTCTGCCCTGGCCCCAGCTTTCGGACCTGAAAGGGTGGGACTGCGTGGCCGCTAACCTCTATGGCGTGGACGGCATACCGTGTACCCTGCTCATTGGCCCCGATGGCAAGATCATCGGCGACAAACTGCGCGGAGAGGCATTGGCCCAGACCTTGGCTCGTCTCTTCCCTGAGTAATCAGCATGCCAGGTGCTCACGGCGGAGTATCTGGCACTATGCATACGGAGTAACAAAATCACCTATGGGGCCATTTGAGCCTCATAGGTGATTTTGTTACTCTGCGTTTTATTCTGGGCATTGGTGATGCGAGTGCCCGGTCTTATACGCGCCGTGTAGGCGTTCTAATCAACTTATCTTTCAACTTGCGTCAAAAACCGAAGGTAAAAATTTGGTGGGGCGCATTCTTTTCTATATCTTTGCACACACTCAATAATATTATTAACCTCAACTTTAACTTATCGAAATTATGGCACAGAATAATGACAATCAGCAGCAAATCAATATAGAACTCAAGCCGGAAGTGGCTTCAGGCGAATATGCAAACTTGGCAATGATCAATCATTCGTCCAGCGAGTTTGTCATTGACTTCGCCCACATGCTGCCTATTGCGCCGCCTCAAATCTTCAGCCGTGTCATCATGGCACCAGAACACACCAAGCGTCTTTTGTACGCACTACAAGAAAACATTGCACGTTACGAGCAGGAGTTTGGCGAAATCAAGATTCCACAGGCTCCCGCGGCACCCCAGGAGGGTCGCACAATTGCCCCATTTGGCACAGGAAATGCTTAAGTACATGTCATACTGAGTAACTTACGAGGATGCAACCCGGGTGGGTAGCATCCTCGTTTAGGTTATTGTCGTCGGTGTACGAGTACCATGTTGGCCGACCAACCTCACTGTTTCTCAGCCTCAAACACCGGTTCCGGAGATATGCTTCTGCCCGAATCGTCACATCGTTCTGTATAAAACCATCGAATGCTTCTATATAGAATTATAATATGCTTTAATATAGAACCATCGGATGCTTCAATATAGAATCACTCCGTCCTTCTGTCCAACTCATTCGGCCTTCTGCTCTTGCCGTGCCCGGCATAATGGCCTTCTCTGTCTTACTGGACGTGGAGTAGGGGCATGTTTTCAGGTGAAACGGGCACGGCGAGAAGCCCCCCAACCGTACGCCATAGCGCCATTACAGATGCAGCGCAATAACTCTCATGAGGCCTCTTCGGTGACTTTTGGGTGGGTTATAAAATTCCAACGACAGTTAATTAACCTTAATTACCGTGCTCGCGTTCAGTTTTTATAACTTTAGAATAGGAAGTTCACGGGATTTTTCGTAACTTTGCAGCCCGAAACGGGTTATTGTATCTGCGTCGCAGCAGGGGATGTTGTGTACCTACCCGTAAAGCGTTGATTTCAAATAAATAAAACATATAAAATTTAAAAAGTAAAATTATGCCTACTATTCAACAATTAGTACGTAAGGGCAGAAGGGTACTGGATGACAAGAGCAAGTCGCCCGCTCTGGACGGATGTCCCCAGCGTCGCGGTGTGTGTGTTCGTGTCTACACTACAACCCCGAAGAAGCCTAACTCGGCAATGCGTAAGGTTGCCCGTGTTCGTTTGACCAATCAGAAGGAAGTGAACTCCTACATCCCCGGAGAGGGTCACAACCTGCAGGAGCACTCTATCGTGCTGGTGCGTGGTGGTCGTGTAAAGGACCTTCCTGGTGTGCGCTATCACATCGTTCGTGGTACCCTTGATACCGCCGGTGTAGCCAACCGCACGCAGCGCCGCTCTAAGTACGGAGCTAAGCGTCCAAAGGCTAAGAAGTAAAGATCAACGCTGAGAGCCAAGGGCCAAGGGTAGGTACTCGTGGCCGAGGGCTCAAAGCCTATTTTTATTAGGAAATCCTATTTTTTTTTCGTTTTGCTGGAGAAGTTAAAACGGTTGAGTAAATGCTCAGGTGTGAGCGTTGAAGAACAAAAATGACAGCCCCAAGCAGAATTTATTTTAAACAAAATGAGAAAAGCAAAACCAAAGAAGCGCGTGATCCTTCCTGATCCCGTGTTCAATGACCAGAAGGTCTCTAAGTTTGTAAACCACTTGATGTACGACGGCAAGAAGAATGCCTCTTACGAAATTTTCTACAAGGCTCTTGATCTGGTGAAAGACAAGATGGCCAACGAGGAGAAGGCTCCTCTGGAAATTTGGAAGCAGGCGCTCGACAACATCACTCCGCAGGTGGAGGTGAAGAGTCGCCGTATCGGCGGTGCCACATTCCAGGTTCCCACAGAAATTCGTCCTGACCGCAAGGAGAGTGTGTCGATGAAGAATATGATTGCCTTCGCACGTAAGCGCGGCGGTAAGAGCATGGCCGACAAGTTGGCCGCTGAGATTATGGACGCCTTCAACAATCAGGGTGGTGCCTTCAAGCGTAAGGAAGATATGCACCGCATGGCTGAGGCTAACCGTGCATTCGCTCACTTCCGTTTCTAATTCACAACTCAACAAAGGATAATAACACAATGGCAAATCGCGATTTACAGTTGACTCGCAACATCGGTATCATGGCCCACATTGACGCCGGTAAGACCACTACTTCTGAGCGTATCCTGTTCTACACAGGTAAGACGCACAAGATCGGTGAGGTACACGATGGTGCAGCAACAATGGACTGGATGGCTCAGGAGCAGGAGCGTGGTATCACCATCACTTCTGCCGCCACAACCTGTAACTGGAACTGGAATGGTAAGTCATACAAGATCAACCTGATCGATACTCCGGGACACGTAGACTTTACCGCTGAGGTAGAGCGCTCGCTGCGTGTACTCGACGGCGCCGTGGCTACTTACTCAGCTGCTGACGGCGTTCAGCCCCAGAGTGAGACCGTATGGCGTCAGGCCGACAAATATAACGTACCCCGTATCGGTTATGTCAACAAGATGGACCGTTCGGGTGCTGACTTCTTCGAGACTGTACAGCAGATGAAGGACATTCTCGGCGCTAACCCCATCGTTATTCAGATTCCTATCGGTGCAGAAGAGAACTTCAAGGGTGTGGTAGACCTCATCAAGATGAAGGCTATTCTTTGGCACGACGAGACCATGGGTGCTGAGTATGATGTTGAGGAGATCCCCGCTGACCTTGAGGCTGAGGCCGAGGAGTGGCGTGACAAGCTGCTCGAGGGTGCCGCCAACTACGACGATGCCCTGATGGAGAAGTATCTCGAGGATCCCTCAAGCATTACAGAGGAGGAGCTGATGGCCGCTGTCCGCAAGGGTTGTGTGTCTATGGAGTGCTGCCCCGTGATTCTGGGTTCTTCATACAAGAACAAGGGTGTGCAGCCCCTGCTCGACTATGTATGTGCTTTCCTTCCCTCACCTGTTGATACGCCCAACATCATAGGTACCAATCCTGACACTGATGAGGAGGAAGACCGCAAGCCGGATGAGAACGAGCCTACAGCAGCTCTCGCGTTCAAGATTGCCACAGACCCGTTCATGGGCCGCTTGGTATACTTCCGCGTCTACTCGGGTAAGGTTGAGGCCGGTTCTTATGTTTACAACCCCCGTTCGGGCAAGCGTGAGCGTATCAGCCGTCTGTTCCAGATGAACTCTCACCAAGAGATTCCTATGGAGTCTATCGAGGCCGGTGATATCGGCGCTGGTGTAGGTTTCAAGGATATCCGTACCGGTGATACCCTTTGCGACGAAAACCACCCCATCGTGCTGGAGTCTATGACCTTCCCCGACACCGTGATTTCGATCGCCGTGGAGCCGAAGAGCCAGGCTGACATCGCTAAGCTGGACAACGGTTTGGCTAAGTTGGCAGAGGAAGACCCCACCTTCACTGTACGTACCGACGAGCAGAGCGGCCAGACCATTATCTCTGGTATGGGTGAGTTGCACCTCGATATCATTATCGACCGTCTGAAGCGTGAGTTCAAGGTAGAGTGTAACCAGGGTAAGCCCCAGGTTAACTATAAGGAGGCCATCACGAAGACCGTTGAAGGCTGGCGTGAGGTTTACAAGAAGCAGAGTGGTGGTCGCGGTAAGTTTGCCGACATCATCGTTACCGTAGGTCCTAAGGACGAAGACTACACCGAGGGCGACGTACAGTTCGTCAACGAGGTGAAGGGTGGTAACGTGCCCAAGGAGTTCATTCCTGCCGTAGAGAAGGGCTTCAAGGATTCTATGAAGAACGGTGTGCTGGGTGGCTTCCCCATGAGTGGCATCAAGGTTGTGCTCACCGATGGTAGCTTCCACCCTGTAGACTCTGACCAGCTGTCGTTCGAGCTCGCCGCACACGCTGCGTTCAAGAACGTCTGCCAGAAGGCAGGTCCCGTGCTCATGGAGCCTATCATGCGCGTCGAGGTGGTGACACCCGAGGAGAACATGGGTGACGTGATCGGTGACTTGAACAAGCGCCGTGGTATGGTACAGGGTATGGACGAGGCTCGCAGCGGTGCCCGCATCGTGAAGGCCATGGTTCCACTGTCAGAGATGTTCGGTTATGTAACCGCTCTCCGTACCATCACCTCAGGTCGTGCCACCAGCTCTATGGAGTATGACCACCACTCACCACTGTCGCAGACATTGGCTGACCAGGTGCTGGCCGAACTCAAGAAATAACCCTTTGGAAGAGGTGCTGCTTAGCGAACGACTCTTAAGCAGCATACCTCTTCCATTCAACATTTAATTTATATATTAAGTAAAACAATGAGTCAGAAAATTCGTATCAAGCTGAAGAGTTACGATCACCAGTTGGTCGACAAGTCAGCAGAACAGATCGTGAAGGCTGTGAAGGCTACAGACGCTATCGTTAGCGGTCCTATTCCATTGCCTACCCACAAGCGTATCTTCACTGTAAACCGTTCTACCTTCGTGAACAAGAAGGCCCGTGAGCAGTTCCAGCTCTCAGACTACAAGCGTCTCATCGACATCTACAGCGCCACAGGCAAGACTGTAGACGCCCTGATGAAGCTCGAGTTGCCCTCTGGTGTGGAAGTTGAGATCAAGGTATAAGATTAGAATTAATTAAAGGGGCTGATGAAGACGGCAATGCTGGATTGTGAGGCCCACAACAAAGAATCATATTATTAAATTATTATTGAAATGCCAGGATTAATTGGAAGAAAAATCGGAATGACATCCGTTTTCAGTGCCGACGGTAAGAACATACCGTGCACTGTTATCGAAGCTGGTCCTTGTGTTGTAACTCAGGTTAAGACTGTTGAGAACGACGGTTACAAAGCGCTGCAGCTCGCTTTCGGCGACGCTAAAGAGAGTGGCCGTAATGCTATCAACAAACCTATGGCTGGAATCTTCAAGAAGGCCGGTACAACACCGAAGAAGCACTTGGCCGAGTTCAAGTTTGACGAGGAGTACAACCTCGGTGACACCATTACTGTAGATCTGTTTGAAGGCGCTGAGTTCGTAGACGTAGTAGGCACTTCTAAGGGTAAAGGTTTCCAGGGTGTTGTGAAGCGCCACGGTTTCGGTGGTGTAGGTCAGAGCACTCACGGTCAGGACGACCGCGCCCGTAAGCCGGGTTCTATCGGTGCTTGTTCTTACCCTGCAAAGGTGTTCAAGGGCATGCGCATGGGCGGCCAGATGGGAGGCGACCGCGTTACTACCCAGAACCTCCGTGTGTTAAAGGTTATTCCGGAGCAGAACCTGCTCATCGTAAAGGGTTCGTTTGCCGGATGCAATGGTTCAACAGTTTTAATTGAGAAGTAATGGAAGTTAGTGTTTTGAATATCAACGGTCAGGAGACTGGCCGCACGGTAACTCTGAATGAGGCTATCTTCGGGATCGAGCCTAACGATCACGTTATCTATCTTGACGTAAAGCGTTACCTCGCTGATCAGCGCCAGGGCACCGCTAAGTCAAAGGAAAGAAGTGAGCATGCCGGTTCTACCCGCAAGCTCATCCGCCAGAAGGGCGGCGGTGGTGCACGTCGTGGTGACATCAACTCACCCCTGCTCAAAGGTGGTGGTCGCGTGTTTGGTCCGACTCCCCGTGATTATAGCTTCAAGTTGAACAAAAAAGTAAAGATTCTTGCTCGTAAGTCAGCCTTGGCTTATAAGGCTCAGGAGAATGCTATCATTGTTGTAGAAGATTTCACTCTTGAGGCTCCTAAGACGAAAGATTTCTTAAATATCGCTAAAAATCTTAAAGTCGAGGGCAAGAAAACACTCGTTGTTTTGCCAGAGGTAAATAAAAATGTATATTTGTCCGCTCGTAACGTACAGAAGGCTGAGGTGATGACCGCAAGCGCGCTCAATACGTATAAAGTTTTGAATGCTGACGTGCTGGTTGTTGCCGAAAGTTCTTTGCAGTCTATCGACAATATCTTAAATAAGTAAAAAGGAGAATTAGAATATGGCATTTATCATCAAACCCCTGGTCACTGAGAAGCAGACCAAGATTACAGAAAAGCGCCCTAACCGCTACGGTTTCGTCGTTCGCCCAGAAGCTAACAAGCTCCAGATTAAGAAAGAGGTAGAAGGCCTGTACAACGTTACGGTTGTTGACGTGAACACTGCCCGCTTCGCAGGCAAGCGTTCAAGCCGCTATACCAAGGCCGGTCTTGTGAAAGGCCAGCGTAACGCCTTCAAGAAGGCTTTCGTAACCCTGAAGGATGGCGAGACAATTGATTTTTACAGCAATATCTAAAATAAAAAATGGCAGTACGTAAATTCAGCCCGGTTACTCCGGGACAAAGACACAAGGTTATTGGCACGTTCGAGGAAATTACTGCATCCGTGCCAGAAAAGTCTCTCGTTTACGGTAAAAAATCTACCGGTGGTCGAAACAACACCGGTAAGATGACTGTCCGCTACATTGGCGGTGGTCATAAGAAGAAGTATCGTCTGATTGACTTCAAGCGAGAGAAAGATGGTGTTCCTGCTGTAGTAAAGACAATCGAGTACGACCCCAACAGGTCTGCTCGAATTGCTTTGTTGTACTACGCAGATGGTGAGAAACGTTACATTATTGCTCCTAACGGACTTGAGGTGGGTTCTACCTTGATGTCGGGTGCTGAGGCAGCACCTGAGGTCGGAAATGCGCTTCCGTTGGCAAACATTCCTGTTGGTACGGTGATCCACAACATTGAGTTGCGTCCCGGACAGGGTGCTTTGCTGGTTCGTTCGGCTGGTAACTTTGCTCAGTTGACTTCTCGTGATGGTGCTTACTGTGTAATTAAGCTCCCTTCTGGAGAGACTCGTCAGATTCTCTCTGCATGTAAGGCTACCGTAGGTAGTGTAGGTAACTCTGACCACGCGCTTGAGCAGTCTGGTAAGGCTGGTCGCTCTCGCTGGCTCGGACGTCGTCCTCACAACCGTGGTGTCGTGATGAACCCTGTTGATCACCCCATGGGTGGTGGTGAAGGTCGTCAGTCTGGTGGACACCCACGTTCACGCAAGGGCTTGTACGCAAAGGGTCTCAAGACTCGTGCACCGAAGAAGCTTTCAAACAAGTACATCATTGAAAGAGCTAAAAAGAAGTAAACAAGTTAATTAGAGCAAATTTATGAGTCGTTCACTAAAAAAAGGTCCATACATCAACGTATCACTCGAGAAGAAAATTCTCGCTATGAACGAGAGTGGCAAGAAGAGTGTCGTTAAGACTTGGGCCAGAGCATCAATGATTTCCCCCGATTTCGTGGGGCACACTGTTGCAGTTCATAACGGAAACAAATTTATCCCTGTTTACATCACTGAGAACATGGTTGGACACAAGCTCGGTGAGTTTTCGCCTACCCGTCGTTTCGGCGGTCACTCTGGCAACAACAAGAGGTAAGCGGGACAAAACCATTTTAAATAAGTAATATACTAATGGGAGCAAGAAAACATATCGCGGCTGAAAAGTTAAAGGAAGCCCGCAAAAATCTGTACTTCGCCAAGCTGATCGGCGTTCCCTCTTCTCCACGTAAGATGCGTTACGTTGTTGACATGATTCGTGGCATGGAGGTGAATAGGGCACTGGGTGTGCTGAAGTTCTCTAAGAAGCACGCTGCTGCTGACGTAGAGAAGCTGCTTCGCTCAGCCATCGCTAACTGGGAGAGTAAGAACGAGCGCACAGCAGAGGACGGAGAACTCTATGTAAGCAAGGTCTTCGTGGATGAAGGCGTAACAATGAAACGAATGAGACCCGCACCGCAGGGCCGCGGATACCGTATCCGCAAGCGTTCTAACCACGTGACCCTCTTTGTGGATGCCAAAACAAATGACGATAAATAAATAATAGAATGGGACAGAAAGTTAATCCAATAAGCAACCGACTGGGTATTATCCGTGGTTGGGACTCAAATTGGTTTGGTGGCAAAAACTTCGGAGACAACCTCGTTGAGGATCAGCAAATCCGCAAGTACCTCAACAAGCGTCTGGAGAAGGCCAGCGTTTCGCGCATTGTCATCGAGCGTACTTTGAAACTCGTCACCATTACTATTTGCACGGCTCGTCCGGGCATCGTCATCGGTAAGGGTGGTCAGGATGTAGACAAGCTGAAAGAGGAGCTCAAGAACCTCTTCAAGAAAGACATCCAGATCAATATCTTCGAGGTAAAGCGTCCTGAACTCGACGCTACCATCGTAGGCAAGAATATTGCCAGCCAGATTGAGCACATGATGGCTTATCGCCGTGCCATTAAGATGGCCGTGCAGAACACCATGCGCGCTGGTGCCGAGGGTATCAAGGTTCAGATTTCTGGTCGTCTCAACGGTGCTGAGATTGCACGTAGCGAGATGTATAAGGAAGGTCGCACACCGCTGCACACATTCCGCGCGGATATCGACTATTGTCAGACTGAGGCTCTCACTAAGGTGGGTCTGCTTGGTATCAAGGTATGGATCTGCCGTGGCGAGGTTTACGGTAAGCGCGACCTCTCTCCTAACTTCTCTCAGGAGAAGCAGAGCGGTGCTAACCGTGGCAACAACAACCGCCAGAACCGCGGTGGCCGTAGAAGAAACAATAACCGTTAAAAGTAAGAAGTTACAATGTTACAGCCTAAAAGAGTAAAATATAGAAGGCCTCAAGATGGACGTGGCAACAAAGGCAACGCTCACAGAGGTACACAGCTGGCTTTCGGTTCATTTGGTATCAAGACTCTTGAGTCCAAGTGGCTTGACAGTCGTCAGATTGAGGCAGCCCGTGTGGCTGTGAACCGTTACATGAACCGTGAAGGTCAGGTCTGGATTCGTATCTTCCCGGATAAGCCCATCACCCGCAAGCCGGCAGACGTCCGAATGGGTAAGGGTAAGGGTGATGTCGCCGGATGGGTGGCTCCCGTGACCCCGGGTCGTATCCTCTTCGAAGTCGAGGGTGTAAGCTTTGATATCGCCAAGGAGGCTCTCCGCCTCGCTGCGCAGAAGCTGCCCGTGAAGACTAAGTTTGTGGTTCGTCGTGATTACGATAAAAACGCATAATTATGAAAATCAATGAAATAAAAGAACTCGCCGACAAGGACTTGCGCGAGAAGTTGGAGCAGGCAGAGGTAGCTTTGAACAATGCAAAGCTCAACCATCAGGTCACTCCGCTTGAGAATCCATCGCAGATCAAAGCTGCACGTCGTGATATCGCTCGTATGAAGACAGTGCTTCGTCAGAGAGAACTTAACAAATAAACTAGATCGAGATGGAAAGTAGAAATTTAAGAAAGGTAAGACAGGGTGTTGTGGTGAGCGACAAGATGGACAAGACCATCGTTATTGCCGCCAAGTTTAAGGAGAAGCACCCTATTTATGGTAAGTTTGTCCAGAAGACAAAGAAGTACCATGCTCACGATGAGAAGAACGAGGCCCATGTAGGCGATACCGTGCAGATCATGGAGACCCGTCCCCTGTCACGCACCAAGAGGTGGAGATTAGTACAAATTGTTGAAAAAGCGAAGTAATTATGATACAAGCATTATCTAGACTTACAGTATGTGATAACAGCGGCGCACGTGAGGCAATGTGCATCCGAGTACTTGGTGGTACCGGCCGTCGTTATGCAAGTGTTGGTGACGTGATTGTCGTTTCTGTCAAGAATGTCATCCCCTCGAGTGACTTGAAGAAGGGTGCGGTATCTAAGGCTTTGATCGTTCGCACTAAGAAAGAGATTCGTCGTGCTGACGGGTCTTACATCCGCTTTGATGACAACGCTTGCGTTTTGCTGAACAATGCTGGTGAGCTTCGTGGTAGTCGTATCTTCGGCCCTGTTGCTCGTGAGCTTCGTGCAGTGAACATGAAGGTCGTTTCTTTGGCACCTGAGGTTCTTTAATCCAATAAAAGTAAAAGTAATGAGTAAGTTACATATTAAGAAAGACGATACCGTTATTGTACTTGCCGGTCGCGACAAGGGTAAAAACGGTAAGGTGCTTAAAGTGTTGGTTGCTGAGAACCGCGCTATCGTTGAAGGCGTCAACATAGTATCAAAGAGCACCAAGCCTTCTGCCAAGAACCCCCAGGGTGGTATCATCAAGCAGGAGGCTCCGATTCACATCTCTAATTTGAGTCTTATCGATCCTAAGAGCGGCAAGCCCACTCGCATCGCCATCAAGCGTGAGGGAAAGAAGGTTACTCGTATCGCTAAAAAGTCAGGGGAGGAGATTAAATAATGGATACAGCACAGTTAAAGAAGCAGTATAAGGAGCAGATTGCTCCCGCTCTTCAGAAGCAGTTCAACTACGGATCGGCTATGCAGATTCCTGTTCTGAAGAAGATTACGATCAATATGGGTCTTGGTGATGCCACTCAGGACAAGAAGATGATCGATGTAGCCATTAACGAGATCTCGGCTATTACTGGTCAGAAGGCGGTCGCTACCTACTCAAAGAAGGATATCGCCAACTTCAAGCTTCGTAAGAAGATGCCAATTGGTGTAATGGTGACTCTTCGTCGTGAGCGTATGTATGAGTTCCTTGAGAAGCTGGTGCGCGTGGCTCTGCCCCGTATCCGTGACTTCAAGGGTATCAACAGCAAGCTCGACGGTCGTGGTAACTATACATTGGGTATCACTGAGCAGATCATTTTCCCGGAGATTAACATTGACCAGGTAGACCGTATGCAGGGTATGAACATTACGTTCGTGACTTCTGCCAACACCGATGAGGAAGGCTATGCACTTCTCAAGGCTTTCGGACTCCCATTCAAAAACGCTAAAAACGATTAAGTAATATGGCAAAAGAATCAATGAAGGCCCGCGAGGTAAAGCGCGCGAAGCTTGTTGCTCGCTATGCTGAGAAACGTGCCGCTCTGAAGAAGATCATCGCTACGGCTGAGGATCCCATGGATGCCTATGAGGCTGCTCGTAAGCTCCAGGCTATTCCAAAGAACGCTGACCCTATCCGTCTGCACAACCGTTGCAAGATTACCGGACGTCCAAAGGGATATATCCGTCAGTTCGGTATCTCACGTATCCAGTTCCGCGAAATGGCTTCTCAGGGGCTCATCCCTGGCGTAAAGAAAGCCAGCTGGTAAGTGGACAATCAGATTGAGACAGAGTTGAAGGCACGTGGGACTGCCTGTCAGCTCTCTTCTCTTTCAAAAAGATTTTTCTTTAATATTGTCGGGGTAGTCCCGATTAATTAAACTTTATATTTTATGACAGATCCAATAGCAGATTATCTGACCAGGCTCAGAAACGCAATCATGGCTCATCACCGTGTTGTTGAAGTTCCTGCGTCTAACTTGAAGAAGTCGATCACAAAGATTCTCTTCGAGAAAGGTTACATCCTGAACTACAAGTTCGTGGAGGATGGACCTCAGGGTACGATCAAGGTTGCCTTGAAGTACGATCCCGAAACAAAGCAAAACGCTATCAAGAGTTTGAAGCGCGTATCAACCCCCGGTCTTCGCCGTTATACGGGTTACAAGGATATGCCGAGAGTAATTAACGGACTGGGTATTGCTATCTTATCCACGTCTCAAGGTGTGATGACAGACAAAGAGGCCGCCGACCTTAAGATTGGTGGCGAGGTTCTTTGCTACGTTTATTAATTGGAGGATATAGTTATGTCAAGAATAGGTAAAATGCCAATTAGTATACCGTCGGGTGTTACTTATAGCTTCGACGAGAAGTCACACGTAGTTACTGTTAAAGGTCCCAAAGGCACACTCTCTCAGGAGATCAACACAAGCATTAAGCTTGTTGAGAACAATGGTGAGCTCACCTTGGAAATTGACGAGAACAGCCCTGTTGATACCAAGCAGAAGCAGGCTTTCCACGGCTTGTATCGTTCTTTGATCAACAATATGGTTGTGGGCGTGAGTGAAGGTTATACCAAAACTCTGGAGCTCGTAGGTGTAGGTTATCGTGTATCTAATCAGGGTAACTTGATTGAGTTCTCACTGGGTTATACTCACCCTATCTTCATCGAACTTCCTGCCGAGGTAAAGGTGGAGTCGAAGTCTGAGCGTAACCAGAACCCTGTACTCACTCTTGAGTGTGCTGATAAGCAACTGCTTGGTCAGATCTGTGCAAAAATTCGTTCTTTCCGCAAGCCTGAGCCTTATAAGGGTAAGGGTATCCTGTTCAAGGGTGAGGTCATTCGCAGAAAGTCTGGTAAGACAGCTGCCGCTAAGTAATTTTAATTGAGATTTACGATTATGACAACAAAGAAAGTAGAAAGACGAATCAAGATAAAGTTCCGTATTCGTAAGAATGTAAACGGAACTGCCGAGCGTCCACGTCTCAGCGTGTTTCGCTCTAACAAGCAGATTTACGCTCAGGTAATCAACGACCTGTCTGGCGTTACTCTTGCTTCTGCATCTTCTCTTGGCCTTGAGAAGCTCCCCAAGATTGAGCAGGCTAAGAAGGTGGGTGCTCTCGTTGCAGAAAAGGCTAAGGCCGCTGGCATCGAGCAGGTAGTTTTCGACCGTAATGGATATCTTTATCACGGACGTGTTCAGGCTTTGGCCGACGGAGCTCGTGAGGGAGGACTTAAATTCTAAACAATTATGGCAATGAACAAGGTAAAAGTTAATAGTGATACTGAATTGAAAGACCGCTTGGTTGCTATCAACCGTGTGACTAAGGTTACAAAGGGTGGTCGTACCTTCACTTTCGCTGCTATTGTCGTAGTTGGTGATGGAAAGGGTGTTATCGGTTACGGTCTGGGTAAGGCCGGTGAAGTTACAGCGGCTATCGCCAAGGGTACTGAGGCTGCCAAGAAGAATCTCTACAAGGTTCCTGTGCTCAAAGGCACTGTTCCTCACGAGGTAGAGGTGAAGTTTGGTGGTGCACAGGTGCTCATTAAGCCTGCAGCAGCCGGTACTGGTCTGAAGGCTGGTGGTGCTATGCGTGCTGTTCTTGAGAGCGCTGGTATCAATGATGTGATTGCCAAGTCTAAGGGCTCTTCTAACGCTCACAACTTGGTGAAGGCTACTATCGCCGCACTGGCTCAGATGCGTGACGCATATACTGTTGCTGGTGAGCGCGGTATTGCTATGAATAAAGTATTTAACGGTTAATTAGGAGATAAAAACAATGGCATCAATTAAGATCAAGCAGGTCAAGAGCCGCATCGGCGCTCCTTTAGATCAGAAGAGAACTCTTCAGGCTTTGGGTCTTCGTAAGATTTCCCAGGTTGTTGAAGTTGAGGATACTCCTAGCATCCAGGGTATGATCCTGAAAGTTCATCACCTGGTTGAGGTAGTTAAGTAATAATCTTTTAAATTCAGATTCATCATGAAATTAAATAATTTGAAACCAGCTGAGGGCTCCACTCATTCACGTCGCCGTATCGGTCGCGGTCCAGGTTCTGGACTCGGCGGTACTTCTACCCGTGGTCACAAGGGTGCGAAGGCTCGTTCTGGTTACAAGCGTAAGATTGGCTTCGAAGGTGGTCAGATGCCTCTGCAGCGTCGTGTACCGAAGTCGGGCTTCAAGAATATCAATCACAAGGAATACCTCGCTGTTAACCTTTCTGTTCTTCAGAAATTGGCTGACGAGAAGGGACTCACTAAGATTGGTATTCAGGAACTCGTCGACGGTGGTATTACCAATGGCAAGGCCCTGATTAAGATCCTCGGCACTGGGGAGTTGAAGGCTAAGCTTGAGGTAGAGGCACACGCTTTCTCAAAGACCGCAGAAGAAGCTATCAAGGCTGTTGGTGGTAACACATCAAAAATCTAACAATGAAAAAGTTTATAGAGACACTAAAGAACTGTTGGAGAGTGGAGGATTTGCGAGAGCGACTCCTCGTCACTCTCCTGTTTTCGGCTATTTACCGTTTTGGATCGTTCGTTGTATTGCCGGGTATTGACCCTGCAAAGCTTGAGCAATTACAGTCGCAAACCAAAGGTGGCTTGATGTCACTGCTGGACATGTTCTCTGGTGGAGCATTTTCCAACGCATCTATCTTTGCGCTTGGTATCATGCCCTATATCTCTGCTTCCATCGTGATACAGCTGCTCGCTGTCGCTGTGCCTTATTTCCAGAAGATGCAGCGGGAAGGCGAGAGCGGACACAAGAAGATACAGTGGTACACCCGTATCCTGACCGTGGCTATCTTGCTGGTTCAGGCACCCGGTTACCTCATTAACCTGAAAGCTCAGGCTGGTCAAGCGCTGGCGAGTGGCATTTCATGGAATATCTTCTTGATTCCGGCTACAATCATTCTTATGGCAGGCAGTATGTTTATCCTCTGGTTGGGTGAGCGTATTACTGATAAGGGTGTAGGTAACGGAGTTTCCTTGATTATCATGATTGGTATCATTGCTCGTCTGCCGCAGGCTTTCGTCCAAGAGGTAAGCTCACGCTTTACCGCTATTTCTGGTGGTGGATTGGTGATGTTTATCGTTGAGATCCTGATTCTCTATGCAGTGGTATGTGCTGCTATTCTGCTTGTTCAGGGTACTCGAAAGATACCTGTTCAATACGCAAAGCGTCTTGTAGGTAATAAGCAGTACGGTGGTGCACGTCAGTATATTCCGCTCAAGTTGTTCGCCGCTAACGTGATGCCTATCATCTTTGCGCAGGCATTGATGTTTATTCCGTTAGCTATCGTGCAATATCAGAGTGAGAATGCCAGCTGGGTTGTACAGAACCTGATGGACACTCATAGTTTGCTGTACAACTGCATTTATGTGGTTTTGATTATCCTGTTTACGTATTTCTACACTGCCATTACGATGAACCCTCAGCAGATGGCAGAGGACATGAAACGTAACAATGGTTTCATTCCTGGTATTAAGCCCGGACATGATACCGCGGAGTATATCGACGAGATCATGACCCGTATCACATTGCCGGGTTCTCTGTTCATCGCATTCATTGCTGTTATGCCTGCTTTGGCTGGCTTACTCAATGTGCAGCAGGCTTTCTCTCAGTTCTTTGGTGGCACGTCTCTGTTGATTTCTATCGGTGTTGTTATCGATACGCTTCAGCAGATTGAGAGTTATCTCTTGATGCGTCACTACGACGGACTGATGAATTCGGGACATACTCGTTCGGCAGGTGCTGTAAATGCTTATTAATTTAGTCTTTTGAAGTGGCTATATTTCTGAAGACTGAAGATGAAATTGCCCTCATGCGCAAGGCAAACCAACTTGTTGGTGCGACACTTGCCGAGGTGGGCAGACATATTAGACCAGGCGTCTCGACCCTCCAATTGGATAAGATTGCGGATGAGTTTATCCGGGATCATGGAGCTGAACCTACGTTCAAAAATTTTCCAAATCCATTTGGCGGGCCGTTTCCCGGCTCAATCTGTACTTCGGTAAATGACGTGGTCGTACATGGCGTTCCGAGTGATGCAGACATCCTGAAGGAAGGTGACATCGTTTCTGTAGATTGTGGCGCTCTTCTTGATGGGTTTAACGGTGACAGCGCTTACACTTTCTGTGTTGGAGAGGTTTCGGAAGACGTCAAACAACTCTTGCGTACCACGAAGGACAGTTTATATAAAGGTATTGAGCAAGCTGTTGCTGGCAAACATATCGGTGATATTGGTGCAGCAATCCAAGAATTTTGCGAAGCGAAGGGTTATGGTGTTGTACGCGAACTCACAGGTCATGGTATCGGCAGAGAGATGCACGAGGAACCTTCAATTCCTAATTACGGAAAGCGAGGTAACGGCAAGATGCTTAAGGCTGGTATGTGTATTGCCATTGAGCCGATGATAACTATGGGAGACAGAAGTATTTGGATGTTGCCTGATAAGTGGTCTATCGTTACACGTGACCGCAAGGTGGCAGCTCATTTTGAACACACTATAGCTATCAGGTCTGGTAAGGCCGAGATTTTATCAACTTTCGAAGAAATTGAACAACAAGAAGGAGTAATATATTAAATATGTCAAAACAGTCAGCAATCGAACAAGACGGTACCGTTATAGAGAGTCTGTCCAATGCTATGTTCCGTGTGGAGCTGGAGAATGGAGTACAAATCATTGCGAATATCTCTGGTAAGATGCGTTTGCATTACATCAAGATTCTCCCTGGTGATAAGGTGAAGGTGGCAATGAGTCCCTATGATCTTACCAAGGGTAGGATAGAATTCAGATACAAATAAACAATCATAAGATATCTTTCAGATATGAAGACAAGAGCATCGTTAAAGAAGCGTACAGCCGATTGTAAAATCGTTCGTCGTAAAGGTCGCCTGTTCGTAATTAACAAGAAAAACCCTAAGTTCAAATTGCGTCAGGGTTAATGTTAAAAATCTGCAAAAGGTACGAAAGTTAGCTGATTCTTCGTATCTTTGCATGATTTTTTAGCACAAGCAACATTTAATTTTTATTAATTTTTTATTTTCTAATGGCAATAAGAATTGTTGGAGTAGATTTGCCCCAGAATAAGCGTGGCGAAATCGCATTGACTTATATCTATGGTATAGGTCGAAGTAGTTCAGCAAAGATATTGGACAAGGCCGGCGTGAGCCGCGACCTGAAGGTCAGCGAATGGAATGACGATCAGGCAGCCAAAATCCGTGAAATTATCGGCGCTGAGTTCAAAGTTGAAGGTGATCTCCGTTCTGAGATCCAAATGAATATCAAGCGTCTGATGGATATCGGCTGCTATCGCGGTGTGAGACATCGTAATGGTCTTCCTGTTCGCGGTCAGAGTACGAAGAACAACGCTCGTACACGTAAGGGTAAGAAGAAGACTGTTGCTAACAAGAAGAAGGCTACCAAGTAATTAAGAGGAGGAAATTAATTATGGCAAAAACAAAAGCAACATCTAAGAAAAGAAACGTAAGGGTTGATGCTATCGGACAGTTGCATGTTCATAGTTCATTCAACAATATCATCGTATCGCTCGCTAACGGTGAGGGTCAGGTAATTTCTTGGTCTTCTGCCGGTAAGATGGGTTTCCGTGGTTCTAAGAAGAACACTCCGTATGCTGCCCAGATGGCTGCAGAGGATTGTGCAAAGGTAGCCTACGGACTTGGTCTTCGCAAGGTTAAGGCATATGTAAAGGGTCCGGGTAACGGTCGTGAGAGCGCTATTCGTGCCGTACATGGCGCAGGTATTGAGGTAACTGAGATCGTTGACGTTACTCCGCTTCCACACAATGGCTGTCGTCCTCCAAAGCGTCGTCGTGTATAATAGAGTCTTAATGGTACAATTGATATAATAAAGCAAAATAAAATGGCAAGATATATAGGTCCTAAATCTAGAATTGCACGTCGTTTCGGAGAGCCCATTTTTGGTCCTGATAAGGTATTGGCAAAGCGTAATTTCCCTCCGGGGCAGCACGGCAATGATCGTCGTCGCAAGCAGTCGGAGTACGGTTCTCAGTTGGCTGAGAAGCAGAAGGCCAAGTACACCTATGGTGTTCTCGAGCGTCAGTTCCGCAATCTGTTTGATAAGGCTGCTAAGGCAAGTGGCATTACCGGTGAGGTTTTGCTCCAGTTGCTCGAGAGCCGTTTGGACAACGTAGTATACCGTCTTGGTATTGCTCCCACCCGTGCAGCTGCTCGTCAGTTGGTTGGTCACAAGCATATCACTGTTGACGGTGAGGTGGTTAACATCGCTTCATACTCTCTCAAGCCCGGCCAGGTGGTTGGCGTTCGTGAGAAGTCTAAGTCGCTCGAAGCTATCAGCACTGCACTTGCAGGTTTCAATCACAGCAAGTATCCCTGGTTGGAGTGGGACGAGAACAGCAAGAGTGGTAAGTTCCTGCACAGGCCGGAGCGTGCTGACATTCCTGAAAATATTAAGGAGCAGTTAATCGTTGAGTTGTACTCTAAACAATAAATCATTAAATTAATGGCGATATTAGCATTTCAAAAACCCGATAAAGTGGTGATGCTGGAGGCTAACGAGCAGTACGGAAAGTTTGAGTTCCGTCCGCTTGAGCCTGGCTTCGGCGTTACAATTGGTAACGCCCTGCGCCGCATCCTCCTTTCATCGCTGGAAGGCTATGCTATCAATACCGTGCGTATCTCTGGTGTTGAGCATGAGTTTTCTTCTGTGGCTGGTGTAAAGGAAGATGTTACCAACATCATTTTGAATCTCAAGCAAGTTCGATTCAAACAAGTAGTAGAAGAATTCGAGAACGAGAAAGTTAGTATCACCGTAGAGAATTCCACCGAATTCAAAGCTGGTGATATCGGTAAGTATCTGACTGGATTTGAAGTGTTAAACCCTGATTTGGTGATTTGTCATTTAGACTCCAAGGCTTCTGTTCAGATTGACCTGACCATCAATAAGGGACGTGGATACGTGCCCGCTGAGGAAAATCGTCAGTTCTGCACAGATGTCAATGTACTTCCAATCGATTCCATCTACACCCCTATCCGTAATGTAAAATACAGTGTTGAGCCCACTCGTGTTGAGCAGAAGACCGACTACGATGACCTCATCATTGAAGTTTCTACGGATGGTTCCATTCACCCAAAGGAGGCGCTGAAAGAAGCCGCTAAGATCCTCATTTATCACTTTATGTTGTTCTCTGATGAGAAGATTACACTCGAGAATCCTGATCAGGACGGCAACCAGGAGTTTGATGAAGAGGTTCTCCATATGCGTCAGTTACTTAAGACCAAGCTTGTAGACCTGAACTTAAGTGTTCGTGCGCTCAACTGTCTGAAAGCTGCTGATGTGGAGACACTTGGTGACTTGGTTCAGTACAACAAGACTGATCTCTTGAAGTTCCGCAACTTTGGTAAGAAATCGCTTTCTGAGCTTGATGATTTGCTCGAGAGTCTGAATCTGTCGTTTGGAACCGACATTTCAAAGTATAAATTGGATAAGGAATAATATCAGAGTACGTAGTGCCAATGTTATCTGCACGACGAGAGTTGTTTTAATACTGGCACTTTTGTACTTGTATTCTTTACCTCAACAAGTAAAATTAAAATGAGACATAATAAAAAATTCAACCATTTGGGCCGTACTGCATCGCATCGTGCTAGTTTGCTTTCAAACATGGCTACCAGCTTGATCATGCACAAAAGAATCACTACGACCCTTGCCAAGGCCAAAGCCTTGAAAAAGTACGTAGAGCCGTTGCTCACCCGTTCAAAGAACGATACAACTACAAATCGTCGTGTTGTTTTCCGCTATCTGCAGGATAAGTATGCCGTTAAGGAACTTTTCGGTGAGGTAGCTGCTAAGATTGGCGATCGTCCCGGAGGTTACACTCGTGTGATTAAGCTGGGTTCACGTCAGGGTGATGCTGCTTCCATGGCTTTCATTGAGCTTGTTGATTTTGATGAGAACATGGCAAAGGCTCCCAAGGCTGAGAAGAAGACTCGTCGCAGTCGTCGCGCTAAGAAGGCTGAGGACGCTGTTGTGGAGACTGCACCTGTTGCTGAAGAGCAGGCTGTAGAGACCGCGCAGGTTGAAAATACAGAGTCTAAGGCTGAGGAAGCAAAGGCTGAGTAATTTAGCTCATAAATATTGATAAGCGCTTTCGTCTATATGGCGAAAGCGCTTATTGTGTTTTATTACACGCTTTCTTATGGGGCAGTCTGAAAGGGGCGGGTATTAATTTTGATTTCTGATATTCTTTATTTTGCTTATTTCTTTTTTGCGTAGTTCGATTTGTTTCCTAAAGGTTCTACGTATGTCATCGCTTGTGGGGGAATAGGGTTTTCCCTATGTTAAAGTAGGGAAAATAAAAGGTAGAGTTGAGTTTTTCGTTTTATCTTTGCATGTAGTTAAAACAGTAATGATTATGAAGAAGACAATTGTTCTTGGGATGTCGGCTCTGGTATTGTTGAGTGGTTGCGACACATATGCCGGTGCGGGTGCCTACACGGGTACAATGCTCGGATCTGTATTGGGTTCAGCCATTGGGGGCATCTCTGATGGTCCTCGCGGCTCGGACATCGGAACTATAATTGGTATGGCCGGTGGTGCTATCATTGGTTCTGCCATAGGCACTGCGCAAGATCAAAAGCGTCAAGAGGATCTTGACCAATATCGCCGTGATAAGGCAGAGCGTGCGGCAGCACGTGCTGCACGTCAAGGACAGTCCGTCGATAGTTATTCCGGCTATCAGACTCCAGATACTTTGAACTATGATAGCGGCTTTGACTCCTCAAATAGTGGTGACGACCGAATCTATGATTTTACTTCCAGCGAGTACACTGGTGATTATAGCGCACAGCAACCACAAACCAATATGCCAATGCAGTCAAGCGTAGAAAGTTTGGCTGGTGGGTTGAAATATACTCCGACATTAGAGATTCGTAACGCAAGGTTTGTTGATGATAATCATGATGGACTGATATCTCGCGGCGAACTGTCGAAGATTATTTTCGAAGTGTATAATACCGGCAATCAAGTGGTTTATGATGTTCAGCCTACAGTTGTTGAGATGACGGGTAATAAGCATCTTTTCATCTCCCCCAGTATGCATGTAGAAAAAATTCTGCCTGGTAAGGGTATTCGTTATACGGCATTGGTACAGGCAGACAGTCGTTTGAAAGATGGAAACGCCAAATTCTGTGTTAGTGTAGTACAAGGTGGTCAGGCTATTTCCAAAGTCAGCGAGTTTAATATCCCAACGAGTAAGCTATAATTGCGTATTATAAGCGTTCTGTTTGATTATTGTAGCTTGCAAATACTTAATTAGGGCTGTGGAGCATTGCTTCTACAGCCCTAATTGCATTTAGGGTCTAATATCAACGAATTTAAGCTGCGTAAATGAAAGAAGTATGGTGACTGTCGTAAACCGCCTATTAAGCATGCATAAACCATAGGTTTAGCCATGATGAATGGTGCAGTATAGGTCCAAAAGCTGCCGTCTGAAGTGCCCTCCGCGCCTATGGCAAGGGCGGACGGGCTAAATGAGTAACTCTAAATCATCGGATGGTTCTATATAGAATGATGATATGATTTTATATAGAACCATCGGATGGTTTCATATAGAATCATCGGATGGTTTTATATAGAATTATCGGGCTGTTCCGTGCGAACAGTTGGGCGTAGGCATGGAGATGGGGCGACGTGCGGGGTGGTCACTGTGGCCAAGAAGGTGGCTTGGACAAGTCACCACGGGGGGATGTGGATACTGATACATGGGGCAGGTGCCACGGAGGGATAAGCTACACTGGCTGTGCAACGACACAGGAGAGGTGATAACTTTCTGTTTTATAGGGGGGCTAACGTTGATGGCAGAAACAGCCGGGCACTGTTTGCATGCTATTCTTATCCCGAACTCGCGCATATGGATAAGAGTTTTGCTCGTAATTTGTTAGAAGGTGGGTTCACAGAAGTCACCTATTCAAACGCTAAGAGAATGCTCTTTGTCGTTTTTTCGGCGTTTCTCTTTCACAATGATAGCTATTTCCCAAACCAGTTCTTAATCTTGTTGAAGACGTTACTCCATTTCTTGGGATCTTCTGTGGTCGCTTTTGGGTCTTTCATAACTGGTGGAGCCGTAGTCAAGACCTGTGTCCTTGCATTTTGCGTTGCAGTTATTTGACTGTGGTTGTTGAGCTTACTGCTTTTGGTAAGATTATTATTTGTGGCTCCGTCAGTTTTTTGTTGTTTATCTTCGTTAGTTCTGTTTTTATTATCTGCCAGTTGAGCCACGTTGTCCTGATTCCAGTCGTTGATGATACTGTATCCAGCTTGCGTGATGTCGAAGTCAAAGTCCGCATAGCCTCGTTCAGCCGACTCAGGTCGGTAGGGCGGCTTAATGTCTGTGTATGGCTCTACTTCTACCAGCGCAATACCTTGTGATAACATGCCAAGCGCGCTGGCCGCAGAATAGCTCAAGTCAATGATACGTCCTCTGCCGAAAGGACCTCGGTCTGTGACTCTGACGAAAACCTCATTCCTGTTGGCGAGGTTGGTTACTTTGAGTAAGGTTCCAAAGGGATAGGTTCGATGTGCACAAGTCAAGCTATCATGATGCACTCGTTCGCCACTTGCCGTGCGGCTGCCGGTGGCTTTTTTTGAGTAATAAGAAGCTTTACCTCTGTGAGTTTGAGCCCCAACAGAAGTAAAGCTTGCGCATAATATTATTGCTAAAAATATTGTTCTTCTATAATTCACACTGATGTCATACGATGCCTTGAGCCATCATGGCATTGGCCACTTTCATGAAGCCGCTGATGTTAGCACCTTTTACGTAGTTGATATATCCATCGCTTTCCGTGCCGTACTTGACACATTGCTCGTGGATTGAATGCATAATATAATGTAGCTTCTCGTCTACCTCCTCACTACTCAAGTGCAGGCGCATGGAGTTCTGTGTCATCTCCAGCCCCGAGGTGGCCACGCCACCAGCATTTACAGCCTTGCCGGGAGCGAATAGCGTCTTGGCGGCAATCAGTTTGTCTACAGCCTCAGCGGTGCAGCCCATATTGCTGACCTCAGCCACTAACAGAGGTTTGTATGCGATGATACGGTCGGCATCATTTCCGTCAAGTTCGTTTTGCGTAGCGCAGGTGAGATAAATGTCCGCCTTCTGCTCCCACGGCTTACGTCCCTCAAAGAACTGTGCGCCCTTAAACTTCTCTGCATAGGGTGCGCAAATGTCTTCGCCTGAGCTACGTAGGTCGAGCATATAGTCGATTTTCTCATCGCAGATGCCTTCAGGGTCATAGATATAGCCGTCTGGCCCACTGATGGTGATAACCTTTGCGCCCAATTGTTGAGCTTTCTTGGCAGCTCCCCACGCCACATTGCCGAATCCAGAGATAGCCACCGTTTTGCCCTTGATCTCAAGGTCATGCGTTTTCATCATCTCATGCACAAAATAAAGCGCGCCGAATCCCGTAGCCTCAGGGCGGAGGTTAGAGCCACCATATTCCATACCCTTGCCTGTGAGTACTCCTTGGAACTGATGGGTGAGTTTCTTGTATTCTCCGAAGAGATAGCCGATTTCACGTCCGCCTACGCCGATATCGCCTGCCGGTACATCTTCATCGGGACCAATGTAACGATAAAGCTCTTGCATATATGCCTGACAGAACCTCATCACTTCAGCGTCAGATCGCCCACGGATAGAAAAATCGGAGCCACCCTTGCCGCCACCCATTGGCAGTGTGGTGAGTGCATTCTTGAAAGTCTGCTCGAAGCCGAGGAACTTCATGATGCTCAGGTTGACAGAAGGGTGGAAGCGTAAGCCACCTTTATAGGGGCCAATGGCGCTATTGAACTGCACACGATAACCTGTGTTTACATGAACTTCACCCTTATCATCAACCCAAGGCACGCGGAACATATGAACACGTTCCGGCTCTACCAAACGCTCAATGATTTTGGCTTTTTCAAATTCAGGGTGTGCATTATATACATCCTTGATTGAAATCAGAACTTCTTTTACAGCCTGTAAAAACTCAGGTTCTCCTGAGTGCTTCCACATCAGGCCTTCCAATACTTTTTCAACTTCCATAGTAGTAATACTTTATTCAAAGGTTATAAAGGCTGGATTAGACTCCTTAGCCATATTTTTGTGTTTATTTCAGTCGCAAATATAGGATATTAATCAATATGTTCCAAATAAAAGTCCCACAATTTTCATAGGTCGCTTACATTTTGACACTTATTATCTGTTGTGTACGCTAACTGTCGTGGCTGAGGTTTGTCATTTTGTTTGTTTTCTATGGTTTGTGATACAAAATGATAGAGAAGTGGCCAAGCCCCGTTTCCAGTCATGCTTTCAAGTCCAGTAACAGTCGTGTTTACTTTTTCACAGAAGCGACTTTGTATATGAGCGGATATTCATGGATTTCGACAGTTTTCCCTTGGGTTTTCTTGGGAAGATGATAGAATAAAATTATCTTTGCAAATATAAGATCATTGGAATTACAATTACAACATACAACTCGATGGAAAGCGGAAGTCTGGTACCTAAGGAATGGAATAAGTTTATCTTAAAGGATGTGACGTTCATCAATTTGATGATGCGTCGCATATATAATGTGCTCATTGTGGCCAATCCCTACGATGCTTTCATGCTTGAAGATGACGGTAGGGTAGAGGAGAAAATCTACAACGAGTATGTACAGCTGGGCCTACGCTATCCACCTATATTTACGCAGGTCTCTACCATCGATGAGGCAGAGCGGGCCTTGTCCACTTCTAAGTTCGACTTGGTTATCACCATGCCAGGTAATGCTGATAATGATGCTTTTACCGTGGCACGTGCCATCAAGGAGAAGCATCCCGATATGCCTTGTGTGGTACTGACACCTTTCTCTCACGGCATCACCCGACGTATGGAGAATGAGGATCTGGGTATCTTTGATTATGTGTTTTGTTGGTTGGGCAACACAAATCTCATCCTTTCTATCATCAAGCTCATTGAAGACAAGATGAATCTGGAGCATGATGTCAAAGAGGCAGGCGTCCAGATCATTCTCCTTGTGGAAGACTCCATTCGTTTTTACAGTTCTATTCTTCCTTACCTTTATAATTATATTCTTCAGCAGAGTCAGAATTTTGCCACCGAAGCCCTCAACCAGCATGCGGCTACCCTGCGAATGCGAGGACGGCCCAAGGTGGTCCTGGCCCGTACCTACGAGGAAGCCATGGAGATGTATGAGCGTTACAAAGACAACTGTTTAGGGGTTATCAGCGACGTACGCTTCCCTATCAGTGGCAATCCTAACTGCGTAAGCACCATGAGTAATGAGGAGAAAGACCCTGAGGCTGGTTTCAAGCTCTTGGAAGCTATTCGTCAACAAGACGAGTATGTGCCCCTCATCATGGAGAGTTCTGAATCAGACAACCGTGTACGTGCCGAGCGCGAGGGCTTTAGGTTTGTAGACAAAAACTCCAAGATGCTCAGCGTTGATCTCAGGCATCTGATGGAGGAGCACATGGGCTTTGGCGATTTCATCTTCCGTGACCCCGTTACTCGCCAAGAGGTGATGCGCATCCACACACTCAAGGAGTTGCAGGATAATATCTTCAAGATTCCACGCGATTCCATGCTCTACCATGTCTCACGCAACCATATGAGCCGTTGGCTCTGTGCCCGTGCCATCTTCCCTGTGAGCAACTTCCTCAAGCATGTTACTTGGCATAAACTCCAGGATGTCGACGCTCATCGTCAGATCATTTTCGATGCCATTGTGCAGTACCGGCACATGAAGAACCTTGGCGTGGTGGCTGTATTCGATCGCGGGAAGTTCGACCGCTATGCCCATTTCGCACGAATAGGCGAGGGCTCGTTGGGAGGCAAGGGGCGTGGTCTGGCATTTCTTGACAATGTGATCAAGCTCAACCCGTCGTTCAACCAGTTTCCGGGTGCCACGGTGCAGATCCCCAAAACCGTAGTGCTCTGTACGGATGTGTTCGACCAGTTTATGGAGCAAAACAATCTTTATGATATTGCACTCAGTGACGCTCCCGACGAAGTGATACTCGACCATTTCCTCAAGGCTCAGTTGCCAGACAGCTACATCGATGACTTCATGATATTCTTTGAGGCCACACGCTCTCCAATTGCTATCCGCTCGAGTTCATTGCTTGAGGACAGCCATTACCAGCCTTTTGCGGGGATCTACTCCACGTATATGATACCCTATTTAGAAGATCGGTATCTCATGCTGCACATGCTTGCGGCTGCCATCAAGAGCGTCTATGCCTCGGTGTACTATCATGACTCAAAAGCCTATATGACGGCTACATCTAATATCATAGACCAAGAGAAAATGGCCGTCATTCTTCAGGAGGTGGTGGGAACACTGCATGGTGACAGGTACTATCCTACCATGTCGGGTGTACTTCGCTCGATCAACTATTACCCCATTGGCGATGAAAAGGCAGAGGACGGTATAGCCTCGCTGGCTTTGGGCCTTGGCAAGTATATTGTCGATGGAGGTCAAACGCTGCGGGTGTCCCCTTATCATCCCACACAGGTATTGCAGATGTCTGAGCTCGATTTTGCCCTGAAAGACACCCAAACTCGTTTCTATGCGCTCGACATGAAGCGTGTCGGAACAGATTTCAAGGTTGATGATGGTTTTAATATCTTAAAGCTCAAGGTCAAGGAAGCAGAAGCCGATGGCACGCTTAACTTCATTTCCTCGACTTTTGATCCGTATGATCAGATTATTCGCGACGGGTTCTACGAGGGTGGACGTAAGGTCATCTCTTTCTGTGGTGTATTGCAGCAAGATGTCTTTCCATTGCCGCAGTTGATGCAAATGTCGATGAAATACGGTGCGTCGGCTATGCGTAGGCCGGTAGAAATAGAGTTTGCCTGCAATCTCAACGCCGATCGTTCGGGCGACTTCTACCTTTTGCAGGTGCGCCCCATAGTCGACAGCAAGCAGATGCTTGACGAAGATGTCGCCTCCGTTCCCGATGACCGCTGCCTTCTGCGTAGCCATAACTCCTTAGGGCATGGTATTTCCGAGGATGTAACAGATGTTGTCTATGTGAAGTATGATGATCATTTCACTGCCATCAACAATCCTGCCGTGGCTGATGATATAGAGCGTCTCAATCACAAATTTCTCGACGAAGGTCGCAACTATGTCATCATTGGTCCTGGCCGATGGGGTTCGAGTGACCCCTGGTTAGGCGTACCGGTGAAGTGGCCCCATATCTCTGCTGCCCGCCTCATCGTGGAGGTCGCCATCAAGAATTACCGTGTTGACCCCAGCCAGGGCACCCACTTCTTCCAAAACCTCACATCCTTTGGTGTAGGCTACTTTACAATCGATACCAACCGACCAGGCGAAGGCGGAATGTTGCGTAAGAATGTTCTCGACCTTATGCCTGCCATAGAAGAAACTCCATATATCCGTCATGTGCGTTTTGAGCATCCCCTCAAAATCATGATGGACGGCAAGACGCAAGAGGGAGTAGTCTGCCTGCCAGAGCAGTGAGCGGTCACACCAGTTCCATTTCAAAGTATTGGTAGTCGCGCAGCACGGTGGTGAGATAGTCGGCATCGGTCATGCCCGATGGCAGGGTATCGTGGTGTAAGAATGACCGCACCTTGGCGGCCAGCTTGCTCACCTGCTCGGGGTCGTAACCGTCGGGTGCATAGAGCGTGCGCTCAATGACGTGCGCCTGTCCGTCGGAGAGGTCGGCGGCCTGCCTGAACACCGGGCGGTAGTTGGCCTTGAGGTAGTAGAAGTCGTCGAGCGTGCCGTGCCATTGCTTGTAGTCGTCGAGGTGTATCACCATTGTGGCGGCAGCCAGGTCGCCCAGCCGCTGGCGTCGCTTGGTGAGCATAATGGCGACGATGCCTACCCCCGATGTCCACACGTCAATGGCCAGACACATCCAGCGCAGCAGCAGGGCACCCATGGTGGGTTGCGAGCCGTTGACATTGACCACGCGTATGTGTCGCAGGCGTTTGCCCAGCGTCTGTCCGTGGAAGAAGGTCTCGCAAAGAAACGAATAAAAAACGGCAGGAAGGAATACAAACCACACCAGAATCGTTTTTTTTAATTCAGGCCATAGGTCACCGAAGGTTTTGAGCAGTTGCATCATCGAAGAGACATATGCAAATAGAAACACAAAGTCGATGAGGCGTGCCACGATGCGGTCGCCAAGGCTGGCGGCAGTCTGTTCGATGCGTACATATTGTCCGGTGATGATATCCGATTTTGACATTTCTTAGGTCTTATGTTGCAAATATAATGTTTTTTTTATACTTTTGCTATCGATATGCCTGAAAAATAACTACTAAATACCGTGTGCATTTGAAAGAGTCAGTCTTCATACGCAAAAACATTGCCAAGTGGGAACGCACAGAGACGGTGGTGGAGAATGCCGCCGCCGAGACGCCCGACCGCCTGGCTGAGGTGTATGTCGACATCACTTCCGACCTCTCGTTTGCTCAGACGCACTATCCCCAGTCGCGTATCACAACTTACCTTAACAACCTTGCCTCGGCCATCCACAACGAGATCTACCGCAACAAACGCGAGCGCGGCTCACGCTTCATTACCTTCTGGACCCATGAAGTGCCTCGGGCGATGTACGAGGCGCGCTGGCTCTTGCTGGCCTCACTGCTCATCTTTGTGGCCGGCGTGCTCATTGGCGTGCTGTCGCAGCATGTCGACACGTCGTATTGTCGCGTCATCATGGGCGACAGCTATATGGACATGACCGAAGAGAATATTGCCAAGGGGCATCCCTTGGATGTGTATGGCAAGATGGCCGAAGTGTCAATGTTTCATACCATCACCCTCAACAACATCGGCGTGTCGTTCCGCGTCTTCGTCATGGGTCTCCTCACCAGTCTGGCCACAGCGTTCATGTTGCTCTATAATGGCATCATGATTGGCGTGTTCGATACCTATTTTGCCCAGCACAGCCTACTTGCAGAGAGCCTGTTGGGTACCATGCTCCACGGCACGCTCGAACTGTCGGCCATCGTCGTGGCCGGAGCTGCAGGCCTGGCCATGGGCAACGGCTGGCTGTTTCCCGGCACCTACTCGCGCCTGCAGTCGTTTCGCCGTGGTGCCTTGCGCGGTCTGAAGATCGTGGTGGGCACGGTGCCGGTGTTTGTGGTGGCCGGGTTCATCGAGAGTTTCATTACCCGTCATACCGATATGGCTACGGGCGTCAAACTTACTATTATAGGCCTGTCGGCCGTCTTCGTGCTGTTCTACTTCGTGGTGTGGCCATGGTGGCTCCACCGACGTGAAGCCCGTCGCAAGGCCCAAGGCACTGTTTTGCATACCTTAATATAAAACAGATATGACCAAACGATTTATTCCATTGTACCGTGTCCGCTCGTTCAGCGACAATTTCTCCGACACTTTCGACTTCATGTCTCAAAACCTGAAGTCGCTCTTCCGGTTGTTTCTCTATCTCATGCTGCCTTTCTGCCTGCTGCAGTCGGCAGGTTTGGGTGGTTTTTTCGAGAATTACATGCGTCTCATGACCAAATTAGGCGATGCCAGTCAGATGGATTCATTCTGGGATATCCATACCATCGTCGGTTATGTGGTGTATATGTTGGCAGCCTTGCTGGCTTCGATCATGCTGCTGTCGCTGACTTATGCCATAATGGTCGAGTACGGCGAGCGCAAGGGCGACCTGTCTGCCGTCAGCGTGCGGTCGCTGTGGCCCCGTTTACGCGGCAACCTTCGGCGGTCGGTCATCCTGACGCTTATGGGCTTTGCGGTGATGCTGGTTGTAATCGCTATCATTGGCCTTTCCTTTGCCATCAGTCCTTGGCTGCTTATCGTCGTGGTACCGTTACTGCTGGCCGTGGCCGTGGCACTCATGCTGTGGGCCCCGGTCTATCTGTTTGAAGACCGCCTCAATGTGTTCGAGGCCCTGTCCAAGACCGTGCGCTATGGCTACCACACCTGGGGTAAACTGTTTTTGGTGCTGTTGGTGATGTATCTGATCATGAACATTGTACAGAGCTTACTGATGGTTCCCTCGATGATTCTCATGGGTCTCAAGGCCGTGCTCTTCCCTACGGCCTTCGAGAATGGTGGTTTTATGCCCTTGCTCTATACCTTTGGCACCTTCGTCCTCACGGTGGTGGCCTCTTTTGCCGCTTATTTTTTCGTGGCATTGTTCTACGTGGCCGTGGCCTACCATTATGGACATGCGGCCGAGAAACTCGACAATGTGTCGATGGTTGGTGATATCGACCAGTTTGAGCAGTTGGCCGACACCCATACCGACACTCCCGAACCGACAGCTACTGGAGACGACGCCATAGACCGTTTCAATAGCCTCTGATGCCGATGCCCATCGCCACCGACACACTCAGGGTTGCCCCCGCCATGCTTGAGTCCTGGCGCAGCGACGACAAGTACGACTACGCGAGAGAGTTCGCGTCGTCGGGGTTCAGTGTGTGGGGATGGCTGATGAAAGGCATCGAGCGACTGATGTTGTCGATTTTTGGCAAGCATTTCTATGCCGAATACAGTCTCTGGATCTGGCTCGCACTCACGGTGATAGCCTTGGCCGTCATCGTGGTGTTGATCATTCGTGCCCGTCCGGCACTGTTTTATGGCACCCGTCGTGACCTTCCGGTCGACGACTATGGTGAGGACAGCATCTATGGTGTCGACTTCGCACCGGCTATCGATGAGGCCTTCGGGCGCGACGATTACCGGCAGGCCGTGCGGCTGCTGTACCTGCAAACCCTCAAGGCCTTGAGCGACAACGGCCTCATCGACTGGCAGCCGTCGAAGACACCCACCCAATACACCCGCGAGATGCGCACGCCGTCGTTCCGCCAGATGACACACCACTTCTTGCGGGTGAGGTATGGCGACTTCCCCGCCGACCGCACGTTGGCTTTCGACATGCAGCGTCTGCAGCAACAGGTAGCCTTCGAGGCCGACACCACGAAAGGGGGCAGGGCATGAAACTCAGCAAGACCTATCTCTTCGTTGTGGCGCTGGCCGTGCTGCTGCTCTTTGTCCTGCAGCTGCAACAGCCTCGCAGATACAATTGGACGGCGACCTTCGGCCCTGCCGACTGCAACCCTTTTGGCTGCTATGTCATGGATAGCGTGCTCAGGGCATCGATGCCCCGCGGCTATCGGGTCACCGACAGCACCGTCTACCAGCTTAGTCTCGGCTCCATGCCGCGCAATGTGCTTGTTTTGGCCAGTAATCTCAAGGTCGATGCGCAATGGGTGGAAGCTGTGGAGCGCATCACTCGCCAAGGCGGCAAGCTGATGATTGTCGGGTCGGTTGACGACTCTTCTGCCGACAGCTTGATGCTGAAACACTGGGGCGCGAAGCTATCGGGCTACAATTATTTCTCTGTGAGTGGACTGAAAGCCCAGCTCGCCGAGCACTATGCCATGCTCACCGACACCCTGACCTGGGCATCCGACGGCCGCTACCGACGGGCCGACTACGTCCTTTACCGCATGATGGTACCTGGGGCTGTCGACACCCTGGGTCATGCGGGCTGGCAGACGCTGGCCTATAACGACGAGAACAGTGGCACGACAGACTACCGGCGCATCATCATGGCTGGGCGTCGTCGCATGGGTGAGGGTGAGCTGATACTCGTGGCGGTGCCCTTGGTGCTCACCAATTACGGCATGCTCGACCGCAATACCTCCGACCTCGTCATGCGCCTGATGACCCAGCTCGCCGACCGTCCTGTGGTGCGCACGTTGCAGTTCAACCGCACCGTGGGACAGACGGAACAGCAGCAGTCGCCATTCAGGGTGCTGTTGCAGTCGCGGCCCCTCACCTGGGCTTTCTACCTCTCACTCCTCACCATCGTGCTGTTCTTTATCTTCACTGCCCGTCGTCGACAGCGTGTCATCCAAGTGGTGGAGCCGCCAAAAAACCATTCGCTTGAGTTTGTGCAACTCATCGGCACCCTCTATTATCTGCGTCGCGACCATGCCGCACTGGTGCGCACCAAGCTCACCCTCTTTGCCGATGCCGTCAGGCGACAGACGGGGCTCGACATCCTCGACGTCAGCGACAACGACAGGGTGTTCGGCAAGCTGGGCGAGCGCACCGGCATGGCCTACGAGGACATTGCCCGCACCATCAAAGCGCTGCGGTATATCCAGGCCAACGAAAACAATATTACCGAACATGAGATGAAAGCGATGGTCGGCCAGATGGATGAGATTCTCTACCGCCTGTGAGCCGTATTCTCTCGCATCCCCCAATAATTTGAACAATAAGACAATATGGAACAACAACGAATTGACTTGACAGCCTTCTCGCAGAAACTCGGCGACCTGAAGGCGCAGATGGCACAGGTCATTGTAGGACAGGAGGAGGTCATCGACCTGCTGCTGACCTGCGTGCTGGCCGACGGACACGTGCTCATCGAGGGCGTGCCCGGTGTGGCCAAGACCCTGATGGCGCGCCTCCTGGCCCGCCTGGTCGATGCCCGCTTCAGTCGCATACAGTTCACCCCCGACCTCATGCCCAGTGACGTGCTGGGCACGACGGTGTACAACATGAAGACCTCCGACTTCGACTTCCACGAAGGTCCGGCCTTCGGTGACATCGTGCTGGCCGACGAGATCAACCGCGCTACGGCCAAGACTCAGGCCGCCCTCTTCGAGGTGATGGAGGAACGGCAGGTCGACATCGATGGTGTGACCCACCGTATGGGACCCCTCTATACCATCCTCGCCACACAGAACCCTGTGGAGCAGGAGGGCACCTACCGACTGCCCGAGGCCCAGCTCGACCGTTTCCTCATGAAGATTGTCATGGGCTATCCTTCGCTCGACGAGGAGGTGCTCATCCTCGAGCGCCACCAGCGCAACGCCGCCTTCAGTCGCATTGATGACATCCGGCCGCTGCTCACCCGCGACGAGCTGTTGCAGTTGCGCACCCTGCTTCACGATGTAGTGGTCGATGCCTCGCTGCTGCGTTACATCGCCGAGGTGGTGCAGCAGACGCGCCAGTCGAAGGCCGTCTATCTGGGCGGCTCGCCGCGTGCCTCTGTGGCCATCCTCCAGACCGCCAAGGCCTACGCTTTGCTGCAGGGCCGCGACTTCATGACCCCCGACGACGTCAAGCAGGTGGCACCCCATGTGTTGCAACACAGGCTCATCCTCACGGCCGAGGCCGAGATGGAGGGCTACACGCCGGCCAAGGTGGTGCGCCGACTGATGGAGAAAGTGGAAGTGCCCAAATAACCGAAGTGCAGCAGCCGATGTTTCTTACGTGCCGTTTCTATATCTGGTCTGTGGTGGTTATCCTCGTGGTAGGGGGTGGCTTTGCCTGGTCCCCGCTGTTCACGGCGGGGCAGGTGTTGCTGTGTCTCCTCGTGATGGCGGTGGCGACTGATGTCGCCCTGCTGTGGTGGGGCCGACGGGTCAGTGGCGACAGGCGTTGTGGCGAGCGGTTCTCGAATGGTGATGACAACGACGTCATCCTCCATGTGCGCAATGACTACCCTTTCAGGCTGTGGCTGCAGGTCATTGATGAGGCCCCTGTAGACTTCCAGCGGCGCGACTTGTCCTTTACCCTCATGCTCAAGCCTCATACCGGTCGCACCGTCACCTATCGGCTCCGACCCGTGCGGCGCGGGGTGTATGGCTTCGGTCGGATGCGTGTCTTCGCCTCCACCAGGGTGGGACTGGTGCAACGACGTTATACGTTAGGCGAGCCCACTGACGTGAAGGTGTATCCCTCTTACCAGATGCTGCGCCAATACGAACTGCTGGCCATCAGCAATCGACTGACCGAGATGGGTATCAAGCGCATACGGCGGGCGGGCAATAACACCGAGTTTGAACAGATCAAGGATTATGTCAAGGGCGACGACTACCGCAGCATCAATTGGAAAGCATCGGCGCGGCGCCACCAGCTCATGGTGAACGTCTATAGTCAGGAACGCTCGCAGCAGGTCTTCTGCGTCATCGACAAAGGCCGCATGATGCAGCAGACCTTCTGCGGCATGACCTATCTCGACTATGCCATCAACGCCTCGCTGGTGCTCTCGTTCGTAGCCTTGCACAAGGAAGACAAGGCGGGTATCGTGACTTTCAACGAGCGGTTCGACAACATGGTGCCCGCCGAGCGCCGACACGGACAGATGGAGACCATCATGGAGAGCCTGTATGCGTTGCAGACCAGCTTCGGTGAGGCCGATTTCTCTGCCCTCGTCACCCATGTCAATGCCCGCGTCTCGCAGCGCAGTCTGCTGGTGCTATTCACCAGTTTTGCCACGATGGCGTCGATGCGTCGGCAGCTGCCTTATCTCCAGCAGTTGGCCGGGCGGCACCGCGTGCTGGTGGTGTATTTCGAAGACACCGAGATCAGCGGTTATACGCACCTCAGTCCCGACACCACCGAAGAGGTCTACCGACATGTCATCGCCGAAAAGGCTGTCTACGAGCAACGTCTCATCGCCTCTACACTCAGGCTGTACGGCATCATGGCCCTATACACCACGCCCGAGAATCTGTCGGTGGACGTCATCAACAAATATCTGGAAATCAAGGATCGGCAATAGTCGGCTGTGCCTTTTTCGTCCAATCCTTATCCCTTTTTTTTATTTTATGGACCATCCCCGCTTACATTATTATACCCAGCAGTCTGACGCGCTCTCTGCCCAGATCCAGGCATTGAAAGCCCGTAGCCATGCCTTCGTGCTCGGTGAGGTCGCCTCGTTTCTGGCTATGGTAGCCTGTATCGTCTTTGTCACACTCACCGCCGATGCGCAGTGGCGCACCTTGGAGGTGCTGCTTGCCGTTGTATGTCTGGCGTTGTATGTCTGGGTGCGGCAGCGCGACACCGCCAACGATGCCCGCATCGCCCGCCTCGAAGACCTCTGGCAGGTGTACCAGCTCGAGTGCCGCGCGCTGCGTGATGATTTCAGCGGTTTCGACGACGGACAGCGCTACGTAGACCCACATCATGCCTATACTTATGACCTCGACATCTTTGGTCGCGACAGTCTCTTCCAGCGCATGAGCCGCTTAGTGACCACCGGTGGTGCCGATGCCCTGGCCCGTCGACTGTGTAGTCTGGACGGCCGCGCGCCCGAGCCCTTGGCCGGCGAAGGCTCATCGGCAGCCGTGAGGGAACGCGTAGAAGCCCTTGCCGCCGACGAGACGTTCCGCTCGGCATTCATCGCCTTTGGCGTGCGTGACAAGATCGACACCGAGGCCATCCGCGAGGCTCTGCGGGCAGCCGGTGAGGTGCGTGTGCCGAGGTGGATGGGCTGCCGAGTCATGTTGCCGCTGGCCTGGGCCGGTATCGCCGCCTTCGTGACTGTCATCGTGCTGGCAGCTATGGGCAGGGTAGGGGGCATGGTGCCGCTGTGGTGGGGCACCATACAGTTTTTTGTGGTGCTGCTGGCGTGTATGGGGCCGCTGCGCGAAATCAGTAAGGCCGTCAACCGCCTGCACGGACAACTGCGTCGCTTCGTACAGGTGGCGCGACTCATGAATGAGAGCAAGGTCGATGTGTTCAGACGGCTCACCACCTTGCTCGACGGTCTCGACAAGCGGGGTAACATCATGGGACTGTTGCTGGTAGACACCTTTGCGCTCTACGATTTCTTCCTTGTACGGAAATTTCTCATGTGGCAGGCGGCCGACCACGAGGAGATGGAGCGGTGGATCGACCGGGTGGTGCGTACGGACCAGGAGGTCACGGTGGCCACTCTTCTTTACAACCATCCCGATACCTGCTGGGCCGAGGTGACCGACGCCCCCGGTGTGAGGTTTGAGGCGCGAGCACTGTACCACCCATTCCTCGGTGCCAAGGCCGTGCGCAACGACTTCCTCATCGACGACCGCCACTTTTATATCATCACCGGTGCCAACATGGCCGGCAAGTCTACCTTCTTGCGGTCGGTGGGTGTCAACTGTCTGCTGGCTCGGCTGGGCATGCCCGTCTTCGCACGGTCGTTGCGGGTATCGCGGTTTAAGTTGTTCAGTAGCATGCGCACCAGCGACGACCTATCACAGGGCATCTCTTATTTCAACGCCGAATTATTGAGGCTTGAGCAGCTCATCGGCAGTGTCATGCCATCTTCGTGGCAGGGCATCCGCACAAAAAATGCAGTCCCGCAAGGTAAAGACCCGAGAGTGGGACAGGAGTCGACGCTTATCATCCTCGACGAGATTCTCAAGGGTACCAACTCACTCGACAAACTGCAGGGCTCGCGACTCCTCCTGGAATATGTGTCGCAGCTGCCCGTCAGCGGTATTATCGCCACACACGACCTGGAACTCTCGAAGATGGAAGGACAACGGTTCCACAACTTCTGCTTTGAGATTGAGCTCGGCACTGATGTCACTTATTCTTACCAAATCACCCCCGGAGTGGCACGCAACCAGAACGCCACGTTCTTGCTTCGCCAGATTCTCAGCCGTCACAACAGTAAGTGAAGTGATGGGTGACGAAGTACATGATTTGAATGGGTCTTTTTGATTCATTCACAAAATAGCACAATTCTTTCAAGTTTATAGGAGTTTTGTTGTGATTAAAGAATAAATTCCCTATATTTGCAATGTTCTTAAAGATTTAACAACAAGTTATTCACTATTATTTTAAGCGTATGAAAAAGTATTTAGCGGAAATGTTTGGCACATTGGTGCTCGTATTGATGGGTTGCGGTGTTGCCGTTAGCTTGAACTGTAGTTCCAATTGTGCCGAAGTAGCCAATGCTGGAACTGTGATTGGTACCGCCATGGCTTTCGGACTGTCTGTTGTGGCGATGGCTTATACCATTGGCGGTATCTCAGGATGCCACATCAATCCGGCTATCACACTCGGTGTTTTCCTGAGCGGTCGTATGAGTAGCAAGGAGGCTGGCATGTACATTGTATTCCAGGTAATCGGTGCCATCTTGGGTTCCGCTATTCTGTGGGTACTGACCTCTAACGCCGGTCTCACTGGTACAGGCGCAAATGATTTGCAAGAAGGTGTGAGCGTAGTCGGTGGCCTTCTGGCTGAGATTGTGTTTACCTTCGTGTTTGTGCTCGTAGTGCTCGGCGCCACTGCCAAGACCAACGGCGCCACCAACAACTTCGCGGGTCTCGCCATCGGTCTGTCGCTCATCCTCGTTCACCTCGTTTGTATCCGCTATACCGGTACCTCTGTAAACCCCGCTCGTTCAATTGGTCCGGCTCTCTTCCAAGGCGGTTCAGCGCTTGCTAACCTGTGGATCTTCATCGTAGGTCCATTTGTTGGTGCTGTCTTGTCAGCCCTTGTATGGAAGGTCATTGATCCTGCTGAGGAGAAGTAATCCCTAATATTGTCTACCCCTCTTTTTGTGCCATCGCAAAAGGAGGGGTAAATGATGTCTTTATCTGGCCCTATCTTGTCGCGGCGAATGACGGTGCTCAAGTTGGGGGCGTCACAATCACTTATGAAAACAGACCGTATATCGCTGACCAGTAAACAGTATTTCCTGCCGTTTGTATTGGTCACATCTCTTTTTTTCCTTTGGGGCTTTGCTCGTGCCATCCTTGATGTGCTTAACAAGCATTTTCAGAATTCGCTTGACATTAGCATCACGCAGTCGGCCCTTATTCAGGTGACAACTTATTTGGGCTATTTTCTCATGGCCATTCCCGCGGGGTGGTTTATCAATCGGCATGGTTATCGGTTGGGCGTAGTCTTTGGGCTGTTGCTCTTTGGTGTCGGTGCCATGCTGTTTATCCCCGGTGCCGAGGCGGGTACATTCTATGCTTATCTCGGCGCGTTGTTTATCATTGGCTGTGGACTGGTGTTCCTGGAAACCTCTGCCAATCCTTACGTCACCGAGCTGGGCAATCCCGCGGCGGGTACGAGCAGGCTGAATTTCTCACAGTCGTTTAATGGTTTAGGTTCGCTATGTGCCACCTTCTTCGTGGGCCAATTTCTTTTCGACGGCACACGTGGTGGCGGTAATATTGTGGTACCTTATTCTGTGTTGGGCGTGCTGGTATTAATCATTGCCGTGATTTTCTCACAGGTCAACCTTCCTGAGATCAAGCATCAGGAGACCGATGAAGACCGCAGTCAGGGTACACGAATCATGAAGTTGTTCCGCCATCACCCCATGTTTGTCTTTGGCCTCTTCACTTTGTTGGCCTATGAAGTGGCTGAAATTTCCATTAACAGCTATTTCATCAACTTCGTCACCAGCAAGGGTTGGATGTCTGACAATACGGCCTCTATTGTACTCACCGTGGCATTAGGCTTCTTTATGGTGGGTCGTTTTGTCGGTAGTTGGATGATGCGATTCATCAAGGCCGAGTACATGCTGTTGGGCTGTGCCATCGGTAGCGTCGTATGTATCGGAGTCGTATTGCTCAGTTTGGGTAAGATATCCATGATAGCGCTCATCCTCAACTATGCCTTCGAGGCCATCATGTTCCCCACGGTCTTCTCTCTGTCACTGCAGGGATTGGGCAATCTCACCAAAAGTGCCTCTTCGCTCCTCATGATGACACCTATTGGGGGCTGTGGCTTTTTGCTTATGGGACTCATTGCCGACTCTACCGGCATGGGCAGTATGCCTTTCATCATCCCCTTCATAGGCTACTTCATCGTACTGCTTTTTGCTTCAGAGCTCTCTCGAACCAAGAAGTCACCCACCTTGCTGCTGTAGTCTGCTTGGCGAAAGCCAGGTCTTCAGCGCTCCATATCCGGTGTATGCAGAACTACGGTTGGCATACTCCGGATATTTGTTTGGGTGGGGCGGCTTACACCCAGGACGAACCCCAAATGCAAGATTCGGATTACAAAATACTTGAGGCGTATCAAGAAATGCAAAGGTGTTAACTTTTTTAATCACTGTACAACATTAAAAAACGTGGCTGCACTTTGCCGAAAAAAAATAAAGTGGTACATTTGCAAGTGATAAAGGAAAAGATAAGATTCATTTTAAACATAAGATTATTATGGCTATTAGTTACAAAGAATTAGGTCTCGTTAATACACGCGACATGTTCAAAAGAGCCGTCAGTGGCGGCTATGCAGTTCCTGCATTCAACTTCAACAACCTCGAGCAGCTCCAGGCTATCATCACCGCCGCCGCTCAGTTGAAGTCACCGGTGATCCTTCAGGTGTCTAAGGGCGCCCGTAACTATGCTAACCAGACTTTGCTCCGCTACCTCGCTGAGGGTGCAGTGGCTTTCGCCAAGGAGTTGGGTAGCAACCATCCTGAGATTGCACTCCACCTCGACCACGGAGATACATTCGAACTCTGTAAGGACTGTGTAGACATGGGCTTCTCTTCTGTGATGATCGACGCTTCTTCTCTTCCTTTCGAGGAGAACATCGCCCTGACCAAGAAGGTAGTTGACTATGCACACCAGTTCGATGTAACTGTTGAGGCTGAGCTCGGCGTTCTGGCCGGTGTTGAGGACGAGGTTGTGGCTGAGGAGTCTCACTATACACGTCCTGAGGAAGTAATCGAGTTCGCCACACGTACTGGCTGCGACTCTCTGGCTATCTCTATCGGTACCAGTCATGGCGCTTACAAGTTCACTCCCGAGCAGTGCACCCGTGACCCGAAGACCGGCCGTCTGATTCCTCCTCCCTTGGCATTCGACGTGCTTGCCGAGATTGAGAAGAAACTCCCCGGCTTCCCCATCGTGCTCCACGGTTCTTCTTCTGTTCCTCAAAAGTGGGTTGATATCATCAACGCCAACGGTGGCAACCTGCCCGATGCAGTAGGTATTCCTGAGGAGGAGCTCCGTAAGGCTGCCAAGAGTGCCGTTTGCAAGGTGAACATCGACTCTGACTCTCGTCTGGCTTACACCGCCGGTGTACGTGAGACGCTGACCAAGCACCCCGACTACTTCGATCCTCGCCAGTATGGCAAGGTAGCTCGTGACTACATGATCGAGCTCTACAAGGAGAAGATCACTGACGTGCTCGGTAGCGACAACAAGTTGGCTCAGCTCGACTAAGCAGTTGAAAGCTCGCAAGGAGCTTCATATCATATCAAGACGGAACGGCCTTTGTGGCTGTTCCGTCTTTTTAGTGTTCATGCCCCATCTGGTTCTTGGACTCAGTAGGATGAGGTGGGGCTTGAGGTCACGGGCCGGCAGCCGAGTAAAGGCTGCGGGCTTCCCTCCATTTTAATGGAAGGAGGAAGACCATTATTCGATAGTTATTCTCACGCCATCTTTGCCCAATGTCTCGCAGAGGTTGCTGACGTCTTGTATATAACCGATGCGCGTGTAGGCATAACGTGTGGTGAACGACTTGTAAAAAATGACGAGGCAGTTGCCTCCGAAAAGCATGATGTCGCCCGCATGTATCTTTGTGGGGCATTGAGGAGCAGACGGCAGAGCCTCACCGAGATAAGCATATTTTTCGTTACCATTCAGCTCTTCCATATCCAATGATATGGGCAATAGCTGCTCGAAAGCCAGTGCGGTGGCATTCTTGGCCAACTGAACGTCAAATTTTTTGTGATTGACGATCAGTTTCATTTCAGATATTTGTTATAGAAAACGGCGAGCTTATCAAAGGGGATGTAGTGGTTTGTGCCGCCATCATACAGGTCTGTGTGGTTAGCGCCGGGGATGATAAGCATGTCCTTGTTGGCGCCCTTGAGTTTGCTGAAGGCCGTCTTGCCCATGTATAGGCTGTGCGCCTTCTCTCCGTGGATAATCAGTACGGCCGACTGTATTTCTCCGATGCGCTGCATGAAGGGCGCATTGATGAATGGAAGATTGGATGTTTTGTTCCAGCCGCCCACAGAATTGACTGAACGGGGATGGAAGCCGCGTTTGGTCTCGTAATACATCGTATAGTCTTTGATAAACTGTGGCGTCGCATCGGTAAGTTCCTCTGGCTTCAGGTTAGCCCCTGCACGGTCATAATAACCCGCTTGATAGTCCTTGGTGCGTTGTGCGTTCAACTCTTCAAGCATCTTGTGACGGGCCACCACGTTGTCATTGACATCGTAGTAGCCACCTGCGGCTACGCGGGTCATATCATACATCGTCGATGCTACTGTGGCCTTGATGCGAGTGTCCACGGCTGCTGCGTTCAGCGCTATTCCACCCCAACCGCAGATACCAAGGATGCCAATGCGATTGGCGTCAACATTGCTCTGGGTGGAAAGGAAGTCTACTGCCGCAGAGAAGTCCTCCGTGTTGATGTCAGGTGATGCCACGTTGCGTGGTGTGCCTGAACTTTCGCCCGTAAAAGAAGGGTCGAAGGCGATGGTAAGAAACCCTGATTCTGCCAAGGTCTGGGCATAAAGTCCCGAGCTCTGTTCCTTCACGGCACCGAAGGGTCCGCTCACGGCAATGGCAGGCAATTTGCCCGTGGCGTTCGTTGGGGTGTACATGTCGGCAGCAAGCGTGATACCATATCGGTTGACGAATGTTACCTTTTTGTGATTTACTTTGTTGCTTTGTGGGAACACCTTATCCCATGTCTGCGTCAACTCCAGATTTGCCGGTTTGGGCATTGGAGTCAGCTTGTCGTTCTGTGCACTCATTGTTATTGTCATACCCATAAGTATTGTTACTAAAATGTTTTTTTTCATTTTTCTTTCTTTGTTTATCCGTCTGCAAAGTTAATGAGATAATGGACAAGGGTCTGTATCCGGATTATTGGTAAATCTACCGATTTTACAGTTATCTACTATTGTTCATGGGTTTTGCAAATAAAAATGGTAAATTTACAGTCGAAAAGTTACCATGAACTATGGAAGAATTGCTCATCATCAACAACGCCAATGATTATGCCAATGACATTGGCGCGCCCACGTATCATCCACATGTGTCTGTCGTACATTATGACGAGGTGGGTGAAATACGCCATTCGCTGTGTCGTTTTAATGTGTATGGCATATTTGTGCAACATAATTTTCCCACTGACCTCACCTATGGAGTAGGCAAATATGCCGCTGACGAAGATGCGCTCCTTGCCTATGCTCCCGGACAAGTGGGTGGTAAGACTGATGACGGAACCGTAGAGCAATACTATGGGTGGGTGCTGCTGTTCGATCCGGAATTTATCTATGGCAGTGATTTTGAGCGTAAACTGAGTAATTATCATTTCTTTTCGTACAATACTAACGAGGCCCTGAAGCTGACAGCGGAAGAGATGGGTGTCATTGACCGTATCATGCACGAAATCAGGAATGAGCTCATGGACGGAAAGCCGCATGCCGACACTATCGTGCAAGACTATATTCTGCTGCTTGCCGACTTCTGCAACCGCTTCTACGACCGCCAGTTTCAACGTCTAAGTGGCGAAACCAATGATATTCTTGCCCGTTTTCAGAACGTGTTGTTGCAATACTATGAGCGGGGAACGCAATACAAGGCAGGTGTACCCAGCGTTAAGTATTGCGCCGACCAGCTGTTTATGTCGGCCAGCTATTTTGGTGATGTTGTTCGCAAGTCGTGGGGTGAAAGCCCCATCCGTTATATCCATGGTTTTATGATTGAGCGTGCAAAAATGCTCTTGGCCGCAGGGAAGACTGTCTCAGAGACCGCATACGACATGGGCTTTGAATATCCGCAGCACCTCACACGCATCTTTAAGAAAGAAATGGGCATGCTTCCCTCGAAATACCTTGAATCGTTGAAATCCGTGAAAAGATAAAATATGAATCTCTGCGAATCGGTGTTTATATGACCGGGCTGTACTCGGAGAGGAGCACAAGCGTGCTTGGTGGCGATGAGTGTTTGGCCCAGCTCGACGAGTTCGTTTTAGCTTTCAATATCAGCGAGACTGCTTTTGGGACTGTACCGCTTTTGTGTGCTTGTGATTTTTCTTCCTCATGTTGTTTATACCGACTCGCAACCTTGGTCTCCGCAGCCGTCAACATCGTCTTGACTCTGTCATCGGGGAGGTTGGCGTCCGTCTCTGTTTAGAGGGTGGGGGAGTGTGCGGTGGCGCCAGTTAGCATAAGAAGCCCCTCTCTTCCGCGTTATTACCCAAGGGTTTTGTTGGTCATTTACGCCGTATCATGGTCTCATTGACGCTGTTTTAGTGTTGCCTGCGTCACATCTACGTCAGATGGTTCTGTCCGAAGTGTTCTATGATTCTATACAAAACCATTTTATGCTTCCATATAGAATTATTTGGTACTTCTATATAGAACCATCCCATGTTTCTATATAGAATCATCTTAGCCATCCATCCGAAGTATAAAAGCGTAAGGGGGGTAGGGCCATTCGTGAGCTATGGCTATTGGCGCGGTCCACGCCTTTATCCTACAGCGTCGCGCGCTTGGTGTTTATAGTTTGAAATATTTCCTAAAGTCCGTTATAAGGCTTGTTATTTTTGGTATGTGTTGCTACTTTTGCACCTCACTGTTAGACCATAGGCGAGGAAAAGGCACCACACCGGCTTATGGCGCAGAGTTTTCACTCACGGCGTGAGGAAGAATATCATGAATAGAGTTTTAACTTAAAGTGGTGCTTATCTTACACTATGAAAAAAATAAGTATAGCCGAATTGATGTTATTGCCGATTACAGTAGGCCTTATCATGACGATGTTTATTAATGGCACGGCCTTACTCACGGGTGGCCATGAGATGTCAGCTACTTTTATGAACTTCTACAACAAGAGGGCGGCAGGAGTTCTTCCCGCTTATTCAACTTTCGTCATGCTTGCCACGGCAGTTGTTCAACTCACGTCGAGCATCCTTTTGGTATGGGCGTTGGTGAAGCGTTTTCTGCAAGGCGACCGTAGCGGCACGCTGCTGAAATGGGGTATCTGGATGGCTTTGGTTTCTGTAGTGCTCTACGGATTTGCCACACGCATGATTTCCAACCATTAGGCCGCTGCCAACTTGTTTTATTATACAGGCTTGTTGTATGTGCTGCTGTGGTATGTTGAGCGGCAGAGTACGGGTAGGGGGCAACGCTTTGCTCAGGTGAAGCTCTTGCCGATGTTTTTCACCCTGCTTTATACCATGGGGCAGCCTGGCATTCAAAAGCTTTTCTTTGCAGACGAGGTGGTGCCGAAGTACGTGATGATGTTCAAGGATACATTCTTGGCGCAGTTGCCCGGCGGCATTCCACCTTTTATATATATGTTGGGTGTCTTCGAGACGCTGGTGGCCGTGCTCGTGGTGGTAAGTCTGGTAAGGCTGGAGTTTCTGCCTACACGCTCCAAGACCACTCTATCGCTGGCATTGCTGTTAGGTTCGCTCACCTTCATCATGCTCACCTTTGGATTGAGCATCCTGCTCAATTATCCCGGAGCCACCAATCTGGTGTTTTACGCCGTGTTCTGTCTGTTCTTTTACATATATGCCGTAAAACACACACATGACGACACACTATAAAACCGAAAGCGTGCTGCCCACGATGGGCAGCACGCTTTCGATATGCTGGCGCATGCACCTTGTCGTTATTGCAAGGAGATGTTCTCTATTGATTTTACGCTGCCCGTAAGCGGGTCGAGCGTGAGTTTTACCGTTTGTTTTTTGCCGAAAAGTTCTCCGCTAAGTGATTCCACGAACCCAAACTGAGGCGCCAGTATTTCAAAGGTTTCTATCTTCTCAGGGCCATTTTTCAAGGTAAGCGTTATCTTTGAAGGCATGTTGACACGCAGTCCAATGTCGTTCTTGTCCTCTTTCTTGGGGTCGCCTGCGGGCTGAGGCTGCGTAGCTGTGTGCTGGTCGGCCACCTGAAGATAATAGGGTGCGCCCGCCAAGTCGTCGTCGTCGAGCAGTCCGAGGCGTTTGGAGAAGCGGAAGAGCACGGTCTCACCCTCCTTGGTTGGCACAAAGTTGACAGTCGTCCATGTGGTGTCGCTCACGGTAGTGCCTTCAAAAAGCTGGGCGAGGGCACGCTCCTGCACGTCGAGGTTGCGCAGCATGATGGCCAGTTGCGCACCGTCTTTAGGCATGAAATCGGCTTCCCCCCGGTTGAGCTGATTGCGACTGTCGCGTATGTCATATATCTCTTTAGCTGAGAGTTCTGCCATCTTTGCCGTACTCCCCGCGTTGAGAATATCCTCATTCATGAAATCGTTGGGGTTGAGGGGCTTGGGCTTGGGTGCCGGCATGAAGGTTGGTGCCGCTATGTCAACCGGCTTTGCGTCGGCGTTGATGGCCAGCAACATGCCGTCTGCGGCGCGGCTCACCTTGTCAATACTGTGCTTCTTGTCTACCGTGAGGGTAAAGTGCTTGGCGGTATCGGCCACGGCATTTTGTTGCATAGTGATGCCAATGAGGCGATAGGTGGTGACCGGCTCCTGTTGCACATTCTTCTTCAGGTAGCGTAGTGCGTACGGCGCGAAGCGTCCGGGAGTATAAGTGGTCTTCTCTACCTTCACCGTAAACAGCACGGTGGCTTTAGGCAAATAATAGGTGGTGCCCTCCACAGACTGCGCCGTTGCAGGCTGCATAAAAGCTGCCATCGCCATGGTGAAGAGGCTGGCAGCCCATGTCTTATGGAGGTTGTGCTTGTTTTTGATACTCATCGTCAGGTCGTTTTGTGTGTGAGGTGTCGTTGATTAGTCTTCAAGCCTTTTGAAAGCCTGGGGCAGATAGTCGATGATGTCGCTGGCCACAAGACTCTCCTTGCCCAAATCTTTGGCCGCGAGGTCGCCGGCCAGTCCGTGGAGATACATGCCCAGCATGCAGGCGTCGGGGGTGTCGTATCCGCGTGCCAGCAGTCCGGTGATGATACCGGTAAGCACGTCACCGCTTCCTGCCGTTGCCATGCCGCTGTTGCCCGTAGAGTTGAACACCACGTGCCCGTCGGGCATGCACAGTGCGGAATAGTGTCCTTTGAGCAGCACATACCCATTTAGTCGTTCGGCCAACTGCTGCGCATGTGTGAGCCTTTCATAGTCACCATTGCTGTTGGTGTTGATGAGTCGGTCGAACTCCTTGGGATGTGGGGTGAGGATAATGCCTTTGGGCAGTTGCTGTATCCAGGCCTGATGCGAGCCTAAGATGTTGATGGCGTCGGCGTCAACCACCACGGGGCATTGTGTCCGACGTATTTGTCCGATGAGGGCAATGGCAGTGTTCTCATTCTGCCCGAGCCCCGGCCCGATGCCCAGAGCGTCGAAGTCGGTGCTGTCAACGCTTTCTGAGAAGATGGTCTCTTCGTGATCCATCTGCATCACAGCCTCGGGTACCGTTGCCTGCATGATGCCATAGTTGCGCTTGGGGGTATGTACCGTCACCTTGCCGGGACCCGACCGCAGACATGCCTTGGTGGCCAGCACTGCGGCTCCGGCCATGCCGTAGCTTCCGGCTACGAGCAAGGCGTGACCCATAGACCCTTTATGGGCGAAGTCGCCGCGCGGGCGAAGTCTTGAGCGCAAATCTTTTTCTTCGAGAATGCGGTAAGACACCTCGGTGTTGGCAATGTATTCGTGGCTGAGGCGAATGTCGATGACACGCAACCGACCAATATAACACTGGCAGTCAGCGAACAGCATCGACAGCTTTTTCTGCTGTAAGGTCAGCGTGAGGTCAGCGTGGACAATGTTTTGGCGGATATTATACGTGTTGTCTTCACACATGAGTCCTGAGGGCACGTCGACGCTCACTACTTTTGCTGGGCTCTGGTTGATGTATTTTACCAAGGAGGCAAAGCCACCGTTGAGTGGCTTGTTGATGCCCGAACCGAAGAGCCCGTCGACCACCAGCGTGTCGGCGGTGAGTTCAGGTGGGTCGAAATTCACGGTAATCTCAGTGAATTTGCCAAGTTTCTTGGTATCAAGCAGACGTTGTTTGTTAGCGGCACAATCCTCAGAGAGTTTGTTGTGGATGTTGAACAAATATACGCTCACCTGATAATCGGCCTCGGCAAGCAATCGGGCCATGGCGAGCGCGTCGCCGCCATTGTTGCCTGGGCCGGCAAAAACCACGACAGGTGTAAGATTGGTCCATTCGTCCATGACGGCTTGGGTCAGGGCGTTGGCAGCACGTTCCATCAAGTCAATCGACCTGATGGGCTCATGCTCGATAGTATATTTGTCTAACTCGCGAATCTGAGCGGCGGTGAAAATCTTCATAATACTGCAAATTTAAGCAAAATCCCTGAGAACGGACGCCGGTCGACGCAAGAATTTTGTTTTTCTCTTGCCTTGTCAGAGATGCCTTTCTTGGTTGTCTTGCCAGAGGTGGCCTGCTTCCTTGCCACGGAGTGGGATGAGCGTGGTGAGGAATTTGTGGCCATGTCACTTAGGCGCAATCATACATTGGGGCGTATGCGTAGGTAGGTCGGCTGTCGGTCTGAAACGCCGTGGGCATCCTCATTTGGCAAAATTACTAAAATAGTGTAGAGTTGTCACGGCTTTATCGCTACTTTTTCGTAATTTTGCGGTAACTTTCAAAAATCGCACAATGAGTATCGTACAAATCAAGGACAAGACGTTCAAAACGTTTATTCCCGAACAGGAAATTCTGCAGCGAGTAAAGGCTGTGGCAGACAGACTTAATCATGATATGGAGGGCAAGAATCCTTTGTTCCTTGCAGTGCTCAATGGCTCGTTCATGTTTGCCGCTGACCTGATGCGAAATATTACGATTCCCTCTGAGATTTCGTTCGTCAAGTTGGCTTCTTATCAGGGTACTACCACTACCGGCGAAGTAAAGGAGGTGATAGGTATCAATGAAGATTTGACGGGGCGTACAGTGGTTATCGTAGAAGACATTGTAGATACGGGCTTTACCATGAAGCGCATGCTGGAGACGCTGGGTACCCGCGGCCCGGAGTCGCTGCACATCTGCACGCTATTGCTCAAGCCGGGTAAGTTGCAGGTAAAGCTCGATGTGGAGTATGCGGCTATGGAGATACCCAATGACTTCATTGTGGGTTACGGACTCGATTACGACCAGCAGGGGCGTAACCTCCGTGACATCTATACATTGGTGAAATAAAGGAGGTGAGGCGCTGTTTGGCTTCTCGGCTCCCTAAAATATAAGAAATGAAGAATATTGTAATTTTCGGTGCACCTGGTTCAGGCAAGGGCACTCAGAGCGACAAGATGATCGCTAAGTATGGTTTTGAGCACATCTCAACGGGCGACGTGCTCCGCAGTGAGATCAAGAATGGTACAGAACTCGGCAAGACGGCTAAGGGGTACATAGACAATGGCCAGCTGATACCCGACGAGTTGATGATTGACATCCTCGCTAGTGTGTACGACAGTTTCGGCAAGGAGCATAAGGGCGTAATCTTCGACGGGTTCCCCCGCACCATTCCTCAGGCCCAAGCCCTGAAGGAGATGCTCGCGGAGCGTGGACACAAGGTGGCTGCGATGATTGAGCTCGACGTTCCCGAGGAGGAGCTCATGAAGCGTCTCATCCTGCGCGGACAGCAGAGCGGCCGCAGCGATGACAACGAGGAGACCATCAAGAAGCGTCTCGGCGTTTATCACAGTCAGACCGCTCCGCTCATCGAATGGTATAAAAACGAGGGCATTCACCACCACATTGAGGGATTGGGTGAACTCGACCGTATCTTCGGCGACATCTGCACTGTCATCGACAGTCTTTAATATAGGAAAAGCCTAACCCGGTCTTCATGCAGGAGAAAGTTGGAGCGGTTGTCTCTGTTCTTCCTCACGAAGGCGAGGTTAGGCTTTTGATTTTTTATTCTGCCTAGTTCTGGCAGGTATAACGGTAATATTTTGGTCATTCAAGACTCGTCCTCCCAAGGGGAGAGAGGGTAGTCATCCCGCTTATGGAAAGTAATTTTGTAGACTATGTGAGAATCGTGTGCCGCTCTGGCAAGGGCGGGCGTGGGTCGATGCACCTGCGTCATGTAAAATATCAGCCCAACGGAGGACCCGATGGCGGTGACGGCGGCAAGGGTGGCAGCATTATCCTGCGTGGCAACCACAACTATTGGACGCTGTTGCACCTGCGCTATCAGAAGCATGTCTTTGCGGAGCACGGTGGCAACGGCGGTCGTGACAAGTGTCATGGTAAGGACGGCCGAGACGTGTATATCGACGTGCCCTGTGGTACGGTAGTCTACAATGCTGAGACGGGTAAGTATGTGTGCGATGTGACCTATGATGGTCAGGAGGTTGTGCTGCTGAAAGGTGGTCGTGGCGGTTTGGGCAATTTCCAGTTTCGCACGGCTACGCGCCAGGCCCCCCGTTTTGCGCAACCTGGCGAGCCGATGCAGGAAATGACAGTCATTCTCGAACTGAAGTTGCTGGCCGACGTAGGACTTGTGGGCTTCCCCAATGCCGGTAAGTCGACGCTGCTGTCGGCCTTGTCGAGTGCCAAACCCAAGATCGCTAATTATCCGTTCACTACGCTTGAGCCGTCGTTGGGTATCGTGGGCTACCGCGAGGCCAAATCGTTTGTGATGGCCGATATACCGGGTATCATCGAGGGTGCCAGCGAAGGAAAGGGCTTGGGGCTGCGCTTCTTGAGACACATTGAGCGTAACTCATTGCTGCTCTTTATGGTTCCGGGTGACACCGACGATATCAAGCGTGAGTATGAGGTGCTGCTACATGAGCTACAACACTTCAATCCGGAAATGCTCGACAAGCACCGCGTGTTGGCCGTGACGAAAAGCGACCTGCTCGACGAAGAACTCATAGAGATGCTCCAAGAGACGTTGCCCACTGATTTGCCGGTCGTGTTTATCTCGGCAGTGGCAGGAACAGGTCTGGATGAACTCAAGGATGTGCTCTGGCGCGAGCTTAACAATGAGAGCAACAAGCTGCAGGGCATCATTGCCGAAGACACCTTGGTGCATCGTGACAAGGATCTGACAAGCTTCCAGCAAGAAATCATGGCAGAGGGTATTACCGACGATGACTTGGAGTTTGTGGATGATGAAGACATTGAGGATATTGACGACCTCGACGACTATGAGGTGTATGACACTGATGAAGAACGATGAGGCCTGTCTTGAACTATTATCCACTCGCTGAAGGCGTAACGGCCTTTTCTACCACCCGACATGGTGGCGTGAGCTGTGGTGACTATGGCGAGTTGAATATTAATCCTTACTGCGGCGATAGTCCGGAGGCGGTGATAGACAATCGCAGGCTCCTCGCCGCGGAGCTCTCGGTGGATGAACAGCGGCTGGTGCTGCCGCATCAGGTGCACGGCACTGACTGCTGTATGGTGACAGAGCAGCTCTTTTCGCTGTCCGAGACTGCCCGATGCAATCGGCTTCAGGTCGACAGCCTGATTACCGACTGCAAGCATACTTGTATCGGGGTCTCCACGGCCGACTGTATACCCGTTCTGCTCTACGACCCAGAACATCATGCCGCGGCGGCCGTTCATGCGGGTTGGCGTGGCACCGTAGAAGGAGGCGTGCGCAAGACTGTCGATGAGATGCGCGAGCGCTATGGCAGTAAGCCGCCGTTGCTCAGATGCGTCATTGGCCCTGGTATATCATTGGAACGGTTTGAAGTGGGAGAGGAAGTTTATGAAACCTTTGCGCAGCATGGTTTTGACATGACACAGATTGCCCGCAAAATGGATAAGTGGCATATCGACCTACCACTATGCAACAAGATACAACTGCTGCAGGCAGGCGTGGGAGAGGAGCATATTCTCATGACCGGTATCTGCACATTCGACAACGTGGCCGACTACTTCTCTGCACGAAGGCTGGGCCAGCAGTCTGGCCGAATTTACACGGGCATCATACTCAGATAGCCTCAAACAACCTAAAACATTTGCCTTTGTGATGAAACAACTAAGAATCCTATACTTAACTGCCATACTATCGCTGGCTTTCATGACTGCTGAGGCCCAGCAGGAAAAGTTTACGGCTGCCGAGCAACAGCAGATTAGTGTCTCTACTCCTGGCCTGTTTGCGTCGAGTGACGTGATGATGGTCGACTTCACCTCATTAACCGACCGTGATTATGTCTTTCCTCTGCCGGTGGGCAATGCTGTTGTAATTGACAATTCTTTGTTGGAGATTTCCACGGTGCGCGGTGATGCGGTCAAGGCGATGTTCGATGGTGTGGTGCGTCTCTCCCGCAAAACGCCGCAATATGGCAATACGATGGTGATTCGCCATGCCAACGGACTGGAAACCATGTATGGCAACAATGCGCAAAATCTGGTCAAGGTGGGCGATAAAGTGCAGGCCGGACAGACCATCGCTATTGTTGGTGGTACGCCCGACCGTGTGTTTTGTACCTTCGCGGTGCTGGTAGATGGCCGTCGCATCAATCCCGCGACCATTGTCGATCCCGTAAGTCATCGCTTGCGCAAGCAGTCATTTCAACTCAAGAAAGGGAAGGGTGGAATTGATTTGTCTGTGGCCAAAACAGATACCAAAAAGGTGACAAGTCTGGATCCCGACCATGAGATAGAGAATGTGTTTAAGGATAACAGCACCTTTAAGCTCGACCTTGCTGCCCTGTCTAAGGACCGATGGGCCTATCCGCTGCCAGGAAGTCGTGTGATCAGCCCGTATGGAGGCAACCGCAATCATTCGGGGGTTGACATGAAAACCAGGCCTAAAGATCAGATTGTAGCGGCTTTTGACGGCGTGATAACTCGTTCTGGTCCTTTCTCGGGCTATGGCAACTGTATCGTCATTCGTCATGCCTATGGCTTTGAAACTCTTTACAGCCATCAGTATAAGAATTTGGTCAGAGTGGGGCAGAAGGTTAAGGCTGGTGAGGTGATAGGTTTAACGGGACGTACAGGGCGCGCTACCACCGAGCATCTTCATTTTGAAGTGAAGTTTAGGGGACGTTGCCTGAATCCGGCAATACTCTTCGATCATGTCGGAAAGAAATTAAAGAGTGCGACCTTGTTGTTGACCAAGGCAGGTAGAGTTACCACCAAAAACAATTAGTAACGGATATGCCCCATAACATGACACCCATCATGCTTTTGCTTGATGGGTGTCTGCTGTTGTAAGTTCTTTGTCATCGTAGTTGAGTGAGGCGTCAGCGTCGCCGTGCAAGGCATCGTTGAGGTCTGTCCAATCTTGAAACCCCGCGAAAAGGGCCAGTCGGTTGAGTGCCTCTTGTGAGAGTTTGCGTTTGCCGGTTAGAATCTCACATAACTTTCTCACAGAGCTGACACTTAGATTGATATGGTGTCGCGATAACGTCTGTGACAGGTGCTCGAAGTCGGTGGCAACATGGTGAGGTTTCACCTTCATCTTCTTGCCAGCTTCGGCAATCAGGGCTTTCATGTCGTGTTTCATTTTATCCTATAAAACAACTCAAATTTTTCATGTGCAAAGTTACGAATATTTTTAATTCAGTGAGGTGTAACTGCCTAAAATCTTGACCCATATCAGTTATTTTCAAAAGGTTTCTGTATCTGCGGCAGTGTGACGGCGGATAAGACGGTGACCGTGGAGAAAAATCATGAATCTGCCTCGCTTTCTGCAATCTTTTAAGTACCTTTGCATAGGAATTTCAGAACCGCTTTATTATGAAGGAATACGCTTTGAAGTACGGATGTAATCCGAACCAGAAACCTGCTCGCATCTATATGGAGCAGGGCGAGCTCCCCGTGGAGGTGATTAACGGCCGTGCCGGCTACATCAATTTTATGGATGCCCTAAACAGTTGGCAGCTGGTCAAGGAACTTAAAGCCGCTACAGGTCTGCCTGCTGCGGCAAGTTTCAAACATGTGTCGCCGGCAGGAGCCGCGGTGGGGCTTCCCTTGAGTGATACGCTAAAGAAGATCTATTTCGTCGATGATGTAGATTTTGAATTGACCCCATTGGCCAATGCCTATGCCCGTGCTCGCGGCGCTGACCGGATGTGCTCGTATGGCGATTTCTGTGCCTTAAGTGACACATGTGATGAAGCGACAGCGTTGCTCATTAAGCGCGAGGTGAGCGATGGTGTGATTGCTCCGGGATATACGCCCGAGGCGTTGAAGATTCTTCAGGAGAAGCGCAAGGGTACTTATTGCGTCATTCAGGTAGACCCTGATTATGTGCCAGCCCCTATCGAGCATAAGCAGGTGTTTGGTGTGACCTTTGAGCAAGGGCGCAATGAGGTGGACCTCAATGACCCTGCGTTGTTCGAGAACATTCCCACCAAGAACAAGCACTTCACCCCCGAGGCCCTACGTGACCTGAAGATTGCACTCATCACCCTGAAATATACCCAGAGCAATAGTGTGTGCTACGTCAAGGACGGACAGGCCATCGGCATTGGGGCCGGACAGCAGAGCCGTATCCATTGTACTCGTCTGGCTGGCAGCAAGGCTGACGAATGGTGGATGCGCCAGAGTCCGAAAGTGCTCAATCTGCCGTTCAAGGAGAATATCCGTCGTGCCGACCGTGATAACACCATCAATGTTTATCTCTCAGAAGAGGCTGATGATGTGCTGCGTGATGGAGCTTGGCAGCAGTTCTTCACGGAGCAGCCCGAGCCTTTCACCCGTGAGGAGCAAAAGGCTTGGATTGCCCAGAATACTCAGGTGGCTCTCGGGTCGGACGCTTTCTTCCCCTTTGGAGATAATATCGAGCGTGCGCACAAGAGCGGCGTGGAGTTTATTGCTCAGGCAGGCGGCAGCATCCGTGATGACCATGTGATCGATACCTGCGATAAGTATGGTATTGCCATGGCATTTACTGGCGTGCGCTTGTTCCATCATTAATAATCGAACTCTCTTCATCGGTTCATGATGCCGGTGGAGAGAGGTCGTGTTCTTGATTTTCCCTATTCATCATTTAGAAAGCATATCATGGACGATTTTGACAAGATATTAGAAGGAGGCATCACCTTTAAGGGGGCGTCGAAAGGCGGCCCCAAAGAGGATAAGGTGAAGACCAAGGCTAAGAAAAAGAAATATATCACTGGCGCCCATGGGTCTGGTGCTGCCAAGCAGAAAGCTAAGTACAGGGAACAGCGGGCCAACAGAAAGTCGCAGCGTAAGTAAGTCTTCGTGATGGGTCAACCCATGGGGATGGCTGTGGTGAAAGGCTGTATGCAGCCCGTATAGCACCGACAATACCAGATAATAAAAGAGTAGGAGATAAACACATGTTATCATGTTGTTTATCTCCTACTTGTTTTTGAAGGCCTGTCTTTGAGTGTATCTCAAAGGGCAGGTGTCGAAGGGAATTACTCGCCTGTGATGACGCGCTTCTCCTTAATACGTGCAGCCTTACCTGTGAGATTGCGCAGATAATACAGCTTAGCGCGACGCACCTTACCGCGTTTGTTAATATCAATGTGGTCGATAGCCGGTGACTCGATGGGGAAGATACGCTCTACACCCACAGTGCCCGACATCTTGCGAACGGTGAAACGCTTTTTGTTACCGTGACCGCTGATCTTGATTACAACGCCACGGTAGAGCTGGATGCGCTCCTTGGTACCCTCGACGATTTTGTAAGCGACAGTGATAGTGTCACCAGCCCTGAAGGCGGGGAACTGCTTGCCGGTTGCAAATGCTTCTTCAGCAACTTTAATTAAATCCATTGTTTTGATTATAAAATTGTTTGTCGTTCCTACCCAACGTAGCCTGAGGACTCGTCCCTCAACCAGCGGTTAGGCGGAAAAGCGGTGCAAAGGTACTGATTTTCCGTTGAATAACTGTTCAATGCGCCTTCTTTCTTTGTTTTTTAACATTTTAATAACTATAGCACGGGTTGCGGCTCTGCAACCGTTCCAATGTTAAAACACAATGAGCTGCATGTTTCATCGGCGGAAAAGCCATACCTTTGTATGGCAAATTGAAAAAATCATATGAAAAGATTATTATGGATAAGTAGCGTAACAGCGCTTACACTGTTATTGGGCTCATGCCACTCCCACTATCAGATGGCAGGGGCTACGTCCACTCGTTTGACCGTTGACAAACGGTATGATGCGCATCCAGATGCGGCGGCAGAGCGTTTCTTGGCACCTTATCATCGTCAGGTAGATAGCATTATGGGACCTGTGGTAGGCCATTTGGGTAGTGACATGTATGCCCGCCGTCCTGAGAGTAAATTATCTAACTTGCTGTCAGATATTCTGTTATGGGGTGCAGAAAAGTATCACGAAAAGGCTGACTTTGCCGTTTATAACATGGGGGGTATACGTGCCGCGCTTACTAAGGGCAAGGTAACCTATGGTGATGTGGTCGACGTGGCTCCGTTTGAGAACAAGATATGCCTTCTTACGCTTTCTGGGAGCAAGGTCAAAGAACTTTTCGGACAGATTGCCAAACGAGGCGGTGAAGGGGTGAGCCATGGTGTGAAGCTGAAGATTACACCTGATGGAAAGCTTGTCAGTGCGCTATTGAACGACAAGCCTATCGATGATGGCGCGAGCTATCGCGTTTCCACACTCGACTATTTGGCGCATGGCAATGACCATCTGACGGCTTTCAAGAGTGCCACCAATGTTTTCTCTCCTCAGGAAGAACAAGACAACGTAAGGTATCTTATTGTTGATTACTTGCGTTCTCAGGCACAGAAAGGCGTTGTCGTAGATTGCCAGATTGAAGGTAGAATACAAATTGTAGAATAATGAAACAGAAGAAATATACTTTGCTGTTGCTCTTGCTCATGGAGGTTATGCTGGCGACAGCCCAGAAAGAATTGGTGATTTACCACACTAATGATACCCACAGTTGTATAATGCCGCTGAGTGAGCAATTGGCCGACACAGCGGTGGCGGGCCGTGGCGGATACCTTCGGCGCATAGCCCTTCTCAAGGAGGCCCGTAAAACCACGCCCGACCTGTTGTTGTTCGACAGCGGCGACTTCTCCCAAGGTTCACCTTATTATACTTTATTCAAAGGCGATGTGGAGGTTGGTCTCATGAACAAGATGGGGTATAATGCCGGTACTATTGGCAATCATGAGTTTGACTACGGATTAGAGAATCTGGCACGCGTACTCAAAAATCTCAATTTCCCCATTGTCTGTTCCAATTATAAGTTCAATGAATATGGTTTGGATAAAATCGTGAAGCCATACTACATATTCAGGCATAACGGTCTTAAGATTGGTGTTTTTGGCTTAAGTCCTAAACTCGATGGATTGGTTGAAAAGAAAAATTATCGTGAAACCGAGTTCCTCGATCCCATTGCCACCGCGCAGCAGATGGCAGATTTGTTGCATCGTAAGAAATGCGACCTTGTCATTTGCCTCTCTCATTTGGGTTGGCTGAAGGAGGGCGACTTGGCGCTTGTCAGCCAGACTCGTGGCATCGACCTGGTGTTAGGCGGTCATAGCCATACCTTCTTTACCGAGTTGCGCTATGTAAAAAACCTTGATGGCAAAGAGATTCCTGTGAACCAGAACGGCAAGAGCGGACTGTATGTCGGCAGAGTGAAACTAAACTTCTCCCCTGTTACTTCTCTCCGGTAAGGAGAGGAGGAGCAAGGGAGAAGAAGCCTCTTTACTCAAAATAAAACGTCAGGGCCACCATTTTCGACCTTGCCGAATTTACGGACATGGCATAAGGACGCATGGAGGTGTCTTGCAGTTGGCTGGCATGTTTAGTGTCCAATGCGTTCGTAAGTCCATACATGAACTTCAGTTCTGGCCTGAGTTTGAAGAAAGGCAGATAGAAGTCGCAACCAATGCCGGCCTCCAAAAATACGTCATATTGCTTTAGCTTGATATAGTCATGACTGCCACCACTGAGATTAATCATGGGATTTACGCCCAGCATCACGTAAGGACGATGGTTGTTTGACCGTGGCGCTGCAAAAATAAGATCCATGGCACAACTGATGTATGCCGATTTCAGGGTTTGTTTGCGCGACAGCAACGAATCAGGCGCTTGGGCATCCATATTGTGAAAGGAAATATGCCTTGAACCAAAGTACAATGCCGGTGCTATCCTGAATTGCAAGTATTCGTTGATGCGCAGTTCCCCAAGCACACCCACGTTAAAACCATTGTCCCAGCGGTCTTGGTCTGCCGTGATGAGATAGCTTTGCTGTGACCCGTCAGCGGCTGTAATCATTTGTGGCCCAACATTTACAAATTCGAGGTCTTGAAGATGAGTACCCACAAGGATACCAAAATGGAAGGGGCGTAAGTCAGTATACGGACGATTTTGTACTGCCCGTTCTTGTGCGAAGAGGCTACCCAAGGCTGCCCACATCAGCACCGCAATCGAAGAGAGTCGTTTCATATTTCATACAACGTTATCCGACACTGCTTTATTATATTTCCGTTTCCTCATTTCTAATTAGACTGAGTTTAAATATTTGAAAATCTCCTACCCATTTATAGGTACTTCCGGAAATAATATCTATCTTTGCACGGTATGAAAGGAGCCCATGGGGGCTACTTAAAAATACGGAACAAACAAAAACATTATAAACATTTAATAAACGATTATTATGGCTTACGTAATTAGTAATGACTGTGTAGCTTGTGGTACATGTATCGACGAGTGCCCGGTAGGTGCAATCTCTGAGGGTGACATCTATTCTATCAACCCCGACGAGTGCACGGAGTGTGGTTCTTGCGCTGCCGTTTGCCCCAGCGAGGCTATCTCTCTGCCCGAGTAATCCATCACAGTCTAATATGGATAAGGCCTACCCATCATTGGGTAGGTTTTTTTATGCCCCATAGCGAGGGCATGGCGCGAGTGTAGGACATCTGTATTTCGTTTTCAGAACGTCATAGAAAATGGAGACCGTCTATACAAGAGCGTTTACCGGGTGTACCACTTTTACTTAGAAAAACATCGGGGGGAAGCATAATATCCATACTTCCTTTGTATTTTCCGTCAAAACACTCCGGTAGTTTCTTTTTTTTGTTTACTTTTGCACTCAAATCTAATGGATGTATTCTCAACTCTCGCATGGCGTATCAAACTATGTAAGGCGTATTTACACGATTGTTGTCAATATATCACATCAAACTGTATTCTACAAACCAACAACTAATATCTAACGTATGAAAAAGTTACTATTATCACTCATGACTTTTACGCTGTCTTTGCTGGGCGTTCATGCCGCCACAGCCGACTTTAACCAAGTATTGCCCCTGCCCCAAACCATTACTCCCGGAAAAGGGAAGGCATTTGTGCTTGGACAGCAGACCCCGCTGTTTGTCGCTGCCGCTGACCGCGAAACCCTGAAGAACGAATCAGCATTCCTCGCGGAGTTTGTAGAACAGCTTACCGGCATTCACCTTGCCACCGTTGAGAAGGTCGAGCGCAAAACACCTACCATCGTATTGGCTATAGACCCCAAGATCCAGGGACGAGAGACCTATCGCTTGACTGTTACCGAGAGACAATTGACCATTTCAGCCAGTACATCGGCTGGTATCTTCTATGGCATCCAGACGTTGCGCAAAGCCCTGCCTGTGATAGACGGCGCTGAGACGATAAGCATACCAGCCACCGTGGTTACCGACACCCCGCGTTTTGGCTACCGAGGCATGATGCTCGACTGCTCACGCCATTTTTTCCCCATCTCTTTTGTCAAGCGATACATTGACATCTGTGCGCTGCACAACATGAACGTGTTCCATTGGCACCTCACCGATGACCAGGGATGGCGCTTGGAAATCAAGAAGTACCCTCGTCTGACAGAGGTTGGCGCCTACCGTTCGGGCACAGTCCTTGGTCGCAATTCAGATGTGGACGATGGCCAGCGTTACGGAGGCTTCTATACGCAGGAACAGGCTCGCGAGATCGTAGAGTACGCGCGTCAGCGCCATATCCAGGTTATCCCCGAAGTCGATCTTCCCGGCCATACACTCGCCGTATTGGCCACTTATCCGGAGTTGGGCTGCACCGGCGGTCCTTACGAGGTCAGTCACAGCTGGGGCGTATTCCCCGAAGTGCTTTGCTTGGGTAATGACAAGGTTTATCCTTTCGTTGAGGACGTCATCGATGAGCTTTGCGACATATTCCCTTCCGAGTACATTCATATTGGTGGTGACGAGTGCCCCACCACGAGTTGGGAGGCCTGCCCTAAGTGTAAGGCACTGGCCCAAGCCAATGGCATAGACGCGAAGCACCTCCAGCAGTATTTCACCAACCGCATCGAGAAATACATTAATGGCAAAGGACGAAAGATCATTGGCTGGGACGAGATCCTCGAAGGCGAAATCAACCAGAGTGCCACAATCATGAGTTGGCGTGGCGTGGAGCCGGGAAGTAAGGCTGCCGCATTAGGGCATGACGTGATCATGACACCTACTTCACACTTCTATTTTGATTATTATCAGACCAAGGACACCTGGAATGAGCCTCTGGCCATCGGTGGTTTCCTGCCTGTAGAGAAAGTGTACGAACTCGACCCCGCCCCTGCCGGCTTCAGCGCCGAGGCACGCAGCCACGTGCTTGGTGCGCAGGCCAACCTGTGGTGCGAGTACATCACGTCGCCAAATTATGCCGAGTACATGGTCATGCCGCGCATGGCAGCATTGGCAGAGGTGCAGTGGGTACCTGCTGAAAAGAAAAACTACGAGCAGTTCTTAGGTCGTCTTGAGCATCTCAAGACCATCTACGACCGTTTAGGATACCACTACGCCAAGCATCTCTGGAAACCCAAGAAGCAGCAGTAGGATAGCATTGCCTCAGACGGGGCATGCCCCGTGAATGAAACACAGCGTAACATCATACAGAAGAGTTAGCGTCGCTACTTCCTGATGATGTTACGCTGCTTTTGTGTTGTCGTCACCTTCTCTTATTGATAGAGGTAACGCTTGATAGAGCGCTTGGGCGTTTTCTCAAACTCTTCGTCATATAGCTTGAATGCCGCCACCCGACTGTAGCGCGGCAGCATCTCGTTGAGTTTCTTAAGGTTGTCGTCCATGATGGCCGTCATCTGCTCGGCACTTACCCCGTCGATGGTCGCCTCGTTGTAGTTGGGGTGCACGAGTGCGACGATTTTTCCCTCTTTCTGCACAACGATACATTCGGCTACGTAAGGCAGTCCGTTGAGCTTATCCTCGATTTCCTCAGGATAGATATTCTGTCCATTGGGGCCTAACAGCATATTCTTGCTCCGCCCCTTGATGCTGATGTTACCCTCGTCGTCCATCAGCGCCAAGTCGCCAGTATGCAGCCATCCCTCGGCGTCAATGGCCTCAGCGGTGGCCTTCGGGTTCTTGTAGTAGCCCTGCATCACGTTGTCGCCGCGCACCAGTATTTCGCCCACCACGTGAGCGGGGTCGTTAGAGTCTATTCTCACCTCCTGCCGGTCTACGGGGCGTCCGCACGATTTCTCCTTGAACGTCGCTGCCGAAGCATAGCTAATCAGCGGTCCACATTCTGTCATGCCATATCCTACCGTAAAGGGAAACTCTATCTCATGCAGAAAATGCGCCACCTCCTCGTTGAGGGCAGCGCCGCCCACCACCATTTCAAGAAACTGTCCGCCGAAAATAGCGCTCATCTTCTCACGCACGCTGCGCAAAATACGCTGGCGCACAAAAGGCACTTTCAGGGCCAACTGCATGGTTCTGGTCTGCAGTTTGGGCAACACGTTTTTCTTGATGACCTTCTCTATCACCAAGGGAACGCTGATGATGAGGCTTGGCTTCACCTCACTATATGCCTGCAGTATAATCTTTGGACTGGGCGTATGGGTGAGGAAGTAGATGTGACAGCCTCTTGAGAACTCAAACAAGAAACTGAACAGCAGGCCGAAGGCATGGGCCAGCGGCAACATACACACATGTCCATCGCCCGGGGTGAGGGGCAGGTTGTCTTGGGCAAAGCGCAAATTTGACCATAGGCTGCGGAACGGTATCATCACGCCTTTCGAGAAACTCGTCGTTCCAGAGGTGTAGCTGATGTACGCCAGTTGGTCGGGGTTGTCATGGCGATAGCTGATGTTCTCACGTCGGAAACCGTTGGGATATTGCTTGTGCCAAAGTTTTTCAAACGTCGCCTTAGTCTCACTGAGCCTCCTGCTGCGTGAGGCGAGCAGCCGGTAGTCGGCAATGGCCAGTATGCCCTTGAGCTGCGGCATGGCCTGCTCGTCAATATTGTCCCACACATTCTCGGCGACGAAGAGCAGCCTCGCGTCGGAATGGTTAACGATGCTGTGGATGTTATCAGCCTTGAAGTCGTGCAATATAGGCACCGACACGGCTCCATAAGCCAGCGTGGCAATGAATATCACGCCCCATCGTGAACAGTTGGGGCCGCACAGTGCCACCTTGTCGCCAGGCTTGATGCCAATGTTGCGGAAGAGCAGGTGCAGTTCGGCTATCTCGCGTGCCACATCTTGATACTTCAGGGTACTGCCGTGGTAATCGGTCAGTGCGTCAAGGCTCCAGTTGTCGTGTATGCTCTGACGCATGAGGGCTATAAAACTCTTATGCATTTATGTTGTTTTAGGTATGCTCCTGCACAGGCCAGTCTCTTTGTTGGTGATGCCACGAAACAGGAGTTAGATGCAAAATTAGGCATTTATCTCTGCATTGCCATACGTCAAGACCGTAAAGTTTGGCATTATTTACCAATCGTGCGCTTTATCAAGGTTATATGCTTCCATATAAAACCATCCGATAGTTCTATATTAAACCATCTGATGGTTCTATATTAAACTATTGCTGTCCGATAAAACTGGGAAAATCCTATTTCTCATCTGTAACTTGCTGTAAATAAGTCTTGGTCTTTTGATTTTCACAATTAGGCCCCCTCATCTCTGGGAAAAGACGTGGTTGATGATTT
>JAFABV010000031.1 GCA_023425865.1 Bacteroidota bacterium | reverse complement strand
GCCCTTGGCGGATGACACCGGCGGAATCATTGTCCGTAGCCAATACTATCGTTACCCGTAAACATGCCAGTGGATTGTTGAACAAGTGGATGTGGCGTATGTATTGGGCGTTACCACGTTCCGCATTACGAGGGTGTGGTCAATGAGACAGGGGAGGCAGGTTTCCGTGGTATCCGCCCATCGCAAAGCGATGATCCGTAGTATCAAGGTGTGCCGGATGGCAATTCCGAAAATTCCGTGCCATCCGTGTTAAAAAAAACATGCGTGGTGGTGGGTTTTTCACGATGGTGTTTTTGGCACGCAGAGCCGCAGCTCTAAACACTCTGCGGCTCTGCGTGACAAAAATAAAAAATCTGCGTGACAAAAAAATCATTCCTGCGTGACAATAACAACAAAGCTGTCGAAGCGCTTACCACGCGGAGGCAGAGCAACTGTTAAAAGCGCAATATGGAGCTAATGTGGGAAATTAAACTTCACGCCTATGTTAACATTGTAAAACTATGTATTCGTTTTAATGGAGATAGACGCGATTTTTTATAGCTTTGCGGTACAAACAGATTGATAACACATAAACCATTACAACAACTTTAATAACCGAAAAACATCATGGAAAATCTTCACGATTATGAACTCACCCAACAACTCGTTGTACGTCGCCGCCAGGTGTTGCGGCAGATGAGCGACGACGTGCGCTGGCTTATCGCGCAGCCCGCAGACAGCTGGATATGGGTATCATCGCAGCGCGACCTGGTAGACCTCATCCATACGGTGTGGCTGCAGCAAACCATTACCGACGACCTGGTGCGCCCGCTCTCGCAGGCCAAACTTTGCCAGCTGGCCTTTGCCGCCGTGGGACTACCGATGCCGAGCAATGTGGCAAGCATTGTGAGGAAGGTGTGCAACCGGTCGAACGAGCGACTGTCGATGCTCTACCGCTACGAGGCCATGGAAGATGTAAGTGAGATGTTACACCACTTTATTAAGAAAAGATACCATGAAACAAAATGAAAAGACACGGCTCAGTCCGCACTTTACGCTCTACGAAATGACACGTTCAGGCGTTGCCATAGAGCACGACATCGATAATGTGCCTACCCCCGCGCAGGTCACTGCCATGCGTGAGCTGGCCATCCATGTGCTGGAACCCTTGAGAGAACGGTTTGGCCCCATTGTCATTGCCAGTGGCTTCCGCTCGCCCATGCTCAACATGCTGGTGGGTGGCGCCACGGGGTCGCAACATATGCGTGGTGAGGCGGCAGACATCGTCATCAACGACCCCGTGAGAGGAATGATGCTCTTTGACTATATCAAGACGCACCTCACCTTCGACCAGCTGATCTGGGAGCCCATAGGCGCCCACACGCCCCGCTGGCTGCATGTGAGCTACACAGAAAGACGGAAGAACAGGGGAAAGGTAATCAAGTGACGCGCTGGTTATGGCTTCTGCGCTAAGGCGCGGAAGCCATGTTTTTATTATTTCTCCCTAAACTTCCGGAGGGATATAAATTTGGGGCTGATGCCGGATGCCGACATGAGAATGATGCTTGAGGCAGCAGCTGAATGGCCACCGGAGGTAACAGAAAACGGATAAAAAAGGGTCTTGTCAATAACATGATACCACCCCAACTTCTATGTTTACGCGAGTTCGGAATAAGATTCGTATGCAAACAGCTCTAATTGACTACATTAGTAGACGACTAAAAAATATATAGGTTTACATTTACCACCATTTGAACACTCACATGGTGCTTTTCTATTCATTATCTTGCAACTCTCAAAACAAAGACTTATATTTGCAATGTGAAAGGAGAATTAGCTATGATTAAGTTCAAGGAAAAAACAAGAGAAGAACTCATTGCAGGTTTCAAGCGTGCCATTGAGCGTAAAAGGGAATTTGAGGAGCAAGCTCAAAAAGAGTTTGCTGATATGCGTAAGCGTGGGGCAGAATTGAAAAGCTCATTATGAAAGCGCTTGATATCTCTGCTATCAATCTCAATGCGCCATATTCTGTTTGGAATGTGGGTGCTTATTACTATTTTCGCACCAAACATGGAGCCTAAAATGTCACTTCGCCCGTAAGATTCAGACATCAGGCGTACTTTTACTCAATTATTCAGAAAAATGCGAAGTGGCTTGGATTTACAGAATAATGTACTTATATTTGTTTCAGACCCCTGGGAAATCACACTGATATAAAGGAAAGTATTACTGTCAGCTAAACTTCCGGAGAGATATAAATTTAGGGCTAATGCCGGATGCCGACATGAGACTGATGCTTGAGGCAGCGGCTGAATGGCCACCAGAGGTTTCCTTGCCTGACTATTTTCTCTTGCTGAATTGCCAGATAAAATGCAACATGACATAGCGTCTGAGCATGTTGCTCACACTCTCAGATGTCGCTTGGGCTGTTACCACCCTGTAAATGTTCTTGCGTTGCCCAAGCATGTCTACAGCATTAAGGCTGATGGTTATATTGTTTCGGAAAGCCTTGGTGAGCCCCATGTTCCAGATGACCTCATTATCATTCATGGCATCATCATTATATCCTCTTCGGCTCTCACTCCTGAGCTCCGTGTTAAACCGGACGGACCAAGGCAGTTCTACATGGACTGAAGTTTGCAATCCATAAATATAGGCATCGAATGTCTGAAAGCCCGCCCTGTCAGAAGTACTGCGATGATAATTAACATAAGGCGCAAGAGTACCACGGTATTTCGTGTTTCGTGAAGTGAAGCCATATTCCAGCTTTTCAGTGATTACCGAATTATTCACCGTGCTCTTCTGTGCCGTTTCCGCCACTGTTGAGCCGCTGAAGTCTACACTTTTGATGTAGGAGTATGAAATTTCGTTGGAGAGTTTATGCTTGTAGGTTTTATCCAAGTAGCTGGAATTGGTTATATTAAACATAAAACCTTGATTACCGTTGATGTTGGTCGGCGTATAGGTATATTTTCCAGTGTTTCGGTCAAACAGTATGGCAGTAGCGGCCTGGTTTCTGTTGTAGTAATAGGATAAAAATGCTTGATGATTCTGCATGGGCTTAGGTGCCCAGATGAAATTACTGTTCAATTCATATTTCGTGGAATTCTTAAGATGTGGGTTTCCTTGCATGACAACCAAATCATAGACATCATTACGCTGGTTTACCAGATTGAACATGGCCGGCATGGCCTTTGTCGTTTTAAAACTCAGGTTATAACTAACGCCTGTATTTCCTACCATAAATTTTCGGAAAGACAGTTCTACGTCTGGCACATACATCTCACGCCTAATCGTCTGATCATTATCTTCCTGCTTGAATGCGAGTTTCCTTCTTTCTAAACCAAATGGCAATGAAACCAGCAATTCCTTTCTGCCCAATGTGAGAATGTATGATACACTCAAAGAAAACCTGTTGCTGTATTCATCATAGGCATGTGAGTTGTTTCTGTCCATGGCATCCATAAGTGCCAACTGTGACGGGAGCAACCCCAGTCCATGCTCAGAATTAATACCCCATCCGTCAATCAAGGCAAGATTATAGTAAGCGTTATTCACACTTGTGTAATAATGAGTATAGCCTGCCTTGGTAAGCAATGTATGCTTGTCGTTGAAGCGCCACCTGTATGAAGACTCTGCGCCCCATTGCCAATTTTTGTTCTTGTTGTATTGATAAAGATTCTTCCAAGTATTCTCCTTGTTGGCATCGGAGATATAGTTCACTCCATATTTTTCATACAACTTACTGGTTTGGGTGGTATACAATCCAAACAAAATAAATGAAAAGAAATCCTGTGTGTGCGGTATCCGCCAGTCTTGACGTATATTGACCGACATCTGTGCCACATCGGTTGGTGTAGATTTTTCTGTAGCAATTCTGCTTATTCCATACATCAGGAGGGTTTGTCCAAGAGGCTTGGCCTTGATGCTGTCCGTCCAATCGCCTGCCGTTAGTTCCGCTATGTTGCGCTTGGCGCTGAGAAAAGCTTGGTTGGTCCCTGTTTTTGAATGAACATAGGCGAAAGTGGGAGAAAAAGTGACAGAGTAAGGCTTGCGTGGAAACAAAAGGAGGTTATGGGTGGTCTGGATGGAGAAATTGCGCGCATCTGTATTCTTTGTGTTGAAATTGTACACGTCTCCATCCGCATAGAAATTCCTGCTGATTTCCCTGTATGTCTGTCGCTCATGGCTGCCTTGGATACGGACTTTCCCATCCAACCTGAAAGCGTCCTTCTGGTCATTGGCATTATAATTAAAGCCTGCCACATGGAATTTTTTATCTCCAGACCCATTGTCCATATTGTAAATCTGGCCATTACGGTCGATATCCTCATTATGGTTCGTGTTGTTGGAACCTGCAAAGGCTGTCCAACGATACAAATCGTGGATGCGCATGGCAAAGGCCCTACTAAAATAACGCTCATCGGTGCCACCTCCGATGTCTACATTTCCTAACACGTTCGAATGATATTCCTTCTTCAACCGTATATCCATGGCAAGCGGAGGTCGTCGGTTTTGTTTTTTAAGGAGTTCTATGGAATCGGCATGTTCATATATCTTTATATTCTTAATCATATAGGCTGGCAGGTTTTCTATCAGCGATTCTCTGTCTCCATTGAAGAAGTCTTTACCGTTCAGCAATAGTTCTTCCACCTTTCGCCCGTTGGAATAAATCTGATAACCATCTTCTATCTTTACTCCCGGCATTTTATGCAATATGTCATTTAAAACAAACCCATACTGGGTAATGAAGGCATCTGCATTATACACGATGGTGTCCTTGTTGAAATAGAATTTCAGTTTTGTAGCCTTTACCGTCACTTCCCGCAGTTTGCCGCCATCAAGAATCTCTCGTTTCAGTCGGATATCCGGCCCTTGGATAAAGTTTTCTTTCTTATACATCTTTATCTTTATCGGCACATATTCAGTTTTGTAGTCTGGACGACTGCATCTGATGATGTAGTTCCCCTCTTCCTGGATAGTCACGAAATACTGCGTTCCTGGTTTATTAACGGTGTACAGGTTGGGAGAACTTTGCACATTAGCGGTGGCTATCGCTACACTGTCAGCACGCAGCAGCACTACCTCTATCATGGAATCCGGAACACTTTGATTAGTAAAATAGTCCACAATCCTGCCCTGCAATAATTTTTGAGAACAAGCATATTGTACGGATAGACAGATTAAAAAGAATAATAAGATTCTTTTATGCATTAGGGTCATGGTTATTTTTTTGATAGGTAGATGTTTTATATCGAACGCACAGACAGGACAGATTCATGCCTATCTGTGCGCTATAAGCTGTAAAGAGTCAACCAGCAAGTGCAAAAATACGAATAATATTTATAAAACTCGTGCTTTGGCGTAAAGAGTTTTAACTTTTCTTTTGAGCCCTACCCCACGCCCTAAGGTCGGCCCGGCCTTCGATGGCACGCTCGGTGGCATCGGGGAGAGAGGCGAGGAAGTCGTAACCGGTGACGCGTTCCACCTCGTCGATGGTGCGCACGTAATAGTCCATGGGATGGTGTCCATCTTCGTTTTCATAGATGAAGCCGATGCCCTTCGGCGTGCCGTTGAGACATACCACCACCTTAAAGAAGGCGTCGGGGACGGTGATGCGGCGCTGCCGCCGACCGATGCGCCGCTGCGCATTGCCACGCAAGATGGGTCCGCAAATGATGTAAATGTCGCCATACTGCCGTGCCCACTGGCGGCATCGAATCTCAAGGTCGTTCCAGTCGCCGGCGTTGAGGTTGTGACCTTGCGGACAGATATTGGTCATGAGAAAGCACTGCTGCAACGCCGTGGCGTTCCACTTGTTGTCGCCTGCCGGACACATATGTCCACGGTCGTAGCCCGACCGGTTGTAGTCGAAGGTTGTCACCCGATACTTTGGCGCCACGTCCTGGTCTTCCATGAATTTCACCTTATCACGGCTGAGCCTGCCCTGCGTATGCGCCTTGGTGAGTTGCCATGCCACCCAGTTGGGCATGAGCGTCTGGTTGTTGAACGAGCATACATAGGCCATGCGCCGCAACCGTTGCTCGGGCAGTGACGGACGGCGGGCGGGGAGCATGGCCGCGAGCTGGTCTTCGTTGGGAGAGCGACCGTCGCGCGACGACGCCTCAGCGCTCAGCAGCGATGAGACCACAGGGGTAGACGTGTCGTCGGACGATGCCGCGGTCTGACGATTGCGGTGAACACATCCGCTTAAGACAACCAGTAGCGAGAGAAAGAAGTAAGACTTCATGATGCGATGGGAGGATTGGGTGTGATAGATGGGGTTATTTGCCGGCGACGCGCTGTGTGAGATAGGCCCTCACATCGCGCCAGTGATAGTAGGGCGCACGGTCGGTGCTGATGGGCAGTGTGGCCTCGTCTTCGTTGAGCAACACCTTCACGAGGATGTCGGCACCTACGGGACTGACTCCTTTAGGCTTATAGAACACAAACTGCACGTTGCAGCCCATGGGATAGATGTCGTAGTTGTTCCAGCCCTGGTCGTCGAGCTCTTCGAGGCTGTCGATAGTGTTGCCATAGCCGTTGAGGTTGAGCAGGCATACCAACGGCATGACGCACGACTCGTGGGCGAAGCGCAGCGTAGCCCCGGGGTGCGCCAGGCGCGTGCAGCTGTCGGCAGTGGCGATGATATTGCGCAGAAGGTTGGCCTGGGTGTAGATGCCCGCCTGATGGGTTTCCTTGCTCGGACCATAATACATATACCAGAAGGCGTTGGTGCGTTGCCAGTAGTCGTAAATCTCGTCGGGGGTGAAGATGTCCCACATGGAGAACCGATGACGCAGCTCCGTGCTCTGGATGTTGGAGGCGAGAGCCATGAGCTGGTTGCCCAAGGCGTTCACGTTCAGCCACGAAGCACTGTCGGGATGGGTGAAGAGCGTGGCCATGAGGTGGCGGTAGTCGGTATGGCGGGCGTTGAACGCTTTCAGGGTATCCTTGGCCTCCTCGGTGGCGCGCAGCTTGATATACGGACTATGTTCATCGTTCATGTAGTACATATCGTGGTAGCTGGCGTCGTGACGGATGTCGAGCGAGGGGTTGAGCGCGGTGAGCGTTTGCAGGGCACTGCCCATGGAGAGGATGCAGCGGATGACGATGGTAGACTTCGCGTCGATGTGCGTCTTTCCGGCAAACACCTCGGGGAAGCGCTCATACATTCGGCGGGCTATCTGCTGGTGTTGCTGCGCCCCGAGCACGGTCAGCTCGCCGTCACGCCCCTCTGCCTCGTCGCGCATGAGTCTCACCTTGTCGAGTACCTCGCGCCCCTTGGCGCTGAGCAGCCCGAGAGAGTCTGCCCGTAGCAGGGTGTGGTATGGCGCGTCGTAGGCCTTGGCGCCAATGAGATAGCGCGAGCCGTGACGGCCGTAGTGACTGATGTAATAGGGCTCGTAGCCTTTGGGAGTGGCAGTGAGTGACTTTTGCGGTCCGCGGTAGGCAACGTAGTTGCTGGCGGCGAGGTTCACGTCGCGACGAATGTCGTCGCGTGCCTGTTGTGCCTGTGTGGCGACGGCACTGATGGTGGCAAAGGCCACCATCAACCAAAGTTTTCTCTTCATCTGTATCATACATTTAATGCCATTGCGAGGCCCTTGCCCAACTGTCGGGGCAATACCTGAGACAATGGTGACGGTATACTATTTAACTCCACTTTTAGTCATTTATTTCCCCACGGCCGGTATTTTCTCTCACGCATAAGGCAAATATCGAGGCAACCCGTCCCACCGACAGCGTTCCAATGCACCGCGGACACAGCCCTCCGGCGTGGTCGCGCCCGCACGACTTGCTGATGTTTCGCACCCCTCCTTTTTGCCCCAACGTGAAGAAAGACGGAAAATAGCAACTGCACATGAATGGGATGAAACTTATTTTTTTGTACTTTTGCACCCGAATTCTATCTGTGGCAAGGCAATGATGAATATACTCGACATCCTGTTTCTGTCTGTGGCATTAGCCATGGACTGTTTTACGGTGAGCATTATTAGCGGGGTCATCCTGCGAAAGGCCATCTGGCGCGTGATACTCAGGATGAGTTTTCTGTTTGGCTTGTTTCAGGCTGTTATGCCCTTCATCGGTTGGTTGGGTACCAACCGCTTTGCCGAGTACATTCAGTCGGTAGACCACTGGGTGGCCTTCGCGCTACTGGCGTTCTTGGGTGTACGCATGGTGCGCGAGGCGCTAAGCTCCGAAGAGGAACAACATTTTAATCCCTGCCGGCTACGCACGCAACTCGTGCTGGCCGTGGCCACCAGCATAGACGCCTTGGCCGTGGGCATCTCATTTGCCATGGTAGGCTACCGGTCGCTGCACCAGCTCACCTTTCCGCTGTGGGCCATCGGCATCGCCTCACTGCTTTTCGGCATCACCGGACAGTTATTGGGCGTCAGGTTTGGCGCGACCATTCGCCGCCGCCTCAAACCCGAACTGCTTGGCGGCGCCCTCCTCATCGTTATCGGCTGCAAGATATTGGTGAGTCATCTACTGTATCAGTAGCATCGAGTACATGCCGTTGTCAGCATCTTCAATGGGGCTTCATGCCGTGAATTCCTGCCGTGCCAACGCAATCCCCCATTGTTTTTCTACCTCGAAGGCCCCACGCAATATCAATATGGTGGGCCACCGTTTCCAGAGCATCCGTTGTTAAGATATCCATGCGGAGTGGTGGGTATTTCACGCAGCGTGGTTTTTAGCACGCAGTTTTTTTGGTGGCACTCCGTTTTTTTTTTTTGCACGCAGAGACGCAGAGGTTTTAGAGCTGCTCCTCTGCATCGAAGATGCAAAACTCCCAAACCTCTGCGGCTCTGCGTGCCAAAAAACTCTCCTCCGATGTCTACTCCATCCCCCACAGTCTCACATCGCTGTTGAGCCCGCTCTTCATCGGCGCCCAGTTGACATAGGATGAGGGCTGAAGGTGTATATCCACCATATTGGGACCGTTGAACACGCGCCATGGCTTGCCACGGCGGTCGAGGTCGGCAATGCGGTTGGCAGGCAGGTTGGTGACCTCAATACGGATGGTGTTGGTGCCAGCATGAATGAGTTGGGTGGTAAGGAGGAAAGGCACCGACCACGCACAACCGATGTAACTGTCATTGACATATACCCGGGCACTCTCGCGCACATCGCCAAGGTCGATGAGGAAACCACGAGGCGCCGCGGCGAGTTGTGACTCCGTCACCTTAAACGACGACTCGTAGACGCCGGTTCCCATGGTGGCAGAGGCCGTGCCCCCCAGCGTCTCCCACGTTTGTACGTTGTCGAGCTTGTGACGACCTGCCACACGGGGCATCTCGCCGGTGAATGTCAGCGCCCACGGCTTGCGGTCGAGCACCATCGGCTTGCCCTTGACACGGGCACGGGCAGGCAGACTGTCGGGGCGCAAGCTGTCATCTTTGAGCAGTCGCAGGAACATCGACTCTCCCGAACGCAGAGAAATCCGTATTTTGTCGCCCGACGACTCCACGGCATAGCGCTCGCCGTTGAGCGGATTATACCACCACCCGGCATGCTCGTCTACCGACAGCCGCACCTCGCCGTCGACATCGTTGGGCGTGAGGTTGGCCATGAAATAATAGTGCCCGCGCTCGTCCATCCGCCGTATGGCCTTCAGCCTCAATACCGACTTCATCTCCTCATGGCGCGCCGCCCGTGCCAACGCTGCCGTGTCGATGCCCGTGATCACCGTTGCCCCCTGTGCCCTGAGCGTATCAAGGTGTGCCACCATATCGGCCGTGAGCGTGACCCCAGAGGGTATGACCAATGCCCGATAGCGCTGTCCGCCCACGGTGCGGAGCTGCCCGTGGTGAACAGTGGTGGCGAGCAGGTAGCGGTCGCTGACACAGTCGCAGTCGTACCCCATCGAGTCGAGCCTGCTGACGGTGTGGCGCCACGACTCATTGAGAGGCAGGTACACGAGGAAATCGTTGTCGGGCTGCCCCTGCTGCAGCCACTGCTGACACCGTTCTATGTAGTGCATGAACTCGGGGGCGTCGCGCCAGATGCTGTTCGTGGGCGACAGGTCGACGCTGGCATAGTATTGCCAGCCCGGCCAAGGGGCGTTGGCGGGCGAATAGGGAGTGCCGTGGAGAAACACCCGGTTGACGCCCGCGCAGAACAACTGGTCGAGGTCGGGCTTGAGTTGTGAAAGCGAGGTACGGAAATGCTCGGTGGCCCAAGCAAAGGCGTCGCTGCCGGTCAGCCGTTTTCCGGTGATATGGGCGGCAGAAGACGCCAATTTCAACATGGGGAAGTCGGTAAGCGCATTGCGCGTATGGTTGTCGTCTACCCTTAGCCCCTTGATGCCGAAAGGCGTCAGTCCCATGGTCTTCACCTCGGGAATGTCCACGGCGGCATAGTAGTCTATGGGGTTGACGGGCGCAGCGTGAACCTGGGCGCGCGTCTGTGCGCCATGGGCATGTGCCCACGCCGTACACTGCTCGGCGAAATGCTCAAGCAGCAGCTCTGACAGCGTTTGGCGATAATGGGCGATGGTGGTCGAGTCGCGGTCCACCAATAGGTCGAGGTGGTCTTGCAACCGATAGCCGCGCCGCTGTTCAAACTCAGTGAGCAGCGATGGTGTCCAGTCGGCGTCTGATGCCTCGTAGCCATTCAGGGAGAAGGTGTGGGGATAGGGCGTGGCCGTGCTGTCGAACGCCGCGCCGACGTGTTGCAGGTAATGGGCCACGGCGTCGCGGTCGAAGGGGTCGACCGCCCATCCCTCGCCGCCCGGCGTGGGCCACTTTACCCGCTGCCGGGCGCGCGAAGCGAAGAGGGCGATTACCCGACTGCGCCCTTTGCCGAGGTGTACCACCTGCTTGGCGGCCAAATGGGCATCGGGAGCCACGCCATCGGGTGGCATCAACCGCACTGACGACACCTGGGCGGTGCTCACGACGGTATCGGTTAACGCCGCCATGCAGGCTGACTCGCTGGCGGGCACCCACGGCCCACCCATGGGCCAGCCCGCGCCGAGACTCAGGTCTACCTGAAGCGAGTCGGCACGTGCCTCGCGCATGACAAGGCGCAGCATCTCCATCCAACGGGGGGAGAGAAAGTCTATGTTGTCGCCATCATGACCCTGCACGCCGTAAACGGGCACTATCTCCAACGTGCCTATCCCGCACTGGGCATACTGCCGCATGCGGTACTGCAGGTTGGCGGAGTCTACCGCCGACCCCATCCACCACCAACGCGTGCCAGCCTGTGACGTGCCACCGCCGTCACGCGACGTGAGCGCGGACTGCGGCAAGCTGTCGCCACGACCCTCCTGGGCCGAAGACAAGGCTGACAGCCCTACAATGCACAGCAATAGCAACAGGTTACGCATGGAGCAGATGATTCGGATGATGCAAAAATAATAAAAAGATGACGACCGAGGGGTAAAAAGGGAGAATTATTCGACGGTAATCTGTACTTTTGCATGGTTTCCGTCGCAGGCGGAATGCCAACCGCCGATAGTGCCAAGAAAATGCAGTATTCCTTGCGGCCCATACGTATATTGATAAAAAACAATGGATATGAAACGAATCATGAACTTATTGTCAGTGGGCCTCGTGGCCTCACTGGGGTATGCGCAACATCCTGCAAGCCTGAAAATTACAAACAACCATAGCGACCAGCGTCACGAGGTGGTGGAAGTGCCCATGGACCGCGTGCGCAAGGCATTGGGCGTGACACGCGATACCGACATCATCGTCACCAACAGCATTGGACAGCAAATAGCCTCGCAGCGCAGCTACGACGGAAAACTGCTGGTTGATGTCAGCGTGCGCCCGCATTCCACCACCACCTACACCCTCTCCATCGGCAAGCCCCAGCCGCCGAAGCCATTTGTCTACGGCCGACTGTTTCCTGAACGCAAAGACGACCTGGCCTGGGAGAACGACCGGGGAGCCTATCGCGCCTACGGACCGGCACTGCAAAAAAGCGGCGAACAGGCCTTTGGTATTGACGTATGGGTGAAGAACACACCTGACCTGGTGGTGGAAAACCGATATGCCACCAATAACAGCGGATGGGAGCTGGCACAAAAACTGAAAAGCGAGGGACACAAAGCCGAAGCCGACTCGGTATATCTGGCTACATCGTTTCACCTTGACCACGGCCGAGGCTACGACCCCTATCAGGTGGGGCCCACCCTGGGCTGCGGCGCGCCGGCGCTGATGGTGGGCGACAGTCTGGTCATGCCCTACTGTTTCACCGATTACAAGATCCTGGAAAACGGGCCACTGCGCTTTACCGTAGAGTTCACCTTTGAGCCAAAGACCGTTAATGGCAACAAACGGGTGGTGGAACACCGACGCATCAGTCTCGACAAGAGCAGCAACTTCAATCGGGCAACAGTGTGGTACGACGGCCTGAAGCGACCTACCGACGTGGCCGCGGGAGTGGTCATCCATGAGGCACCCAACAACCATGTGGTCATCGGGAAAGACCATGTGCAGTATAACGATCCGACGGACAAACTAATGGTCAACAATTCTGAGGTGTATGTGGCGGCCCTCTTTCCCGACAGCGATGTCACGACAACCATGCTACCCATGCGCAAGCCCACGGCAGGTGCGGTGGGACATGCCGTGGGAGTTCGTAGGGCAATGACCGAGGGTCAACCCTTCACTTATTATTTCGGTGCTGCCTGGAGTCGCTACGACATCCGCACACAGCGCGAGTGGCAGTTACGCATTGACGAAACCCTGTTCAACCTCAGACATCCATTGGAGATTAGTTTCTAAGTCACCTCTCACGGCTTCAAGATAATCGCCCCATTAATTGGTGGTTTTGGACGTTAGGTTCTTACGCAGCTCTTACAGCCCCCCGCCATCTTTGCCCTACGCCTCGGGAGATTTTTTTTTACAGAGTAAGCAGATAGCTTATGTAGAAAGGTGGCGGGTATTTCACACAGGTTTTTTTGGGGGGCACGCAGGTTTTTTACACGCAGGTTTTTTGGCACGCAGAGCCGCAGAGGATTTAGAGTTTTGCATCTGCGATGCAGAGGAGAGTATTTGGGCATGTGGTACCGCAGAGAGGGGGAGGACTTTTGCCTCCCCGAGGCACAAAGCACGGTGGGGCGACCTCTGCATCCTCCTTTGGCCGTAGGCCGGCCCTCTCCAACGAGTGGCAAAACTCCAAACCCTCTGTGGCTCTGCGTGCCCTCCCCCCCCCAAAAAAACTTACGTGCAAAGAACACCTCTTCGTGCGCAACGATATACGTCTCCACACGTCGTTTTTTTAACACGGATGGCACGGAAATTTCGGAATTACCATTCGGCACACCTTGATACTACGGATCATCGCTTTGCGATGGACGGATGGAACGGAAACCTGCCTCCCATTTCTCCTCAGGCCGTAGGCCCTCAGCTTACCACCCCTACCCCTCTGCATCGCAGATGCAAAACTCCAAAGCCTCTGCGGCTCTGCGTGCCAAAAAAAACTGTGTGCAAAGAACATCTCTTCGTGCGCAACGATATACGTCGCCACTTTTTTAACACGGATGGCACGGAAATTTCGGAATTACCATCCGGCACATTTTGATACTTCGGAGCATCGCTTTGCGATGGGCGGATGCCACGGAAACCTACCTCCCATTTCTCCTCAGGCCGTAGGCCCTCTGCTTACCACCCCTCCCCCTCTGCATCGCAGATGCAAAACTCGGTATCCTTCACTGCCGGGCTCGCCATACGTCTTCCCAGAGCTCTCCTACCTCGAAGGGGTTGAACGTTTGATAGGGCAGGGTTGGCGCGAAGCGACTACCCTGTCTAACCGTCGAATCGAATGTATAAGAACTCTGTAAGAGTTCAACGTTTTATGGTTTGTGGTCGGCGCGATGCGTTGTTGGTTGCGGTAGCCTGTTGAACTCCTACAGAGTTCATCCATCCGGCACGAGCGTAGACACGGTAGGCACGTCATGTCTCCCTGCGGTCGCCATTCCGGCCAACCGTGCCCTATCAAGAGTTTATCCCCTTCGGGGAAAGCCAATGGATTATGAGAGAAAGCCGATGGATTGTGAGAGAAAGCCAATGGATTGTAAGGAATATTTCTTGAACACTACCATATTCCGCATTGCGAGGATGTGGTCAATGAGAAGCGGCGGACGTTTCCGTGGTATCCGTCCATCGCAAAGCGATAATCCGTTCTATCAAGGTGTGCCGGATGACTATTCCGAAATTTCCGTGCCATCCGTGTTAAAAAAAAATACGGAGCGGTGGTGGGTATTTCCACGCAGGCCTTTGGCACGCAGGTGTGTGTTTTTGCACGCAGAGGCGCAGAGGGGTTAGAGTTTGTGCATCATCGAGTCAAAACTCTAAACTCTCTGCGACACCACATGCCAAAAAAGTCTCCACTGTGACTATGCACGGATGATTTTATATAAAACCATCGGATGATTTAATATAAAACCACCTGATGGTTCTATATAAAACTATCGGATCATTTTATATAGAACCATCAGGCGTAGAAATG
>JAFABV010000008.1 GCA_023425865.1 Bacteroidota bacterium | reverse complement strand
ATTTCGGAATTGCCGTCCGGCACACCTTGATGGGGACGGAACATCGCTTAGCGATGGTCGGATGAAACGGAAACTGCCTCCGTTCTCTATTTCTCCTTAGGCCGTAGGCCCTCCGTTTACCCAAGCCCTTCCCCTCCGCATCGAAGATGCGCAACTCCAATCTCTCTGCGGCTCTGCGTGCAAAAAAAAACACCTGTGTACCCCACCTCTGTGTGCAAAAAAAATGCGTGAAATATCCATGCGGAGCGAGGGATCTCTCGCAGAGCGGGTTTGGCACGCAGGGCCGCGGCGTAATGGGCGGCAAGAGTTAATGCAGCTTGCCGCTAAAGGTGAAGCAGTCAGGGAATAGATTGTCGAGAGCTTGCGGCTGCTGCCTGAAGATGCCGAACAGCGCGCTACCGCTGCCACTCATCTGCGCATAGACGGCGCCGAGGTCGTAGAGACGCTGCTTGATGTCGGCCAATTCGGGATGGAGGGCGAACACCGATGTCTCGAAATCGTTGGTCAGTTCGTCGCGCCACGTCTCGATGGGCTGTCGTACGATGTCGCGGCAACACTTTTCGGGCTGTCGGCAGGTAATCTTTGAGAACGCCTCACGCGTAGAGACCGCTACGGCGGGTTTGACGATGGCGATGTGGTATCCGCCGAGATTGCCGCGTGGACCGTCGGCGGGCTGGAGTATCTCACCGCGCCCTGTGGCAAAGGCGGGCTCGGCGGTGATGAAGAAAGCGCAGTCGGAACCCAGTTGGGCGGCATAGCGTTCCATCTCTGCATTGCCGAGATTCAGTCGGAAACGCTCGTCTAAAAGTCGGATCATGAAGGCCGCGTCTGCCGAACCGCCACCCAGTCCGGCCTGCGAAGGAATACGCTTGTAGAGGTGGGCGTGAATACGCGGCAGCTCATAGTCGGCCGCCAGCAGTTGGTAGGCCTTCACCACAAGGTTGTCGGCCTCGTTGCCCTCCACGGCCAGGCCGCTCACCTTGACGTCGCAGGGTGTGGACGACGGGAAGTCGTCGTCCATCTGATGGATTTCGAGTACATCGTTGAGGGGTACGGGATAGAACACCGTTTCTAAATCGTGATAGCCATCGGCACGCTTAGCGGTGATGTTGAGGCCGAGGTTGATTTTCGCGCAAGGGAATGTTAGCATAATGGTCTGTATATAATAAGGTTGGCAGCGTTGCCGTGGGCAGTCGTTGGATGTCCGTTGAACGTGCTATGCAAATATACGTAAAAACAGAGGATAACGTGATGTTTTACGTATTTTTTGTTGGGGCTGAACGATGATTGACATATTTTTTTGTAATTTTGCGGAACACAAAGCACAAAGCAATTCACCATGCCAGAACAAAAAAATACCAGCGGGCAGACTGGGCGACGCGGTCGGCCGGCAGCCCCCATTGACCCTACCTACGGACACTTGCAGCCCCAGGCTGTGGATGTGGAGCGTGTGGTGCTCGGCGCGCTGATGATCGACAAGGACGCCTTCTCGGTCATCTCTGAGAGCATTCGCCCCGAAACCTTCTACGAGCCCCGTCACCAGAAGATCTACCAGGCCATACAAACGCTCAACATGGAGCAGAACCCGGTGGACATCATGACCGTGACCAACGAGCTGCAGCGGGAGGGCACCCTCGACGATGTGGGCGGCCCCACCTATGTGGTCGACCTCACGGCCCATGTGGCATCGTCAGCCCATATAGAGTATCATGCCAAGATACTGCAGCAGAAGTTTATGGCCCGCCAGCTCATTTCGTTTGCCAGCGTGGTGGAGACCAAGGCTTTCGACGCCACGGTGGATGTAGACGAGCTGATGCAGGAGGCCGAGGGTTCGCTCTTTGAGCTTTCGCAGAAGAATATGCGGCAGGACTATACCCAGATAGACCCCGTGATACGTCAGGCGGTGGATATTCTGCAGAAGGCCTCTGCCAACTCCTCGGGTCTCACGGGCACGCCCTCGGGTTTCACCAAGCTCGACGACATGACGTCGGGTTGGCAGCCCAGTGACCTGGTGATCATTGCCGGTCGCCCGGCGATGGGTAAGACCTCTTTCGCCCTGTCTATTGCCAAGAACATCGCCGTGGACTACCAGACGCCCATCGCGTTCTTCTCGTTGGAGATGAACAATGTGCAGTTGGTAGACCGTCTGATCTCTAATGTATGTGAGATAGAAGGCAAGAAAATCATGAACGGACAGCTGGCGCGCGACGAGTGGGAGCGGCTCGACAAGAACCTGGCCCGACTTACCGGTGCCCCGCTGTTTATCGACGATACGCCGGGCATGTCGATCTTCGAGTTGCGCACCAAGGCACGCCGTTTGGTGAGAGAAAAGGGTGTGAAGATCATCATGATCGACTACCTGCAGCTGATGAACGCCAACGGTATGCGCTTTGGCAACCGTCAGGAAGAGGTGTCAACCATTTCGCGTTCGCTCAAAGGACTTGCCAAGGAGCTCGACATACCCATTCTTGCCCTGTCGCAGCTCAACCGTACCGTGGAAAACCGCGAAGGCCTTGAGGGCAAGCGCCCGCAGCTCAGCGACCTGCGTGAGTCGGGTGCCATCGAGCAGGATGCCGATATGGTGCTCTTTGTGCACCGTCCGGAATACTACCATATCTACGAAGACGACAAGGGCAACGACCTGCGGGGCAAGGCCCAGATTATCATTGCCAAGCACCGTAAGGGTGCCACGGGCGATGTGCTGCTCTCGTTCCAGGGCCAGTACACCCGCTTCATGAATCCGGAAGATGCCATGCTGGCACCTCTGCCCGGCGATATGGGAGGCGGAGGCGAAATCATCAGCTCGCGCCTCAACGGCGGCGACGACAACGACCCCTTTGGTTTCGCTCCTACGGGCGCCGCATTCTGAATTAAAACAAAATCTCTCAAAAAAGTTACAGATTATTTGTTGGGTTTGCACAAAATTTATATCTTTGCACCGAAAATAAAGATAAGCCATACATGATGACCCAGACATACACCATTCTAAGCCTGATTATTAAGATTCGACTGCATCCCGTGGTCGGAAGTGAGAATGCGTGTGTCTGTGTCTGAAATGAGCGTACAGCATAAAGCCTTTCCACTTCCGATGAGTGGGAAGGCTTTTTTCGTTTAGAACAATAACAAATAACAGCATAACTTATGAATGACAGACTTTATATTTTCGACACGACGCTGCGCGATGGCGAGCAGGTGCCGGGATGCCAGCTCAACACAGTAGAGAAGATTCAGGTGGCCAAACAGTTGGAGCTTCTCGGCGTAGACGTCATAGAGGCAGGCTTCCCCGTGTCTTCGCCGGGCGACTTCAACTCGGTGGTGGAAATATCCAAGGCCGTGACCTGGCCCACCATCTGTGCCCTGACACGTGCCGTGGAGCGAGACATTGATGTGGCCGCCGAATCGCTGCAGTATGCCAAGCACAAGCGTATACACACGGGCATAGGCACCAGCGACCTGCATATCAAGTACAAGTTTAACTCTACACGCGAAGAAATCATTGAGCGCGCGGTGAGAGCCGTGACCTATGCCAAGAAATATGTAGAGGATGTGGAGTTTTACGCCGAGGATGCCGGCCGCACTGACAACGAGTACCTGGCCCGCGTGGTGGAGGCCGTGATCAAGGCCGGTGCCACAGTGGTCAACATTCCCGACACCACCGGCTACTGTCTTCCTGAGGAGTATGGCGCCAAAATCAAGTATCTCGTGGAGCATGTCGATGGCATCGACAAAGCCATTATCTCTACCCACTGTCACAATGACTTGGGCATGGCCACGGCCAATACGCTGAGCGGAGTGCTCAACGGCGCACGCCAGGTGGAGGTGACCATCAACGGCATTGGCGAGCGTGCGGGCAACACCTCGCTCGAAGAGATAGCCATGATCTTGAAGTGCCACAAGCATATTGGCATAGACACCAATATCAATACGCGCAAGATCTACCCCATGTCGCGCATGGTGTCGTCGTTGATGAACATGCCCGTGCAGCCCAACAAGGCCATTGTGGGTCGCAATGCCTTCGCGCACTCGAGCGGCATTCACCAGGATGGCATCCTGAAGAATGTGGAGACCTACGAGATTATAGACCCCAAGGAGATTGGTCTCGACAATAACGAAATAGTGCTCACTGCCCGTTCGGGACGCGCCGCCCTGAAGTATCGCCTGCAGGTGAACGACGTGGATGTGGACGACGAGGAGAAGCTCGACAAGATATACCAGGAATTCCTCAAGCTTGCCGATAAGAAAAAGGAGATTACCGACGACGACGTACTGATGCTCGCTGGGGCCGACACTGCCGCTACCAACAGCGTGAAGCTCGACTTCCTGCAGGTAACCGCCGGTAAGGGTGTGCGTAATGTGGCCAGTATAGGGCTCGACATTGCCGGGCAGAAATTTGAGGAGTCGTCGTCAGGCAATGGTCCGGTAGACGCCGCCATCAAGGCCCTAAAGCGCATTATCCGCAAGCAGATGTCGCTGAAGGAGTTTACCATACAGGCCATCAACAAAGGCTCTGATGACGTAGGCAAGGTACACATGCAGGTGGAGTACGACGGAAACTCGTACTTCGGCTTTGGTGCCAATACCGACATTGTGACGGCTTCGGTAGAGGCTTACATCGATTGTATCAATAAATTCAGGAACAGATAACCGCAAAACACGACGAAAACATGAACACATTATTTGATAAGATCTGGGACAACCACGTGGTACAGGTGGTGAACGATGGTCCAACACAATTGTATATAGACCGCCTCTACTGCCATGAGGTGACATCGCCCCAGGCTTTCGAGGGGCTGCGCCAGCGCGGACTGAAGGTATTCAGGCCTGCCCAGGTCTTTGCCATGCCCGACCATAACATACAGACGCACGACCAAGACAAGCCCGTGGAAGACCCCATCGGCCGCAAGCAGATAGACACCCTCGACAAAAACTGCGAGGAGTTTGGTGTCACCGAGTTCAAGATGAACACCCCGGAGAATGGCATCATCCATGTGGTTGGTCCGGAGACCGGACTGTCGTTGCCCGGCATGACCATTGTTTGCGGTGACTCGCACACCTCTACCCATGGCGCCATGGGTGCCGTGGCCTTCGGTATCGGTACCTCGGAAGTGGAGATGGTGCTGGCCTCGCAGTGCATCTTGCAGGCCAAGCCCAAGTCGATGCGCATCAACATCAACGGCAAACTGGAGAAGGGCGTGGTGGCCAAAGACGTGGCCCTGTACCTGATGTCACAGCTTACCACCTCGGGTGCCACCGGCTACTTTGTGGAATATGCGGGCGAGGTGGTGCGTGACATGTCGATGGAAGGCCGCCTGACGCTCTGCAACCTCTCGATAGAGATGGGTGCCCGTGGTGGTTTTGTGGCTCCCGATGAGACCACGTTTGCCTATATCAAGGGCAGAAAATACGCTCCCAAGGGAGAGGCCTGGGACAAGGCCGTGGAAGAGTGGAAGCAGTTGCGCTCGGGCGATGATGCCGTATTCGACAAGGAACTCACCTTCGACGCTGCCGATATAGAGCCGCGCATCACCTATGGCACCAATCCCGGCATGGGTATCGGCATCAACGGCACGGTGCCTACGTTGGAGTCTGTGGATGAGACCGAGCGTGCCTCGTTCCTCAAGAGCCTGAACTATATGGGTTTGGAGCCCGGTGAACAACTCCTGGGCAAGAAGATAGACTATGTGTTTCTTGGTGCTTGCACCAATGGCCGTATAGAAGATTTCCGTGCCTTTGCCTCTCTTGTCAAGGGGCATCGCAAGGCCGACCACGTGGTGGCTTGGCTCGTGCCCGGCTCGTGGACGGTGGCCAAGCAGGTGAAGGAAGAGGGGCTGGACAAGATTCTGGAGGAGGCAGGCTTTGCCATCCGTCAGCCGGGATGCTCGGCATGTCTGGCCATGAATGACGACAAGGTGCCCGCAGGCTTGTATGCCGTGTCTACCTCAAACCGTAATTTTGAAGGCCGGCAGGGGCCTGGCTCGCGCACTATCCTGGCCAGTCCGTTAGTGGCCGCCGCTGCCGCCATCACGGGCAAGGTGACCGACCCTCGCGAGTTTTTAGCTTAACCATCATCAAAACAAAACGAAAGATGAAACAGAAATTTGACGTGATAACATCCAGCTGCATCCCACTTCCCTTGGAGAATGTAGATACCGACCAGATCATACCGGCCCGTTTCTTGAAAGCCACCGACAAGCAAGGCTTTGGCGACAACCTCTTCCGCGACTGGCGCTATAACAAAGACGGAAGCCTAAAGGCCGACTTTGTGCTCAACGACCCGAGCTATTCGGGCGTAATCCTCGTGGCGGGCAAGAACTTTGGCTCGGGGTCGAGCCGCGAACATGCCGCATGGGCTATTGCCGGCTATGGATTCAGGGTGGTAATCAGCTCGTTCTTTGCCGATATCCACAAGAACAATGAGCTTAATAACTTCGTATTGCCCGTGGTGGTGAGTGAGGAGTTTCTGCAGGAACTGTTCCAAACCATCGACCAAGATCACAGCAGCGAGGTGAGGGTGGACCTGCCCAACCAGACTGTCACAAACCTCACCACCGGGCGTAGTGAGCACTTTGAAATCAACGGATACAAGAAACACTGTTTAATGAACGGTCTCGATGACGTAGACTTCCTCGTTCAGAACCGTGAAAAAGTGGAAGCCTACGAAAAGAAGGGCGCATGAAACAGGTAAGACAGCATGGAGGAACAGCGCGGACGGTGGAAATCATGGACTGTACGCTGCGTGACGGAGAGCAGACCAATGGGGTGAGCTTTCTGCCGCACGAGAAGTTGATGATTGCCCGTTTCCTGCTCAAGGAAGTGAATGTAGACCGCATCGAGGTGGCCTCGGCCCGCGTGTCGGACGGAGAGAAGGATGCCGTAAGCAAGATTTGTCGTTATGCCGAGCGTGAGGGTTATCTTGAGCGCATCGAGGTGTTGGGCTTCGTGGACCACTTTCAGTCGATAGACTGGATCAGAGACTGTGGCGGCAAGGTCATCAACCTGCTGGCCAAAGGCTCGCTGAAACACTGCACGCAGCAGTTGCATAAGAGCCCTGAGCAGCATATCGCTGACATCAAGGAGGAACTGGCCTATGCCGACAAACAGGGCATGACGGTGAACCTCTACTTAGAAGACTGGAGCTCTGGAATGAAAGACTCGCCTGAGTATGTCTACCAAATGATGGAGGCACTGAAGGGGACGGCCATCAGGCGTTATCTGCTTCCCGACACGCTGGGTATCATGAATCCCATGCAATGTGCCGACTACATGCGGCAAATGCACGACAATTGGCCCGACAAGCATTTCGACTTCCATGCCCACAACGACTACGATCTGGCCGTTGCCAACACGCTCACTGCCGTGCTGCAAGGGTGTAGGGGCGTGCATGTTACCGTCAACGGACTGGGTGAGCGTTGCGGCAATGCTCCGCTGCCCAGTGTGCAGGCCATACTCAAGGACCATCTGAAGGTGCACACCAATATCATTGAGAGTCAGCTCAACATGATCAGCAAGCTGGTGGAAGGCTATAGTGGTATTGCCGTGGCCGCCAACCAACCCATCGTGGGCGACAACGTGTTTACCCAGGTGGCAGGCGTACACGCCGACGGCGACAACAAAAACAATCTCTATTGCAACGACCTGCAGCCCGAACGATTCGGCCGTAAGCGCGAATATGCGCTGGGCAAAAACTCGGGCAAGGCCAATATCGTGAAGAATCTTGAGGAATTGGGACTTGACCTCACGCCTGAGCAGACACGCTTGGTGACGCAGCGCATCACCGAGTTGGGTGACCGCAAGGAGGTGGTGACACAAGACGACCTGCCCTACATTGTGTCTGACGTGCTCAAGCACAATACCCATGACGAGAATGTGAAGCTGCTGAGCTATATGGTATCTACCTCCTACGGACTGAAACCCATCGCCAGCATCAAGGTGGAGATCAACGGCGAGACCTACACGGCCGACGCTACCGGTGACGGACAGTATGATGCCTTTGTGAAGGCGCTGCGCAAGATATACAAGGAAAATCTTAACCGCACATTCCCGCGACTGGCCAATTACAGCGTCACCATTCCGCCGGGAGGCCGCACCGATGCCTTGGTGCAGACCATCATTACGTGGCGAGAAGAGAGCGGGCGCATGATCCGGACGCACGGCTTGGATGCCGACCAGACGGAGGCTGCCATCAAGGCCACATTCAAGATGCTCAACATCTTTGAAGTGGAAAACAAAAACTAAGACATTGTTATCATAGATTAAAATATTAGAGAAGTATGAAATTGAACATTGCTGTTCTTCCCGGCGACGGTATCGGACCGGAAATCATGCCCCAGGCACTGAAGGCATTGGATGTTGTGGCCAAGAAGTTCAATCACGAGTTTACCTACAACGAGGCCATCTGCGGTGCTCATGCCATCGACGAGGTGGGCGACCCCTTTCCTGATGCCACGTACAAGACCTGCATGGAGGCCGATGCCGTGCTCTTTGCCGCAGTAGGCGACCTGCGCTTCGACAACGACCCCACGCTGAAGGTGCGGCCCGAGACAGGATTGCTGGCCATGCGCAAACAGCTGGGCCTCTTTGCCAACGTGCGCCCCGTGGCTACTTTCGACTGCCTGCTGCACAACTCGCCACTGAAGGAAGAACTCATCAAGGGAGCCGATTTCGTGGTGATACGCGAACTTACCGGGGGTATGTATTTCGGTGAGAAATATCAGGACAACGACAAGGCTTACGACACTGACATCTACTATCGTCCAGAGATTGAGCGTATTCTGAAGGTGGGATTTGAATTTGCCCAGAAGCGCAACAAGCATCTCACCATTGTCGACAAGGCCAACGTGCTGGCCAGTTCACGTCTGTGGCGCCAGATTGGCAAGGAGATGGAACCGCAGTATCCCGACGTGCAGGTTGACTATATGTTCATTGACAACTGCGCCATGCGTGTGCTCACCGAGCCTCGTTTCTTCGATGTCATTGTGACGGAGAATACCTTTGGTGACATCCTCACCGACGAGACCAGTGCCATCACCGGTTCTATGGGACTGCAGCCCTCGGCCTCTTTGGGCGAGCACACGCCGCTCTTCGAGCCCGTACACGGTTCGTGGCCACAGGCCGCAGGCAAGAATATCGCCAACCCCTTGGCCCAGATTCTGTCTGCCGCGATGCTGCTCGAGCACTTTGGACTGAAGGAAGAGGGTGCCCTCATCCGCAAGGCCTGTGACGCCAGCCTGGAGCAGAATGTGCGCACGCCAGAGATTCAGGTGGCCGGCGGGGCAAGCTATGGCACTAACGAGATTGGTGACTGGATAGCCAATTACATCGCGGAGAATTGATGGAATAAGGAATTGTCCTTCCATCTACGGGATAAAAATGATGAGCGGCGAAAGGTATCAATGCCTTTCGCCGCTCATTTTAGTGTGTGATAAGCTGTCGACGATGCCTATAAGCGATTAGAAGGGCAGGTCGTCAGAACTGTTCTGCTCGAAGTTGTCAGCTGCAGGAGCGGAAGCAGGGGCTGCGGTGGTGGGTGCGGTGCCAAACTGGCTGGCGGGGGCAGATGTCTGCATGCCGGCATTCACGGCATTGGGGTCGACGTGGTCGACACGGAATGCGTTGATGTCGTTGAAATAGCGATCCTGCCATGGACGGGCATTGATGTCGAGCCATACGTGTACGGTGTCACCCTGATGGATATTAAACTGCTCAAGCTTGTCGGCGCCAAACACGCGGAACAGGCAGGTACGGGGATACTGGTCCTTGGTCTGGATGACAAACTCCTGTGATTTCCAGGCATTGCCTGTGCTCTTGGAAACACCTTCCTTTACAGGATACTCCTTGATAATCACGCCCTCTACTTCTATACCTTGTAATGCCATTTTATTGTTTTTTTATCGGTTTACATGTTGATTCAGTATGCGAAATTAAACAATTTACGGTTAAATCGCAAACTTTCAATGCACAAAAATCAATAAAAAAGAAATTTCTTTAGATACGCCATACACTTTTTCCATTTTATGCTTATCTTTGTAAATCAATCGAGAAAACCAAAATAAATAAACATACTCATGAGATTTACTTTATCCAGCGCAGCGCTCAGCAGCCGCTTGCAGACCTTGGCCAAGGTCATCAACAGCAAGAACTCCCTTCCCATTCTCGAGAGTTTTTTGTTCCAGATCCACAATGGTCAGATTGACATCACAGCTTCTGACAATGAGAATGTGATGCAGACGTCACTGCCCTTGGACCAGTTTGATACAGATGGAGAGTTTGCCATTTCCAACCATACCATTCTTGATGCCGTAAAAGAACTGCCCGAACAGCCTCTAACCTTCGAGGTGAACACCGCCACCTTCGAGGTAACGGTGGGTTACCAGAACGGTCAGTATCATTTCACTGCGCAGAATGCCGCCGAATATCCCCGCCGCGAGCCATTGTCGGATGAGGTGCACGTCATCACAATCGATGCCGCCGTACTCAGCGAGAACATCGGTCGCACGCTTTTTGCCACTGATAACAACGAGATTCGTCCGGTGATGAACGGTATCTACTTCGACCTTACGCCCGACTGTCTGGCATTTGTAGCCAGTGACGGTCATAAGCTCGTGCGCTGCCAGAACTTGAGCATCAAGAGTGAGACTCCCGCCTCCTTCATCCTGCCCAAGAAGCCCGCGACACTGCTGAAGAACGGTCTGGGCAAGGATAGTGGCGACGTGGTCATCAAGTTCAATAGCCGTGCCGCCGAGATTCGCTACGCTGAAGGTGTGCTGTCGTGTCGGCTGATCGAAGGCGTATATCCCAACTACAATGCCGCTATCCCCAAGGATAATCCCAATGAGGTGACCATCGACCGCAAGTCGCTGCTCAGCGCCATCCGTCGCGTGCTGCCGTTTGCCAGTATGAGCAGCCAGTTGATTCGTTTCCGTCTCGACGCCAACGGACTGGAGCTGTCGTCAGAAGACCTTGATTTTGCTACCAGCGCCAATGAGCGTTTGGTTTGCAACTATAACGGGCAGCCCTTGCAGATTGGTTTCCGAGGCGACTTCCTCAATGAGATACTCAACTCCATCAGCACCGATGAGATCAAGATTTATCTTGGCGATCCCAGCCGCGCGGGTGTCGTGGTGCCCACTACGCAGCCGGAGAATGAGGATGTGCTGATGCTCATCATGCCTTTGTTGCTTAATGATTAAATGAAGGAGAGGCGATGAAACTGAATCTTACGAAGCCGCTCATCATCTTTGATTTGGAAACGACCGGACTCGATCTGGTTAACGACAGGGTCATACAGATTTCTTATATCAAGGTGATGCCGGGCGGCGAAGAAGACCACCAGAATATCTTTGTCAATCCTGGCAAACCTATTCCTGATTTTGTGCAGGAGCTGACAGGCATCACTGATGAGGCGGTCAAGGACGCGCCCACTTTCAAACAGATAGCCAAAGACTTGTCGGACAAGTTTGCGGGAAGCGATTTCGCTGGGTTCAACTCCAACCGTTTTGACATCCCCATGCTGGCCGAGGAGTTCTTGCGCGCCGGCGTCGACTTCGATTTTTCTCGATGCCGGCTCATCGATGCCCAGACCATCTTCCACAAGATGGAGCAGCGCAACCTGGCCGCCGCGTATAAGTTCTATACGGGGCATAAGATGGAAGATGACTTCCAGGCCCATCGGGCCGACCAGGATGCCGAGGCCACTTACCGCGTGCTGCAAGGTGAGCTCGACCGCTATAATCCCGCGACCGTGGAGGAGCCCGCACAGGCACTGCCCAATGACATGGATGTGCTGGCCGATTTCTCACGCGTTAACGATAACGTGGACTTTGCCGGGCGCATCGTATGGCAGGATATGAAGGACGCCAATGGCAAGCCCCTGCTCGATGAGGATGGCAAACCCCGCCGGCAGGAAGCCTTTAACTTTGGCAAATACAAAGGCTGGATGGTGGCTGATGTGCTCCATCGCGACCCAGGGTATTACAGTTGGATGCTGAGTTCTGACTTTACGCTCAATACCAAGCAGGTGTTGACACGCATCAGGCTGCGGGAAGCCAAGCTCAATATGAATATGAAATAGGGCTTTGCCTTGAAGGAATGCAGATAGGACGAATCATCATGGCGCTGTGCCTGTGCCTGACGCTCGCCTTACGGAGTGGGGCACAGGAGCTCGATGCCAAGATCACGATTAACCATAATCAGATCCAGGGCACGGATGCCTCGGTGTTTGACAATCTGCAACAGACCTTGATGCAGTTTGTCAATGACCGTCAATGGACGAATCTGCAGTTTCGCAAGAATGAGCGTATCAGTTGCAATTTCAATATTACTGTAACCAAGTACGACCAGGCATCGGGGCTCTTCACCTGCAAGGCCCTTATCCAGGCCAACCGGCCTGTTTACAACTCGACGTATACGACCACGTTATACAATAATACCGACAACGATTTTAATTTTAGGTTTGCCCAGTTCGACCAGTTGGACTGGAATGAAGAGACCATCAACAACCAGTTGACTGCCCTCTTCGGTTATTATGCTTTCCTTATTATTGGTCTTAATCTCGACAGCTTCTCGCCCATGGGGGGAGAAGCCATTCTTCAGCGCTGTATGAACCTGACGAACAACGCCCAGAACCTGGAGTTTACTGGCTGGAAGTCGTTTGATAGCGACCGCAATCGGTTTGCCATCATCAACGATTACCTGGATGGCGCCATGCAGCCGTTCAGGCAGTTGCAGTATAACTACTACCGCAAAGGTCTGGATGAGATGGCTACCAATGCCGACCGTGGCCGACAGGAGATCAGCACGACCATACAGCACGACCTGAAGAAATGTCACGAAGACCGCCCCACAAGTCTGTTGCCCCAGATATGGACCGACTACAAGCGCGAAGAGCTTGCCAATATCTACCAAGGCAAGGGCACCCAGAAGGAGAAGGAAGCCGTCTACGACGTACTCTTTTCCATCAATGCCTCACAGGGCAACGTGTGGGAGAAAATCAAGCAATAAGACTTCATGCTTAAACAATTATATGTCAAGAATTTCACGCTCATCGATGAGCTGAATATCCCCTTCCATGCTGGATTCTCTGTCATCACAGGTGAAACTGGAGCCGGAAAGAGCATCATCCTCGGTGCCATTCATCTGCTCTTGGGGCAGCGTGCCGACCTCAAGCAAATCAAGTCGGGGGCTACCAAGTGTGTGGTGGAGGCCCACTTTACGCTGACCAACTATGACATGGAGCCCTTCTTCACTGAGAACGGCATAGACTTCGACGCAGACGACTGCATCATCCGACGCGAGGTGAATGCCAATGGCAAGAGCCGCGCCTTTATCAACGATACCCCTGTGCCCCTGAACGTGATGCGCGAGTTGGGCGAACAGCTCGTCGATATCCATAGTCAGCATCAGAACCTGTTGTTGCAGAAGGAGGATTTCCAGTTGAGCGTGGTTGACATCATCGCCCACGATGAGAAGGAACGTGCGGCCTATGGCAAGGCTTATCAGGCATGGCAGCAGGCACTCCGGGACTATGAGGCGTTGAAGCAGCGATGCGAGAAAAGCCGTGAGAACGAGGAGTTCCTGCGTTTTCAGTTCGGGGAGCTCGACAAAGCCAATCTGGTGTCGGGCGAGCAAGCGGAGTTGGAGCAGCAGGTGCAGATGCTCAGCCATGCCGAAGACATCAAGCGCTCGCTTTACGAAGCCTCGACGGCATTGTCGGGTGACGAAAGTGGTGCCGTGCAGCATGTACGTCATGCCGCCGAGGTGCTGCATGATATCAAGGATGTGTATGCCGAGGCAGGAGGGTTGGCTGAGCGTCTCGACAGTGCGTATATCGAACTCAAAGATATTGCCCAGGATCTCGATGGCCGTGTGGAGACGGTGGAATTTGACCCGCGGCAGCTGCAGGAACTGAGTGACCGCCTCGACCTCATTTATTCCTTGCAGCATAAATTCTGTGTTTCTACGGTAGAAGAGCTGATCGAAGAGCGAGACCGCATCAAAGGCGAACTCCAGCATATTGACGGCGGTGACGAAGAGTTGGCCGCGCTGCAGGAGGCAGCCCAGCAAGCCGAGGCCGCATGCCATGATAAGGCGGCCAAGCTCACGGCCGCCCGCAAGAAGGCCGCGGCAACCGTGGAGAGCGAGATGAAGCAGCGGTTGGCACCATTGGGCATTCCTAATGTGCGTTTCACTATCGAGCTCAAGCCCAAGGAGTGTACGGCATCGGGCAGCGACAAGGTGGCCTTCCTTTTCAGCGCCAACAGCAGCACGGCTTTGCAGCCTGTGAGCCAGGTGGCGTCGGGTGGTGAGATCGCTCGTGTGATGCTTTCTCTCAAGGCTATGATTAGTGGTGCCGTGAAACTACCCACGATTATCTTCGATGAGATAGACACCGGCGTGAGTGGCAGGGTAGCAGAAAAGATGGCACAGATTATGCGCGAGATGGGCGACAGCCATCGTCAAGTCATCTCCATCACTCATTTGCCGCAGATTGCCGCCGTGGGCAGCACGCATTACAAAGTGAGCAAGGAAGAAACTCCGCATGGCACCATCAGTCGCATGGTAGTGCTTACGGCTGAGGAGCGTGTCACGGAGATTGCCCAGATGCTCAGTGGCAGCAGCGTGTCAGAAGCGGCCATCGAGAATGCGCGCACGTTGCTCAATGGCAATGCCACAGACACTCGTCTTTAAGAAAATACCAATAACGATATGAAACAAAAAACCATCTATACCCTTTTATTTCTCATTGCATGTTTCCTTGGCGGCGCGCCCCTTTCTGTACACGCCCAACCAGCTTTGGTCAAGAAAGCTGCCGCGCAGGTATTCACCCTGACCACCTTCGCTGCCGATGGCACCATCCTTGGCTCTTCGCATGGCGTCTTCACGGGTAAAACCGGAGAGGCGGTAGCCATGTGGCATCCTTTCAAGGGGGCCGGGCGGGCCGTTGTCGTAGATGCCAAGGGCAAGCAGTATGAGGTGGATGTCATGATAGGAGCTTCCGAACTCTATGATATCTGCCGTTTCAAGGTGAAGGGGTACACCGCTCCCGGACTTCCTGCCGTGGCTGCGGCCACTGAGGCCACTGCGCTTTACGGTGTGGATTACGACCTCAAGCAGCCTGTCATCAAGCAGAAGACCCCACTGCGCACGGAGAAGTTTATGGAAACTTATAACTACTATGTGTTCGATGACGTCGATGTCTCCGGAACCGATTTAGGCTGTCCGCTGGTTGATGGCAAAGGACAACTGGTGGGCATCATGCAGCGTCCGGAGCGTGGAGGCCAGGCCTATTCCGCCGATATTCGTCTGACCAACACGTTTGCCCTGAATGGAATGTCTATCAACGACCAGACCCTCAAGGCTACCGGCATACGCACGGCGCTGCCCGAAGACGAGCAGGGGGCTTCGCTCATGCTCATGCTGGCCGCCCAACAGGTTGACAGTGCCAAGTACGACGCTTATATCGACGACTATCTCCGGCTGTTCCCCACGTCTGTGCAGGGCTATAGCAGCAGGGCCTCGCGCCTGCTGGAGCAAGGCAAATTTGAGGAAGCCGACCGCGTGCTGAACCAGTCGCTGAAGAGCGTGGCCAAGAAAGATGAGGCATACAGCTTCTATGCGCGTATGGTGTACAATGCCTCGGTAGCACGTGTTGACACCATCTTCGGCCAATGGAACCTCGCGAGGGCCTTGCAGTTGGCACAGGAAGCGGATAAGCTTTCGCCGTCACCTTTTTACAAGCAGCTGCAGGCGCAGATTATCTATGCGCAGGGTGACTACCAGAAGGCGTTGGACATGTTTACAGAGTTGCAGCAGACTGAGCTTGGCAAGAATGGCGACGTGTACTATGCCGCAGCGCAATGTAAGGAACAGCTGAAGGCTCCACAGGCCGAGGTCATGGCCCTGCTTGATAAAGCCGTGCAGGTGCAAGGGGGTGCGGCGTCGGCCCCCTATGTGTTGGCGAGAGGCCGTGCCTACGACACTGCCGGCGAATACCGCAAGGCATTTATGGATTATCTCAAGTACGATTCGCTGGTCAATTTCCAGGGCACACACGAGTTCTACTATATCAAGTTTCAGTGTGAGATGAAGATCAGGCAGTTCCAGTTGGCACTCAACGATATTGCCCATGCCATCGTGCTCAATCGCTATGAGCCCACCTACTACGCAGAGATGGCCAGTCTGCAACTGCGTGTCAACAAGCCCGAGGACGCCATTCGCACTTGCGACCTGGCGCTCAATCTCACGCAAGAATACGCCGACCTCTATATTATAAAAGGCATGGCGCATTGTGAGCTTAAGCAAAACACCGAAGGACTTGCCGCCTTGCAGAAGGCGCAGGAGCTTGGAGACCCTCGTGCGGCAGACCTGATCAAGAAATACTCGAAATAAAAGTAGAGGGTAGCGTGGTGCTCGGCAACAAGGAAATGCCCGAATATATTGGAAAAAACAACTGATTATTTTTGGTATTTCCGAAAAATAGTTTACCTTTGCACCACAATTGCCGATATGGCTCAGTTGGTAGAGCAACGCATTCGTAATGCGTGGGTCCCCGGTTCGAGTCCGGGTATCGGCTCCAAAAGCGTGTGGTGACTGCCACCCATGCTTTTGCCCGCGGAATTAGCACATCGGTAGTGCACGGGCTTCCCAAGCCTGGGAGGCGGGTTCGATTCCCGTATTCCGCTCTCCATTGCGTTCAGCTCATCTGAACCTGCCATGTATCCCTTTCTCCTTATTATATATTGTATATCCACGGTAGATGTTGTCTTCCGCGGCATGATGCTATTATTCCCTTGCGTGAGTGTGGCATAAGATTAGTTTGCAAACAGTCGCTTTCGGGTGAGGGGCTGAAGATAGAGACGCTCTGTTGGCTGGCAGGGCAAGCCGGAATAGACCTGCGCTAACTGGCAAGGAAGGAGGGGGCGGGTGTGGCGGAAGCAGGAAAGTGTGCCAACTGTGCCACTGTGCCACATGGCACAGTTGAAGCACTATTTTGTAAAAAGTCAGTAAATAAAGGGGTTTCAGCAAATATAGTATATCAGAATGCCATGTGGCACAGTGGCACAGTTGGCACACTTCGGTGAGCATGCGGGCTGTGGCTGGGTGGTGCCAACGGCACGGCCGAACAGCGCGGCGGGGTGGATGGAGTGTGTGGCATTAGCCAGCGATTTGGCTATCCCGGCTCGTACATGAATTGCGTCTTGAGCAAGTTTACCAATCCGTACCCGGTTATTTCACCCGGTAAAGTATGGTGTCTGTCGCAAACCGCCCATTAAGCAGGCGTAAACCATAGGTTTAGTCATGATAAATGGTGCAGTTATAAGCCCCAAAGCTGCCGTTTCAACAGCCCTTTGCGCCTATGGCAAGGGCGGGTTGGCTAAATGAAAATCCCCAAGTCATTAGATGATTCTATATAGAATGATATGATGGTTTCATATAGAATCATCGTATGGTTTTATATAGAAACATCGGATGGTTTTATATAGAACCATCGGATGGTTTCATATAGAATTATCGGGCTGTAGGGTGCGAACGGTTAGGCGCAGGCATGGAGATGGGGCGACGTGCGGGGTGGTCACCGTGGCCAAGAAGGTGGACACGGGAGAGGTGTTAGCTTTCTGTCTTACAGGGGCGGACGTTGGTGGCTGAGCCGGCCGGGAACTGTTTGCATGCTAATCTTATCCCGAACTCGAGCATTCCCTTAGTGTTTTCGTGTGATTGCCAGCCGGTGGTAGGGCTCAGTAAAATAATCGTGGGCCATGCTCCATAGCGGCATGCTGCGATGGAACACCCTTGTGCCTTAGTCCACGATTATTCTGTTGGGCCAAAAAAAGGATGTGCCTGTTTGATATGTTCCGAATGTCGGTTGATGACTTTCGGCCTCATATCATATAGGCACATCCTCTTTATAGGGTCACTCTATTCTTGGTTCAGAACAGCGTGTCTCGTTCGTATTATTTCCGTGTGGGGCAGGCAGTCCAGGGCTTGAGCTCCTTGAAGAAGTCGTGGCCCTTGTCGTCAACAAGGATGAAGGCGGGGAAGTCTTCCACCACAATCTTCCAGATGGCTTCCATGCCCAGCTCCGGATATTCTATGCATTCAATGCTCTTGATGCTGCTCTGCGACAGCACGGCGGCAACGCCACCGATGGTACCGAGGTAGAAACCGCCGTGTTTCTGGCAGGCATCGGTCACGGCCTGCGTGCGGTTGCCTTTGGCAATCATCACCAATGACGCGCCATGCTCCTGGAACTCGTCTACATAAGGGTCCATGCGGTTGGCCGTGGTGGGGCCCATCGAACCGCAGGGGTAGCCCTCGGGTGTCTTGGCCGGACCGGCATAGAGCACAGGATAATCTTTGAAATACTGGGGCAGGTCTTCACCAGCGTCGAGACGAGCCTTGAGTTTGGCGTGGGCAATGTCGCGGGCCACGATGATGGTGCCTTTGAGGTTCACGCGAGTAGACACGGGATACTTCGACAGTTCGGCGCGTACGGCATCGATGCCCTGCTCGAGGTCGATCTCTACGCCCTTGGCCCCTTCGCCCGGCTTGCGATACTGCTCAGGAATCAGCTCTGAGGGATTCTCGTCCATCTGCTCAATCCAGATACCGTCGCGGTTGATCTTGGCCTTGATGTTACGGTCGGCCGAGCAGCTCACGCCCATGCCGATGGGGCAGCTGGCACCGTGACGCGGCAGACGGATGACGCGGATGTCGTGGGCAAGGTATTTGCCACCAAACTGCGCGCCCAAGCCAATTTTCTGCGCCTCGACGAGCAGTTTCTGCTCCAGGTCGATGTCGCGGAAGGCACGTCCTGTCTCATCGCCGGTTGTGGGCAGGTTGTCGTAGTATTTGATGGAGGCGAGCTTTACGGTGAGCAGATTCTTCTCGGCGCTGGTGCCACCAATCACGAATGCGATGTGATAGGGCGGACAGGCCGCTGTGCCAAGGCTCTTCATCTTTTCTACCAAGAAGGGCAGCAGGGTGCCTTCGTTCTGGATGGTGGCCTTGGTCATGGGGTAGAAGTAGGTCTTGTTGGCCGAACCGCCACCTTTGGCTACCATCACGAAGCGATACTCAGCTCCCTCGGTGGCCTCGATGTCAATCTGTGCGGGAAGGTTGCACTTGGTGTTTACCTCGTCGTACATGTTGAGCGGTGCGTTCTGCGAATAGCGCAGGTTCTCGCCGGTAAACGTGTTGAATACGCCGCGGCTCAATGCCTCTTCATCGTCGAAGCCGGTCCAAACCTGTTGTCCCTTCTCGCCGTGGATGATGGCGGTGCCCGTGTCCTGGCAGAAAGGCAACACGCCCTTGGCAGCCGTCTCGGCATTGCGCAAGAACTGCAGGGCTACGTATTTGTCGTTTTCAGAAGCTTCGGGGTCGCTCAGGATAGCGGCCACCTGTTCGTTGTGCTTACGACGGAGCAAGAACTCGCAGTCGTGGAATGCCTGCTGGGCGAGTAAGGTGAGTGCCTCGGGAGTTACCTTGAGGATTTCCTTGCCCTCAAACTCGGCTGTGCTGATACCGTCTTTGGACAGCAGTCGATACTCAGTGTCGTCTTTGCCCACCTGAAACATGGGGGCGTACTTGAATTCTACTGGTTTTGCCATAGTTGTTGATGTTATGTTAGAATAATGCTTTTGTACAGATGATGTCGGTCTCCCGCTATGTGTTGGTTAAGCGCCATGCCGTCTCCCGCGGCTTAATAGCCGAAGATCTCCTCGGTGGTGACGCGGCGTATGGGCGCAATCTTCTCCAGACTCTTCAGGTCGAGGTTGTTCTCGTCGCCCAGTATGAGGTAACGGTAGGGCCTGTTGGCGATGCGGTCGCGGGCAAAGGCTTCGAGGTCGCTCAGCGTGAGCGAAGGAATCTTGTCGTAGATGGTGCGGTTGATGTCGTAGTCGAGGCCCATCTGCTGTGCGCTCATATAGGCGTTGAGCACCGCGAAGCGTGTGGTGCGTGCCGTGGCCAAGCTCTTGGTGAGACTTTGTTTGGCCAGGTCGAAGGCGGCAGGGCGCACGGGCATACTGTCGAGCAAGTGGTTGAACTCGTTGATGCAGTCCATCATCTTGTCGCTCTGGGTGATGATATAGGTGTTGAAACTTTCCTTGTCCTGCTTGCGGTAAGGCTCATGGTAGCAGGCTGAGGCAGAATAGGCCAGTCCGCGTGCCTCACGCAGTTCCTGGAATACGATGGTGTTCATGCCTCCGCCGAAATACTCGTTGAAGAGGGCGTTGATGGGCGCGTTTTCGGGAGTCCAGCTTCTGTTCTCATCGTGATATTGCACCATGTAGATATTCTTGGCATCGTAGGGCGCAAGCCACACCTCATTGGTGCGTGTGGGCTGCGTTTGGTAAGTGGCAAGCGAGGGCGCCGGCATCTTGTCACCCTTGCGTCGTGGGTAAACTTTCTTCACCAGTGTTGCCACGTCTTTCTCGTTCGCGGGACCGTAATACATCACCGTGGCGGGATAGTTGGCGCGCAGGTTGCGCAGGAGTGCCAGCACGCTGTTGCCATCGGTGCCTTTGAGCTGCTGGGCAGACATGGTGTTGCGCATCGGGCTGAAACTGCCGTACACGCCGTAACTCTGCAAGGCCGAGAAGTTTTTGCGCTGATTCTTCTTGGCGTCATCACGGTCTTTCAAGATCAGCTCAACAACATTCTTGTAATCGGCAGCGCTGATTTGGGCTTTGCTCATGAGCGCTGTGGCCAGGCCCACTGCCTGCGGCATGTTTTCGGCCAGTCCGCTGACGGTGAGCCGTGTATGGTCGGTATACACCCTCACCGAGAAGTCGCACCCCAACCGGTAGAAGTCTTTTTTCAAGTCATTGGCACTACGCTTGTCGGTGCCGGCGTACTCCATGAGCTCTTGAGCCACCGGCAGGCCATTGTACTGCTCATGGCCAACGGGGAAGTCGATAGCCAGGTCGAACAGCTTGTCGGTGGCGTCCTGCTTATACAGCATGCGGGTATTGCTGTCGAGGTCTTTCTTCACCAAGTCGGTGCCGAAGTCGATGAATCGCGGCTGAATGGGTTCAGACTTCACGGCTATGGCCCGCTTGAGAAAATCGCTCTGCTTGTCGTTGTTGGTGGGGATGGGCGTAATGGCCGGCTTTTCTATCTTGTGAACGGTGGTGTCGGTACCCTGCCGCTTGTACACCGTCACATAGTTGTTGAGCAGGTGCTTGTTGGCGAAGGCCACCACCTGTGTCTTGGTCATGGCCGAGATACGGTCGAGCGCATGTACCTGGTCCTCCCATTTCTGTCCGTTGATGAATGCCGTGACAAATTTGTCGGCACGGTCTGCGTTGCTGCGCAGCGACTCATAGTAGCTGCGCTTCATGTTGTTGACAACCGAGGGCAGCAGGTCGTCGGCAAATTCGCCCCTCTTGAGTTTCTCCACCTCGGCGAGAACCAGTGCCTTGGCCTCCTCAAGGCTCTGTCCCTGCTTGGGCTGCACCTGAATGTCGAACTGGCCATAGTCGGTCATACCCTCATAGAAGGCTCCTGCCCACTGAACCTTCATCGGCAGGTTGAGGTTGGTGTCAAAGAGTCCTGCCTTGCCATTGGCCAGCAGTTCGGCTATCACCGTCAGCGTGTCGGCCTGCGCGCTGGCAGCGGCGGGCATGCGCCAGCCCAACATCGCGTATTCGGCCTCCTGGCCCACCACCGTCGTGTCGACAGGTGCCGTGAGCGGAGGCAGCGGCGCATACTCCGGGCGCGAGAGGTTGTCGCTCTTCTTCCAGTGCTTGAAATATTTGTCGATGATGGCGATGACCTGGTCGGGGTCAAAGTCGCCCGCCATGCAGATGGCCACGTTGTTGGGCACATAGTAGCGATGATAGTAATTGAGGATGTTGACTATCGACGGATTCTTGAGATGCTCCTGCGTGCCGATGGTGGTCTGCGTGCCGTAGGGGTGGGTGGGGAAGAGTTTCTTGTTGAGGGCAGCCCACATCTTTCGGTTGTCTTGCGCCAGACCGATGTTAAACTCCTCGTACACCGACTCCAGCTCGGTATGGAAACCGCGTACCACCATGTTTTGGAAGCGCTCGGCCTGCACCTTTGCCCAGGTGTCTACTTCGTTGGCAGGAATATCTTCCACATAGCACGTCACGTCGTTCGACGTATAGGCATTGGTACCCTCGGCGCCGATAGAGGCCATCAGCTTGTCGTACTCGTTGGGGATGTTGTATCGGGCGGCGAGCTGCGACACCGAGTCGATTTCGTGGTATGCCTGTTTGCGGGCCTGCGGGTCGGTGAGCTTGCGGTAGGCCTCATAGCGGGCGGTGATGTCGTCGAGGAAGGGGCGCTCGGCGGCATAGTCGCTGGTGCCGAAAGTGTTGGTGCCCTTAAACATGATGTGCTCCAGATAGTGCGCCAAACCTGTGGTCTCGGCCGGGTCGTTGCGCGAGCCCGTGCGCACGGCAATGTAAGTCTGGATGCGCGGTTTCTCCTTGTTTACAGAGAGATACACTTTCAGCCCATTGTCGAGCGTGTAGATACGGCTTTGCATGGGGTCGCCAGGTACGGTGGTGTACTGGTAAGCCTGCGCATACAGGCTTGTGGTCAAGGCCGCGGCAATGGCGGCAGTCAGCATTCTGAGTTTCATGCTACAATCGTTTAGTTGTCAGCCAGCCCCCGGAGAGAGGTGGATGGCGATAATTGGAATGGTCAGTTCTCGAAGTCGATCTCGTGGTCGAGGCTGTGGATGAAGTTCTGGAACACCTCTTCCTCCACGTCGCCCATGCGATACTCTTTCTCTGCGTCTTTGCGTATCTCGGCAATCCATGTCCGGCGGGCGGCTACATAATCCTCGCGCACGCGGGCAGCGTCGGCAAAGGTCAGCTCTTCGAGATTGTAGTAGTCGAGTATCATCTGGTAGGTCCATGCCCACTGATACTCGCGGTAGTGGCTGTTGATGTCTCTAAACCGCTCGATGATGGCATCGATGGTGTCGAGCGTGCCGTCCTTGATGTCGTCGATCATGCGCTGCTCCTCGCTTGCGGGCAGTAGCAATCCGGAGATGTCGTTCCATTCGCCCTTGCCGATGTCTGTGGTGGGCGGCGTGAGCGAGGGGTCATTCTTCTGTACACGCTTGAGCACAGCACCCATATAGATGCGCAGGGCAATGTCGTAGTATTTGATGCCTTTCTGCAGCGACGGGCCATTGATGACGTAGTCGTGAAAGTTGTAGCTCATCACGTCTTCGCCCGACGCGTCGCGGAGGTCTTCGAGTATCTTCTTTCCCTTGATGATCTCGCCCACTGAAAATGGCGACAGCCAGTCGAAGTTCACGATGCTTTTCTGCGAGCGGGTGGGGCGCACGTCGCGTTTGGGCCATTTGCTGATGTCGCGGTACAGGCCCACGGTGGTGATATTGCGTCCGGGCGACAGATACATGGTGTCGCCGTAGGCGCTGAGGTAGGAGAATGGCAGGTTGCGGGTGTTGGGGTGATGCATCAGCTTGCCAAAGCACACGCTGAATGTACCGATGGTGGCAGGCATGAGCAGGTAGGCGCCAGAGGCGGTTTTGGTGCCACGCTCCAAGGTTCCCCAGTGCATGGGGCCCATCTTGTAGGCATGGTTGGAGAAGTTGGTGGCCGACCCTGCGTTGTAAAAACTGAACTGCGCGCCGATGAGCAGCGAGCTCTTGTGGTGGCTGGCGGTAAAGGGACCGCAGAATGCGGCACACGCCTCACCATTGCTCATATAGCTGTTGGCAAAGAATACGCTGGCCGAGGCCGTGAAACCGTTGCTGATGTGGCAGGCCTCGCCCACAAAGCAGTCTTGCATCTTCACCGAGTTGATGATCGACGAGCCGTCGCTGATGATGCTGTTCTCGCAGATTACTCCCGTGCCGATATACACGCTGGCATCGGGCGAGCACACGATGGTGGTGTCGCTCAGGCGTGCCGCGCCGTTGATCTCGCAGCCGTCGCCTATCACCGAGTTGCTGATCTCCTTGGTGTTGACAATTTTCACGCCGTTGCCGATGGTGCCGCGGTCGGGGACGGTGGCCTCGATATTTTCGCGGATGAGACGGCGGATGACGTCTTTGAGTTCGCGGTCGTGGAAGTGCTTCACCATGAAGGCTGCCACCTGACTGTTGAGTTCGCTGAAAATCACCAAGTTGCCATCGCCCACCTCGTTGAGCACCGAGATGAGGTTGCCCTCGCCGTAAGTGGCTCCCTCTGTGGTTTCAATGGTTGAGATGTTAGAGATGTAGCAGTCGTCACCGATGGTGTAGTTGTTGATGTAATTGCCCACATTCTCTATCAGACAGTTGTCGCCGATGGTCACGTTGCGCAGGGTGGCGTTGTGGATGCCGGTGTGTTTCAGGAAATCTTTCGACACTTCGATGTTTTTGTCGAAAGCGCCAATATTCACTTCGCCATAGAGCATCACGCGGTGCATATAGTTGGGGCGGAAGTCGTCGGTAACGTTAATGTTCCCCCAGTCTTCGGCCCAGCAGTTGCGGTCTTCGAGCGTTCCGATCTCTTCTTCGGTGAGTTTTCTGTATTCCATGTGTGTTGGTGTGTTGGTGTGTCGGTGTGTAGGTTTGTTGGTGGGTGGGCTGGTGGGTTTTGTTTGTTGGTTTGTATAGTTGGTGCATGCCTTGCTGCTTGCTGCTTGCTGGCTATCACTTTGCCTGATAACCAGCCCACCAACCCACCAGCAAACGAACCCGCCCCTCACTCCTCCACAGGGTAGAGGAAGTCGTTGTAAGGATATTTCTGCACATGCTGTTCGCGTACCTTGCGGTAGAGCACGTCGCGAAACTCATCCACATTCTCCTTCTCTTTGGCCGAGATAAAGAGGCAGTTGTCGTGCAGGCGCGCCATCCATGTCTTTTTCAGTTCGTCGAGCGTCATGTTTTCGCGCGTCTCCGGTGTCAGGTCATCGGGTTCCTTTTCTATCCAGTGGTAGTTGTCTATCTTGTTAAAGATAATCATCGAGGGCTTGTCGGCACAGCCTAAGTCGGCCAGGGTCTGGTTTACCACCGCTATCTGCTCTTCAAAGTCGGGGTGCGATATGTCTACCACGTGCAGCAGCAGGTCGGCCTCGCGCACCTCGTCGAGTGTCGACTTAAACGAGTCTACCAGGTCGGTGGGCAATTTGCGGATGAATCCTACCGTGTCGGCCAGCAAGAAGGGAAGGTTTTCGATGGTGAGTTTGCGTACGGTGGTGTCTAAAGTGGCGAAAAGCTTGTTTTCGGCAAATACCTCGCTCTTGGCCAGCAGGTTCATGATGGTCGACTTGCCCACGTTGGTATACCCCACCAACGCCACACGGATGAGGCGTCCGCGGTTCTTGCGCTGGGTGGTCTTCTGCTTGTCGATTTCTTCCAAGCGCTGTTTCAACAAGGTGATGCGCTGCAGAATGATACGGCGGTCCAACTCGAGTTGGGTCTCACCCGGGCCACGCAGTCCCACCGAACCTTTTCCGCCACCCGAGCCCGAACCGCCACCCTGGCGCTCAAGGTGCGTCCACAGGCGCTGCAGGCGGGGCAGCATGTAACGGTATTGGGCCAGTTCCACCTGTGTCTTGGCATTGGCCGTCTGCGCGCGCATGGCAAAGATGTCGAGGATGAGCGATGTGCGGTCGAGTATCTTTACCTTAAGTTCATTCTCGATGTTGCGCATCTGTTTGGCCGACAGTTCGTCGTCGAAGATCACCATACCCACCTCGCGCTCTTCGTCTTCCTCAGCCTGTATATATTGTCTGATTTCTTCGAGCTTGCCTTTACCCACGTAGGTCACGCTGCTTGGACCGGCGGCACGCTGGGTGAAGCGCTTCACGGTGACGGCACCGGCGGTGTCGGCCAGAAACTCCAGCTCGTCGAGATATTCTTTCGTCTTGGCCTCGTCCTGCTGCGGAGTGATGAGACCCACGAGCACGGCAGTCTCTGCCTTGGCGTCAGAAATCACAAATTCCTTCATATCCTATCTATTTGTTTATTGCAAAGTTACCCAAAAGATTGCATATTCTCTTTGAAACGCTTTTGTTTTTCATTCTAACAGATGTTAAATAGAGGAATGCGGGCGTAAACGTTTTCGTAACTTTTCGAGCGAAAAGATGTCTGTATTTTGACTTAAATCAATTAATTACCTATCTTTGCAATGTCAAAAAAGAAATGTGAATCAGGAGCTGATTTCTAAGATCATAACTGCTTAAAGACACTAACTACTTAACAATCAAAAGTAGAAAATGCCCGGACGTGAGGTTCGGGCATTTTCGCGTCTATACCCATGGGTGTAGCAGGGTACTGTCGGGGCCTCAGTAGATTAACCATGGGGTTAAGGTCACGAGGGTAATCCATCGTATTCTGCCTCGGATAATCACTGTACCTTGGTGATGTCCCACCGTCTTTTGCCTTGTATAGTCGCCGTGTCTTGGTGATGTCCCACCGTCTTTTGCCTCGGCGAGGCACCGCTCAATAGCTGAGGGCTTCGCGAGGCACGAGCGAAACCCTCAGATGGGTTTTGCGTTGTATTATCCACCTCCGGAGGAGGTGCCCAGCATCCGCACACCTCCCCCCCTAAGCGTCTCTGCATGCCCTCAAACCCTCCGCATGAAACCACCAGCACCTCGCATGTTTTTTTTAACACGGATAACACGGAAATTTCGGAATTGCCATCCGGCACACTTTGATACTACGGATCATCGCTTTGCGATGGGCGGATGGAACGGAAACATCCTCCGTTTACTCCTATTCTACATTCCTCCTCAAGCCGACAGCCCTCTGCTTTCTAAAAACTCTCCCTCCTCTGCATCAAAGATGCGCAACTCTAATCTCTCTGCGGCTCTGCGTGCAACAGATACTCCACATCTACTTTACCAACAATCTACTGGCTTCTCATTCTCTATTTGCTATACTTCACAATCTATTGGCTTTTCATAATTTATCTATTATCCATCACAATCTATCTATTATCCATCATGATTTATCTGCTTTCCATCACTCCCTTGCTTGCTTTCCCCGAAGGGGATAAACTCTTGATAGGGCACGGTTGGCACGCATGGCGACCGCAGGGAGACATGACGTGCCTACCGTGTCTGCGTTTGCGCCGGATGGACGAACTCTGTAGGAGTTCAACGTTTTCAAGAATTGCAGTTGTCGACATGCATTGTTCGTTGCGGACGCCTGTTGAACTCTTACAGAGTTCTTATACATACGGTACGATGGTTAGACAGGGTAGTCGCTTCGCGCCAACCCTGCCCTATCAAGCGTTCAACCCCTTCGGGGTAGGAGAACACTGGGGAGACATCTGGCGAGTTCCGCAGAGAAGGATGGCATGGAGAGAATGGAATTTGGAACGTAGAGGGCCGTCGGCCTGAGGAGAAATAGAAAACGTGAGGCAGTTTTCCGTTCCATCCGCCCATCGCAAAGCGATGATCCGTGCTATCAAAGTGTGCCGGATGGTAATTCCGAAAATTCCGTGTCATCCGTGTTAAAAATAACCACGCAAGGTAGTGGTGGTTTCACGCAGAAGTTATTTTAGGCACGCAGAGCCGCAGAGGGTTTAGAGTTTTGCGTCTTCGATGCGGAGGAGAGGGGTGGTAAGTAGCGAGGCCGAGCTTTACCTTGGAGAGTTCCTCATCTTCAAGACATGTGGCGCGTGCTTGTGCCTCTTCGAGGCAAAAACTGGTGGGGCATCACCAAGTCGCGGCGACTGTCCGAGGCAAAAAACGGTGGGGCATCACTAAGTCGCGGTGACTGTCCGAGGCAAAAGACGGTGGAGCATCACCAAGACAAGCTATCTCACCAAAGAAAAAAATGAGGACTCACCCGCACGGTGCGGTGTCTCACCGCGGCATAGCTTTTTAGCATGGCACAGTAGTGTGGCAGACATTCTGAAGCACTATCAGGATGCTGACACCCATCACGGCGCGCTATGAAACATGCTTGAAGTACCGACTCTTGCCGCTGCGTCAATTGTCTTCTCTGCCTTCTTGTACGATACATCTATATAGAATCATCGGATGGTTTTATATAGAATTATCGGATGGTTTTATATAGAATTATCGGATGGTTTAATATAGAATTATTGGATACTTCTATATAGAACCATTTCTCAGTTCTTGCCTACGCGTTTGGCTGTAAGGTTGTGCTTGGGACTTTATGTCGGCTTGCTTCAGCCTTCACAGGTATGGGTTGACCATTGGCGCAGGCCTATGTAAACGAAAAAACCGCCCGGCAAGGCCGAGCGGTTGTAGTAATGTCTGAGTGACTCAAACACCAGTTCTTGTGGTCTGATTACTTCAGTTCAGCAAGATACTTGATGGTGCGAACCATCTGTGAAGTGTAAGAGTTCTCGTTGTCGTACCAAGATACAACCTGCACCTGATAGGTGTCGTCGTCGATCTTGCTAACCATGGTCTGGGTAGCGTCGAAGAGAGAACCGAACTTCATGCCGATAACGTCAGAAGAAACGATCTCGTCCTCAGTGTAACCGAAGCTCTCAGTAGCGGCGGCCTTCATGGCAGCGTTGATGCCCTCCTTGGTAACGTCCTTGCCCTTCACCACAGCAACGAGGATGGTGGTAGAACCTGTAGGAGTGGGAACGCGCTGTGCAGAACCGATGAGCTTGCCGTTCAGCTCGGGGATAACCAGGCCGATAGCCTTGGCAGCACCTGTTGAGTTAGGAACGATGTTGCAAGCGCCGGCGCGTGAACGACGGAGGTCACCCTTGCGCTGAGGACCGTCGAGAATCATCTGGTCGCCAGTGTAAGCGTGGATGGTAGACATGATACCTGACTGGATAGCGGCGTACTTGTTCAGTGCATCGGCCATAGGAGCCAAGCAGTTGGTGGTGCAAGAAGCAGCTGAGATAACAGTGTCAGCGGGAGTCAGGGTCTTGTGGTTAACGTTGTAAACGATGGTGGGGAGGTCGTTGCCTGCGGGAGCAGAGATCACAACCTTCTTGGCACCAGCCTGGATGTGGGCAGAAGCCTTCTCCTTAGATGTATAGAAACCTGTGCACTCGAGAACTACGTCAACGTTCAGCTCACCCCAAGGAAGCTCAGCAGCGTTAGGCTTTGCGTAGATGGTGATTTCCTTGCCGTCGACGATGATTGAGTTGTCGGTGGCCTCTACAGTGTGCTTACCCTCACCGTACTTGCCGGCGAAGCCACCCTGAGCGGTGTCATACTTGAGAAGGTGAGCAAGCATCTTGGGGCTTGTCAGGTCGTTGATGGCCACTACTTCATAACCATCAGCCTCGAACATCTGACGGAAAGCGAGACGGCCGATACGACCGAAACCGTTAATAGCTACTTTTGTCATTTTAATTTTTTGTTATTTAAAGAGTTAAAAATTAACCTTATTACTAATCTTTTTTCCTTTACGATTGCAAAGTTACTAATTTTTTTCTATATTTGCACAGAAGAAGAGTATTAAATATATTAAAATTAGAAGCTCCCGGGGGGCGCTGATTTCGATTCCAAGTGGAGCTGCCTGCAGAGTGCAAACTCCAGGTGTCAAACCCCGTATTATTCATTAAAAACAATAAGAGTATGAGTTCATTTGTAAAAGAGTTTAAAGAGTTTGCCATGAAAGGCAATGTCATGGATATGGCTGTCGGTGTGATCATCGGCGGTGCCTTTGGCAAAATCGTATCCTCGCTGGTAGACAACGTCCTGATGCCCATCATCGGTGTGCTGACGGGTGGCTTGGATTTCTCGGCGCTTTCGATCATGGTTGGCGACGCCAAGGTAAACTATGGTATGTTTATCCAGAATGTTATCGACTTCCTGATTATCGCTTTCTGTATCTTCTTGATGATCAAGGGTATGAATAAGCTTACCAAGAAGAAGGAAGCCGAGCCCGAGGCACCGGCACCTGCCCCCGAGCCTTCTGCTGAGGAGAAACTCTTGTCAGAGATTCGCGACCTGTTGAAAAACAAGTAATAGGCCCGTCTTTCTGTTACATGTACATGGCCGGGCGTGAGGGCTTGGCCATATATATAAAAACGGTGGAGCAAAGCGGAGATTTCTCCTGCTTGCTCCACCGTCTGTTTGGTGGGGTGGCGCCCTGGTGGTTAGTGGTGTGGCCGGGAGCCTTACACCTGGAAATACTCTTGCAAAGCCTGCTCGGCGCTGCCGTTGACGTTGGGCATGTCGTTGATGATATGTCCGTGCTCGAGCAGTGCGATACGGGTACTGATGTCTACCGTGTGCTGCAGGTTGTGGCTGCTGATGAGTATGGTGGCTCTGGTTTGGCGGTGGTAATCCACGATGAGTTTCTTCAGGTTGTTCTGTCCCGATGGGTCAAGAAAGTTGAAGGGCTCGTCTAAAATCACCAGTTCGGGCTTGGCGAACATGGCGGAAATGATGCCCACCTTTTGCTTGTTGCCGGCACTGAAGTCGCGGATGAGTTTCTTCTGTCCAAATACTTCGCCATTGGTAAATGGCAGGAATGGGGCAATGACGGAGTCTTCTACGTGTTGCCAGTCGATAGCCGGCACTCCATTGACCTTGGCCACAAAGTCGATATACTCCTCGGGAGTCAGAAAGTCGATGAGAAAACCCTCGTCTATATACGCTCCGGTCAGCATCTTCCATTCTTCCGACTCTGCGGGATTGATGCTTGAAGTCTCTTCGAGGTCAGTCTGTGGTGCGGTGGCCGATGGGTCGGCCAACGCGTTGTCCGAATCGGTTGCCGACTTGCGCGCCGGTGTGAGACTGACGTAGCCGTCGTCGGCCTTGAGCAGGTCGAGGATAAGGCGAAACATGGTGGTCTTGCCCGAGCCGTTGTTGCCCACGAGTCCTAAGATGTCGCCATGATTGACCGTGAACTGTGGGATGTCTACGGCAGTCTTGTCACCGAAGATTTTCTTGAGGTTGCTGAGTGTGACGTTCATTTGCTTTGTAATTGAGGGGTAGGGGATAATCCGTCGTGAAAAGCCAAAGGGGATTAAGCGCTGCGTGGCAGCGCCAATCCCCTTTGTTATCGTAGGCTGTTTAAGGCATTAGCGTAAGCCTTTGCCGTGACAGTTCTTGAACTTCTTGCCACTGCCACATGGACAGGGGTCGTTGGGACGAGGCATCTTTTCGCGGATGATGGGCTCGTGGTGCGGCTGCTGGGCGCCTTCGCGGGTGTCGTGGCTGGCGGCGGCACGCTGAGCCTCTTGGCTTGCGCCCAGGTCGTCTTTCTGCTCATGGTAGCGCTGGGCGCGCTGCTCGGGAGCGGCCTCGCGCACTTCCTGCTGCTGTACCTGCACGGGAATCTGTCCGCGCATGAGGAAGTTGGCGATGCGTGTGTTCATGTCGTCGATCATGTCGTCCCAGAGCTTGGCACTCTCAAGTTTGAAGACCAGAAGCGGGTCCTTCTGCTCGTAAGACGCGTTCTGCACACTGTGGCGCAACTCGTCTAACTGGCGCAGATTCTCCTTCCAGTTGTCATCGATGTTGTGGAGCATGACAAACTTCTCGAACTCCTTGACGATGTTCTTGCCCTCGGTCTCGTATGCCTCCTTGAGGTTGACGCGCAACTGCACTACCTGGCGGCCGTCGGTGATGGGCACGACGATAAACTCGAACCTGTCGCCCTGCTGCTCAAACACGTCCTTGATGACAGGGTAGGAGTCGCTTTGTATGCGCTCGGTCTTGCGTTTGAAGGCTGCCATGGCACCCTGGAAGGCACGCTCCTCAAGTTGTTCACGGCTTGAGTTCTCAAACTCTTCGGCAGTGAAGGGCACCTCCATGGAGAGCACTTCAAAGAATCGTTCCTTGATGCCTTCGTAGTCGTTGTTCTGGATGATGCTGATGACGCGGTCCCAAATGATATTGGTGATGTCCATGCCGATGCGCTCACCCATGAGTGCGTGGCGACGCTTTTCGTAGATGACCGTGCGCTGCTTGTTCATCACGTCGTCGTATTCGAGCAGATGCTTACGGATACCGAAGTTGTTCTCCTCGACCTTCTTCTGTGCGCGCTCAATGCTCTTTGAAATCATAGAGCTCTCGATGCGCTCGCCGTCCTCGAAGCCTAAGCGGTCCATCACCTTGGCAATGCGCTCGCTACCAAACTTACGCATGAGGTCGTCTTCGAGCGACACGTAGAACACTGACGAGCCCGGGTCGCCCTGACGACCGGCACGACCACGCAACTGGCGGTCTACGCGGCGGCTCTCGTGGCGGGTAGTGCCGATGATGGCGAGTCCGCCTGCATCTTTCACCTCCTGGCTGAGTTTGATGTCGGTACCACGACCGGCCATGTTGGTGGCGATGGTCACCGCGCCCAGCAGGCGCTCTTCGCTCTGCACCAGCGACTCGGCGCTCTTGCCCGAGAGGCTGCTGTCGGCACCCTTGGCGTTGTTGTTGGCGTCGGCAATCAGGCTTTCCTGGTGCTTGACGGCAGAAAGTTTATCGGTGAAAGCGCGACCATCGGTAGTCAAAAACACGGTGCCCATGGTGCTCTTGCCCGCGTCGGCCACAATCTGGGCCTCCTTCTGGTGGAGCTTGGCGTTCAACACCTGATGGTTGATCTTGCGCATGGTGAGCATCTTGGAGAGCAGCTCACTGATCTCGACCGAGGTGGTACCTACCAGTGAGGGGCGTCCGTTGACGCGCATCTCTTCCACTTCCTCAATCACGGCACGGTATTTCTCGCGGTTGGTCTTGTAGACACGGTCTTCGAGGTCGTGACGAACGACGGGCCTGTTGGTGGGAATCTCTACCACGTCGAGCTTGTAGATGTCCCAGAACTCGCCGGCTTCGGTGCTGGCGGTACCGGTCATACCTGCAAGTTTGTGGTACATGCGGAAATAGTTCTGCAGCGTGATCGTGGCAAAGGTCTGGGTGGCAGCCTCTACGCGTACGTGCTCCTTGGCTTCCACGGCCTGGTGCAAGCCATCGCTCCAGCGGCGGCCTTCCATGATACGACCGGTCTGCTCGTCCACAATCTTCACCTCGCCATCGATGACCACATACTCATCGTCTTTATTGAACATGGTGTATGCCTTGAGCAACTGGCGCAAGGTGTGTACGCGCTCGCTCTGGATGGCGTAATGGTTGAGCAGGTCGTCTTTCTTGTCGAGGCGCTCCTGGTCTGAGAGTTCTTTCTCGTTTTCGAGGGCTGAGAGCTGTGAGGCGATGTCGGGCAACACAAAAAGGTTGTGGTCGTTCACCTGTTTAGCTAACCAGTCGGTACCCTTGTCTGTGAGCTCGGCGCTGTTCATCTTCTCATCTACCACGAAGTAGAGGGGCTCAATAGCCTCCGGCATGCGGCGGTTATTGTTCTCCATATAAATTTCCTCTGTCTTCTGCAATCCCGACTTGATGCCTTCTTCAGAAAGATACTTGATGAGGGCCTTGTTCTTGGGAAGGGCTTTGTACGAGCGGAAGAGGCTCAGGAATCCTTCGTCCTGCAGGGTCTGGTCGTTTTTCTCGCGGCCTTCGACAATCTTCTGGCGGGCGTCGGCCAGCAGCTCGGTGGCCTGCTTGCGCTGAACTTCATAGATGCGCTCCACCAAGGGCTGGTACTCCTCGTACATCTGGTCGTCGCCCTTGGGTATAGGACCTGAAATGATAAGCGGTGTACGGGCATCGTCAATGAGCACGGAGTCGACCTCATCGACAATGGCAAAGTTGTGACGGCGCTGCACCAGGTCGCTGGGCGAGAGCGCCATATTGTCGCGCAGGTAGTCGAAACCAAACTCGTTGTTTGTACCAAAGGTAATGTCGGCGCGGTAGGCTTTGCGGCGAGCCTCGGAGTTGGGCTGGTGCTTGTCGATACAGTCTACCGAGAGACCGTGGAACTGGTAGAGCGGCCCCATCCATTCAGAGTCACGCTTGGCAAGGTAGTCGTTCACGGTTACCATGTGTACGCCATTGCCGGTCAGGGCATTGAGGAATACAGGCAGTGTGGCAACAAGGGTTTTACCCTCACCCGTAGCCATCTCGGCGATCTTTCCTTGGTGCAGGGCGATACCACCGAAGATTTGCACGTCGTAGTGTACCATCTCCCATTTGATGCGGCTGCCTCCGGCTGTCCATTCGTTGTGGTAGATGGCCTTGTCGCCGTCAATGGTGATAAAGTCGTTGGCAGGATTGGCAGCCAGCTCACGGTCGAAGTCGGTAGCGGTCACCACCGTCTCGGTATTCTCCTTGAATCGGCGTGCAGTATCCTTCACGATGCTGTAGGCCACGGGCATCACTTCGTTGAGAGCCTTCTCCAAAGCCTCAAGCATATCTTTGTCGAGCTTGTCTATCTCATTGAAGATAGGCTCACGCTCGTCAATGGGAGTCTCTTCGATCTTGGCCTTCAACTCCTCGATCTTGTCACTGTATTCCTTAGCGGCTCCCTGTACATAGCTTTGTATCTCTTTGGTCTTGGCACGCAATTCGTCATTGCTCAGTTTCTGTATTTCGGGATATGTGGCGTTGGTCTTCTCCACGAGGGGCTGGATCAACTTCATATCTCTGCTTGACTTGTCACCAAACAATGATTTCAAAAAATTGTTGAAGTTCATATAGTTATATTATTTTGTTGCTGTGTATGATGTATGCAAAATTAGTAAAAAGAATCCGCAAACACCCACTTTGGGGTGTGATAAATGCGCGGACACTAAAAAAGTGGGGCAGAATTGCATGCATTGGGAGCCCTGATACGGATGGCCTTGGCTACGGTCGGGGCAATCTGGTCGACAGTAACGGGAGTGGTGATGCGCTGTGGCGTAATGTCTTTTCCCATGAAGATGATGGGAAAGGGCACTACGCCGGCGCGACTGGTATAGGTTTCGTGTGTATTTTCGTTGAGCAGTTTCCAACCTGGAGTAACCTCTACGATAATGTCGCCACTGGCAGAGGGGTTGAAGCCATTGCGCATGCGGGCAATCTCAAAATTGCCGGCCAGCAGGCGGTCGGTGGTGTATACATCGGCCACGCCGGCGTTCTGGATGAGGAACGACTGGCAGCGCTCTAACACTTCAGACAGTGGGGCGCGCTTCTGCTCTATGAGTTTGCGGTTGAGATATATCTGGTTGCCAAAGCATTGGTCCACATATCTTCCCTGCCCGTAGATGGCGCCCAAGTAGATGTTCAGCAGGTTGGCTGTGCGGTTGATGTAGAATGTGCCAGTGGGAACACGGTATTTCTCAAGATTGGTGTTGTATTCCTGGGTATACCCAGTGGAGGTAACAACAAAGAGCACCTTGTCTAATCCAATCTGCTTGTCAATGCCGGTAATCAGCTTGTCGAGCGATTTGTCGAGTCGCAGGTACACGTCTTCCATCTCGCTCTGCCACTTTGACACTGTGGTGTCGTCGTTTTTGGAGGCCGACAGCGTGATGTAGAGCAGGTCAGACACGTCGTCCTTGCCCATTTGCGACGAGGCGAGGGCGATGAGTGAGAGGTCTACGACATTGTCGTTGGCCAGTCGTTTGTTTTTCAGCGCCTGTCGCGAATTGGCATTGTAGGTTCTCACCCATTCCGGGGCATAGGCACCATAGTACATGCTCCACTTCCACTGTCCGCTGTTGTCAATCCAGAAGGCACCGTCGCCAGCGTGCCCGGCAGACAGAATGGCTGTCTCACGGTCGGGAGCAAAGGAGTATACCCACGCCATGCCATCCGAGCTGATTTTCAGTTCGTCACTCACCGTCGACGTCTTCAGTCGCTGTGGTGAGGCGGTGTAGGTGGCGTCGTCGACGCACGATATGGGCTGCAACGTCTCGCGGTCTAACCATTGCGAGGCAATAATACCGTTATAATAGGGCGTGGTACCTGTCGATAGGGTGGCTACCGCTGATGAGCGTTCTATCGGAGAGAACGGATAGCTGGCTCCGTCATATACAAGTCCGTCGTGCAGCAAGCGGCGAAAGCCACCGTCTGAATATAACGGGGCAAAAGCCTCCATATAATCAGTGCGCAACTGGTCAATGGTGATATTGACCACCAACCGAGGCGCAAGCTGGAAGGCTTGCATCTCGGCTGAGGTGAAGGCGGCGATGATGAGTGCCAGATATTTCATTGACCTTTTGGTGCCTTGATTTTCTTGAGCCATGTGTTACTAAAGGTGCGTATCAGCAAAGTAAGTGCCAAAATATATATGCCCTCGGCGTAAGACTGGAAAAAACCTGCAATGCCGAACAGTATAATGCATGCTAACAGGAATCTCCAATAGCCATGTACCTGTCCTTTTTCTTGTCGTGTGATGGCGCCATACACAAACAGCAGAGACAGAGGGTTGAGCAGCAATATCTGGAAATTGAGGCTTACCGTGGGATGCTGCGAGAATACCATGGCCAGTAATACCAATCCAGCCAGACCGTCGAGCGTGAGCAGCACGGTGTCGAGTAGCCAGAAGTGTTTCCCTCGGGCAAATTCCCATCCGGTGAGAAGAATGACGAGCAACAGCAGGGCCACCATCACCGATGTGGGAGACAGCCTGTCCCAGATGGTGGTCTGCACATTAGCATTCTCCGCGTTGGGCTTGAGTATCTCAAAAGTGGAGTCGATCAGCGGACGCTTCTTTCCGTCGGGCGCCACGATGATAGCGCGCGCAAAGTCTTTTCGCAACGAGTCTGGCAGGAACTGCTGTTCCGCGAGGTCGGTCGGCGCGTCGGCTTTGACACCCAACAGCAGGTCATTGCCGAAACGTGCCCATCGGTGGTTTTCGTTCCACTGGTGTATCATCTTGCGGTATGACGCCTTGCGGTCAGTGGCCTGACCGTGTGCCACCTGCCCGTATTCCACCTGCCCGTTGATATGAGAGGCGAGTATGTCACGGGCTCTCGTGGTGCAGTTGTCGTAAAAGTAATTGTATCGGTAAACGCGGTTTTCGGGTGAGTAGTTCTCCCAAAGCGCCTGGGCAATGTTGAGTTTTTCCTCAGCCGTGAGGTTAAGCCGCTGCTCCACCACGCCACGCCCCTTGGCCGCATATTCCATGACAAACATGGAGAACGGCGTCATGCTCATTTCGTAGTCGGTCAGACCAAAGACGAAGCGCAGTACGAAGTTGTTTTTTTGGAAATTGAACGTGCCATAATTAATGGCAAGGTCTTGGTTGTTGAGAGGGTCGCGGAAACGTATAGCCGTATGTCCGTACAGGCTCCAGATCTCATTTCCCGGTGTACAAGTGAGCAGTCCAACCTCAACGCTGTCCATCTGTTGCAGCATTGAGAGCTTGACATCTTGCGCCTTACTTCCCGCTGTTAAGAAAATGAAAACAGAAAGACAAAGTAATCTGAAAATATAATCTAAACGTTTCACGATGCAAAAATACCTTATTATTTCCACTTATCGTGCTTTTGTTTCGTTTTTTTTCAATACTTTTGCAGTTGACTTTTTCACTATCAGTCAACAAAAGTAAGATAACGAAACATCGAATATGAAGAAGAGATACTTTGCTGCAGCCCTGTTGTTGGCCACAGTTTACCAAGTGTCAGTTGCTCAAAGTGGTACTAATTCCCCTTACAGTCAGTTTGGACTTGGCATTCTGTCCGACCAGACCTCTGGCTTCAACCGCGGCATGAACGGCTTAGGCTTGGGCTTTCGCGAGCACAACCAGGTAAATTATCTGAATCCGGCTTCATATTCATCTATCGACAGTTTGTCTTTTATCTTCGACGCAGGTATCTCCGGTCAGATCACCAACTTCAAGGAAGGCGGCACGAAGCTCAACGCCAAGAACTCTAACATTGAGTATGTCGTGGCTGGCTTTCGGGCCTTCAGGCATGTGGGCGTGAGTTTCGGTATCATACCTTATACCAATACTGGCTATTCTTACAGCACCTCTCAAAACGTCAACGACGCCAACAACACGGTTGTTACCAATACCTATAACGGCTCGGGTGGACTGCATCAGATTTACGTGGGTGTCGGCTGGGAGCCTGTCAAAGGGCTTTCGGTGGGTGTGAATGGCGGGTACCTCTTCGGCGGATACACACGTACGGTTGTCAACAGCTACAGTGACAGCTACGCCAACACGCTAACCAAAGAGTACACATCCGACGTACGCAACTACAAAGTCGACTTTGGTATGCAGTATGTCGCTACCATAAACAAGAAGCATCAGGTCACCATTGGTGCCACTTACGGCATGGGCCATAAGATTGGAGGCGACCCCACGCTCAAGCTGATTTCCAATAACACCCAGACCGCAGTGGCTGATACCACTGTACTCACGTCAGACGCCTTGAAACTGGAAATCCCCACGACCATCGGCGTGGGCTTGGCTTACAATTATAACAACAAGTTGAAGGTAGGCGTAGATTATAATTTCCAGAAGTGGGGCAGCATCGAAACGCCCGAGTACAAGCTCGACACCAACGGCAATGCCACGTACGACATGGTGTCGGGGTTCTATAAAGACCGCCACAAGCTGACGGCCGGTGCCGACTACTGTGCCGCTGAATACGGCCGTAGCTTTGTCAAGCGCATACATTATCGTGCCGGCGTGTCGTATGCCACACCTTATTATATTATCAACGGACAGGATGGACCTAAGGAAATCAGTGCCTCACTGGGCTTCGGTATTCCCATCGTCAACAGCTGGAACAACCGCTCCATGCTCAACATCAGTGCACAGTGGGTGCGCCAGACGGCAAAGAGCTATATCACTGAGAATACATTCCGTATCAATATCGGCCTGACCTTCAACGAGCGTTGGTTTGCCAAGTGGAAGGTAGATTAATGACGACCTGCTTCTCGTAAGCCATGTCAACTGCGTTTTCGTTCATCAAGCACGGGTTGGCGGCACTGTTGGTAGTTGTCGCCGTTGCCGCCTGCCAGGAGCAGGTGGAGCATACGGCTGCCGCCATACATGACCGTGATTCTGTGGCCGTCATGACCAGTTGGGGTGTCAATACGTTGATATCCGACTCGGGTGTCATCAAATATCGTATCGTGACCGAGCGCTGGGAGGTCAACCAGAATAAGAAACCCTCGCGCTGGTATTTTGACAAGGGGCTCTTTCTCGAACAGTTTGATGAGAAGTTCCATGTCCAGGCTTATATACAGTGCGACACCGCCTATTATTACGACAAGCAGAATCTGTGGGAGTTGCGTTCGCGTGTACGCATCCTTACCAAAGACGGGCTGCGCTTCTCCAGTGAGCAGTTGTTCTGGGACGAGCGTCAGCACGAGCTCTATTCCAATGTCTTCTCGCGCTTGGTTACCCCCGACCGTACGCTGCAGGGTACCTATTTCCGTTCAGATGAAAAGATGACGCGGTATTATGTCTCCAATTCCAAGGGCTCCTTCGTGCGTTCAGACTTCGACAACAGTTCTCAGGAGTCAGACTCCGCGCGCCTCAAGCAAGACAGCATCCAGAAGAGCCAGCGCCAGATGGCTCTGCCCGAGCGAAACTATTAAACGTATGAGGTTTTAGAACAAGTGGATACATTGCTTATCATAGAAATCGTCCTGACGATGATACTCAGTGCCTTCTTTTCGGGCATGGAGATTGCCTTTGTGTCGAGCAACAGGATGTTGGCCGAGATGGACAAGGAGAAGAATGCTCTCTCTGCCAAGCTCCTCGCTTTCTTTTATCGCCGCCCCAATGGCTTTGTGTCGACGATGCTCGTAGGCAACAATATCGTACTGGTGATCTATGGTATACTTTTCGCCCGACTGTTCGACAGTACGGTCTTCAAGGGCATGGACGCCGGTTTCACCGTTCCTGCCGACACCATCATCTCTACGCTCATCGTACTCTTCACGGGCGAGTTTCTTCCCAAGACCTTGTTCAAGAGCAGCCCTAACAAACTACTGTCTTTTTTCGCTCCCATCGCTTATGTTTTCTACATCATCCTGTGGCCTGTCAGCAAGTTTGCCACCTTTCTCTCGCGGATGCTGCTGCGGGTCGTTGGCATCAAGCTGGGGTCTGAGTCCGATGATGAAGGATTTACCAAGGTAGACCTCGACTATTTGGTGCAGTCGTCTATCGACAACGCGCCCAACGACGAGGCCGTGGGCGACGAGGTCAAGATCTTCCAGAATGCCTTGGAGTTTCCCGACACCAAGGTGCGCGACTGCATGATTCCCCGCACGGAGATTTGTGCCGTTGACATGGAAGACTGCACGCTTGCAGAACTCATGCAAATGTTCGTGGAGAGCGGCAAGTCGAAAATCATTGTCTACAAAGACGATATCGACCACATCGTGGGCTATATCCATAGCTCGGAAATGTTTCACAAGCCCGAGCGCTGGCAAGACCAAGTGCGCACCATACCCTTTGTGCCTGAGACCATGGCCGCCCAGAAACTCATGCGCATCTTTCTCCAGCAGAAAAAGACCATCGGCGTGGTGGTCGACGAGTTTGGCGGTACCAGTGGCATCGTATCGTTAGAAGACTTGGTGGAAGAAATTTTCGGCGATATACAAGACGAGCACGATAACGACAATTATATCGCAAAAGTGACCGATGACGGCGATTACATTCTTTCCGCGCGCCTCGAAATCGACAAGGTAAACGCCATGTTCGACCTCGATTTGCCCGAAAGCGACGACTATATGACCCTTGGCGGTCTCATCCTGCACGAATTTGAGAGCTTCCCCAAGCTCAATGAAGTGGTGACCATAGGCAAGTTCAGCTTCAAGATTATCAAAAACACCATGACCAAGATAGAGCTTGTCAGGTTGCATGTAGAGAAGTGAGGAAACACGCATGCATGTCAAATTACCCCTAACTAACTGTGAGAAAAACCATTCTTCACTGTTTTTTCTTATATAATTATTCACTCGTTTGCTATTAAATTAGTAAATTTGTACGCTTTTTGTAATATACTGCGACAGACAATCCTATAACGATAAACATAAAACAATAAATAACTTTAAAACAAATGGCAGCATTAGGAAAAATCAGAAGCAAAGGCATCCTGCTGATTATCATCATCAGTTTGGGTCTGTTTGCTTTCATTGCCGAGGAGGCCTTCCGTTCTTGCGAATCGTCTCGCAACAACCAGCGCCAGCAGGTCGGTGAGGTGTTAGGAAACAAAATCAGCTACGAAGATTTTGCCAAACTCGTTGACGAGGCTCAAGAAGCCATGAAGGTCATGGGGCAAGAGAATCTCAACGATGAGCAGCTCAATCAGCTGCGCGACCAGGTATGGCAGAATTTTGTGCAGTATGAGATCATCAAGGGTGAGTGCGATAAACTCGGTCTCACCGTGACTGACGCCGAGATGCAAAACGTCTTCACTGAAGGTACCAACCAGATGCTTCTCTCTACACCGTTTGTCAACCAGCAGACCGGCCGCTTCGACGCTAACCAGCTCAAGCAGTTCCTCGCTCAGTACAACAGCGTAAAGAATACCAATCCTCAGGCTGCCGAGCAATACCAGAGCATCTACAAATACTGGACCTATGTGGAGAAGTCGCTCCGTCAGCAGCTCCTCATGCAGAAGTACAACGGTCTGTTGGCTCACTGCTTCCTCTCTAACCCCGTAGAGGCCAAGATGAGCTTCAACGAGGAGAGCCAGGAGAGCCAGATTCAGTTGGCCGCTTATCCTTACTCCAGCATTCAGGACGACAAGGTAACGATCACCGAGTCTGACCTCAAGGCCAAGTACGATGAGCTCAAGCCGCGTTTCCAGCAGTTTGTGGAGAGCCGCGACATCAAGTACGTCAGTGTGCCTATCAACGCCTCGGCTGCCGACCGCGCCGCGCTGTTGAAAGAGATGGGCGCCTATGCCAAAGACCTTGCCACGGCTGAAAATCCCTCAGACGTAGTACGCAAGAGCACCTCTACCGTGCCTTATCTTGGTGTACCCGTGGGCAAGGAAGCTTTCCCCACAGACATTGCCGCTAAGATCGACTCTATGTCGGTTGGACAGGTGCTGGGTCCTGTAGAGAGCATGCAGGATAACACCTTCAACGTCATCAGGCTGGTTGCCAAGCAGCAGCTGCCCGACTCTGTGCAGTTCCGTGGCATTCAGGTGGGTGGCACCACGCCCGACGAGGCTCACCAGCGTGCCGACTCTATCTACAACGCGCTGAAGGCCGGTGCCGACTTCGCCACGCTTGCCAAGAAATATGGCCAAGACGGCAAGGAGCAGTGGCTCACCACACGCATGTACGAGTATTCTCCCTCTATGGACAAGGAGACACAGAGCTACATCAGCAGCCTGCTCACCATGGGTGTCAATGAGACCAAGAACATCAGCCTTACACAGGGCAACATCATCGTGCAGGTGCTCAACCGCAGGAATATGGTGGATAAGTACATGGCCGCCATCGTGAAAAAGCCCATCGACTACTCTAAGGATACACGCAGTGCCATATTCAATAAGTTCAGCTCTTTCGTCAGCGCCAACAAGACGGCCGCCGACATTGAGAAGAATGCAGCCAAGAGCGGATACCGTGTGATGGAGGCCAATGACGTGACCACCAGCCAGCACTACTTGGCAGGCATTCACTCCACACGCGACGCCATGAAGTGGCTCTTCGCTGCCAAGGAGGGTGAAGTGTCTGAGATGTACGAGTGCGGTGACAATGGTAACAATCTGCTCCTCGTGGTTTGCAAGAAGATTCACCCCATCGGCTACCGCGACTTGTCTGACGCACAGGTGAAGGAGATTATCAAGCAGGAGGTGCTGCGCGACAAGAAGGCCGAGCAGCTCATCGCCAAGGCCAAGACCGCGGGAAGCATTGCGGCTGCCAAGGCCAAAGGCGCCAACGTGACCACCATCAACCAGGTGACCTTCGCCGCTCCCGTCTTTGTACAGGCCACAGGTGCCAGCGAGTCTGCCCTGAGCGGCGCGGTGTATGCCACCAAGCAGGGTGCCTTCAGCGCCCATCCCGTCAAGGGTCAGGCCGGCGTATACCAGTTCCAGGTGGTGAAGCGTTCGAAGAATGCCGCCAAGTACGACGAGAAGCAGCAGGAGGCCAAGCTCCGCCAGAAGGCCATGCAGTATGCAGGCAACTTCATGAACGAGCTTTACACCAAGGCCAAGGTCGTAGACAACCGTTACCTGTTCTTCTAAATCCCGACTTTACAACGGTGCATCGGTGTCTTTCGCCATGCGGTGCCCGTGTAGCATACATTCTTACAGCCGTCTGGTCAGTCCAGGCGGCTGTTTTCGTGCGCCCTTCTCGCTGTTTCTGGGCCACGCAGTCGCCCCTTTCAGGTCGTCTCCAAGCCCTTATGGTCCAATGGTTCTATATAGAATCACAGTATGGTTTTATATAAAATCACAGTATGGTTTTATATAGAATCATCGGATGGTTTTATATAGAATTATCGTGTGGTTTTATATTGAACCATTCTCCCTTGTCGGCCTGCCGCCACAGCGCTAAGTGGCATATAACAAGTCAGGCTGCCCTTTGGGGGGCAGCCTGAAAGTGGGTTTGGCGTTGCGTCAGCAATGGCCAAAGCGGTGTTGTCTTATCCTGTGGTTTTTACTCAATGACCACAGTGGTCCATCCGTGCTTGTCCTCGATGGTGCCATACTGTATGCCGCGAATGGTGTCGTAGAGTTTGCGCGACCAGGGTCCGGGCTGCTCGCCATAGTCGTAGCGTGCGCCGGTGTCGAGGTCGTCGAGGTGCGAGATGGGCGAGATTACGGCCGCCGTGCCGCAGGCACCGGCTTCCTCAAACGTAGCCAACTCTTCCTCGGGAATGGGTCTGCGCTCCACCTTCATGCCCAGGTCTTCGGCAATCTGCATCAGGCTCTTGTTGGTGATGGAGGGGAGGATAGAGGTAGACTTCGGCGTGACATAGGTATTGTCTTTGATGCCGAAGAAGTTGGCCGCGCCACACTCGTCTACATATTTCTTCTCACGGGCGTCGAGATAGAACTCGCTGGCATAGCCTTTCTCATGGGCGATGGCGTTGGCCTTGAGCGAAGCGGCATAGTTGCCGCCCACCTTGTAGATGCCCGTGCCTAAAGGTGCCGAGCGGTCGTAGTCGCGGATGATGACGTATGGATTGGTGGCAAAGCCGCCCTTGAAATAGGGACCTACTGGGGTGACGAAGATCAGGAAGCAATACTCGGACGAAGGGTGTACGCCCACCTGGGCACTGGTGCCAATGAGCAGCGGGCGAATGTAGAGTGTAGCGCCGCTCTCGTAGGTGGGTATCCACTCTTGGTTGAGGCGTACCACCTTCTTGACCATTTCCTCAAATCGCTCGGTGGGCAACTCTGGCATCATGATGCCTCTACAGGTGCTCTGCAAGCGTGCGGCATTCTCGTCCATGCGGAAGACGCGCACCTTGCCGTCGGGGCAACGATAGGCTTTCAGACCCTCGAAGGCCTCTTGGCCGTAGTGCAGGCAGGTGGCAGCCATATGCAGGTTGAGATACTCGTCAGAGCATACCTCAATTTCGCCCCACTTCCCGTCTCGATAGTAACAACGCACGTTGTAGTCGGTCTTGATGTAACCGAAAGACAAATTAGACCAATCCAAATCTTTCATATTAGTTGATGTTTTAAGTGTCAAGGCACATAGATAGAGCAAAAGTACAAATTATAATTATCAATCGCAAGGAAAAAGCGAAAAAAAGCTATAACCTTGCAGTTCCCCCTCTGTCGCGCCCCCGGCTCTTGCCCCATGGTGGGCAGGGCGACAGGGTAGGGCGGTTACGCGGTGTCATGGGTGGTTTACCCCTGACTCTCCGTTATCTTCTTGATCTCCGCGTCGGTCTGCGTGAGCTTGTCCTTGCATAATTTGATGAGTTCCTGTGCCTTCTTGAGCTGCGAAGGCATCTCGTCGATTTCGAGTTCGTTGTTCTCCAGTTTGGTCACGATGTCCTCTAACTGTCGGATGGCATCCTCGTATTTGGTTTCTTTTGCCATAATAAAGTATAAGGTGATATGTTATTTTACGATTGAGGTGACGCTGCCTTTGCCCACTCGGGTCTCTATCTCATCGCCGCTCTGGAGCCGCGAGGCGTCTCTCACCACACGGCCTTGGTGGTAGGTAATGCTGTATCCGCGGCTGAGCATGACCTGTGGGTCTACGCCTTTCAGGCGTAGCTCAAGTTGCTCTATGCGGTGGCGGGCCTGGGTGAGTGTGCGCTCCGATTGCTGCGAGAGCCTTGCCGACAGGGCGTCAATGCGGTAGGTGCCCTTGTTGAGTTGCGCGCTTATGCCCGTGGCAATCTGTGTGGCCAATCGGTCGATGCGTGCCTCCTGCCGGGTCTTGATGAGCGAGAAGAGTATGGGTACCCGCCCGGCGCTTCGGTCAAATCGGGCTTTTTCGCGTTCCATACGTGCGCGTGCGCCGCCAATCATGCGTTCTTGGGCATTGGCAATGCGGGTCCAGGTGATGGCGAGATGGTCGATGAGCAGTGCCGCTGCCGCGGTGGGCGTTTTCACGCGGGTATTGGAGACCATGTCAAGAATGCTTTCGTCGCGTTCGTGCCCTATGCCCGTGATGATGGGTAAGGGAAAGTTGGCCACGTTCTCAGCGAGCAACAATGTGTCGAAACCGCTGAGGTCGGCGGTGGCGCCTCCGCCACGTATGATCACCACCACGTCAAAGTTGTCGGCCTCACGATGTATGTCGTTGAGTGCCGCGATGATGGTAGGTTCCACCTGGTCGCCCTGCATGACGGCCGGAAAGAGCGTGACGTGGAAGGCAAAGCCGTAGGCATTGTTGCGCAGCTGGTTGCAGAAGTCGCCATATCCTGCCGCGTTCTCGCTGGAGATCACCGCCACGTGTTGGGCAAAGGTGGGTATTGGCAGTTCGCGCTGCAGGTCGAAGATGCCCTCCGCATGCAGTTGCTGTATGATTTCCTGTCGCTTGCGCGCCATGTCGCCCATGGTGTAGGTGGGGTCGATGTCTTGCACGATCCAAGAAAATCCGTAGGCTTCATGAAACTGTGGCGTCACACATAGCAGCACCTTCATGCCCGCGTGCAGCGGTTGGCCCGTGACTTTCTCGAAACGTGGACGCAGGAATGCCCAGACCGACTTCCAGCATTTGGCCGAGGCGCGCGCCACGGGGGCGGCACCAAACACATCTTTCTGAATAAGCTCCATGTAGCAGTGGCCCCTCACCTCGCGTGCCTCAGAGAGCTCGGCCTCTACCCAGTAGGCAGAGGTGAACGCTGTGCTGATGACCTCACTGACAAGTGCATTCAGCTCAAAAAGGGTGAGGGGATGACTGCCCTGTCGTTCGATCATTGCGCTTTGCCCATTTGGTAGGCTTTCCAGAAATCGGGAATGCCATAGCCGTAGATATTGTCGGGATGGGCCTGACGGTCGGCTGAGCGGCGCACGAGGTCCATCACTTGGGTAGCCGTCTTCTTGGGCAGTGCCTGCCACAGGCAGGCCACCATGCCACAAGTGATGGGGGTGGCGAAGGAGGTGCCGTTGGCTCGGCCGATGATGCCGCTACCCTCGATGACGGTAGACGCCACGCCCTGGGCCGCGATGTCGGGCTTCACCCGACCGTCGTATGAGGGTCCCACAGAACTGAATGTGGCATTGAGGCTGTCGGCCGTGAGGGCGGCCACGGTGAGCACGTCACGTGCGTCGCCAGGGAAACCAATGCGCTTCCAGTTGCGTGCGCCGGTGTTGCCCGCGCTGTTGACCAGTATCATGCCTTTGCCTGAGAGCATAGAGGCGGTGTTGGAGATGAGTGCCGTGCGGCCGTCCTGCTCCCGATAGAGGTGGTTCATCTGCGGGTCGTCAAACTGATTGTAGCCTAACGACGAGTTGACAATGTCGGCTCCCACAGAGTCGGCGTACTCCACGGCTTGCGCCCAGTAGTCTTCCTCTACCAGACTCTCCGTGGGACCGTATTCGCTGCGGAGCAGCAGGTAGCTGGCGCCGGGAGCCGTACCAATGAAAAGGCTGTCGGCGGCTGTTGCCATGCACGAGAGTACCATGGTGCCATGGTCGAGCAGGCTGTAGAGATTGGCACGATAAGGATAGACAAAGTCTTTGGTGCCGACGATGTTGACATTCTTGAGCAAGGGTATCTTATCGACGTTCATGTACCCGCCGTCAACGATGGCGATGAGCATGCCCTCGCCCCTAAAGCCTGCCTCGTGGAGCTTGATGCCGTTGAGCATGCTGATCTGGTGGTGCCCCTTGCCGTAGAGATGGTGGCCGGCGGCCTTGGCGGTGAGGGTGTCTTTCACCAGCGTGTCGGGTTTCTCGGGTACGATGGAGTCGGGCGCGGTAAACACCTTGGTGACCTTCAGTACAAAGGGAAGGTCGGCGAGCTGCTTGAGCACGGCGTCGTCTGTGGTCTTTACCAGTACGGTGTTGTTCCATTTGCTCTTGCCGATGACCTCCACCTTCTGGCTTTTGAGGCGCTGCAGATAGGTGGCCGAGATGGGCAGGTCGGTAGAGTCAACGGTGAGTCCTTGGCGCTGTCGGCGCTGCAGGGCTTTGGCCGAGAGATAGTATTCGGGATGTTTAAGGCTGCCCTCCGTGCCCTTTTTGTCTTTCAGGGTGAGACGGTAGATGGTGAATTTGCCTCCGGGATAGGGTTGCTTGTCTTTGACGCGGGCAGAAAACGCGTATGAAACTACTGATAAAAAGAGCAGAACGAAGATTTTTCTCATGAATGTTTTCTCTGTTGTGTCATGCAAAATTAGCGTGAAAAGGGCAAATCTCCAAATCTTTTTATTACTTTTGCAACAACCTATGGATCAAGATAACAAGAAAGCAACACTCGAATTGGGCACTAAGCCAGTGGGTCAACTGCTCTTACAATATGCCCTGCCGGCTATCATCGCGATGACCGCCTCCTCACTCTATAATATCATCGACCGTATTTTTATCGGCCAGGTGCTGGGACCTATGGCCATCTCGGGTTTGGCCATCACCTTCCCCTTCATGAATCTCTCGGCGGCCTTTGGCGCTGCCATTGGCGTGGGGGCATCGACGGCCATCTCGGTGAAGTTGGGGCAGCGCGACTATCGCACGGCGGTCAACCTGTTGGGTAATACGGTGACACTCAATATTGTCTTGGGGTTGGCTTTCATGTTGGTCAGCCTTATCTTCCTCGAACCCATCCTCCGCTTCTTCGGCGCCAGCGACGCCACCCTTCCTTATGCCAGCGATTTCATGCACATCATCCTCCTCGGTGTCTGTGTCACCTATATGTATTTTGGCATGAATGCGGTGTTGCGCGCGGCCGGCAAGCCCCGTCAGGCCATGTTTGCCACGCTGTTTTCGGTGTTGATGAACATCGTGCTCGATGTGGTGTTCATCGTATGGTGGGGGCTGGGCATCCGTGGCGCCGCCTTGGCCACGGTGCTCGCGCAGTCGCTGGCATTGGTTTACCAGATGCGCCTGTTCGCCGACAAGCGTGAGTTGCTGCACCTCAAGCGGGGCATTTATCGGCTCAGGGGCGCGCTGGTGAAGAATATTATCGGTGTGGGCATCTCGCCTTTCCTCATGAACGCGTGTGCCTGCATCATCGTGATCTTCATGAACAACCAGTTCGTACACTTCGGTGGCGACTTGGCAGTGGGTGCCTACGGCATTGCCAATGCCATTGGCACGGTGTTCCTGATGTTCGGCATGGGGCTTAACCAGGGCATGCAGCCCATCGCTGGATACAATTACGGCAGTATGCAGTACGACCGTCTCATGCGCGTGCTCAACCTCTCGATCATCGTGGCTACCGTCATTATGTCAACGGGATGGATGGTGGGCATGTTCCTGCCTTATTATTGTGCACGGATGTTTACCACTGATCCTACGATGATCGACCTTGCCGTGCCGGGCATCCGTATCAATATGTTGTTGTTCCCCATCATCGGATTCCAGATGGTGGTGTCTAATTTCTTCCTTTGCATAGGCAAGGTGAAGATCAGCGTGTTCCTGTCGATGTCGCGACAGTTGCTCTACCTTTTGCCCCTGTTGGCGGTGTTGCCTCACTTCTATGGTGTCAAGGGCGTGTGGTATGCGCTACCCGCATCCGATTTCACGGCGGCCTTAACAGCCTTGGTCGTGATGGCGGTGTTTATGAGAAAGTTTAATAAACAAATGAAACCCTAAACTTATGGATGAGCCAAAGATTTTGATTAACATCGGAAGGCAGATGGGGTCGGGTGGCCGAAAGATTGCCCGAGGACTGGCCGATGACTTCGGTTTTAAGTTTTACGACCGTGAACTGCTCAACCTGGCAGCCAAGGAGAGTGGCTTCAGCGAGAAGTTTTTCGAGGAAAACGACGAGCAGAAGGGCTTTCTCAAGTCGCTCTTACACTTCAGCGTACCCTTGTCGGGCGACCACACCTATTATTATACGGGCTTCTCTCAAGAGAGTCTCTATCAGTTTCAGAGTGATGCCATACGCAAGGCGGCCGACGAGAGTAGCTGCGTGTTTGTGGGGCGTACCGCCGATTATGTGCTGCGCGAATACAAGAATGCCGTCAACATTTTCATTTCGGCCAATATGGACCAGCGGTTGCAGCGCGTCTGCAAGCGACTGAATGTCGATAGGGCCACGGCGCGCAAATACATTCGTCAGCACGAAGAGCAGCGCGCCTCCTATTATAATTATTATACGGGCAAACGATGGGGCTATGCTGAAAGTTACGATTTGTGCATCAATTCGAGCTTGTTGGGCATCGAAGAGACCGAGCGCTTTATCGCTCACTTCATTCGTTGCCGCTTTGGCTTGCCCGAACCCACCAATACCAAGTAGGACCATGAAGGTAGGCATCATTAGTGATACCCACGGCTTTTGGGATGAGAAATACGAGTATTATCTTGGCGAATGCGACGAGATATGGCATGCCGGAGACATTGGCAGCATGGAGGTGGCCGACCGCTTTGAGGCGATGCGACCCCGTTTCCGCGCCGTGTATGGCAACATTGACGACTACGAGATGCGTCTACGGTATCCCGAAATATTGCGGTTCAAGGCCGAAGATACTGACGTGCTGATCAAGCATATCGGCGGTTATCCCGGTCATTACGACCTTTCCATTCGCAACACCATCCTCTACAGTCCGCCACAGTTGTTTGTTTCCGGACATTCGCATATCCTCCGCATTATGCCCGACAAGAGTTTAGGCCTGCTTCATGTCAACCCCGGCGCGGCAGGACTCAGTGGCTGGCAGAAAGACCGTACGATAGTTAGGCTTACCATCGAGGGCAATAAGTTTACCGATTGTGAGATGGTGGTGCTTGGCCAGCGCTCGCAAGTACAACACTCTACGCCAGATGAAGAAAATATATGAACCCCTTCGTCGGTTTCTCCAATTGATGGGAAGCAACTCCTTCTTGGTGACCGACATCGATAAAGCCAATGTCGACATTCTGCTTACCATGCTCGGAGAGGTCGACAAGGCTATCCTGAGCGCGGCCTTCGGCCTTTTTGGCGCGTCGCCCGAGACGCGAGACGCCTTGGCCAAACGCTACGGGGTGAACCCCGAGGCCATTGACGAGATTATCGACAAAGACCTGCGAAAGATAGCCATCACCCCCGAGTGGCAGATGATGGAGCAGCAGTTCTCACCGCTGGTAAGAAGCCGTATCGGATTAGTAGCAACACGATAACACATCATGCGCATGAAGAAAATATTATTGTTGGGCTCAGGAGAGTTGGGCCGAGAGTTTGTTATTGCCGCCAAGCGTGCGGGGGCGTATGTCATTGCCTGCGACCGTTATGCAGGGGCACCGGCCATGCAGGTGGCCGACGCGTGCGAGGTGTTCTCTATGCTCGATGGTGATGCCCTGACGGCCATCGTAGAGAAACATCGTCCGGACGTCATTGTGCCTGAGATAGAAGCCATCCGCACCGAGCGTCTTCTCGACTTTGAACAGCAGGGGGTGCAGGTGGCGCCGTCAGCCCGTGCCGTCAATTTCACGATGAACCGGCGTGCCATCCGCGACCTTGCGGCCCAGGAGCTTGGACTTCGCACGGCGCGTTATTTCTATGCCAAGACGTTTGAAGAGTTCACCTACGCCGCGGAGGAGATAGGATTTCCCTGTGTGGTGAAACCCCTGATGTCGTCGTCCGGTCACGGGCAGACCTATGTACACAATGAGGCCGAACTCCAGGAGGCTTTCCGTGAGGCCATGGAAGAGGGGCGCGGCGATGTCAAGGAGGTGATTATCGAAGAATTTATCGACTTCGACTCTGAGTTTACCCTGCTCACCGTGACCCAGAAAGACGGCCCTACACTGTTCTGCCCACCCATCGGACACGTGCAGAAGGGGGGCGACTACCGGGAGAGCTGGATGCCTTACGCGTTGCCCGATGAGGCCTTGAAGGCTGCCCAGCACATTGCCGACGAGGTGACGCGGGCGCTCACCGGCTACGGACTGTGGGGCGTGGAGTTCTTCCTGACCAAGCAGGGCGAGGTGATATTCTCCGAGCTCAGTCCTCGTCCGCACGACACGGGTATGGTGACGCTGAGCCATTGCACCAACCTCAGCGAGTTTGAACTGCATTTCCGGGCTGTCATGGGACTGCCTATCCCTACCATCCATCTTGAGCATCATGGTGCGTCAGCGGTAATACTCTCACCCGTAGAGTCTACCCAGCCGCTCGATTACAACCTCATGGATGTTTGCCGCGAGGACCGTGCCCGTGTGCGCGTCTTCGGTAAGCCCGAGGCCCATGTGGGTCGGCGCATGGGTGTGGTGCTCTGTTACGACGCCCTCGGCAGCGATATCGATGCCCTGCGCGACAAGGCCAAGCGATTAGCCACGACCGTACTCGGCACCGATCCGTATATGAAGAAATAAGGTCTGCGCATTTTACTTGCAATGAACAGCATGTTTATGCCCAACAAAACCATGTGTTTACGTACAACAAACCATGCGTTTGCGCGCAATAAACAGCGTGTTTACCTGCAAAGAACGGCGCAATTTCCTTGGAAGATGCGCACGCAGCACCCTCTGTAGCGCCGTTTGTCATGACAAATAGAGATTAGAAAAACAGCGTTGGCCGGTTGGCTTTGCGTTACTGCGCAAGGTCACCGGTCATTTATTTCCGCTTCAATCATGCGCTTGAACCATTGTGGTTGCAACTCTACTCTATTTAGTTTGATTATCAAAAGTAATAAGAACCGTTTTTGGGGGCTTGATAACGCATCGTCGCCATCTCACTGTGGCTTTTCCATGGTTATCATGTCGCGGCAGCACGATTGTCCAATCTTATCGAGGTGTCACCAAAATAAAACCCACAGGACAAACGTTAGAATGACATGAAACCATTAGGAAAGATCATATCGCTTCAGAAAATAGCCGACCCGCGCGGCAATCTTACCGTGGTGGAGCAATGCAAAGATGTGCCTTTTGAGGTGCGAAGGGTGTATTGGACCTATGATGTGCCCTCTGGAGAACATCGTGGTGGGCATGCCCATCGCCACTGTCAGGAATTGATTGTTGCTGTGAGCGGCTCTTTCACGGTGACCCTTGACAACGGGAAAGACCGCTGTTCTTTTTTGCTGAACCATCCCTACCAAGGGCTTTACGTAGAGGCCGGTATATGGCGTACGTTGGAAGATTTCTCTTCGGGAGCAGTCTGTCTCGTGTTGGCGGAAGACCTTTTTGAGGAAGAAGACTATATACGTGATTATCATGCTTATTTAGATTATTTGGCATGTTTGAAATAAAAAGATACAATGAAGCTGATAAAAAAGAGTGGGATAGTTATGTCTTAAGGGCAAGGAATGCTACATTTCTTTTTTATCGGGATTATATGGATTATCATAGTGACCGCTTTGTAGATTATTCCCTGATGTTTTATAAATCAGGAAGTCTTTATGCGCTATTGCCTGCCCATTTGAAGGGTAATACACTTTATTCTCATTTTGGGTTATCCTACGGAGGACTTATTATGGACTACCATGTAACCATTGTCGATACGTGTTGTCTATTTGAAGAGCTAAACAAATATCTAAAAGGTGCAGGTATAAAAGATGTGTATTATCGACCTGTACCTTGGATTTATCATCTTCATCCTTCAGAAGAAGACCTTTATGCTATCTTTTGGAAATGTCGTGCACAGTTATATGTAAGGAACATCGGTACGACAATATTTATGCAAAGACATCAAAGATGGCGTAAAGACCATAGAAGACTGCTTCGTAAAGCAGTGGATAAGGGTGTGACAGTTGTTAGGGATGCCAGCCTTGCTGAGTTCTGGGAAGTATTGGAAGATAATCTTAAAGAGAGATTTGATTCCACGCCTGTCCATACGATTTCTGAGATAGAACTCTTGAAGTCCCGGTTTCCTGATAATATCATACAGTATAATGCCTATAAGGATAGTGAAATAATCGGTGGTTTGACCGTGTATCTTTCTCCGCAGGTATTGCATGGACAGTATAGCAGCACCAATCATGTGGGGAAAGAATTTGGAGCTATGGAGGCTATTTATGATAGGATCATGTATCATGATTATCCTGATTACCCATATTTGGATTTTGGAAGTTCTACGGAGCAACAGTGTAGTGTCATTAACGAGGGACTTATTGGCAACAAGGAAGGTTTTGGGGGGCGTGGCGTGTGTTATGATACCTATTACTGGTTGTTATAATGGAAATACCTTATTTATCCTTGCATAAGATAACGACCACGCATTTGGCGGAGATAGAATCAGCCTTAAAGCGGGTCGTAGACAGCGGCTGGTATCTGCAAGGCGAGGCCACCCGCCGTTTCGAGGCCGACTATGCCGCTTACATCGGCACACGCCACTGCGTGGGCTGTGGCAACGGGCTGGATGCCCTCACGCTGATATTCCGTGCCTATAAGGAGATGGGCGTGCTGACCGATGGCGACGAAGTCATTGTGCCGGCCAACACCTATATAGCCTCCATCCTCTCGATTACCGAGAATGGGCTGGTGCCCGTGCTCGTGGAGCCATGGGCGAGTACGCTCGAGCTCAACGAGACGCTGGTTGAGCAGGCCATTACACAGAAGACAAGGGCACTGCTCTTGGTACACCTCTATGGGCGCAACGCCTGGACACCCGGCATACAGGCGCTGTGCGAGCGTTGGCACCTGCGTCTGGTGGAGGACAACGCGCAAGCGCAGGGCGTAAGGGCCACGCCGTACGGCATGACCGGCTCGTTAGGCCACGCCGCGGCACACTCGTTCTACCCTGGCAAAAATCTGGGCGCATTGGGCGACGGCGGCGCGGTGACCACCGACGACGCCGAGTTGGCGAGCGTAGTGAGGGCGTTAGGCAACTATGGCTCTGAAGAGAAATACGTTTTCAGGTATCGGGGCAAGAACAGCCGGCTGGATGAGATACAGGCCGCCGTGCTGAGCGTCAAGCTGAAATATCTCGACGAGGACAACGCGCGCAGGCGGCAGATAGCCGACTACTACTATCGTCATGTTGCCCATCCAGACCTCTTTCTGCCGGGTAAAGCAGCTTGGGAACAGTCGGGGGGCAACGACCTCGCGTGCAACTATCACATCTTCCCGGTGCTCTGCCGCCACCGCGACGCCCTGCGGCAATACCTGCACGACGAGGGCATCGGCACCATGATTCATTATCCCATTCCCCCGCACAAGCAAGCGTGCTACGGCGAGTGGAACGATTTGTCGCTCCCCGTCACCGAGCGCATTCATCGCGAGGAACTCAGTATACCCTGCAACCCCGTGATGACCGACAGCGAGGTGGAGGCGGTGAGCCGTGCCCTCAACGGCTTTCGGATGAGGTGAGCGGCCAGTGCCGCTGCGTGTGGACAGAAACAAATGTCGGGATGAAGAGCCAAGAGGCCTCTTCATCCCGACATTCATGTATATACAGGGTCAGCTCAGAATCAACACCGTGACGCCGCGGGCAGCCTGCGCGCCCATGACCAGCGCCTGCTCGATATCGGCAGTCTTCGAGGGCCCGCTGATGAAGGTGCCGAAGTTATACGTCGCGTCCATTTGTATGCGGGCATAGGCCTCGTGCATGTTGTTGACGATATTCTGCCGGTCGATAACAATGACCAGATACTCAGAGATAAAACATACGGCCTTCTCCTTCATTGTTTGCGGCACCCATACGCAGGCGTTCTCAGCCACCCCCACCGTACCTTGCACAATACCCACGTCAGTACCGTTGAGCTCCTCGGCGCTGGCTACCGTGTCAGGATTTTTCTGGGCAATGCTGATGTAGGGCAGATGAGAGGCAAAGACCTTGGCCTCGGGGTAGAGGTTGCGGATGAGCTGGTTGAGGTCGTCGGTCTTTTTGGCCTCTACAGCCTTGCCGCCCACGCTCTCTGTCATCTGTATAAACTGCGCCACGGTGTCGTCATAAGTAATGGCGTCGATGTTCATGTCGGGCATGTCATACTGCCGTGAGGTGTTGGCTCGCAGTTTGGCAAACAAATCTTCTTTTTTCATATATGCGCTTGCTGTGGGTATTTATTTCCTGTGCTCGGCCTTCCACCATTCGTGGAACGACTGTTTGGCAAAGAGCGGTTTGGTGTGACCGACGCTCCACGGATTGAGGCGACTGAACTGTGTCATGGCGTCGGGAACGAGATTGGCCAAGGGCGCGAAGCGCAAGGCCGTGGTGTAAAGTGCCGGATTGTCGAAGAGCAGGGTCATGCCCTTAGACATCACCTTCTTCATGGGGTCGGCCTTGCCATAGGTGTCTAAGCGCTGTCGCCAGAGATATACCTGTGAGCCGGGGTTCACCTCGGCCGGACAAACCTTGTCGCAGCTCAGGCAGAGCGAGCATGCCGACACATTGTCGCTGTAGCGCACGGGGTCTTTGCACATGGCGAGGTTGATGCCGATGGGGCCGGGTATGAAATAGGTGTAGCTTGCGCCGGTAGAACGTCGGTACACCGGACAGGTATTCATGCAGGCGCCGCAGCGTATGCATTTCAGCGTCTGCCAGTGGTCGTCGTCGGCCAGCATGTCGCTGCGGCCGTTGTCGAGCAGCACCACGTGCATCTCGCCGCCCGGACGTGCCTGCCGGAAGTGCGAGGTAAACGTCGTGGTGGGCTGTCCTGTGCCGCATCGGGCCAGCAGACGCTGGAACACCGCCAGACTGCGGTAGTCGGGCACCAGCTTCTCTATGCCCATGGTCACGATGTGCAGCTTAGGCATAGAGGTGGTCATGTCGGCATTGCCCTCATTGGTACACACCACGATGTCGCCCGTCTCGGCCACGCCGAAGTTGCAGCCCGTGAGGCCAGCCTCTGCCTCGATAAACTCGTGGCGCAGACTCTCACGCGCGCAGTAGGTGAGATAGGTGGGGTCGTTATTGCCCACCTGCTGACTGATGCCCTTCTCCTCGAAGGTCTTGCCCACCTCTTCGCGGGTGATATGTATGGCTGGCATCACGATATGGGCGGGTGCCTTGTGCATGAGCTGAAGAATACGCTCGCCCAAGTCAGACTCCACCACGTCGATGCCGCGCGTTTCGAGATAGTCGTTGAGGCCGCACTCTTCGGTGAGCATCGACTTCGATTTCACCATCTTTTTCACCTTGTGCGTCTCCAGAATGCCATATACCATCTCATTGAGCTCGTCGGCATCCTTGGCCCAGTGCACAATCACGCCACGGCTCTCTAACTGGGTGGCAAACTGCTCCAAATAATCGGCCAGATGGGTGATGGTGTGCCGCTTGATGTCAGAAGCGTGGTTGCGCAGCGTCTCCCATTCGGGCAGCATCTTGGCTTGGGTGTCGTGCTTGGAGCGCACAGACCAGAATGTCTGGTCGTGGCGTGACACCTTATCGTGGTCTTTGAGTATTTCTGTAGACCTCTGTGAATGTATAGTACTCATTTTTTAATTCATAATTCACACTTGTGCAGGGCTAAATACCTTGGGCCAATATCTCTGCCACGTGTATAAACTGTATGGGTTGCTTGGTTTTCTTGGCAATGCCGGCCATGTGCATCAGGCACGACGAGTCGGCCCCGGTGATGTACTCGGCTCCCGTCTCGATGTGGCGGCGAATCTTGTCGGTGCCCATACGCACAGACACGGCAGGCTCTTCCACGGCAAACATGCCGCCAAAGCCGCAGCACTCGTCCGAACGCTCGGGCTCGCGAATGGTGATGCCCTGCTTGAGTTGCAGCAGGTCGATAATTTTGTTGAACTGGGGCAGATGCTGCTCTGTGGGTGACGAGAGACCCAACTCGCGCACGCCGTGACAGCTGTTATGAACGCTTACCACGTGGGGAAAGCTGCCCGGCAAAGACGTTACCTGCAGCACGTCGTGCAAAAACTCAACGAGGTCTACCGTCTTCGACAACGACATGCAGGCATGTTCCTTGCCTTGGAGCAGACGGGGATGAAACTCGCGCACAAAGGCGGCGCATGAGGCCGAGGGCATGACCACATAGTCGAAATCCTTGAACATGTCGTCAAACTTTGCGGCCAAGGGTTGGGCCATCTGCTCAAATCCGGCGTTGGCCATAGGCTGGCCGCAGCAAGTCTGCTTCTCGGGATAGTCTACCTCGACGCCCAAATGCCTGAGCAGGCGGTAAGTGGCTATGCCCACCTCTGGGTAGAGGGCATCGACATAGCATGGGACAAATAATCCAATTTTCATGATGATATGTAACCAATACACTTTTGCGTGTTGCAAAGTGTGGTGCAAAGGTAGAACTTTTTTTATAGACACCCTTTTTTCATGGGCTAAAATTGACAAAAAAATGAGCCCGCAGGAAGGTTTGCCGGTGTCTCCTGCCGCTTCTGATACGGCCGTCAGGCCGTAGGCGCCCGCACTCAAGGCCACGCTGCCCGCGTCGTTCTGTATCAAGGGTGTAATGATTCTGTATTAAATTATCGGATGGTTTTATATAGAATTATCTTATGGTTTTATATAGAATCATTCTATGGTTTCATATAGAATCATGGCATGATTTCATCCGAAGTATTCCACCTCGGCGTATTTGCCGATGGCGCGGGAGGTGCCAACGGCCACGCCCCAACTGCGTAGAAGCGGTGCCAGACGTGCGTTGGGGCAATGCTTGCGGGGTGGGGCGGACGGAGGGCAGGCACATTGTTTTTGGCAAGAAAGGGGTGTGCCATGGGCGCCTTTCCCAATGATTTTATTACCTTTGCAGCCAAAGAAACAATCAAGATGAAAGTATGTATCGCTGAGAAACCCAGTGTGGCACGCGACATTGCCCGCATACTCGGGGCAAATATCCAGAAGGACGGCTACATGGAAGGCAATGGTTACCAGGTGACATGGACCTTCGGACATCTGTGTGAGCTGAAAGAACCCAACGACTACCAGCAGAACTGGAAGTTCTGGACCTTGGCGGCCCTGCCCATGGTGCCCGAGCGCTTTGGCATCAAACTCATTCCCGACCAGGGCATCGAACGGCAGTTTAACACCATTGCCCGGTTGTACAGCGAGGCCGACGAAATCATCAACTGCGGTGATGCCGGCCAGGAGGGCGAACTCATACAGCGCTGGGTGATGCAGTTGGCCAAGGTCAAGTGCCCGGTGAAGCGACTGTGGATCTCGTCGATGACCGATGAGGCCATACGTGAGGGCTTTCAGAACCTCAAGGACCAGAAAGACTATGAGAGCCTGTACTTGGCCGGACTGAGCCGTGCCATTGGCGACTGGCTGCTCGGCATGAACTGCACTCGCCTCTATACGCTGCGTTATAGGCAGCAAAATGGGCAGGTGTTGTCTATCGGGCGCGTGCAGACGCCCACCTTGGCGCTCATTGTCAACCGCGACAAAGAGATAGCCAACTTCAAGCCTGAGCCTTACTGGGTGCTGTCTACCATCTACCGTGACACGCTTTTCACGGCCACGTCGGGCCGCTACCAGAGCAAGGAGGAGGGTGAGCGCGACTTCGCGCGCATAGCGGGCAAGCCCTTTGAGGTGACCGACGTGCAGAAGAAGCAGGGCAAGGAGGCGCCCAAGCCTCTCTACGACCTCACCTCGCTGCAGGTGGACTGCAACCGCAAGTTTGGGTTCTCGGCCGATATGACCCTGAACCTTATCCAGGGGCTGTATGAGAAAAAACTCACCACCTATCCGCGTGTAGACACTCAGTTTCTCTCGGAAGACATCTATCCCAAATGCCCATCCATACTCAACGGGGTGAGCCAGATGCTGGTGGCAGGGCAGAAACCCTATCTGCAGATTATCAAAGACCTGGCCACCACAAGCCCCACGCTGCCTAAGACCAAGCGTGTGTTCGACAATTCTAAAGTGACCGACCACCACGCCATCATTCCCACTGGGCAGACGCCTAACGGGCTGACCGACTTTGAGCTCAAGGTGTACGACCTCATTGCCCGCCGTTTTGTGGCGGCCTTCTACCCCGACTGCAAGTTTTCTACCACTACGGTGACCGGTAAGGTCGACGAGGTGGAGTTCAAGGTGTCGGGCAAGGAGATTCTCTCTCCGGGATGGCGTGCCGTGTATGCCAAGGACGACCAGCGGGTGGATGATGACGACAACCGTAAGGATGACGAGGAGCGCACGTTGCCCACATTTGTCAAGGGCGAGTCGGGCCCCCACCAGCCCACGCTGACCGAGAAGATGACGCAGGCGCCCAAGCACTATACCGAGGCTTCGCTGCTGCGCGCCATGGAGACGGCGGGCAAGTTTGTGGACGATGAGGAACTGCGTGCCGCCATGAAGGAGAACGGCATTGGCCGGCCTTCGTCTCGCGCGGGCATCATCGAGACGCTGTTCAAGCGCCACTACATTCGTCGTGAGCGCAAGAACCTGGTGGCCACGCCCACGGGCATGCAGCTGATAGACACCATCCGCGAGCGTCTGCTCACCAGTTGTGAGCTGACGGGCATCTGGGAGAAGAAGTTGCGCGACATAGAGCATCACAAGTACGACCCGGCGCTGTTTGTGAGCGAACTGAAGGCGCAGGTGGCCACGATAGTGTCTGACGTGATGCACGATAGCAGCGACCGCCATATTGAGAGTGGCGAGCCGGGGCCGGCCCCGAAGTCGCCCGCGCCCACGCCCGACGCCCCTGCGGCTGCGGCCAAAAGGCCGCGAAAGCCCCGTGCCTCGAAGTCGTCGTCCGCGTCAAAGCCCGCGCCCCAAGCCGCTCCGGCCGTTGTGGCGACCGAGCCAAAGGTGGGCGAGGTGTGCCCCAAATGTGGGCAGGGGGTTATCATCAAAGGGAAGACGGCGTTCGGCTGCTCTCGTTGGCGCGAGGGCTGCGACTGGCGGGTGCCGTTCGGTGGGGCTTGACCTGACGGTTTCGGGGCAAGCGATATGCCATGGGTCTATGCCACGGGCATAGGCCGATGGGGATTACCATCCGTGAGACGCGAAGAAGGGTTTGAGCGTTTGGATGGTCTTTTCAAACTCGGCATAGTGGGGCAATGGGCCCACATGCCACATTTGCTGGGCAAGGGCCAGTATGCGGGGCATCAGGCGTTGGCCGAATTGGTGGGGCTGCAGGCCGTAGTCTGTCCAGAGCATACACTCCATGCCCTTCATTTTCTCGGGTGCGGCCAGAAATGCCTGGTATGAGGGATTCTGCGTGTAAGCCTCTTTCAGGCCGAAGGTGCGCTCCTTGCCATAGCCTTTCCACGGCTCAAGTGGGAAGTTCAGGTAGTTGTAATAGTTGGTTCCTCCTATGACCTGCAGTCCGTGCTTGACGGCTTGCCGGTATTCTGTGTCTCCTGCGCTACGATAATTCCACCATTCCACGATGGCGTTTTGCGGCAACGCGTAGCCGTCGCGCACGACCACGTCACCGTAAAAGATGGGCGTTTTGCCTTTCTCCGCCACATATTTTGCCAGTTCCGCGGCCATCCACATCTGCAGGCCATGGCTGTCGCGGAGATGCTGTTGTGATATTCGGCGTTGGCAGTCGGGACAGCGGTCCCAGTTGTCTTTGGGCGCTTCGTCGCCTCCCAGATGGATATACTGCCCGGGGAAGAGCTGGCACACCTCGCCCAGCACATCCTTGAGGAATGCCATGACCGAGTCTTTGCCCGCGCAGAAGATGGTGGGCGTGAAACCCGTCGTGGGAATGACGGGGCGGGTACCGAAGCAGGTGTATTGGGGATAGGCGGTGAGGGCTGCCTCGCTGTGGCCGGGCAGGTCGACCTCGGGAATAACCGTGATGCCGAGCCGGGCCGCGTAGGCGATGACTTCTTTGATGTCTTCGCGCGAATAATAGCCTTGCTGTCCTTCGCCTTGCCCCACGAAAGCCCCTACGGAGGTGAGTTTGGGATATGCCTCTACTGGCAGCCGCCAGCCTAAACCCTCGGTGAGGTGCCAGTGAAACCGGTTCATCTTCAGCATGCCCATTAGGTCTAAGCAGCGCTTGATGGTGGTGAGTGGCTGGTATTGTCGGCCGGAATCGAGCATGAAGCCTCGCCAGCCCATCAGCGGGCGGTCGGTGATGTGGGCGCAGGGAAAGACGGGCTGGCCCGCTTTGCCGCTCTGCTTCCACTGGCTGAGGGTCTGTATGGCGTACACCCAGCCCGCGTAGTCGGCCGCCTCGACGGTGATGCCCTTGCGCGTAATGCGCAGTTGGTAGCTTTCGGGGCTTAGCGACTCGTTGCGCCAGAAGACGATGTCGGCCTTGCCGCTGTCGGCCACGGCGGTGGTCGCTACACCGGGCAGCACCTTCTCTGTTAGGAGGTCTAAGCAGCGGGCGTCGGCGTAGACTTTCAGGGTATGCTTGGTATTCCAAGTGAGCTGCCCCTTGCCGGCGGTGATATGTTGCGGGGTGGGCAGTACGGGGTTGGCCTGTGCGCATAGCGCGAAGGTAGAAATGGCGATGACGATCAGGGTTTTGGCCGAGCCGCTCTGCGATATTTTGCGCTGCTTGGCTTCGGTCACCTTTCTCTTGAGCGATTCCATCTGGGCATGGGCACGGCGGCGCGAGCTGATGATCTGGTAACGATAGACGGCGCAGGCCAGCACAAAGTAAATGAGCACCTGTGTCCACAGGGCTTGGTATTCCACCCGAATGTCGTTGAGCGTGGCACCCATCGACGATATGCGCAGGAAGCCGCGCACGCCGAAGGTAGACGGGAAGAGCCAGGAGAAACTCTCCCAGAAAGGAGGGATGCTGGACTGCGGCCAGCTGGCGCCCGTGAGAAACAAGAGCGGGATAGAGGTGAAGATGACCAATAGCAGTACGTTTTCGCGATAGCGCATGACGCTCGACACAATCATGCCGAAAAAGATACAGGCAAGGATATAGGGCACCAGCAGGCCGGCGAGGGTCTCGAAGGTGGCCAGTGAGGTGAAGGAGAACAGGTGGGGAACGACCAACGCAAGGTAGGTGCCCATGACCATATAGAGCGTGAAGTAGCAGAGCGACTTGCCGAGCACGATGCGGAGGATGCCGGCATAGTGCTTGGAGATAGGCACGAGGTCTTGGTAGCGGTTGTTCTCACGGGCGGTACCGGCAGCGAGGCCTATGCCCAACAGCAGGGTCTGCTGCAGAATGAGCATCAGTACCGCGGGCAGGAGGGCGTTGCCATAACCGCCGGTGGTGTTGAAAATGGGCACCTCTTCGTAGGCCAGCGGCTGTGTGGCCACCTCGTCGTCACGGTCGGTGAAGTTGTTGGTTTGGCTGACCTGAATCTTGGAGTTCATGTGTGTAGCCACCTCCTGGGCCGCCTGAAAGATGGCCTTGTAGGTGAGGATGAGGCTCATGTCGGTGTAAACGCCCACCGTAGCCTGTTCGCCACGGAAGAGTCGGGTCTCGAAATCTTCAGGAAAATAGACGGTGCCGTGTACCTGCTGCTTGCCGGTGAGTTCCTTGGCTTCGGGGAGCGCGTCACAATAGTAGGCCACCTTGACGCTGGAGGTGGCATCGAGATGACGCAGAAACTCTCGCGAGGTGGCGGAGTGGGAGCGGTCGATGACGGCCACGGGAACATCGTGTACCACTTCGTTATTGTAAATCCACGAATAGAGCAGGGGGTAGATGAGTGGCAGAAAAACACAGAATATCAGTACTCCCTCGTCTTTTACGACGCCCCGCATTTCCTTGACACAGATATAACAGGTATCTGTGATGCCTTCCTTGATTTGGTTGAACAGACTGAGATTCGGCATGGCTAAGGAATATAGGTATAAAGCAGCATGGCCCGTTTGATGTTCTTCGTCACCCAGATGGGCAGGGTGGCAAAGATGACCATGGCGAGGATGTTGAACCAGGCATAACTCAACGGATAGCCGTTGAAGATGCAAATCTGGTATATCATGTAGTAATGACGGGCGGGAATGAGTTGGGCGATGGCTTGCAGCATGCCGTCCATGGCAAACAGCGGGTAGGTGGCGCCAGCCAATGAGAAGCCCAAGACCGACCACAACGAGCACACCGACATCGACATGCGCAGCGAGGGCATCAGTCCGTAGGCAAAGACGCCGAAGCCCTGGCATGCCGCCACCGTGAGAAATCCTAAGACCAGCATGGGCACTACGCCACCCGGATGGGGAAACTCAAGGCAATAGTATACATAAAACTCGTAGCTGTAGATGACAATCAGCGAAATGAGCGTCATGGGAAGCAGTTTGCCAATGAGGGCGATGTGTATGTTGCCGCCCGCCATCTTGATCCACTGCCGTGAGCGGTGGAACTTGAGTTCGGTGCCAATACTGTAGGGCGTGAGCAGGAACATGAAGAGTATCAGTACCGTGGGAACCATGACACCACTGAGGTAGACGTTGTAATCGGTCCACGGATTGTTGATCATGTGCAGGTCGATGGTGATGGGTTGGAGAAAGGTGCGTATCTCATCGTTGGTCTTGCCAATGGCGGCAAGTTTGGCGGCTCCCACCTGTGCCGACCCCAAGGAAGCAATGGTCTTGAGGTCGCGAAATATCATCGAACCGGCGGCAATGGTGACATTGCTGTAGTAAAACGAGATGCGGGGCTGGCTGCCATTCATCAGTCCGCTGGTGGTTTCCTTGGGAATGAGCAGGAAACCATAGATTTCGTTGCGCTGGATGGCCTCTCGCGCCGCGTTCATGTTGGGATAGTTGCCCACCACGCGAGTGGTCTGGAAGGCATCGAGTTTGCGTATCATGGCCCTCGACGTGGCGGTGTTGTCTTGGTCGACCACGCCAACGGGCAAGTCTGTAGGCACGCCAGAGCCCATCAGTGTGGTGAAAAACAGTACGACAACGATGGGAAAGACAACTGTGCAAAAGCCGTAGATGGGGTTCTTGCACATCATGTCAACCTCTCTTATGGCAATGTGCCAAATGCTGGCCAAGGCAGAACGCAAGCCGGGTTGGCGAGTGGTACGTGAGTATGTGTTGTCTTTCTGATCCAAACCAGAATTTGTTGCTAATCCTTAATTACAAGCGACATGCCCGGACGCAGGCCGTCGAGTTTTTGGGTGAAGCGGGCTTTCACCTCAAAGGTCTTCAGGTCGTACTGGCCGCTGCTCTTGGTAGCCTTCCATACGGCGTACGAACCCTGGTCCTTGATATAGTATACCTTCATGCCCAAAACCTTGTTGAAGGCTGGCGAGTAGGCCTTGAAGGTGTCGCCAATCTTCAGTCCTTTGAGTTGGTCCTCGCGTACATTGAACGTGCCCCAGATGTCGTGGAGGATAGAGATACTCATGATGGGCGAGCCCATGCCCACGAGTTCGCCTACCTTGGGGTAGACATCGCTCACCTCTCCTTCTACCGACGACACCTGCACGGTCTCTTTCAGCAGAGATTTCACCACCTCCACGGCGTTCTTGGCGGCTTGCTCGTTCTTGTGGGCCACCTCCTTCTCTTGGTTGCGGGCACCGCTTAGCGCCAGCTCGTACTGGCTCTGCAGCACCTGCACCTGGGCTTCAGCCACTTTGTAGGCGGCCAGCGCCTCGTCGCGCTTCTGTGCCGACATCACTCCCTCGTTGAAGAGGTTTTGCATACGGGTGTAGCTTTTCCTGGCAATCTCTTCGCCTGCCTTGGCCTGTTGCAGCATCTGGTAGGCACTGCGGATCTGCTCTTTGCGCGCCCCCTCTTCGGTCATGCTGCTGATAGCCTGAGTAGCGCCTTCGGCAGCCTCTGCCACACGTTGCTGTGCGTTGGCCTCGGGAACCTCGAGAATGGCCAGTGTGTCGCCAACATGCACATAGTCGCCTTCCTTAACACGAAGTTCCACGACTCTTCCCGGGAGCTTGCTGCTTACCCGGAACTCGGAGACATCCACTTCGCCTTGTATCGTCTCATCGGTTTTCCCTAAGATAAAGAATCCGATAAGCCCTACGATGACCACGGCTGCGGCGAAAGCAAGGACGGCCAGCAGTATGTTGCGATGTTGTGTTTTAGCTGACATGATATAGCTGTTGTTTAATTCTTTCTGTTTGTTATCTGTTGTACAAAGACGCAGGCTCTTTGAGCCGACTAACCTGTAACACTTACTTGAGAATGCCGAGCGCCTTCTCTAAGTTCACCTGACTGAGGCGTACGTCTACTTCGGCGTCAATCTTCTGGCTTTGCGCTTGCTGCCACGCTGTCTGCGCGGCCATGACATCAGTGGTTTGGAATACACCTTCGCGGAAGCCCACTTGCGCGCACCGTAAGTTTTCCTCGGCACTCTTGATATTCTTGAGGGCCATGTCGAGCCGCTTTCGCGCCTCGCGCACTTTGTAGCGGCTTTGGGTAACTTGCAGGTTTATCTTCTCGCGGGTATCGCTCAGTTGCATCTCTGCCATGGTGGTGGCAGCCTTGGCCGCCCTTACCTTGTACGTTCCTTCAAACCATGACCACACCGGCACCTGAACCATTACTCCGATATTCCATACACCGGAGAATTTCTTCTGGAATCCGTTGAATACGTTGGGGTTGGAGATCATGTATCCGCCTGTCAGGGCCACGTGGGGCAGATATTCGGCGCGCACCAGCTTGGTGTTTTCCCGACTCAGGTCTACTGTATTCTGAAGCATTCGCAGTTCGGGGCGGGAGGATAGGGTGGAGTCGGGGGCGTAAGTGTCGGTTGCGTTGACGACGTTCAGCTGTTCTCTGCCCTCGTCGGCAAGGATGATGTCCTGGTCCATAGGCAGGCCGCATAGTTGGCAGAGCAGCATTTTGGCCAACGCCAGACCGTCTTCCACCTGCGCGATCTGCATGTCGGCCTCGTTCACCTTCACGTCTACCTTCAGTCCGTCGGCACGAGTGGCGACGCCTTCGCGTATCATCTTTTGCACGTCGTCGTCGAGTTTCTGCACCAAATCGCGGTAGCTGTTGGCGAGTTTCTGCTTTTCTTTGAGCGATACCACCGTCCAGTACGCCTGGTCAATGTTGTAGAGCGTGGTCTGTGTCTTACGGTCAATATCGTTGTCGGCCATGTTTTCAAAGATGTCGGCCATGCGGTTGGCCACCCTGATGGCGCCACCCATGTAAATCGGTTGGCGTAGCATGACCGCCCCGCCAAACATGTTGTGCGTATCGGTGCGGAAGGCATCGACAATCTGCTGGCCGATGGAATTGCCCATCGTGCCCAGATACTGTGCGATAGGACCGTTGCTGGCTTGCTGCATCAGCGCGCCAATCTGCTGTGCCTGTTGCTGTGAGAGCGCGCCCTGCTGCACCAGTCCGGTGAGCTGGTCGCCCACGATGTTCCCCAAGTTGGTGCCCACCTGTTGCAGTCCGGCCGTGCCGATGTTGCTCAGCATTGATTTCTGGCTGTTGTTCAGGATGCTGATTTCACGGCTGAAATACTCGTATCCCGCTACGGCGTCCACCTTGGGCAGGTACTTGGTGCGCGTTGCCTTGCGCACGTTTATCGCCACATCCTTGCCTAACCGTGCCACATTGATCTGCTTGTTGTTATGCAGGGCCATGGCCCGGCAGCTGTCAAGCGTCAGTATGAGCTGGGCGCGACTGACCGTCGTGCCACCCAGTAACAAGAATAGACATACTAACTTTCTGATCATTGCTTATCGTTTAGTTACTCAAAAGTAAAGGATTTGCTCCCAATGAGGTTGCCATCGACAAAGATGCTCACCCTGTAGGTGCCGCCATCGATGGCCTGGTTGATGTCACAGTAGAGTGTCATCGGTGTTTCGTTGCCGCCATATTCCACCATCTTCTTCATCGAACAGTCGAGTGACTTGTTTTCATAGTTGAATGTTCCGGCATTGCCCAATAGCGCCCCCGTGGGCGTATTCAGGCGCACATACACCGTTTTCATGCCACTTTGTGCCGTGACATTCTTGGCCAGAGCAAAGTTGAGTTGGAATCTCTTGGCCTTGCGAAGCTTGGAGGTAGACTTCCCTCTCTTGTCGAGCAGCATGAGATTGATGCCCGTGGCATCGAGTTGGGCGGCAATGGCCACCTTGTCTGACAGGCTCTGCTTCTCGGTGCTCAAGCCTGCAATCTGCTTGTTGGCCTCCTCATACTGCCCTTTGATACGTGTGTTCTCAGCCGTCAAGTTCTGGTTCAGGCGGTTCAGCGAGTCAATCTCCAGCACGTAGCTGCGCAGCACCGCACGCACTGTAGCCAGTTCCTTCTTCAGTCGGGCAATCTCGCGGGCATCGGTGCTCTTGGTCTCTTTGAGCTCGCGCAGCAGTTGCTGTGTACGCTCTTGCTCGCGGGTGAGCTGCGCCACGATGGAGTCGTTGTTGATTTGCGTCTTCATCTCACTGTACTGGTTGGCAAATTGCTGGTACTCATTCTCCATCTCCTTCTTGTCGAGTTCTGCCAGTTCGGCCATTTCTTGGTTAGCCTTTTTCTGCTTGTCGAGACTGATATAGAGCCAAGCAGCGCCTCCTGCCAGCAGGAGTATCACGAGGATAAGGGGGATAAGGATTTTCTTGTTCATTGTGTCAACTGTTCTTGATGGGTTACCCTAACGTCAGTTTGATAAGACGCTGATGAATTAACATAATGCTTGCAAATTTATATCATTTATCTTAAACAACAAAAAGAAAACGTTTATCAAGTCTTTATTATTATAAAATTTAATATTTTTGTGGAAGAAAAGGACAATGGTAAAGGAAATTATATTACCTTTACCTATTATAATAATAAGTGTGAAAACGATGATGAGAAAAGGTTTAATCATGCTGATGTTGTGTCTTGCGCAGTTGGGCGCGATGGCACAACACACCGATAATCAGGCCACTGCCGTTGATACCACGGTGAGGCATCGGGTGCTTTTGCAGACGAGTAAGGGTGACATCACGGTAGAGCTCTACAATGAGACACCGCTGCACCGTGACAATTTCCTTCGCTTGGTGAGGGCTGGGTACTATGACGGCATACTGTGGCACCGTGTCATTTCCGACTTTATGATTCAGACCGGCGACTCCACCACCCGCCACGCCATGCCAGACACTGAGGTGGGTGACTATGATCCCGGCTACACCCTGCCCGCCGAGATTGTGTATCCCAAGTATTTTCATAAGCGGGGCGCATTGGCAGCGGCCCGTGAGGGCGACCGTGTTAACCCCGAGCACAGGTCGTCTGCGTCGCAGTTTTATATTGTCTATGGCTACGACTACGGCCCCAAGGCCCTCGACCGCATACAGGTACGCCTCGACTCCATTACCGGTGGCAAAGTCAAGTTCACGCCCGAAATTCGTCAAAGCTATATGGAACATGGCGGCAGTCCGCACCTGGACGGCACCTACACGGTGTTTGGCGAAGTGGTAGAGGGTATGGAGGTTGTGCGCGACATCAACCATGTGGAAGTCGATGACCGCGACCGCCCCCTTGCCGACGTGCGCATTGTGAGGGCAACGGTGGTGAGGTGACAGGTCGCCGGAAGCGCCTGAGAGGTGGCCGTGAGGGCCGCGGGGAGTAATCATTGTCTCTTTTACATACAATTTCATTAGAAATGAGGATTGTTAAATACAGCGATTAGCCGTACTTTTGCATACGAAAACATAATGTTAACAGAGATATTTGATTACTTATTTTGATATGATTAGATTAATGCTTTTCGCTTTGGCTGTGATGGCCGGAGGTGTGCAGACAGCGTTAGCTGCCCCGAAAAATCTCAACGACTCGTCGCGCGTGTACGACCTCGACGAGGTTGTTGTCATTAAACAGCCCAAGGAACAGTATCGCCTTCGCTTACAGCCTATCAGCTCCTCCATGTTCTCAGGTGCCGACGCAGAGGCCTTGAGCGCCCGCGACCTGCGCGAGCTTTCGGTTTATGTGCCCAACTTCAGTATGCCCAACTACGGTTCGCGATATACATCGGCCATGTATGTCCGGGGTATAGGCTCGCGTGTAAATTCTCCGGCTGTAGGCATCTATGTCGACAATCTCCCCCTGCTGAGCAAGTCGGCCTTCAACACACATATTTATAATTTGGCGCGCGTCGACGTGTTGCGCGGTGCCCAAGGCACGCTTTACGGTCTGAATACCGAGGGCGGACTTGTGCGTATCTACACCCAAAACCCCATGGATTATCAGGGCACAGACATCAGTCTGGGCGCCGGCTCGTGTTTCTACCGCAATGTGGAAGTGTCGCATTTCCATAAGGTATCCAACAAACTGGCTTTCTCGTTGGCCGCTTTCTACGACGGACAGAACGGATTCTTCAAAAATATCGCCACGGGTAAGCGTGCCGACAACTACGATGAGGCTGGAGGGCGCCTGAAGTTCGTGTTCCGTCCCACCCAGCGTTGGGACATCAATTTCCTGGCCGACTACCAGTACACCCACCAGAACGGATTCCCTTACGGCGTACTCGATGCCGAAGGCTTTGCCACCCAGCCCAATACCGACCAGCCCAACAAGTATCGCCGAAACATGTTTAACACGGGGCTCAACCTCACTTTCCATGCCAACGGCTTCGATTTCAATTCCACTTCGAGTTACCAGTATCTCAAAGATCACATGGACATGGACATTGACTATATGCCCGAGAATTACATGACCATGTTTCAGCAGCAGCTCCAAAACTCCTTTACCCAGGAGTTTACGTTGCGAAGCACGCGTCCGGTGGGGGGCTTCTGGCATTGGACCACGGGTGTCTTTGGCGGATTCTCATGGCTGAAGACCGGCACCAACGTAGGCTTCAATTCAGCTATGGACGCGTTCTTGGGCAAGACCATCGAGACTGCCATGTATGACGCCATGGTCAATTCGATGGCTGGCCGTTTCATGGCCACAGGCCTCTCGCCTGAGGTTGCCGCCCAGATGGCCGCCGCCACCATTGCCCGCGCGGGTGGCGTGTCGCTCACCGCAGATATGTACGATGTGCCCGGCACATTCCGTACGCCCACCAGCAACCTGGGCTTCTATCACGAGTCGAACTTCGATATCACCTCACGCCTGACCGCCACCATTGGCCTGCGTTATGACTACGACTACGTAGGCATCACCTACAATACTTCTGGCGCGATGAAATCGGTGGCCGACGTCATGGGACAACACGCCGAGGTAACGGTGTCATCGCTTTTAGACAGCCGTGGCCACAACCATTTTGACCAGCTCCTGCCTAAGTTTGGACTCACTTATCGCATCGCCGCGAATGGCAGTAACATCTATGCCACGGTGAGCAAGGGCTATCGTGCCGGTGGATACAACATCCAGATGTTCTCCGATATTCTGCAAGCCGAACTCCAGAACAACAGTTCAGCCCGTGGCGACTATGCCGTGCCCCATACCGAGGCCGACTACAAAAACGTAAACGCCACCATCGCTTACAAGCCAGAGACCAGTTGGAATTATGAGGTGGGAACACACCTCAACCTCTTCGGCCATAGCGTACAGCTCGACTTGGCCGCCTTCTATATGCAAATCAGGAACCAGCAGCTCTCGCAGATGGCAGGCAACTACGGATTTGGTCGCATGATGACCAACGCGGGCAAGAGCTACAGTTGCGGCATCGAGGCCACGCTGCGCGGCCATGCCTTCGACAATCACTTCGACTGGACGGTGAACTACGGATTCACCCACGCCGTGTTTGACGAGTATACAGACTCGGTGACGGTGAACGGCACAAACACCTTAGTGGACTATCACGACAAGCGTGTGCCGTTTGTGCCTGAACACAGCGTTGCCGCGAGTGCCGACTATCGTTTCGACCTCACCTCCTGTTTCCTTCGCAGCGTCACCGTCGGCGCCAATGTCACCGCCCAGGGCAAGACCTACTGGGACGAGGCCAATACCCTAAGCCAGAAGATGTACGCGGTGTTGGGCGCCCACTTGGGCATCGATTTCGGTCGGGTAAAACTCAATGTTTGGGGGCGCAACCTCACCGACACCCGTTACAACGTGTTTGCCGTGAGCAGCGGTGCCACAGGTGCCGCACATTGGTTCGCGCAGCGCGGCAACCCTTTCCAGATGGGTGCCGACGTCAAGATACATTTTTAAGCGCCTATTATTTAACTGTTAGATATTTGAAGAGCCGCTCGGGAAGTGATTTCTCGGCGGCTCATTTGCGTCATGGGCATGCGTTGGTTATCGCCCGTGACAGTGTGCGAGGCATGTTGACAACGGCCGTCGCGGGCATTGTCAGAACAGGGCAAGCCAGTCGTCTAACCGCTTGTTCAGGAAAGCATGTATGCCGTTGCGCTCGGCGGCCTCACAGTTTACCTCCAAGTCATCGATGAAGAGCGTGTCCTCGGGGCGTATGTCGGCCTCACGGATAACAGCCTGGAAGATTTCGTCGCTGGGCTTCTTGATACCCATTTCCTGGGATACGAAAACGCTGTCGAAGTAATCGTCTACCGTGTACTGCCCCATGCGAAACAGCACGTCTACGCAATATTGCCAGTGCAGGTCGATGGTGTTGCTCAGCAGGTAAGTATGATAGCCCTCGTCACGCAGTTGCAGCAGCTTACGTTTCTTTACCTCCGGTATCTCTACCATCATGGCATTCGTGGCGTCGGCAATCTGCCTGTCGGTGGCGTTGGGGTTGACAAGACGTCGAAAACCATCGAAGAACGTTTGGTTGGTAATCTGTCCAAGCCCCATGGCCTGAAACATTTTCAGTAATTCCGGGTGCTCGCGCACATGGTCTGCTTTGCCTAATCCCAATGCCTGAAAGGCTTTCATCGAGGCGTCCTCGTCGAGTGTAACGAGCACGTTGCCCGCGTCAAATATGATATTCCGGTAGGTCATGATGGTGGTGTGTTTGTCTGTAAAAGATTTATTACTGTCCGCTAAACATATCTTTCACCCCATTTTTACGGATTTGGACGTTTGACAAGCCCCCTTGCGGATTCTTATCTCGGCTGTCCGCTAAAAAATGTGCGTTGTATTTGACATTGAAGCAA